>NZ_JAMYNZ010000001.1:0-772751 GCF_040319465.1 Mesorhizobium sp. M0910
GCGTCAACTTCTCGCGGCCTCAGGCGTTCCGATACCTGCTTATCGCTTGGCGGCCAATGCAGCGGATGTAGAGGATTCTGCCGCGGAGATCGGACTGCCGGTGATAGTTAAGCCTGTGGTGGGCAGCGGCAGCGTCGGGGTCCGATTGTGCCGCACTGCCGATGAGGTAGTCGAACACACGATTCATCTGTTGGGCGGGACACACATTGGGCGGTCGGCGCCGAGGATACTGGTCGAAGAATTCGCACAAGCACCTTGTATGGCGCCGACAAAATCGGGAATGAGCTCATTGGGATTGGCACCGGTGACTTCGGCCCTCCACCGCATTTCGTCTATCGTGGGTGCACCTACCCGGCACTGCTGAGTGATGACGAGCATGAGCGTATCGCCGATGTTTCGCTGAGCTGTTTGCGCGCTCTGGGCCTTGGCTGGGGGCCAACGGGAAATGACACTGCGCGAGGCGCTCAGCGCGATCGAGAGCGGTACGCGGGGTGGATGTATCAACATCAGCCGATCGAGCAGGAGCGACCAGCGCTTCATGGTCAAACCTCTCCACACACCAGAACAGGCTGATTGTCAAGTCAGGCAGGCGGCGCCTCGACCTGCTCAAATGATCTCGCAGCCGGCAGCCCGGCTTAGGCCATTACGATCTTCACTTTTGACGTGACTGACTGCTCTAGATACTCGAGAAAGTTCCCCTTAAACTGGGTGGCGTGCTCGTACGCCAACTGCTCGGCTCGGTCGGCGTCCCGGTCGCGAATGGCCTCCACGATCTCGGGGTGACCGAGATCAAGCCGATCCGCGGTCGCTCCGAGGCGTTTAGAAAGGAACTCGTTGTGGAAGTAAAGCATACGCCTGCCTTCCTCAAGAACGCGCTTGTAAAAGCTGGCTAAATACTGGTTCCGACCCGCCCTCGCGATTGTCATGTGGAAATTATAGTTGCCCTCGATGATCGCCAGCCACTCGCCGCTCTCATAAGTTTTTTGTGCGGCCAGGCTGCAGTTCCGTTCGGACTCCTCGATTTCCTTAAGTTCTTCTTCCGACCTGCACACAGCCGCCGACCGGTGCGTGGCGCGTTGTAGGAGGTCGAGGGCGTCCAAATATTCGGGCACGCTGCGGAAATCGAGCGGGGCGACGATGGTGCTTCTGTTCGGAAGCGTCAGAACGAGCCCTTCGCTCGCCAGCCTGACCAGCGCTTCGCGTATCGGCGATCTCGAAAGATTGAAACGCTGGCTCAGGCTGACCTCGTCCAATGGGTAGCTCGGCGGCAAAGACATGTTGAGGATGTTGTGGCGGAGCTCGGAATAAACCCTTGCGCTACCGGTTTCCTTGCTGATGACCGGTATGCTCACGTTATTGCAAACGGCCTTTTTCTTAGTCATCACTTTCCTTTCATGCGACATGGAACCCTCGGTTGCCTCCGGATCCTGAACCTCCTTCTCGCTGGGACGGCAACACGCACCCTCATTAGAGCGCGCGTGTTGCGTCCCAAAATATGAGCCGCAGCCCTATCACTGCGCTTGGGGCGGAAGACAAAGACGTAGCCGCAAGAGCGGCCGCGACCAGCGCAATCAGGCCGTTTATGGCGCGGCGGAAACCGACATCGCTACAGCGACCTTCACCTCAACCGCAAAGGGCAATTACTGCGCCACTCGCACCGCACCCACAACATCAACCGCCAAGGATGGTTCGACCGAACCCGTCAGGTCGAGCCGGCTTCCACCCATCTCAAGCAACTGAAGAGTTGTCGTCTCCGTCATCACGTCTGGGTTCACTAATTTAGCCCCGCCTGCCGCCGCCAGACCCAAAAGCAGGCCGCGGCTGACGCCCCAACGCCGTGCGGCGGCCGAGATGTTGGCGCCCGGCTGCGCACTTTCCGCAACGATCCGCACCTTCTCCGCCGGCGTCCAGTCGCGCCGCCTCCAGACGGCCAGTAATCACTTCCACGCGGCGATAATGATCATCTTCGTGCCTGTCTTGATGCCTGGCATCACTGCGTCCCACTACATCCGTCGGTGCTCCTTGCAAATCAGCGACAAATCTCGGCGGGGCCCAAAAAAACCCGCAAGGTGGGCTGCATCATCACGACCCTTTCGCCGAAATAGTCGAAACGATTATCGCCATCTCCCTCATAACCATGCTGCCGCGTTCAACCGCTGCCGCCAAGATGCGCCTTGTCCGCTCCGCAATTCTCACTCGAAGCTGCCCCAAACCTGATTTGTTGTGCTGGAATGCTTCGACGATCGAAGATGTGGACACAAACTGCCGTCGAAGATCTGACCGAGGTTTTTTGCGACATAATCGGGAGCGCCGTTCTCGTCTTGACGCAACTCGCCGCTGTTGTTGAGGCCAGTGGTTACGAGAAGTGCGTCGAGCCCGGCAGCCTTTGCGCCCTTGATGTCAGTGTCAACCTGATCGCCGACCATCAAAAGACGGTCGGTACCGGCCCGACCGATGCACTCTTCGAAAATCGCTCTTCCTGGCTTGCCCATAATCTCTAGTGAGATTGGAGGAGCACCGAAGGGCGCTAATCCAGCTTGAAGCATTGGCCCTATTATGCCTGGTCCAAAGACGAGTGTGCCGTTTTTGCCAGGATAAATGATGTCCGCGTTTGCCGCTATAATACGGGGCATTTCACCCGTCTCGATCAGTCTGCGTTGAAAGGTCGACAGGATGTTATCGGCAGCCCGCTTAAAATCGAAATCTTCGTCATCGAGCACTACGAGTGTGTCGAATGTCGCGGCCGTATCAGCGCAATGAAGATTTGGATGCTTGCCGAAGATGTCATGCGCAGCGTGTGCACTGCCCACATACGAAACTAGTCGCCCGGCCGCTAGCTCTCCGAGTACGCAATGTCGCGTGACCCCGCCCGCAGACACGATACGGTCGACCGCCGGAATTGGAAGTCCCGCGCAGCGAAGACGCGCAAATATCGTTTCGTCCGATCCACTGCTGATATTCGTCACGATATAGTATGGTTGACCTGACATATTAAGTCGGGCCAAAACATCAGCGGCGCCCGGGAGGGCATCATTTTGGCTGATCAGGACCCCCGTCGCGTCGAAAAGCATCGCGTCATAGCAATCTGCCAGTGTCTGGGGTGGTGGGCTTTCGAGGGCCGCGGTTTGAGGACAAGCCGACTCCGTCCTTGGCTGAACTACGAGCGCCTTAGAGGGCGGAAAGTAGCCGTGACGCACGACCCTCGCTTCGGGTGGTATGTTGGCCTCGCACGTCTGGCTATAAGCCCAGGCCAGCCACTCGCATAGAATCGCCAAGTCGTCTGTCTCGACCGTAGGCCCCGCCCATATCCGGAATCCCGGCGGCGCGTCACCGTAGCTCCAGATGTCAAAAGCCGCGCCTTCGGCTTCGAGTAGACGGATTATCCCCCCAGCGATTTTACCGTCGTCCTCTGTCTCGCCGGCAGCGAGTTGCTCTCGCACAAGCCGAAGGGTAATTGAACAGGTGGAGCGTGCTGCCTGATCGGTGCAAATCCAATCGATCCAAGGAGTAGAGTTCACCCAGTCGTCCATCACAGCATAATTATTGGCAACCCTGTTCAGAAGCGCGGGTAGTCCACCGCACGCTTCGGCCCAGTCGAGCGCAGAGTGGATATCCTCGACGGCGAACATGCTGGGGGTCGAGATCGTGCGGCCGCCAAAGAACGCTTTGTTTAGAGACCCGTCGGCGTTGTGCAGCCTCATGAGCCTGGCGACAGGCTTACGACCGCCGGCTTCCAGCCGTGCCTGGGCTCGAGGCGAGAGCGCGATCATGCCGTGGCCGCCTTCGCCGCCAAGCGCCTTTTGCCATGACCAGCACAGAACATCGATCCGATCGTAGTCGATCTGCCTCGTAAAAGCTGCCGAGACGGCATCTGCGATCACAAGCCCGGCACGGTCAGGACGAATCCAGTCAAGGTCCGGTGGACAAACGCCGCTGCTGGTGCCGTTTAGCACTAGAACGATGTCGTGATTGGGGTCGATCCTGCTGGTGTTCGGAAAATCGCCGTAAGCACAGATGTGCCGCCTTTGGGACGTAAGGGCCAACGTATCGATCTCATTTGCCCAATACTGCGAGAAGCTGTCTGACAAGAATGTCTCGACTGGAAACGGGCCGAGTAGATTTTGTAAGGCCATGCTGCAAGCCCCAGTGCCTGAACCGGGCACGATTCCGCAAAGCCAGCTATCAGGGAGTTCTAGCAAAGAGGCCATGCGCCTGATTACTTCACCTAGCCTTTCTGCTCCCTCGGAGCTCCGGTGACTCCGTCCAACATAGCGCAGCATAGTTGGGTGCACGCTCCAACCGGGATGTTTACGGCAAGGGCCTGATGAAAACCGTGGATCGGACGGGAGGACTGATGGTTTCACTACCGCATTCGATGGAGTCATGGCTTCCTCCAAGTTTGGAAAAGGGCACCTCAACAGAGATATCTGCGATCAAGCGATGTCCTGCGCCATCAGCGCCGACACCTTTTCATCGGCAAAACTCATCCGTTCATCGGCGCGAAGTTCCGAAAGGCGCCTGATAATCGCGGCGTCAGACAAAGCCCCGCCTTCACGTAGCTTTTGAACATAGGACGGATGGATAAAGTTTGAGCCCGCGAATTGATATGCCGCGCTGCTGCCCCAGCCATAGCGTTTGCGAAGCGGATCGAAGTGACGCAAGACGTGCTCGAGGAGTGCCCGTTCCTTGGATGTTTCGAGACGAGTGAGAATCGGTAGGAGCTGTTCACTAGCCGTATTTCCTGCCCCGCGGCCCATGCCACCCATGGTGCAGTCTATCCAGGTCGCTCCCGCCATAGCGGCGGCTACTGAATTGACCAGTGCATATCCGCGGTTGTCATGGCCGTGGAATCCAATGTCAGGCTCAAGTCGACCCGCAAACCGGCCGATAAGTTCCTGAACGCGATTCGGCTTCATTGAGCCAAAGGAGTCGGCAATATAAAGCACGTCGATCGTGTCGATCTGCTTTACCTCCTCCAGGCACGTCTCAACTTCTGCAGCAGTTGCTGCATCGAGCTGCATGAGATTCAAAAACACACGGAAGCCTCTGTGAGACAACTCAGCGCAAATGTTTTGGCAGGCAGCCAAGTTGCTGTAATGCGCTGCCACGCGGACGGTCGTGATGCGCCCTGGTAGTAGGCCTTCTGTCAGACGGATCACGGCAAGGGGCGTAGGCAGTTCGCTCGCAAGCACATCCTTGGCATCGATCATCACGCATGCCTTGACCAGGAGACCAGCAGCCACCTCTTCGGCCTTAGAGCTCGTCACACTGGCGAAATATCCGTGGCTCTCAGGCTTTCCGGCGAGCCCCAGCTCGACCATGCGCACCGGGAGAGTGTTGATAGTAGCGACATAGTCCGACACCAGTTCCGGCGCGAAATCCCAACCTGTGTAGTAGCCACCGTCGCGCAAGGTGCAGTCTAGGAAGTTCACTTCATCTGGTATTGCGCTTAACATTGCCTAGCCACCTCCAAATACCGCCACAACATGGAACCACCTGCATCAGCTCGCGGCGTAGCCCCCATCGACATAGAGAATCTCGCCTGTGACGAATGATGCAGCTGGGCTCGCGAGGAAAATGTAAGGCCCGAAATACTCGGACAAATTGCCGCGGCGTCGCATCGGAGTGAGTTCCATTGCGCGGCGCTGATAAGGGCTATCGAGATTAGGATGAACCCCATCCATGAAGTTGTTGATGAATCCAGGTGCGACCGCGTTTACACGAATACCCTTATTGGCCCATTCTACCGCCATGGTACGCGTCAGTTGATTGACGCCACCCTTGCTCGCAGCATAGACAGCGAGGCCCGGTATGCCGAGCGAACTGGCGACAGAAGAAGTCATGATGATGCTGCCGCCGCCTTGTTCCAGCATTGCTTGGGCGGCAAACTTCGCACAATAATAGTAGCCCCGCAGATTGGTATCGACGATTTCGTCCCATTCCGGCTCTTCATATGAATGCGCTGGCTTAATGACGTCGGTACCTGCGTTGCAGACCATCACATCGATCTGGCCAAACCGGTCGACCGTGCCACTGATAAGTAGCTTGCAATCGTCGTGCGACCGCACATCAGCGCGGATAGCCGTCACGTTGATTCCTTGGCCCGCAAGTTCGGCCTCTGCTTCGGCCAGCTCTTCATAATTGTGCGAGGAAACGACTACCTTCGCCCCCAATCGGCCAAAGCAGGTGGCGAGCGACTTCCCTAGACCGCGGCTGGAGCCTGAAATGCAGACTACCTTGCCATCAACTCCGAAGAGCTCCTGGTATCTTTCTGCACCAATTGGAGAATTACGATTCGTATCGGACATTGTAGATTACTCACTATAGCTATTATTTTGATTTAGTTGAGGTAACGTCATGGTTCGGCAGGAAAGATCAGCGTGAGGCAAATCGCAAGAGCGGCGATGCCCCGCGATAAAAGTAAATACCTTGCATAGCCAAAAGCGCGATGAAACGCAGGAAGCGCGTCGACCAGCTCAGCTGCGTCAACCACCTCTTCAGAATTCATTCCCGAGTCGCGCTGTGAAAGATCGATCACCTTGAATTGATCGCGCACTGTCAGGCGCGGCGTCGGCGGGTTTGCGGATCTATTTCCAAGGGTTAGAAGACTAAAGGGCAAAGTGAGCTCCTGCTCAGGACGATCCCGAATACACGCATGTGCGGTTGAAGGGCCAAGATCGATGACGGCTCTGTTTGCGTTGACTTCGTTCATGCGACGGCTCCTAGAACGACGAATTGTTCAGACGGTT
The DNA here is from genome assembly GCF_040319465.1 of Mesorhizobium sp. M0910. NCBI lineage: Bacteria > Pseudomonadati > Pseudomonadota > Alphaproteobacteria > Hyphomicrobiales > Phyllobacteriaceae > Mesorhizobium > Mesorhizobium sp. M0910. The sequence goes on from NZ_JAMYNZ010000001.1 coordinate 6,750, forward strand.
GCACTCAGCCCACCATCGATGACGATCAGCACGCCGCTGACATAGGCCGCACGGGCGCTGGCCAAGAATGCAGCGACTGCTGCGAATTCCGAAGGATCGCCAAGGCGCCTTGCCGGGGTCCTATCCTCGAGCGCACGGATGGCTTCGGCGTGGTCGCCGAGGCGATTGGCTTCGTGAATAGCGGTGCTGTGTGCTCCAGGAGCGAGCACGTTTACGGTGATGCTCTCCCCCGACAATTCTTGTACGAGCGCGTGGCAGTAGGGCACTAGCCCTGCTCGTGCGACACCCGAGAGCGCGAAATGTACTGGGGTCCGTACAATAGCCTCGGAAGCGAGCATCAATATTCGCCCCGCCCGCGAGCGCCGCAGATACGGCAAGGCAGCCGTAACTAGATTTATCGAAGGTAAAAGCACTCGGTCAAACGCATCGCCGAAATCCTTAGGCGTCATGGCCGAGGGTGGTCCGGCAGAAACGCCGCCGCTATTCGTCACCAAGATGTCGATACACCGAAAATGCTCTGCTGTTTCGGCAACCCAAGCTGCGGCATCCGCGCAGTCAGTTACATCGGTCGCGCGCGCGAGCACTTCGGCGCGTGTGCCGCGCAACCGATCCGCTGCTCTTTCGAGCCGCCCCGAATCCCGCCCACAGATGGACAGGCGGCAGCCTTCCTTAGCTAGCTCCTCAGCTGTGGCAAAACCTAAGCCGCTGGAGGCGGCCGCGACCATTGCCACCTTGCCGTCAAGCCCTAAATCCATTTCTCACCCCAATCAACATCACAACGCTTCTTGGCATCGTTGCAGACAGCGCAGCATGTATCGTGCCAAACGAAAAATCCTTCCAAAACAAGATGACAGCCCTGCTGATAAAACGTCGGTTTGCTCTTACGTCGGATCCCCTACATTTGTGTCGCATGCACGCCGAACCCCTTTCGGCTCTGAAGACAGCGGTGGGTGGAGTTTTTGCCCCAGGTGAATTAGTGTGCACAAGATCGGCTGCAGCGCCCTCACGACGCACTGGGCGGCGTGCCGCTCGATCGCTACCATCGCTCGCCGCGCGAGTATCACAAAACTGTCGAGCCATTCGAATACGCCAAGGGAGGTCTTCTGCGTCGCGTACAGCAGCATGGCTTTAGCGTTCAACCCCTGACCATCGCGGACCGCATCTCGAGTGATGTAAGTGAGGGGCGGTTGCCTCGCAGGTGCCGCAAAGATCAGCGTGCCACACTGCCAGCAGACTGATCATGTCGTTTTGCAGTTAATCATGAGACTCTCTCCGCGACGATTTCAATGGGATGCCTTGGCACTGATGGGGCAGCCAGAGCCAGGCCGTCTGGATCAGCGACGTTCGCAACCTCGGATTGCCGGCTTTCGATACCCCCTGGTCGTGATTGACCGAGCCGCTCTGCCAGGGGGTCGCCGCCAGGCCGGCATTGGGCGGCGACCTGTCGCCGGTTGTCGAAGTGACGCGACAGCCCCCTCCGACCACAGAACAGCGGCAAACTCCGGCCCGATGCCCTTCAGGTCGAGCAGCATCGCCGGTGCCGGCGAGACAACCTCGGTGGCCGCGAGCATGGCATCGCGCTCGGTCTCGACCGCCTTGTGCTCGAGCAGCAGTTCGAGCCTGTCGAGTTCCCGGCCGACCTGCGCCTGCAGATGGGCCGGCAAGGGTCGGCCGTCGCCGGTCTTGAGCGCCTCCAATCTCTTCCGCCGGTCGCGGCGGAGCGGCTCTTAGCCGGACACGCCCTGGGCGAACGGCAGGCCTTTGACGCGATTGACGTGTCGCACGCGCTCGTTCGTCAAGGGTCTTGGCTCGGCGCCGTCGGCGCGAGGTTGCAATCGATGCCGGATCGACGACGTGGCTTTCGATTCCTTCGGCTTGCAGCACGCCATGGATCCAGAAGCCGTCGAGCCCGTCCTCCTGGATCACGATGATCGGAAAGCACTGCCCGGTCCGAGCCTCTGCCTTTTCCTGAGCTCGGCAAAGCGCGCCAGCATGCCGGCGACGTCGCCGGCCGCCACCATATGTTTCGACATCTTCTCGGCCACCCGGCGACAGCGAGGTGAAAACCGCGATCGTGAAGAAGACACAGGCGGTTCCTGGGGTGTTCGGCGCCTCTCGGCCTTTGCAGGTCGTTCAGGTCGATCATACGAAGGAGATATCTTTGTCGTCTCTTCATCGTAAGACCGTATGTCCGCCTCTGTCGGTGAGGTGGCTCGCCCTACACTGCGCGTCCGAAGATTGCTCGGGCGGGCCGAGCCGATACTCAACACCGCATAGAGCTTTCAGATTTCATGCTCGAGTTTTTCCCTCGATGAACGCAAGCTCACTCCTCTTGTGCTCTGCGTCAGTTCAGATTTCAGAACTACTAGCGACGCCCGCTTACGTCCGGCGGGCAAAGGGACCTGCGAACCTGCCGCCATCGATGACAAGTTCTGTCCCGCTCGTGAAGCTCGCGACGAGGGCAAGATACAAGACGTGTCAGCGACTTCCCAGGCCTGCCCCGCGAAACCCACCAGTAGCAGTCGTTTCGCGTCCTTGGAATGGACAAGCGCGGTATTTTCCGCGCCACCGGCTCCTCCCATTGAAATCTTTCCCCGCATGCACGCGCTCTGTAGCCATACGGGCCAGTTCGGGATCGAGACCGGGTTCGTCATCGCACCGCGCTGCCATCGAATTCATGCTGCCTCGAACGTGAAAGCCTGTGTAATTTTCATGGGATCCCACGAAACTTGTCGGTTAGAAGAGTCAGCCGCCAGCGTGGGTTGGCAAGGCAATAGCGGACGGCAGCCGCCGTATTCGCCTCGCGTTTAGGCCCGTCCATCGGCTGGAGTAAAAAGTGCTTAAATGCGGGCCTTCAAGAAGCTCGGGCTCCGCCCCAGCTGAGGATAGACAAGCTTAAGTTCGTCACCGGCCGTGACTACGAGCGGTGCGCCGGCCTTCGGACTGATACCGATTCAAGCGATGCCAGTCGGCGGATGAATGGTACCGTTGGTCTCCACAGCAATTTCAAATCCCGAGTCGTGCAGGGCTTTTAGCTTTACAAGTTTTTTCATCTACCTGCAGAAGCGGTTCCCCTCCAGTGAGGACGACTAGGCGCTCCCCAGCCCCACGCCATGCCTGCTCAATGTCAGATGCAAGCTCCAGCGCGGTCGCAAAGCGTCCACCGCCGGCGCCGTCCATACCAAGGAAATCGGTATCACAAAACCTGCAGATTGCCGTAGCGCGATCGAGCTGCACGCCCCGACCAAAGGTTACATCCAGCGAACGACAGAATTCGGCAGCCCGCCCAACACCTTGGAGCGTGTAGAAGATTTCCTTGACCGCGTATGACATGGCTAAATTGCCTCTGATTGAGCAAGTGACAGCTTCGCCTCGCCCACCGGACGAGCGTGAGTCAGCGTATATCCGACGGCAGCGTCTGGAGCCCATTCCACCGTCGATCCCGAAATCCAGTCACCCGAACTTGGAGCGCATCGCCGGCACGGCAGGGACGTCGCAGCCTCTCGATCGTCAGCCGTTGCGGAAGGTGTAGCTATAACCGCTGATCGCCGGCGCGCCGCCGAGGTGCGCATAGAGAACTCTCGATCCCTCTGGAAAGAAGCCCGTTTGGACGCGGTCGATCATCCCTTGCATCGCTTTGCCATCATAGATGGGATCAGTAATTGTACCCTCGAGCCGCGCGCACAGACGGATGGCATCCTTGGTTTCCTCGGACGGAATGCCATAACGCGGGTACGCGTACTCCTCGAGCAACACCACGTCATCCTCGACGATTTCCGTGCCAAGCTCGACGAGCTTCGCAGTATGCCGGGCAAGTGTTTAGGACCTGCGCCATGGTTTGGGCGGGAGTGGCGGAGGCATCGATACCGATCACGTTTCGCTGTCGACCGTCCTTAGCGAATCCAACGACCATGCCGGCATGCGTCGAGCCCGTGACTGTGCAAACGACGATGTGGTCGAAGGCGAACCCAAGCTGTTTCTCCTGGGCGCGCACCTCCTAAGCGCTTGTTCCCGGCTGCGGCGGATGCCGATGTCAAAGCCCTCATCGACCAGGCGCACCTCTGCTCCCATGATGCGGCTCAAGAGAATGTTGCCGACCCGGTCATAGACGGCATCCTCATGTGGTACCCAGCTCTCCTGACCAGGAGGCATTTCATGCCGATCTTGGCGGCGACCGCGGCGACCATCCGCGTGTGGTTGGACTGCACGCCGCCGATGGAGACGAGCGTATCGGCGTTTGACGCGATCACGTCGGGGATTAATATATTCGAGCTTGCGCAGCTTGTTTCCGCCAAATGCGAGACCGGAGTTGCAGTCCTCGCGTTTGGCGTAAATTTCCACCTTGCCCCCGAGATGCTTGCCGAAGCGGTCGAGCTTCTCGATGGGCGTTGGTCCAAAGGTGAGCGGATAGCGTTCGAATCTTTCAAGCATGTTCTCTCCGAACACGTGATTGAGCTGAAATTAGCTTGCACGGGTCATTCTAAAAGGCATGTTTGATTTGAGGTTTAGCTGCATCCTCCGACGTTCCAGAATGAGGCCCATCATTAGTTCCAGCGCCTCGTTTGTCGTCGAGACCAAGCACCCGCATGGACAAGCTACCATCTATGGACTCGAAGAACTGCATTTCCCGGATTAAATAGAATGACCGATTGCGGCCGCCATCGACCTCAAGCCCTCCTTGCAAGATCCGCTCAATGTTCATGCTTGATCCAAAGTATCCTGACCTTTCATGGCCCTCAAGGCAGCAGCAGCGATATGGCTAGCATTTGATCGAGCTGGCGTAAGTCTGCAGATTCATTCGTCACCTCATCATGGCCTGGCGGCTCGGATCCAAGGTCCTTGCAGCTGCCGAAATGCACAGCCATTCGGCCATCTCTGGTAGCGCAGCCAGACCGCCAGATTATAAAGAGCACGCTCGCGAAATAGCAGACCTGGAGGAGCAGCCAACAAGCCAGCGTCGTGACGACTACTGTGCGGATGGAGTGAGAAGCGAAGTAGACAATCAGAGCGTTGCTGCACAGCACCAGCCCCAGGACGCGACAAAAGATTTTTAAGGGCAACGCCGTTCTCCTGGTTCTCCTCAGATCATGCTGCGACCTGGTCGGCCGCAACATGGGTCTGGCAGTTCTTCGGGCAGACGCGGCCGCAGGCTCCGCAGCCAATGCAGCGGCCGGCATGGTCGACGACCATGATCATGCGATTGAGCTCCCCATCGAAGTCGTCGTCGTCCTCGCCGTCGCAGGCGCCGAGGATTTTACCCGCGTCATCGACGCCGTAGAGATGCATGACCTCGCGCGAGCAGACTTTGAAACAGCGGCCGCAGCCGATGCAGGTCGTGCCGTCTATTGCGGTGAGATATTCCGGCACCCATCCGGAGCCGTCGCGGGTGGTGAATGTGCTCGTCATCGTAACTTCTTCATTGCAGCGAGCTCTCTCTTGGCACCATCCAACTCGGCAAAAACCGCCGACGTTTCCTCGGCAACTTCCTTGATCTCCGTCCATTTTCCCGGGAGATTCTCTGCAAGGTCGCGCAATTTCATCTTGGCAACTGCCGCGCGCAGCTGAAGCTTTCGGACTTTCTTCCCCATCTCATCTAGCTTTGACATAAATCCTTCCTCGAAATCGGTTTCTTCACGCCCGTGCCACGTCGGGATAGTCTTCGATGGCTGCAGTCGCATCGTCGACCAGTTTCGTACCGGTCTCCGAGAGCGTCCTGAACGTCTCGAAGCCGAACCGGTGGATGTCTCGACAGAGCGACCAACCGCCCGGCCGTGGCAAGCAATCGTCCGAAGCCCCCATGGGTTTCATCTCCATTGTTGGCGATGTCATCAGGCCGGAGCGCTCCTCGATCCTAAGCCCGACGGCCGTGTAGAACATATCGAGCCTCCACAGCAGGTCCGGATCGGGATCGCCGATCATGGGGATCGCACGGCGCTGTTCTGGTGATGATGAAGTCGCCCAGCAGTCCGGCGTCCGATTTGGCTTCCCGTGACCCGGAGGCATCCTGAGCACGGATCAGCCCGCACGAGGCATCTGACAAAAGGCATGGCAAGGGCCGCCTCGTCCTCGTTGACAGCCGGGCTGACCGCGGCATCAGACATTTAGCCTTCTCCTCATTTCAGTCCCCTTCCTCGAAGCACGATGTCTGTTTTCTGGGATGCCTACTTCGGGCACACTTGCGCAGCCGACGCCCGGCTCGGCGCGGCTGATGCCACGCAATTAAAATCCCTCTGGCCGACCTTGAACACGTCCTTGACTGCGAAGTCTTCAACGTAAATTCGCGTCGAACATCACTTCCGCCGCAATGCGGCCGGAGGCCATGAAGTTTCGAGCCTCGATCCTGCTGGAAGCGATCGACCAAGTGCTGCATGGACCCTCCTGCTGCGGTCACGCCAGGGAAATGGACGAATTGGCCAGTAAGCCAATTCGACCAATTACCCTTTTTATCTTTCCTCCTCGGCCGACCACGCTTTGGCGCCTTCGGGAAATTGTTTTTGCGGAGCCGCAAAGAGAGCGCCGCAACAAACCTTCCCACCCCTGTACTTGGCGAGGGCCTGCAGCAAATCCGGCAGATGCTGCTCTTTCAATTCGGCCGGGATAGGCTCCGGACCGTCCAGCGACGTCAGTGCCATTTCGACCAACTCGATCGCGCGATCATTGTTGCCGTTCTCGTGATAACACCGGGCGACCGCGGGATAGGATCGGAACTTAGGGCTGTCGCCTTGCGGGGGATTCAGCGCCAGGATGTGTTCGGACAGCTCCTTGCCCATCGCGAAGCGCTCAGCAGGGGGAAGGCGCGAATGGTCATTGGCCGGATGGAAAAGTTGGTCTAGCGCCGAAACCATCCAGTCCTCGGAGTTTTTGTCGATCGCGTCGCGAACCAATTGGCGCATCACGGGCAAGCCGGTCCACATGTCTTGAATTTTGTGTAGCAACAGATGCGCATGAGCCAGGCGAAAATTGATGTCGTCGGGCATCAAGGCGATGCCCTCTTCGATCGCCCAGAGCGCCGTCTTCCAATCTTCTAACTTCACCGCCGCCCAGAATCTGTCATCGATCGGCTGCTTCAACGCTTGTTTGCGCGCCATGGGTTCGCTTGTGGCGATCCGCTCCATATCGGCGGCTTTAGCTTTATCGCTGATGCGCCAGCTGCCGTTGAGCACTTTGGACAAAACCTCATCGAGTTGGCTGGGATGACCGGTAAAGGCGATGTGGCCGTCTCGGTCGACCACGAACGAGGTCGGAATCCCGACGGAAAAGCTGGGGTTCATCCAAAGCTTGTTCATTTCACCTGTGTGGTCGAACGCGATCCGATAGCTCAGATGCGAGCACTTTTCGGTCAACCACGCGTCCAACTTGGTGCGAGCCTCAACGGCTGTTGCAGCGTCTTCATTAGCCGCGACGCCGACGACCTCAAGTCCGCTGTCCCTGTATTTTTCCTGGAGCCGCATCAGATCGAGCATCTCCGCCATGCATAGTTCGCACCAAGTTGCCCAAAATTCGACGATATAGACTTTGCCGGGCTGGAAGTTCGCAAGGGGCTCGCCACGCAGCCAGTCCTCCACTTTGATCGAAGGAGCCGGTGACCCCATCTGCAATACCATGTTGCTCTCCAAAGCTGTTGCCAAAGGTTGCGTGACCTATGCGCGAGCTTGTTCCCCCTTTGAGACGGGGCACGAGGGTTCAAGGAAGGGAGAGCATCGCTCGTCTTGCGCATCTGCGTGCAGTCAGCATTCACTCCGTGTTGCTGAAGCTCAATTCGCAAAGGCCGTGCCAACGCGCTAAGCGCGCACTAAACGCATGATTACAGTAGAAAAACACCTCCGGATGCCCAAGATGGCCGGTTGTATTGAACCCGACATGTTTTCTGCCGCTGTCAGGTTTTGGACAAGCATCACGCGCTTCGCGTCGGCAGAAAAGCGTGGCCCGGACGACTCGATGTGCATTCGGGCGAGGGACGAGGCCGATGGACATCATGACTGCGTTGGCTATCGTCAGGCCCGTCACAATCGTCTCGTCCGCTTCACGCCACCGGCTTGAGCGTCTTGCCGTTCCAGTCCTTCAGGCGGTAGCGGATTTCGCCATTTGCGATTGCAGGGAGGCGCTCCATCCCGATCGAGCGCCGCCTGCCTCTGCCCTCTTGCGCGTTGCGATTGAATTCGTGGCTGTCGACATGGGAGTTTTTCACGACGAAGCCGGTCCAGCTTCGGCTCGCCAATACCGCCATCGTCAGCTCGACGATTATGATCGTGGCGAAAAAGGCCAGGATGAGTGCCGGCATGTGCGGCCGGTGAGCTCTCCGGGGTTCCTGCTTCGTGCCTTTATCTTCTGTGTTCCCTGTGCTCAGGCGCTACAGGGACCGCCTGGTGCGAATGTGAGCGTTGTCGGAATTTGACCAGCCTCAAGGCCGCTCGGTCGCCACGCGGTGGGCCGGGCAGACTGAAAGCGCTGAAGATGCGGCCGCCCTCGCCGCTGACGGCTACCATCCCAGGCGATGACAATGTGATTGATGCCATCGTTCGCGCCGACTCCGGCAAGAGCCCGACCGTCCCGACTCGAAGTTGGGGGCCTCGGCCACGGCACGGTCATCGCGTTGTTCAGCTCCCGGCCAAAGTTGAGGAGATCGGGATAGCGCCCATGCGATGCCGCTACGGGTCCGAACTCGGCCAGCCGCGCTGAAACGACTCTCTTCGACCATACGCCGACCTGCGCGCGTGATCTTGGCTGCATTGAGGACTGCCCATACCTCTGCCCGGCCATTGGTCTCCGCATTACGGACCAACTCGGGCGAGCAGACCCCCTGAGCGCGGTTAGAGACGTCCGGGATGTTCTCGCCGGGCTCGTGCACATTGGCTCCGAGGAGCTTCGCGAAAGTTGCGCCCCCTTGCCGCGACCCTTCTCCGACTTGGCATCAGAATAGGTGACCAAGGGGAGTAGAGCCTCGAACAGCATCGGGGCTACTTCAGAACCCGTCAGCGAGCCAAAAACAGCGGCAATGGCGGCTTCCCAATTATCCATCTCGTCACGCCACCGAAGAGCCGCTCGCGCAGCCGGCGGCTGCCGTAAGCGCCCATGACTATCATGTCGGCAGACGTGTCGATTGCGTGCTGCGCGAGTACCGTGGCCACCGGTTTGCCGGCACTCGCCAGCAGGTCAACCGACACCCGAGCACCGTGCCGAGTGAGATAGGCAGCGATGTCGGCTCCCGGCTCGGCGCCGCTTCCGGTCCAGGTCGTCTCAGGATCGACGAGGGCGACACGAACTTCCTCAGCGGCGGATAGCAGATCCAGCGCTTCCCGAACCGCGCGGGACGCCTCGGCTCGCGAATCCCAGCCGACCAGCACGCGCCGTGGCGACAGAGTCGCCTCAGCGCCCTCCGGCACGACAAGCACCGGCTTTCCGGTATCGAATAGGCTGCCGTTGATAACAAGGGGCCGAGGTTAATGTCGTTGAGAAGTGCGGGGCCGACGATTGTCAGGTCGTTGCAGAGCGCCCGCTGTCGCACCGCGTCACCGACACTGGCCTGATCGCAGTTGGCAATATCGACATCATAGCACCGCCACGTGCCTCTCAGCAGTTTGTGAATTTCCCTGGATGTTTTTTCCAGGCTGGCTATGTCCTGTGAAAATCTCTCGATCTGCCTAAACCGTTTGTCCAGTCTGGCGATGGCCTGTGCGCGTTGTCCGGGCCACTCGGGGATGCCATCGCCGAGCAGCGGAGACGGCATAATGAGCGGCGGAGGCGACATCACCAGTACGGAAAGATACGCGCCGACTTCGGCACACAAGTTGGCAGCTGTTCTGACATCCTGATCGGAGTGGTCAGCTCCCGTCACACTGAGTACGCTTCTGAAAGCCATTTGACTGCTTCTTTCTGAATATGTCGTACCTGCCGGCGCGTTTCGAAGCCGCAAGACTTGCCCTTAGCCCCGCGGAAATGCGGAGTGGCACCACATCGGTTATCTATTCAGCCGTCCGGCCACTCGAGCGAGTAGCCGGCCGACCTGACGGTACGAATGACGCTGGAGGGGGAGGCCGCTTTCAGCGCCCTTCTGAGCCGGCTGATATGGACATCCACGGTGCGTACACCGACATGAATATTGGCCGGCCAGGCCGCGCTGATCAGCTCGTCTCTGGTGAAGACCTTGCCGGGAGTCTCAAGCAAAAGCCGCAGCAGGTTGAACTCGATCGGCCCAAGGTGGACTTCGTGGCCATTGCCCCGAACCCGGTGGGCATCGAGCCTTATCTCAAGGTCGCCACAGGAGATCCATCCGCCGATTTCAATCCCGTTCGAACCCGGCTTTGGCAGGGCCAGCTTCATCCGTAGACAGTCAAGCAGCTTGGCCGGCGCGAAGGGCCGCACAAAGCTCTCGTCAATACCAGCCTTCAATAGATCGAGGTGCTGGTTCTCGGCGCCGGGCGCGATCAGCGCAATTACGGGCAGGCCGCCGGTCCGGGGCTCCCCCTTGAACCGGGCGCAGATTATGGAGCCTGTCGCGCTTGTTGGCTGGCAGTCCAGCACCACGGCCTTCGGCTCCCGTTCACTGGCTAATGCAAGCGCCTCCTCCACGCTGCCGGCCAGTTGAATCGTGAAGCCATCCACCTCCAGAATGTGGCTGTGGACCAGATAGAACTCCGGATCCTGCGAACAGATCAGGACTAGTGGCTTCATCAGCGCTGCCCCAAGAACCACATCGGCCTCGATCGCCTCGATTGAGAGGGCTGGCCATCGCATGTCCTCAAGGCCTGACACGATCCCGTTGATCGAAAATCGGTTCCATCACGCCCGCGCCACCTCGGGATGAGCCTCAATGGCTGCGGTCGCATTGCCGGCCAGTTTGGTACCGGCCGCGGCGAGTTTCCGGAACGTCTCGAAGCCGAACCGGTGGACGTCGCGCAGGGTCTTCGACAGAACGACCAACCGCCCGGCCGTGAAAAGCACGCGCCCGAAGCCCTCATGGCTCATCTCCATCATCGGCGATGCCATCAGGCCGGAGCGCTCCTCGATCGCAAGCCCGACGGCGGTGTAAAACATCTCGAGCCTCCACAGCACGTCCGGATCGGGATCGCCGATGATCGGGATCGAACGGCGCTGTTCCCTGGTGATGATGAAGTCGCCCAGCAGCTCGGCGTCCGATTTGCCTTCCCAAGACCCGTGGGAATCATGAGCCCGGACCAGCCGCACGAGACATTTGACGAACGGGGTGGCAAGGGCCTCCTCGTCTTCGGCGACAGCAGGGCTAACCACGGCGTCAGACATTTCGCCCACTCCTCATTTCAGTCCTCGTCCTCGAAGGACGGTTTCTGTTCGGCGACACCTGCCTGCGCCAGCACCTTGCGCAACCAAGGGGGAGGACACGTCCTGAGCATCATCTGCGTGCGCAACAGCACCTCTTGGATGGTTTGGGGGTGCGGCACTTTGATCGGATGAATTTTTGCCGAAACAACTTTGGCTGCCGAAGGCCCCCCGATAGCCAGACAAAACAGGAGATGACAGCCCTTCAGCGCCTCCACCTTCGGGGTGATGCGGTCGTCGCCCTCAGTCCGATGCTTCCCGCTCTCGTCGGAAACGTCATCGAAGGCCACGGCTTCCACGAGATTCCACTCCTCGCGCATCACGTCGTAGACAGCAAAGCGCCTGGCCGACCCGAAATGGGCGTTGAGGTTCTTCATATCCTGCGTGGCGATCGCCACGCGCAATGCGCCGGCTTGGCGTTCCGGCGTCGGTGCGTGAACCTCGTCAGTGACGAGCGAGAGGCGACGAACGGAGCTCATCTGGGATTTCTCGCTTACGGAGTGGATCAAGCGCCTCGGGCGTCGGCGCATGCCGGTTGGCTTCAAAAATGTTGGCGACCTCGAAGATCAGGTCGCGGGTCCCCTGATAGAGGATTGTGAGCTTGTGCTGGCTGCCGAGCCGGTCGAAGATCGGGAAGCCGACCCGCATGAGCGGAATGCCGAGACGCTGCGCCGCCTGGCGGCCGTGGGAATGGGTGACGAGAAGATCAGCGCCGGCGCCAAGAGCTTCCAAATCGCCGAGATCGCCGATTTGAACCGACTGCGCCGGTACTTCCTCCAAAATTTTCGACATATCGGTCGTGGTGACCGCCGCCGCGATTTCGGAGCCCATTCCGATGAAGAAGCTCGCGAGCTGGTAGAGTTGGTCTGGTTCAGCAGCGATCGCAATTTTCTTGCCTCCAAAGTGGAAATGTCCGTCGAGCAACGCGTCCTGCAACTGCGCCCGGCGACGGCGCACCCCAGCCGGCGCCGCCGCGCCCGAAACCGCGGACAGCAGCGAGACGAACCCGTCGGCGTCGTTCAATCCAGTCAGCGACCGGAACAGCACGTAAGGCACGCCGGTCAGCCTCTGCAGCAGCTCGGCCGGGCGGCGCATATGCTCACCGATGACGAGGCATTGCTCGGCCGTGCCAAGCTCGCGGATGTCCTCGACGCTGGTGCCGCCATAGGTGGTGGTGACCCAGCGGTCGGGCACCGTACCGTCGAGCGAGCCGGAGACGTCCGGCAGAATCACCGGCTTGAGTCCAAAGCTTTCAACCATCTCACGCAAATGCTCAATATCAGCCACAGTGAGGTTCCAGCCAGGCAGGATCACGATCTTCTTCGACTGCCGCGCCTGCTCGCCGGGCCGCGTAATCCTTTCGATCATCGCTGTGACAGCCTTGGCCCAGCCCTCTTCGATCGCGCCATCGAAATCCGGCGTGTTGGCTAGCACCACCTCCGTACCCGCGAGTTCTTCCGTGCGCTTCAGCCTGATATTGGCGATATCTCCTGCGCAGTCTTCGCCCCGGGTTTCCACCAGCGCCGTCGTGCAGACCCCGATCAGCGTTGGCTTTGTGCGGGCCTTGAGGTTGAGTATCGCCTCTTCCAGATGGTCTGCCCCGCCGAGGATCGTCGCCACCTCGTCCATCGCCGTTGTCTGCAAGGGGATGGCTTCCTTGAAATGCCGCACGAACAGCACGAGCGCAAAGCTGGTGCACCCCTGGCTGCCGTGGAACAACGGCATCGCGCCGTCAACGCCAAGAAAGGCCAAGGCGGCACCCAACGGCTGCGATGACTTCAGCGGATTGACCGCCGCCGCTTTGGTCTGGGGAAGGATGCGGACCATCGGCTTTCCTCAACACTCGCCGAAATCGTCGGCCGTCGTGCCGGCGAATTCCTGGACAACATGCAAGGTGGCGGTCTCGCTTTTCGTGCTCGGCAGTTCCTCCCTCACCGTAGGCTGGCAATCCCATGGTGCCGGCTCCCGCACCTGGCGCCAGATCGGGTTATGAATGGCAAGGTCGATCTGGCGTACGAGTTCCACCATGCCGTCATAGCCGGCGTAAGGGTGTTGGCGCTCCTGGTTGATATCGAGCCAGGGTGTCTTGGCCTTCAGCGCGATGAACTGCGTGCGCCCGCCCGACAGCATGATATCGGCCTTGCATTCTGAGAGCATGGCGTAAAGCTCGCGCGCTGCCATCTGCTCGAATATGTGGTTGTCGTCCTTGAGTATCTGCTTGATGCGCTCCTTGTCTTCGACGGTCGACTTCTTGACAGAGGTGCCAACGATCTCGATGCCGATCTCCTTCAGCGCATGGACGACCGACCAGGACTTCACACCGCCGGTGTTGAGCAGCACGCGCTTGCCTTCGAGCCTCGGCCGGTAGGCCGCGAGCTTCTTCCAAGCGATCGCCTCCTCCTCTGCAATCAATGCCTCGGTGCGGCCGAGGATCTCCGGATCGGCACCCTTCTTCACGAGCAGCTGAGAGATCTGTCGGAGCGCTTCCGAGGTGTCGGTGATCCCGTAGAAGGAGCCCTCGAAAAACGGGATGTCCCAGCGCTGCTCCATCTTGCGGGCGAGATTGATGAGCGCGGTCGAGCATACCATCATAGCCGCCCGGGCACGGTGCGCGGAGGCAATGTCGAGGTAGCGCGCGTCGCCCGGAATGCAGGCGCGCACCCGGATGCCCAGCCGATCAAGGAGTGGCTTCACCAGCCAGAATTCGCCCGAGAGGTTGAATTCGCCAAGAATGTTGATGTCATAGGGCCCGGCGTCGTCCGGTTCTACCGTGCCGATGACATGCTTGAGCAACGCCTCGCCGGCAAGCTTGTTGCCGAGATTCTTGGAGCCGACGAAGCCCGGCGCATTGACCGGCACCACCGGCAGGCCGAACTTTTCCGCCGCCCGCTTGCAGACGGCCTCGATGTCGTCGCCGATCAGCGCCGTCACGCAGGTCGGATAGACGAAGATAGCCGGCGGCCCATACGCTTCCTTGATCTCGCGGATCGCTTTGAAGAGCTTCCGCTCGCCGTGCCCCATCACAACATCGAGTTCGGTGAGGTCGGTCGTGAAGCTTGTGCGCCACAGCGTTGGCCCATACGAAGCCGCACCGCGGTTGTCCCAGGAATTGCCCTCGCAGGCGAGCGGCGCATGGATCAAATGCGCAACGTCGGTGATCGGCTGCAGCACGATCTTGGCGCCATCAAAGGCACAGCCGCCGGCCGCCGCCCCGGGGGTCAGTGGCTTCGAACAGCCCTTTTTGCGCGCCTTGGCATCCTTGCCGCGGTTCTCCTCGCAGGCAGGCTCGTTGAAGACATCCTGGATTTTGGTGCTGAGCGAGGACATTGCGTCGGTCTCCAAAGTCCAACGAGAAGAAGACCGGCCAAAAGCCGGCCGCCACTCTTAGCGGGTGAGGTCATACGAATAGTCGGTCACGCCCGTCTCGCTTGTCTCGCGATCGAGCTTGTCGAAGATCTTGTCGAGGATCGTCGTCAGCACGCGCAACCCGCCTTGGTAGCCCATGAGCGCAAAGCGATGGTGATGGTGGCGGTCGAAGATCGGAAACGCCAGCCGGATCAGCGGCGTGCCCGTGTCGCGCTCCAGATACTTGCCATAGGAGTTGCCGATCAGCAGGTCCACCGGCTCGGTGAAGAGCAGCGAGCGCATCGCCCAGAGGTCCTTGCCCGCCCAGACTTGAGCATCCTTGCCGAAGGGCGAGGATGCAAGCAGTTCCTTCAACTCCGCTTCCCAGGCCGAGGTGCCGTTGGTGGCGAGGCAATGGGTCGGCTCGCCGCCCGTCTCCATGATGAAGCGGGCCATGGCATAGACAAAGTCCGGATCGCCGTAGATGGCGTATTTCTTACCGTGCAGCCAGGATTGGCTGTCCGCCATGGCGTCAACAAGTCGGCCGCGCTCCAGGCGGATTGCCTCGGGGATTTGCTTGCCGGAAATCGCGGAGACCTCCATCAGGAAGTCGTCGGTCGCTTGGACTCCGAGCGGGTAATGGAACGAGGCAGTCGCCTGCCCTACCCCCTCGCAATACTCCAGTGTTTTTCGGGTGTTGTAATGCTGTAGCGAAAGTGTCGCCTCGGCGTTGAGCGCCTTCCTCACGTCTTCGATCTTGGTGCCGCCGTCGTACATGCGGTATTCGCCGTCGGACGGCGTGTCGAACTGGTCAGAGGCGTCTTGGATGAAGGTATAGGACACGCCCAGCAGATCGAGCAGGCGCTTGAGTTCCCGGTTGTTGCCAACACAGAAGCCGTCGAAACCCGGAATGATGTTGATGGTTCCCTCGGCTTCCGTGCGCTCCTCGCCTTTCCAGAAATGCTCCAAAATGCCCTTGACCGTAACGTCATAGCCGTCGACATGGCTGCCGACGAAGGCCGGCGTGTGGGCGAAGGGCACGTCGAAGTCGCGCGGGACCGAGCCTTCGTCCTTGGCGTTCTCGATGAAGCTGTGCAGGTCGTCGCCAATAACCTCCGCCATACAAGTGGTCGAGACGGCGATCATCTTCGGGTCATAGAGTTGGTACGTGTTGGCGAGCCCGTCGACCATGTTCTTCAGGCCACCGAACACTGCCGCGTCCTCGGTCATCGAGGAGGAAACTGCCGAAGCAGGCTCCTTGAAATGGCGCGACAGGTGCGAGCGGTAATAGGCCACGCAGCCCTGGCTGCCGTGGACGAAGGACATGGTTCGCTCGAAGCCCGCGGCCGCGAACACCGCGCCGAGCGGCTGGCAAGCCTTGGCGGGGTTCACGACAAGCGCTTCGCGAGCAAGGTTCTTTTCGCGGTATTCCCACGTCTTGGTGAATTCGCGTTGGTCGGTAACGATCTGGTCCGGGTGAGGACATTCGAAATTCAGCCTCTTCTCGGCGAGCATCTGCCTGTATTCCGGCTCGCGGAACAGGGGCGCGTGGTCGAGAACTTTTTCAGCCGACTGCGGCATGGGTGGTTACCTCTTCTCCATCTGGCCGCGCCATACGGCGGCACAGGGACGTCGAAACGTTTCAGGTCTCCCGCGGACAAACTGCCACAGGCGTTCAACGGCCTCCCGGCTTCCGGGAGGCCAGATTTTCATTCGGCTGCGATCGCCGCCGACGGCTCGGCTTTTTTCTTCCAGGGGGCGTCGTAGAGGTTCCAGACCGGGTTGTTGATGGCCAGATCCATGTCGCGGGCGAAGATGGCGAAGCCGTCGTAGCCGTGATACGGGCCGGAATAATCCCAGGAATGCATTTGACGGAACGGTATGCCCATCTTCTGGACCGGGTACTTTTCTTTGATGCCGGAGCCCACGAGATCAGGACGGATCCCCTCGATGAACTTCTCCAGCTCGTAACCAGTCACGTCGTCATAGATCAGCGTGCCCTTCTTCACGTAGTGGCCAGTGCGCTGATAGTCGTCGTTATGGCCAAATTCATAGCCAGTGCCGACGATCACCATGCCCAGATCCTCATATGCCGTGACGACGTGACGGGGGCGCAGCCCGCCGACATAGAGCATCACCGTCCTGCCTTCGAGGCGCGGCCGGTACTTGGCGATGACGGCATCGACCAACGGCCGGTATTTGGCGATGACCGCCTCGGCCTTGGCCTCGATTTCCGGCCCGAAATGCTTGGCTATCTTGCGCAGAGAGGCTTCGGTCTGGGAGGGGCCGAAGAAATTATACTCCATCCAGTCGATGCCATACTTTTCCTCCATGTGCCGGCAGATGTAGTTCATCGACCTGTAGCAATGGATGAGATTGAGCTTGGCCTTTGGCGCTCGCTCTATTTCGGCCAGCGTAGCGTCGCCCGACCAGTTGCCGACCACGCGCAGGCCCATCTCCTCGAGCAGGATGCGCGAAGCCCAGGCGTCGCCGCCGATATTATAGTCGCCGATCACATTGACATCGTACGGGCCGGCCTCGAACTCGACCTCCTTCTTCTCGAACACCCAGTCGCGGATCGCGTCGTTGGCGATGTGGTGGCCGAGTGATTGCGAGACGCCGCGGAAGCCCTCGCAGCGCACCGGCACGATCGTCTTTTCGTGCTCCTTGGCCTTGTTGCGGGACACCGCTTCAGTGTCGTCGCCAATCAGGCCGATCGGGCATTCGGATTGCACAGTCATGCCCTTGTTCAGCGGAAACAGTTCCTCGATCTCGTCGATGATCCGTTCCAGCTTCTTGTCGCCGCCGAAAACAATGTCCTTCTCCTGGAAATCGGAGGTGAACTGCATCGTGACGAACGTGTCGATGCCGGTCGTGCCGACGTAGTAGTTGCGGCGTTGCGACCAGGAATATTGCCCGCAGCCGACCGGGCCGTGCGAGATATGGACCATATCCTTGACCGGACCCCACACCACGCCTTTCGAGCCGGCATAGGCGCAGCCGCGAATCGTCATCACGCCGGGAATGGACTTGATGTTCGATTTGACCTCGCATTCGGAAAGGACCTCGCTTTCCTCGCCAGCCTCGTCGCCGCTCTTTGCGACGCTGAGGTGCTTTTTGCGGCGCTTCGCCGCCTTGTCAGGATATTGCGACAGCACCTCCTCGATAAGCTTCGCATGGAGGGCGCCGTCATTCTCGTATTCCAGGCTCATGGGACCCCTTTCAAGGTTCAGGGTGACGCCTCACCAACGAGGCGCCGTTTTTTGAAAGGCGCGCCGGGTCAAGGCCGCGCCCCTAGTCAGTAGCGGTCGTTACTGTGCGGCCGCCTTCGCCGCTTCCTTGACCTGAAGCTCGGCAAGCATCTGCTCGTCGGTCTTCATGATGCCGAAGTCGAGCAGCATGTCCTCGAGCTCCTCCATGGTGATCGGGGTGGGGATGGTGCCCTGGCCCGAATTGGTATGAATCTTCTCGGCCAGCGCCCGGTATTCCCCGGCCTGCTTGGAGTCCGGCGCATACTGGATGACAGACATCTTCCTGAGTTCGGCGTGCTGGACGATGTTGTCGCGCGGCACGAAGTGGATGAGCTTGGAATTGAGCCTGGAAGCCAGCGCTTCGGCGAGGTCGAGCTCGCGGTCGGTTTGGCGCTCGTTGCAGATCAGGCCGCCGAGCCGCACGCCGCCCGAATGGGCGTATTTCAGGATGCCCTTGGCGATGTTGTTGGCGGCATAGAGCGCCATCATCTCGCCGGACATGACGATATAGATTTCCTGGGCCTTGTTCTCGCGGATCGGCATCGCGAAACCGCCGCACACCACATCCCCGAGCACGTCGTAGGAGACATAGTCGACATCGTCGTAGGCACCGTTCTCCTCGAGGAAGTTGATCGAGGTGATCACGCCGCGGCCGGCGCAGCCGACACCCGGCTCAGGGCCGCCCGACTCCACGCATTTGATGCCTTTGTAGCCGACCTTGAGCACGTCCGCGAGTTCCAGGTCTTCCACCGAACCTTCCTCTGCCGCGAGGTGCAGGACCGTATCCTGCGCCTTCGCGTTCAGGATCAGGCGGGTGGAGTCGGCTTTGGGGTCGCAGCCGACGATGAGGATTCTCTGCCCGAGGTCGACAAGGGCGGCGAGCGTATTTTGGGAGGTGGTGGACTTGCCGATGCCGCCCTTGCCGTAAAAGGCGATCTGACGCAAACCTGACATGTAGCTTTCCTTCCTTCGTTCCATTCATCGCGGCTGCCGCGACATGAATGCCGGTCGGGCAGCTGTCGCCGCCTCGCACCCAAGGATCTCAAGACTCGTGCCAATTTGGCTGACCGAACCGAAGAATAATTTCATGGTTGCTTTTCAGGGATTTAGCTTGAGGCCAAAGAAAGGATCGTCGGAACAAGCCGTGTAGCGGACCCGACAATGGCGACACAAAGCGTCGGATCGCGATCCTCAGTCACCACATCCGTTCGAACCGCATCGTTGTGTTGAGCTGGGCGAACAGCATCTCGACCCTCTTGCGTAATTGCGGGATGCTGCGAACTCTTCTGTTCCGGCGAGCTGACGTGCTTGGTCTCGCGTGTCCTCATCGACACTGCGCGGAATCTTGCGCTCCACGCTGGCATACCATCGATCCACGGCCATCCATCCGGGGCCACGGGCGGATAATTCCGCCATATCACCAACCCAAGGGGACTCGGCTCACTTATCGGCGCAGGAGTTCAGTATCGGCGTCATCGCCTTCACATGTTCGTCGATCCGCTCGAGCACTTTCGCCGTGACAACGTCGCGCTCAGGCAGATGCCACCAGTGCTCGTTGACGAGTTCGACGGTCTCGACCACTGCCTTCAGGACTGCCGGCTCCGGAAGCCTTGCACGGTTCGCAAATGCTTTCCATCGCGGTGCTGCTAGCGCCTTGAACGAGCGCTCCCCTCCAAGCGAAAGCGCCATGGCGTCGGCGGGAATATATGGGACGGTCGACAGAACGTCGTAGATTGGTGCAAGCACCGGCTTGTCGCCGTTACCGGGATAAATCAAAGACCAGTTCTTCAGGTGCATGTCGCCATTGCCAGTGATGACCGTCAGCGCCAGGCGGCGGACGAATTCGAGAGCCGCCGTAGGCGAGACGGCCACGCCAAGGGCCAAGGCTATGTCGTGATAAGCGGCCCCCTCATATTTGCGCGAGGGATAGACACCGAAGACCTGAGCGAAATCCTCGATGTGTATCCTCTCGCCATCGGCGCCGCGATCGAAGCGTTTGACGAGAAGGACCTTGCCCTCCGACAGCGTGTTGAATTCTTCGGGAACGCTAATCGGACTTCTCGACCAGTTCGGATTCAGGAACCTCCACGCCGATTGCTGCAGCCAGCGCGAGGTTGGCGAATTCGTTCTCGGAAACGCCCGGAAACGCCGTCGAAGGGAACTTGGCGATGTACCGGCCCTGCTCGTCGTCCATCGGCAAGGTAAGGCCGCCGCCTTTTCCAGTGTTCTTCATGACCGACAGCTTAATCTGCACGCCGGCAAGTGAGAACCGTGCCTTGGGCTTATCCTTTGAAGCATCCTGCGAAACCGCTATCGCGCCGTCACTGGGCAATGCCCGTACGGCTCCCGGCAGATCGGCGCCCAGCGCCGCCAAAAGATCGAAATCATTGCCTCGCCGCACATTGCCTTCGTGGTGCTTTTCCATCGCCTCGCGCAATTTCTCCTCCGGCAGGAGGTTCGCGAAGAAAGCGGGCAAGGCGCCCGCCAGAGGCTTCGGATCTTTCCGCAATCCTCCCGTCGCTGCCCGGAACGACAGGCTGAAAACCGGAAAGCCGCCCGTCGCGCGGTAGGCCTCATCGAAGTTGAATGCATTGAAATCGCCCGGCGTCCTAACGATTGTGCCGACCTTCAGTGCGTTCAAGAGCACGTCCAGCGACGGGATCGTCTTAGCTGCGCGAAAAACTGGAGCCATGATCGTCATCGTCAGGTTGAGGAACAAAGGCGGGTCGATCGTCATCATCATTCGGACGCAATAGAGCCTGGACAGCCGGCACCATGACTTGCGGAACCATCATCATTTCCAGACCGAGTGCGCGAGCGATATTCATGAGCGTCGTCGCACGCGCCGCTGCGGCTCCCTTTTCGATGTCGCGATAGCGGGGACGGGATATACCCGCCAAATCAGCGACCTGCTCCTGCGTCATGGCAGCGGCCAGCCTCGCCTGCCTGAAAAGCCGACCGATTTCGCGCAGAATTTCCGATTCAGAGTCCGTCATGATACCTATACGATCTATTCCAATGCGCGATGCAAAGGTATCTCATTCCAGCGAGCAAGTCAAAATCTATGATCTGTTCGCGTATCATATATGGAGATAATGATATGCAAAGAGATCAATCCGTCATTGAGGATCTCCGAGCCTTTAGCGCGGCACAGCGAATGGCGTTCCTCCAAGAACAGCTGCTACGGCCACCGCCCACCGGGGTTCTACCGAATGGGCCCGGTGCGTACGTTCGCTGCGAAAACGGCCAACTGAAAGAACATTCAGCGAACGGCTATTTTGGCCTCGGCGCCGATGCGCCCGACGGTGGCCCTATAAACGCGAAAGAGAGGAGCGATTTCAGCTGCCGGACGGCCTTCATTAACATGCCGATGATTTCGGAGCGCTGACAGGGCTTTAGTTTCGGACGGCGTCCATCCTTTCGCCCGCGTTCGCGGGCTGCCTGTAACCGGGGCTACAATAATACCCGCTAAGGGAATTCGAAATTGTTTGGATTGAAGCGGTTAGCGCGGATCGGCCTGAAGCGTTCGAGGGGTCGGTCAATTTCGTTCCAGAGATAGTCTCCGGTGAGAGCGATATGAGCCCAAGGAAGCGGTGCGACCTGGGAGAGCAAATCGGCGGGAATATCGATGCCCTGGCTGCGGACATAATCGACAGCGCGGCTGAGATAGACGGTAAAGCGCGTAGGCTATTGGACCCGTTCAGTTCTGGCTATCGGAAAGGCGCCCGAAGCCGGTTGCGAAGTTCGCCCTTGATCTCCGCCGCCCGGACCTGCACGAGCATATGCGCACCGTGAAGTGACCAGCGCATCTGCTGCTTTTCCCGACGACTGAGTTCACCGCCGACTCGGCGAGAGTGGTGGCGACGGCGAAGCCCAGCCCGGTAGCGCTTTCCATAGTTAACGCGACTTTCGGACTCAGTAAGACTAGGCGCCCGCCGCCACGTGCGGGCGACGCCGGCATCAACCGGCGGGCAGATGCGCCGAGGGCAACAAGCGCGCCTGACGCAACGCCGCCAGATCAGCCGAGCCGGTGCAGAAGCAGGCGACGGCCAACTGGCGGATAACGATCTCGAAATGCGCGACAACCGCCTCGGTGGATACCGTAGCCGCGCGCAGCACGCCGGCCGCCTGCCCGGCGATGTCCGCGCCCAGGCGGATGGCCTTGGCCACGTCGACGCCGTCGCGGATCCCGCCCGACGCGATCAGCTTCACCCTTGGCAGCGCCCGACGTACCGCCTGCACGCTGGCCGGGGTCGGAATCCCCCAATCGGCGAACGCCATCGCCACTGCACGGTCGGCGGCATCGCGGGCGCGCTCGCCCTCCACCGCGGCCCAACTGGTGCCGCCGGCACCGGCGACATCGATCACCGCCACGCCCGCCTCGACGAGCGCACAGGCCACCGAGGCCGACAGGCCCGACCCCACTTCTTTGGCCACGATCGGCACGCCCACGCTGCGCGCGGCGCGAGCGATCTGCGCCAGGACGCCGCGCCAGTCGCGGTCGCCCTCCAGCTGTACCGCTTCCTGCAGCGGATTGAGATGGACGATGAGTCCATCGGCCTCCAGCGCATCCACCGCCCGGCGCGCCAGGTCGAGGCCGTCGGCCTCGCGCAGTTGCGCGGCGCCGATATTGGCCAGCAAGGGAATGTCTGGGGCCAGGCGGCGCAGCGTGCGCGTCAGCCCCTGGGAGTTGCGGGATTGCAGGCTCACGCGCTGCGAACCGACGCACATGGCGATTCCCAAGGCTTGCGCTGCCTCGCTCAGATGCCGGTTGATGGCCTCGGCGCGTGGCATGCCGCCGGTCATCGAGCTGATCAGCAGCGGCGCGCGCATGGTCTTGCCCAGCAGCGAGGCGCGCAGGTCGATCTGCGTCAGGTCCAACTCGGGCAATGCGCAGTGTTCGAAACGGATGTACTCCCAGCCGGCGGCGACCGTGGCCGACGCCGTTCGCCGATCCAGCACGATGTCCAGGTGGTCGTCCTTGCGCCGGCTCAGGGCGGTGTCGCTCATGCTCGCTCCATCCGTCGCATCGGGCGACGGCGTTGCGTCGGATCGGACCGACGGCAGCGCGCGCAAGCCGCCGCCTCCCGTGCGTTCAGGCCGGCGCACGCTGGCCTCCCCCCGCAGCGTCGCTGCGGTAGCGGCTGATCGAGGTCTGGTAGTACTGCGCGCGGATGGCCGCCATGGCCTCGATCAACGGTCCCCACGGCGCGGGAAAGCGTTCTTCCGCCATCACCCGGTGCAGCATGCGCGTATGGCCGGCCAGCTCATCGTTGAGGAACTCCACCACAGGCATAGCCGGATAGCGCTGCAGCAGCAGGATCGCCGCGTTGTCGGCCTCGCCGGCCGACCTGTCCTTTTCGCGTCCATGCAGATCGTTCTGCAGGCGCCCTATCGCGGAGATGAGCCGCAGGACCTGGCGAAACGCCGGACCCGCGCGCAAGGTCGCCATGTCCAGTCCCCACAGCAACGACAGGCAACAGAACACGTTCGTGTAGGCGATCGAATCGATGCCGTTGTGCAGGTACTCGGCGTAGGACCAGCGTTCCGCCCCTGCCGCCTGCGCGTGTCCGGCGCGCAGCGCCGCGCAGTAGCACCGGGTATCGTCGAGAAGCTGAGCATAGTCGCGACGATCGTAGGCGAGCGCGGCCAGCGAAGCGCGCAGCACAGCGCAGCCCTCGAATCCGGGGAGCGCGCACGGCACGCCCTGCCCCAGCGCCTGCTCCACCGCGGCGAGCTGCTCCGGCGCGATCAGGCCAAGGTCGTTGCAATCGTCGAGCCAGAACAGCAGCGCCAGTTCGCGATAGAACGCTACGATCAGCGTTTCGTCCTGCGGATCGCGGCCGGTGCGGGCGCTGGTGTCGCGCAGGCTCGGGTAGATGCGCTGCAGGATGTACTGGCCGCCCCTGACCGCTTCCACGGCATGCTCGTCGGCGAACCCGGTCAGGGAATGCCCCCACTCCAGCACCTGCTGCAGCGCGCGTTCGGTCTGGATCATCGCGCCGCTCCTGCTCCCTCGGCCAGGACGCGCCGCCCCCAACGAAGCGCCAGCCACAACCCGGCAAGTTCGGCCACGCGCACCACCCGGGTGGGGCAATACAGTTCCTTGCCGATCCACAGCGGCGTCTGCGGCAATGCATGCGCCGCATGGCGGGCGAGCATCCACTCCAGCGCACGCGCCACCGCCTGCGCGATGCGCCGGCGCCCTGTCGGCTCTTCGCTCCCGTCCATCACGTGCAACGCGAACAGCGCATAGGCGGTTTCCTCGAATGTGGACGCGCGACCGGCGCCCCAGCCGCCGTCGTCGCGCTGCGCCTGCAGCAGCGCCGTCAGCGCGCGCTCGTCGCGCCACTGGGGCTTGCCTTGCGCCAGCACAGCGACCGCATGCGCGGTGGGATACAGCCACGAAACGTGCCATTTTCCGTTGTCCCATAGACCGTGCGGGTTGCGATTGGCCTCGACGTAGGCGCTGGTGCCGGCCGCGGGCTTTCCCAACATTCGCAACGCATGCAGGGCATGGATGTTGGTCGACACCGAGGCATTGCGCTCGCCGGGGAAGGTGACGAACAGCTCGCCGATTTCGAAATGGCGCAACGCATCGACCGCCGGGTCGCGGCCTGCAAGGCGCAGGACGCACATCGCAACGGCGGTATCGTCCGCATCGGCCGCGAAGTGCAAGGACGGGCCCAGGCCGCGCACGCCCAGGCGGGCGTCGAGCTGCGCGACGATCACGTGCACCGCCTCGGCGAGCGCGGGATGCGCGAACAGACCGGCCAGATGCAGGGTGTACAGCGACCAGCATGGCTCGAACACATTGATCGGCCAGACGTTGGGAACGACACCTTCGATGCCGCTGCGCGTCGCCCGCGATGCCGCCTGCAGATACGCGTCGGCGCGCCCGACCTGCGGCGTGCTCCCCTGTGCTACGGCGTGCGCACGCCACGCGGCGGTGGCCGCCGGACTGATGCCGATGCTGCCGTCGTCATCCGGGCATGCGGTGGTCGGCGACGTC
The DNA here is from genome assembly GCF_040319465.1 of Mesorhizobium sp. M0910. Lineage (NCBI taxonomy): Bacteria > Pseudomonadati > Pseudomonadota > Alphaproteobacteria > Hyphomicrobiales > Phyllobacteriaceae > Mesorhizobium > Mesorhizobium sp. M0910. The sequence goes on from NZ_JAMYNZ010000001.1 coordinate 31,653, forward strand.
CCCCAGGCTTCCCAGGAGTGCAGCAACGGATGGCCGCTCGGCAAGGTCGCCACCGCCCCCAGCTTGACCTGGCGCGCTTGCCGCAACGGCAACAGCGCCGGGTGGCGCGGAAACGCCACGCCGCCCTGCAAGGATGCGGCCTCGCCGCACAACTGCGGCAGGATCAGCTCCGCGCCGATCGGCGCGTCTTCCGGCACCGCATGCGCGTAGGGATCGGGCTGGCGCTCGAGGAACCGGGTTGCAGCCTGGACTGCGTCGGCAGCGCCGGGAAGAGGGTCGGCACGCTGCAATGCCAGCAACGCCGCCCACGTGGGCGCATGGCGGAACAGCGGGAAGTCCGCACTTCCCCATCCGCCATCGGCCTGTTGCTGCGCGATGAGCCACGCGTATGCGTCCTGCCGACCGGTGACGTTGCCGTGGAACTGCAGAGCTCGCGCCGTGTCGTAGACGGACGGACCGACGCTGCCGCCGTCGCTCATCTCGCTCAGCAGGTGGCGCAATTCGGAAAGGATCTGTTCGGACAGCGCGTTCACGCGGGATGTTCCTTCTGCAGACGGTTGACGAGAACCAGGATCGGACAGACGCCGCGCACCTCGCCGCGGACTCGGACACAGTGCAGCATGCACCGCTGCCGCTGGCCGATCGCAGCGGCACAGAGGCGACTCCATGCGGACGGGCGCGCTCATGCGCATGGCGCGTGCTTGAACAGATATGCGTTGGCCCGCTGCAGCATCTGCGCCAACCGTTCCGCACGCGGCCCCAGCGGGGCGATGGCCTCCCCGGCGTCGCGCAACAAATCCAGCGCGAACTGGCGCGCTGCCTGCAGCCCCATGATCGACGCGCAGGTCGGCTTCTGCGCCGCCGCGTCCTTGCCGGGGGTCTTGCCCAGCGTCGCGGTATCCGCTGTCGCGTCGAGAATGTCGTCGACCACCTGCAACGCCAGGCCGAAACAGGCGGTGTAGCGATCGAGCGCACAGTACAGCGCAGCGTGCGCGGCATCCTCCGCGATGGCGCATAGCGCGCCCATGCGAACGGACGCGCGCACTAGCGCTCCGCTCTTCATCCGGTGCATCGCCACGATCCTGTCCAGCTCGACGTGCTTTCCGACCAGCGACAGATCCATGGCCTGCCCGCCTGCGGCACCCTCGGCGGACACGGCCTGCGCCAGTTCGCGCACCAGCGCGATACGGTTGTCGCCCGGCGCATCGAGGCTCGCCAGGGTCAGGAAGGCGTGCGCCTGCAGTGCATCGCCGACCAGGATCGCAGTGGCTTCGCCGAACTTGACGTGCACGGTCGGAAGGCCGCGGCGAAGCACGTCGTCGTCCATCGCGGGCAGGTCGTCGTGGACCAGGGTACAGGCGTGCATCATCTCGATGGCGGCGCCGACGTCGTCGAGCAGGTTCGCCGGCGTGTCGGCCAGTGTGCCGGCAGCCAGACAGAGCAAGGCGCGGGTGCGCTTCCCGCCATGCAAGGTGGCGTAGCGCATCCCCGCCATCAGCTCGGTCTCACCGTCGTCTTCGGCGCAGAGAAGACGCGCCAGCGCCTGTTCGACCCGCTTTGCGCCGTCCTGCATCCAGATCTCCGGCAGCAGCCTGCCGGATGCGCCGCGCGCCTGCGCGCCCAATCCGCCGAGCGCGGAAACGCCAGTTCGGTCGTCGTGTAGCGTGGAACCGGTCTGCATGTTGTTCATGTCCTTGTACCTGACACGGCCACGGCGAGCGCCGAGCCGCCGCGGTGTTGCCGGCGTCGCACCGAGCGCGCGCGCCGAGTGCAGCAATGTCGCGCGTCGCCGGCGCCGCTGCCCGCCACACGGGGCATGCGATGCCAGCTCATGAGAATCCGATGCGGATTGTCATGGACGGATGTGCGGTCGGGTAATAGCGCCGGCCTTTTTCGACGCCGCTCAGCAACCGCGGCCGCACCCCGGCCTGGTGCATGGTCAGCGCCAAGGCGATGCAGAACTGCACCATTTCCAGCCATACCAGGTGGTAGCCGATGCAGACGTGTGGGCCGGTACCGAACTGCAGCATGTCCACCGGCCGGATCGGCTCCGTGCGTTGCAGCCACCGCGCCAGGCGGAACTGATCAGGCGCCTCGTGCAGCAACGCCGAGGTCGAGAAATGCAGCAGCGGGATGCACAGATGGGTGCCCGCGGGAATGCGGCGTTGGCCGAGTTGCAATTCCTGCAGCGCGCGACGCGGCAGGAGCGTGGTCGCCGGATGCAGGCGCAGCGTCTCGCGGAACAGTGCCTCGGCGACCGGACACTGCGCCAGGTCCGCGTGCCGGGTCGGCACCGCGCCCACGCGTTGCGCCTCCTCGACCAGGGCGTCCCACAGAACAGGCTGCCGCGCCAGCTCGATCACCATCCAGGCCATCGTCGAGGCAGTGGTGTCGTGACCGGCAAGCAGCAGCAAGCGGATATTGGCGACCAGGACGTCATCGGAGAGCCCATCGTCGCTGCGGTCGAAGGCGCTCACCATGTCGTTGATCAACCCGGTGCGCGCGGCGTGCGCGCGCGCGTCGCGAACGAACTGGCGCAACTGCGCGTCGATCCAGTCGCGGGCGGCGCGGCCGCGCCGCAAGGGCAGTCCGGGGAGGTCGACCGGGGGCGCGACGATCAACTGCAGCAGTTGCCGGTACTTGCGATGCCATCCCGGCAGGTCCTGCGCGGGGATTCCCATGAGGCTGAAGATGAGCTTGAGCATCAGGTCGCCGGTTTCGCGCAGGATGGTTACGTCGCCGCGCTCGCGCCATGCCTGCACCCGCGCCCGGATGACGGGCGCGAACAGGTCGCCGATGCCGGCCTGGGTTAGCCCCTTGGGCAGGAACGCCGCCTTGATCGCATCGCGCGCTTGCCGGTGCGCGCCGCCGTCCTGGGCAACCAACGTTCCGCCAAGCAATTCGGGCGCGATCTCTTCGATCAGCGCCGAGGACACGTCCTTGTGCCGGAGCAGTGCGAACGCATCCGGATGCACGCAGGTCATCAGGTGTCCGGCAGGGCCGAAATCCAGCCAGAAGTGGCTGCCCAGCGTCCGTTCTGCGCGCTGCAGCAGGCGCGGCAGGTCGCAGACGATGGCGGGAAGATGCCCGACCAGGGGGAAAGCGCCAGGCATGACCGGGATGTCGCATCGCAGCCGGTGCCGACGGTTGAGTGGGTTGAGCAGCATGTCCATCAGCAGCGCGCCGCCGCCGCCGATTCGGTGTCGCCGGCAGGGCGCGCGGCGCAGCTGTTGCCGCCGTCGGCGTATGTCGGCACATGCGCCAGCATGCCGCCATCGATGCACACGACTTGGCCGGTGATGAACGCAGCATCGTCGGAGAGCAGGAACGCCACGAGGGCGGCCACGTCCTCGGGGCGGCCGACGCGCGGCAGGAGCTGGTGCCGGCGCAAGTGCCGTTGCATGCACTCGTCCAGCTTGGCGAGGAGACGCTCTGTCATGACGAGACCCGGCGCAACCGCGTTGCAGCGGATCTGCGCATGACCGTATTGGGTGGCGAGCGAAGCCGAGAGCATGTTCATCGCCGCCTTCGACGCGGCGTAGGACGTCTGCGCCGTGTCACCGCTGAGCCCCTGGCACGACGACATGTTGACGATCGCGCCACCGCCGCGGGCGATCATACGTGGGATGGCCTGCCGGCAGCAGAGCAGCGTGCCGCGCAGATTGGTCGCGATGGTCTGGTCCCAGACTGCCAGGTCTAGGTCAAGGATCGCGCGGTCGCGCGGGGTCAGATGCATGGCGCTCGCATTGTTCACCAGCAGGTCGACCCCCCCGAAGTGACGCTCCGCCGTCTCGAACAGCGCTGCCACCGCCTGCTCATCGGCGATATCCATGGCTATGGGCAGCGCGTGGCCTGCTTCGGCCGCGATCTGCGCGGTGCAGGCGATGGCCGCCGAGCCATCAATGTCGGCCACCACCACTCTGCCGCCTCCGCGCGCGATGGCGAGAGCGCATGCCTTGCCGATGCCGGCGCCGGCGCCGGTCACCACGGCCACCTTGCCTTCAAACCGTCCCATCGTGTCTCCTGAATTGCATTGGTCCTTCGCGGCATGCCGCTGGGCCTGCGCCGGAGAAGGCGCAGGGTCCGCGCTGGCGCGCTCGTCATCGCCAGCGTCGCTTTCGATGACCCGAATGGCGGCGACCGGGCACTGGTTGGCCGCAAGCCGCACGGCGGCGTGCAGCGCCTGCGGGACCGTCGCCACGCACACTTCGGCCACGCCGTCCGGTTCGCGCTGGCGAAAGGTGCCCGGCAGCGTCTGCACGCACTGCCCGGTAGTTCCGCACAGATCCTGATCGACCAGGACGCGCATCTCAGCCCTCCTGCCCATGCAGCCGCACCGGCAGCGCGCGGAAGGTCCTAAGGAACGCGGAGGGCTCCCGGGTCGGCTGCTCGGCCAATGCCAGCGTGGGGAAGCGCGCCTGGATCCGCGGCAGGCTCTCGGCCAACTGCACTCGGGCCAGTTGCGCACCCAGGCAGAAGTGGATGCCGTGGCCGAAGGTCAGCATGATCTTCCCGTCGATCGACATGCCAGGACTGGTGCCGTAGAACCGCACGGGATCGAAGCGGTCGGGATCGGCGAAGGCGTCCGGGTCGCGATTGCCGGCCGCGATCAGCACGCGCACGTCCGCGTTCTTCGGGATCACCACGCCGCCCAGTTCGATGTCGCGCTGGGCGATACGCGGAATGGAGCTGAACATGGCGGGCGCGTCGTAGCGCAAGGCTTCTTCGACGAATGCCTTCACCCCCACGGCATCTCCCTTCAGCCAGTGCCGCTGTTCGGGATACGCCAGCATCGCCAGGACCGCATGGCCGATGGCCGCGGCAGTGGTGGCGAAGCCGCCCAGCAGCATGCCCCATAGCATGCTGATCAATTCCGCATCCGACAGCATCTCGGCATCGTCGTCGTGTGCGCCAACCAGCATTGACACGATGTCGTGGCGGGCATCGGTGCGCTTGCGCTGTATGAGGTCGCCGAAGTAGGCCTGCACCCTGGCGCTGGCCGCGTCCCCCGCAGCGAGTTGGGGATCGCTGGCGTGCGGGCTCAGGCCTTCCAGAATGGCGCTGATGCCGGTGACGAGCCCGAGAATGTCGTCCGGGGGCATGCCGAACAGTTCGCCGAAAACCAGCATGGGCAAGGCCAGCGCGAATTCCTGATGCAGGTCCACTGCCTCCCCGCGCTCCAGTGCGGGCGCCATGCCGTCCAGGCGCGCTGTGACAATGCGAGCGATGGTCGGCCTCAGGTTGTCGATCCGGCCGATGGTGAAATCGCGCGAGATCAGCCGGCGCAGACGCGTATGCGTTGGAGGTTCCTTCATCGCTAAAGTGGACGCCAGCAAACTTAGCGACAGGCTGGTCGCCGCACGCGGGAAATAGCGCGCCAGTTCGCCTGGCGCCGGCCCCCGAAAAGCATCGCCCGTGGCCTTGAGCACCCAGTAGATGTCAGCGTGGCGGCTCAACAGAAAGAGGCCCGACGCCGCGCGATGTACCGGATTGTGCTCGCGCAACCACCGCATGAATGGGTACGGGTCCTGAATGCACGCTGGCGACGCCAGTTCGGCGAAGGCGTCCCGGCATGCTGCCGTGGTTTCTTGCACGTCCATCTTGGTCACCTGTTGGCTGGCTGATCTGATCGGCGCGCGGCAGGCGCGCCGGCAATTCGAGAACATCGCGTTCCTGGTGGGGTCCGCGCATCACCAGAGCACCGGGAACTCCTCGAACCCGCCAGTGATGATCTCCTTGCGCAACTTCAGTTCTTCGGGCGCCACGGCCAGGCGCAGCGCGGGAAAGCGCTGGAAGATCGAACCGAACACCGCCTTGAGTTCCAGCCTGGCCAGCGCCAAGCCGATGCAGTTGTGCGGCCCGTAGGAGAACGCCAGGTGCGGGTTTTCGTCGCGTCCGATGTCGAAGATTTCCGGGTCGTCGAAATGGCGCGGATCGAACGACGTCGCCGGCAGGCCGACCAGCACCTTGCTCTCCGCGGGAACATGCACGCCCGCGATGGTCACGTCGGTCCTCGGATAGCGCATGATGCCGTCCCAGCCGGCGCCCGGCGGGTACATGCGCAGGATTTCCTCCACCGCCTTGTCCACCAGGGATGGATCGCCGACCAGGCGTTCGCGCTGTTGCGGATGGCGGAACATGGCCAGCAGGCCGAATTCGATCTGCGCGACGGTGCTCTCGTGCCCCGCCACCAGCATGCCCGCCGCCAGGCCGATCGCCTCTTCCTCGGTCGCCTTGCCCTGGTCGACCGCCGCGAGCAGATCCGTCAGCACGTTGTCGCCCGGATCCTGGCGCTTGTCCCGCATCTTGCCGCGAATGTAGGCGCGGAGTTCTTCCCAGGCCAGGCGCGACGCGCTTCGCGGGCCGCTTTCATGCTGGTGCGTCATCACCTCGTCGGACAGCCCGGCGAAAAAGGCGTGATCCTCGTAGGGCACGCCCATCAGCGCGCCAATGACCATGGCCGGAAGCGGAAAGGAGAGGTGGCGCCGCAGATCGGCGGGCTGGGGCTGGGCCGCCAGCGTCTCGAACAACTGCGCGGCGATCGCCTCGACCTGCTGCGCGAGCTGCTTCACCCTGCCGTTGCTGAAGGCCGGCGCCACGATCGTGCGTAACCGCGTATGCTCGCCCCCCTCGTGCGACACCAGCCATCCTGGCGAACCGAGAATCACCGAATCCGGGGTGAATGCCGCCGGCGGCATTCCCGCGGGCCGGAACGCCGCGTCGGACAACACCGCCTTGGCCTCGTCATAGCCTGTGACCCACCAGCCTTCGTGCCCGGACGGGAAGCGCACGTGGTGGATCGGACGGTTGGCGCGTAGCGCCAACATCTCGGGCGAGGGCTCAATGTGATCGACGCGCCACATCGGCAGCGTCGGCAAAGGTTGTTCGGACATGGTGGCACTTCACTCTATAGCGATGGAAGGGCGGAAGGTGACCGGCGGGCGCTGCGGCAGCGATGACCTAAGACGGCATGTAGACGACATCGTCCGAAGGCAGACCGATTATCAAGATCGGCTAACGCGTAACTGTCTAGGCACATCGCGCGGCGAGATGCAGAACTTTATCCTGCACCTTCGAGGTCAGGATAAAGTCGGCGCGGTGGGCCTTTGAGCCGCCGCCGGCCAAGCTTTCCTGCGCAAGGGTCCACAAGGGCGGCGAGCTGTTGGGTAAGGGCGGTTTCGCCGAGGACCCCCTGCCCATAGACGCTATCCGACGCGGATTTGACATTTTGCTTTTCTTTCTTCGTTCCATTCGTGTCATCCACGAAATGAAAGTCGGTCGGCGGCTCCCGGCCCGCAACGAAGGTGCTTCAAATCTCGTGCCAATTTGGCCGCAGCAGAAAAAGATTGTGGCAGCTTCTCAGCGGCTTAGCCTGAGGCCAGAGAAGAGCTAGGCGAAATAAGCCGGTGTCGCGGGCCAACAAAGGCGACGGAACAGTGTCGGACAGAACGCCTCGGGCGACCTTTAGGTCGGGCTTGCGACATTCTGGTCCAGTTTCGAACATAAGAGGGCGGCAAACAGACACGATTGTGGAATTCGATCCTCACGGAATCAGGGCGCTTGCCCAAGAGCGCGCGCTCATGGTTGCTGCGACAGGCGCGTGTTCGCGATAGCCGTGCCTCCGCACGCAAGAACACGCTAGTGGCACACGCTACGCAATCGCTGCAGTGCCCGCCGGTGTGAGGTAGTGCATCGGCTCGGCTTCCGGTTCGTCTTTGCCCAGCCGGGGCGGAAGCGCCGAATACCCGCACCATACAGCACCGTTGTTGCGTGTGGTGACGAGGCGGTTATAGCGCGCGCCCGATCTTCTAAGACACGGTCTCCGAGAAAAAGGGGGCGGTCCAAAAGCATCTCTATTTGAAATGGCACGCCGCTTGCTGCTCCTGGTTAGAGCACCATCAAAACGATGAAAGCGACTTGCACTATGCCCGACACGCGAAGCTCTAGACCGTGGCCTGAGGAGACGGTGCCCGCTCCCGTTGAACATCGGGGCATCCTCTCCTCCGGAAGTCCGTTCTCGGTGGCCGCTTTGCGCATGGCTGGTCCGGTGCCGGCACGCCAACACGGGGCCCTCGCGCAATTGCCGTTTGCCGGTTCTGTTCAGCATGTGAGTGCCGAAGAGTCCCCGTCAAAGGGTCGCCCAAGCCAAGGTCGGCGGGTCACCGCCACATATCGACAACACGCTGAACCAGTCCAGTGACGCGGGTCTGTTGCGTAAAGTCACATTTGAGGGCTGCACATGCTTGCGATATTGGCTACTTCCGGCCGCTATCACTTTTCCTTGGGCACGAGCGCGAGTGATCGATCCCGCTTGCGGCGCCATAGCCGTGGAAAGCAAGCGGCTCGACGGTCTCCAGCTCGCTCAGATCGATTGCGTTCGGATGGCAAAGACCAGCAGCCAGGACGTTCCCATACGTCGGGATGGAAAAGGAGGTTGCGAGCCGCGAGGTCCTCATTCCGTGCCCAAGCATACGAGCCTTTTCTCGGTATTGCGCCAGCCTCTGCCAGAAATCAACGGCAGTTTTCTTCTTTAGGAGCAACTTGATGACAGTTCAAAAGAAAGTTCCCTTCGTCACCTTTCTCACGCGTGTTCACGATAAGTCGGTCCAAGGGCCAAATCCATATCGCTGGGAAGAAAAGACATCTGACGACTACTTTGCCGGCAAGCGGGTCATCCTGTTCTCGCTGCCTGGCGCCTTCACGCCGACCTGCTCGACCTACCAATTGCCCAAGTTCGAAGAGCTCTATGATGAGTTTGAGAAGGAGGGAATTGACGCGATTTACTGCCTCTCAGTCAACGACGCCTTCGTCATGAATGCGTGGGGGAAGTCCTTGGGCCTGCAGAAGGTTGAGCTCATCCCCGATGGCTCAGGCGAGTTCACACGCAAGATGGGCATGCTGGTCGCCAAGGACAATCTCGGCTTCGGGATGCGCTCCTGGCGCTACGCCGCCCTGATCAACAATGGCGTGGTGGAGCAGTGGTTCGAGGAGGAAGGTTTCTCCGACAACTGCGAGGCCGACCCCTATGGCGTCTCATCCCCGCAAAACGTTCTCGAAACGCTGAAAGTCGCCGCATGACCTAGAAAACGTCTCACTGGTGCCATTGCCCGCCCCAAGAGGCTCCCTCGACAGGATTATCGCGCTCACCATGCAATCCTCAGCAAGCCTGCTTCAGCGCCAGAAGCAATCCATGGTCGCATCGCCTCAACTCATTGAGTCGATTCGCTTGCTGCAACTGGCGCATACTGAACTGCATCAGTTCGTGGAGCGGGAAATCGAGAAGAACCCGCTCTTGGAATCTGCGTCAAACGATGGCGGGCCTTTTGGCGATGTTTCGATTTCGGGAGCGGATCAGCGTGTCGGCCCACGCGCAAACGCCGTTCACGGATCGACCGGGGCCGGGTCGCCTGAACGGCTCGGGCAATGGAAATCACTTCGCAACACGACCAACAACCCGCCGGGTAATGGCCCTTCCCTCGACGAGTTTGCCACCCTCGCCGAAACATTGCACGACCATGTCGCTCGTCAGATCGCCCTCACTGCGTTCACACCACAGGAGCGGCTGATCGCTGGCCAGCTTGCCGCCGATCTGGAAGACACTGGCTATCTTCGGGCCAACCTTTTGGAGCTGGCCGAGAGCCTGAATGTCCGGGAGACTGATGTGGAACGGGTTCTCGGAACCTTGCAGCACTTTGATCCACCGGGAATTTTTGCGCGAACACTCAGAGAATGCCTCGAGATCCAGTTGCGCCAGCGAGACCGGTTCGACCCGGCAATGGCAGCTTTGGTTGCCAATCTTGAAATGCTTGCGCGACGCGATTTTCAGGCGCTGAAGCAGCATTGCGGCGTCGATGAAGACGACCTTCTCGACATGATGCATGAGATTCGTGCGCTCGATCCCAAGCCTGGAAACCAGTTCCAATCCGGTGCGTGTGAATCAATCATACCCGACGTCTGGGTCACGCCCTCGCCGGAAGGCGGATGGCAGATCGAACTTGATCCGGCCACACTGCCCAAGCTGCTGATCAACCAAACCTACTATGCTGAAGTCTCGCGTCACACTGTCCAAAATTCGAAAGATCAAGCATTTCTCAACGAATGCCTGCAAAACGCGAACTGGCTGATCCGCAGCCTCGATCAGCGCGCCAAGACGATTCTTAAGGTTGCGGCTGAAATCGTGCGCCAGCAGGATGCGTTTTTGGAACATGGCGTCGCCCACCTGCGGCCTCTCAATCTCAGGACCGTCGCTGACGCGATCGGCGTGCACGAGTCGACGGTAAGCCGGGTGACCTCGAACAAGTACATGCTTACCCCGCGCGGAGTGTTCGAACTGAAGTATTTTTTCACCGTCGCGATCGCGTCCTGCCAAGGCGGCGATGCGCACTCCGCCGAAGCTGTCCGCCATCGGATCAAAGCGATAATTGCCGCAGAATCTCCCGGCGACGTGCTTTCCGACGATGACATCGCTGTCCGGCTGAAGGAAACCGGCATCGATGTTGCGCGCCGCACCGTCACAAAATATCGCGAAGCAATGAACATCCCCTCCTCCGTGCAACGCCGCCGCGAAATGCGCTTGTGTCTTTAATGTGGGTGAAGGCAGCCAACCTCATGTTGCAGTGCATCCAAAGTGGAGACTTCGTTCATGACCCGATCCGCGGCAGGCGTCATGGACGCTGTTCTGCACGACCCAGAAAAGCCCGACCAACCGTCTGGTCCCGCATGGGGCGCGGTCATTTCGCTTTCCTTGGGCACCTTCGGGCTGGTGACGGCAGAGTTTCTGCCTGTCAGCCTCCTCACGCCCCTCGCGCATGATCTCGATGTCACCGAGGGTGCGGCTGGACAGGCGATGACGGCGACCGCTATCGTCGGGGCGATCTCGGCGCCGACGCTGGCCATCATCACAAAGCGCCTGGACCGCAGGATCGTCATGTGGGCGATGACGCTGCTGCTGATCCTGTCGGACGTTCTGGCGTCCGGCGCGTGGTCGCTGGCAGTACTCCTGACGGCACGCGTCGTGCTCGGCATAGCGCTCGGAGGCTTCTGGTCGATGTCGGCAGCACTGGCGATGCGGCTCGTTCCAAGCCACCTCCTGCCGCGCGCCATGTCGATCATCCTCACCGGCGTTTCCGTCGCTACCGTTTGCGCAGCTCCAATCGGCGCTTATGTCGGCGATATCTGGGGATGGCGAAGCGCCTTCATGGTCGCCGCAGTCGTCGGCGCCGCTACACTGCTGGTGCAACTCGTAACCATTCCGAGGCTGCCTCCGGTTGGAGTGGCTAGCTTCCGCAGCCTGCTGGATGTGGCCAAGATTCCGACGATCAAGGTCGCGCTTTTGGTCGTCCTGCTGGTCGCTTCCGGCCACTTCGCCGGCTTCACCTATATCCGCGCCTTCCTCGAGAAGGTTCCCGCGCTGGATGTCGAGACGATCTCGCTTGTGTTGCTTGCTTTTGGCATCGGCGGATTCTTCGGCAATTTGGCCGGCGGGCTGCTGGCCGAGTACAGTCTCAAGGCAGTCGCGGCCCTTGCACCGCTGCTCATAGCGATAGCCGCTGTTTCGCTGCTGACGGCGGGAGCACTGGCCTCGGCCTCGGCGGTTGCGGTTGCCGCCTGGGGCTTTGCCTTCGGCGCAGTGCCGGTGGGATTGCAGACGTGGATGGTGTGGCGCGCCGCTCCCGAGCAGGCCGAAAGCGCCGGTGTGCTGATGGTCGTAGCGTTCCAAGTGGCAATCGCAGCCGGCGCGATTTTCGGCGGACTATTGGTGGACAATGCCGGGATTACCAGTGCCATTGCCTACAGTGCTGTTGCCACGTTTGTCGCCGCCCTGACAGTGTTCCTGCTCGGCCCGAAGCGCGAAACCTAGACCGCCTGACAGAAGAGGTCTCAGCAGCGCAGCGGGGCGAGAGATGCAATCGCATGCACAGCGCGGCGCGATCCTCCGCTTGCATGGACCAACGGAAGCGCCTCGCCGGCTTCACCTCCGGCCATGGCGACCTTCGCCGCCAGACACGCGAACCGCCATCTTATTCACGGCGTTCCTTGGTCGGCCGACGGCACACCAAACCGACAGTCGCTCTCATCCTCACGCCGTCCCCTGCCGGGACTTCCGCCGCAGCGGATACGGTTGTCCAACATCCTAGACTAAACGTTGGCAAGCGCCGTTTTCTGCTACCGGAACGGCTCGCCCGTCAGCCACATCTTATGCAGGGTAGCTGCAACCCTGGCGTCCAATGGCGACGCTCGCCTTCGCGATACCGCGGCTCTTCGCTTTTCGCGTCAGCATATCCACAATAAGAGACTTTGAGACAGGTAAGCGCCAGCCGATCACAAACAACCTCTCGGCAATCGGCACTGCCGTAGAGACGGCAGGAGCCATCTTCCTGGCCGACGGCGATACAGTAGACGGCGGGCCAGGCGTGAGGCTGAGGAGTCTCTAGGGCGCAACGGAAGCCCAAGTCCCGTCCGGTTGGCACTCATTCTTCCGGCTGTCCTTCCCGCCCTCGATTGCGCCCGTGCATAGAACTCGCCCTTGTAGATGCAGCCTGAAGCTGAGGCATTGGTGTTCTGCCAGACAAGCGTCGGCGAACATACCATAACCGCATCATTTGCTATTATGGTTGAACCGATGGAGTACCCCATGCCGCCAAGCCAGCATCGCTGCTGTTCGAGCGGAGCTTCCTGGGCGATTGCGGCATCGGAAGCAAGAAGAACCAGAACCGTTGAGATGATCGACCGCATTCGACTGCCGCTAAGAATAAAATCGGAGTGACTAGACTCTATTCAGTGACTCCGTGGCTTTCGGATTTCGTCAAGCGCTGCTCCCTTCGGGGAGCCGGCTTGCGCGCGCTTTCAAGTTGCGCGAATGTCGGCCGTAGGGATGGGAGGGCTTTTCCTTGAACAAGTGGCTACTAATGGCCTCAACTGCAGCTGTCGCGGCAGTTGCGACGTTCTTTGTGCTTAACAGCGACTACAACCCGTTCGTATCCCCAATGACCCGAGCTTGTGAGGTAGTCTTAAAGAAACGGCTTCTTGCACCGGCCGGCTACAAGCGGGTCGAGATTACGGAAAATTCCGAACCACTGTCTTTGGACGATTACTTGAAGGACCGCAACACGACATCCGAGTCAGAACGGCTTCTATGGACCAGGATGTACAACGACGACATTGTTGGCAAAAATCCGCCGACAAAGTTCACGCTATTCATCAGCTACGACGCGCCGAACGCCTACGGAACGCCAGTTCGTGGCCTCTCCATGTGCGAATACCGATCCATCTCCGCTAGCAAATTGAATGCGGCATGGTACTCGGTGATCGTCGATAACTTCACACAGATGGGATGGCTGAAAGACCAACTGGTCAAGGGCAACCTGCAGAATTGATCGCGCTCTACTCGCCGCCATCACCGCCCTTATGCTCGCCAGCGCGGTCTGGCGCTACCGGCAGCGCGATATGATCTGGACGGCTGCCTGCCTGGTTAAGGCGATCAGCGCGGTGATCCTTCTTTTGCTGCCGGTGCATTTGGAAGGAAAACGCCAGGCCCGACCCAGCACTTCCGACGACGCTACGTCAAGAATCGGATATCCATAAAGCCGCGGCGGACCTGATACCCGCCTGGCCGGCGCTGATCAGGCAACCTCCCATTGCGGCGCCGGTCATTTTCTCCCAGCTTATTTCCTAGTGGACAGTTGTGCTGGCACGGCGATAGTGCTCTGCTGTCAAGATTACTGGAGGGTGAAATGAAAATAGCAATTCTGGCTGCATTGGTGGCTTTTACATTGGCTCTTGCGACCAGCGCCTATGCACACAGCGGCGGCACGGACAAAAACGGGTGTCATACAAACCACAAGACTGGTGAGTATCACTGCCACTAGGAGCCCCTACGTGAGATTTCGAACGTTAGTCAATTTGGCCACCGTGACGATTACAGCGGCGTTGGCCACCCCCTGCCTTGCGCAGGAGACCTTTGGGGGAAACGACTGCACTGTTGATTGCTCTGGTCACAAGGCGGGCTACGACTGGGCCGAGCAAAACCAGATTTCCAACGAAAGCGACTGCAGCTCGAACAGCCAATCTTTCAACGAGGGCTGTCAGACGTTCGTTGAAGATCCGTCTCGTGGCTCGGACGAAGACGATGAAGGTGAGGAGATTGACGACTGAGTTGCAGGCTGTTGAACCGGTCGTGTTACTCGGGTCTTCGCCCGGCGAGTTCTACCTGCATCAACACGGTGCCGTCGATGACTAGCAAGAACGGCCCGACAGTCTGTTGGGGTGCATTCGACTGACCGTCGGGCCTGACCAGGCGAGCCTGGCTAAAGCAGAACCCTAATATTAGCAACTCTGCATCAGAACCCCTGTTCGGATGTAATGTCCCGGCAGCCTTCGTAGCGCCATTGGCAAGCAGTAAGCGTCAGGATCTATTCCTCCCGTTGCGTCGACACCCCCTCCAACGGAGATCGCCAAATGGCCAGAACCAAACCTTCCGAACGGCTTTCACAGGCGGAAATTGACCGCTTCCTGGCCGCAGCCGAAGCGCTGCACAAGAGCATCGTTAGCCCGCTCCTAGCCTACCACAGCGAGCACTACCAAGCTCTGCGGGAGGTCCAGTCGATCGAGACCATCACCGGCCACAAGGCGCGGTTCATTCAGTGGGACGGCACAGGGCCGGCGCAGCCGCGGGAGCCGTCTGGCTGACCTCTATTAGCTCCCGCTCATCTTGACGCCAGCGCCGGCTGCTCCAGAATCTCGGACATGGCTCGGGGTAATATAAAAGTTGGCGACGAGGTCGCCGTCACCGCCGTTGTGCGCGGCCGGGTGACACCCGATCGCATAAGCGTGACGATCCCCTCCTACGACTTCCCGCATTCTGTTGTCGATTAGACTTCGAATCGCCGTGGTCGGCCAGCATATGGGATTAATAGGCCCGGTCACGCGCATCGACGGCGACAAGGTGACTGTCAGCCTCCCGCCATTGGTGACTGTCCACGCCGAGCACGTGCGCCTGGTCCAAAGCCATGTGGCGCCGCCGGCGAAAAAAGCCGCTTGTTGACAAAGCTTAACGGCGCTGCCGACCCAAAGCAAAAGGCCACCGTAACTTTAAAAAGTGAGTGGGCCCGCACGGACTGGCGAGGCGATGCGAGCCCGGCCGAGTCTTGCGGATCTCGACCAGCAGCGACCACTCGGTGCAGTCCAATCAACAAACCCCAAAATATCAGGTCCGCTTATGTACAAAAAAGCCCACCGGCCGGAGTCAGCGGGCTTCCGGTGGTCGAACATCGGCTCAGGTCTCAGAAGCAGTACCCATCCCAATGATGACGATTTGCGACGTGAGATAGGAAGATTTCCGCGCTTCGTCAGGACAGGCTCTTCATAGGTCTTTTTCATGCGGTGACTCCTCGCTTTTCCATCCCACCTGCGACAATGTTCCAGCAGATGAGAATAATGAGGCAGCGTCGCCAGCGCGCGCGCTATGTTGCGGGGGCGGCTAGTCTCTATATTCAACAGCCGTTGTTGGTGTCCATGTGTAGGTGATCGTCGTGATGGCGGAGCCGTTCAGAGACCCAGAAAACTGCAACCCGGTGCCGCTGGTATATTGCAGCTGCCAGCAGCGATTGTTGGAAAAGGGAGAGTTCGCATTGTAGTTCCCCAGCAGCACCTGCGTGGCGGTATCGGCAAACTTCATCTTTAAGATTTCGACAGTGAAGTTCCCAGCAAAGGCCGTGAACGCGTTGCTCGGCCGCGCGATTGCGCACGGCGCCAGCTTGTTCGCCGATGGCGACCTATCGATCAGGAGCATTGCGAACCTCCACCTGCAGCGTTTCGCCGGCGCGGAGATGATCGGCTGTGAAAACCAGATCGGGCTTGCCGGGAACCGAGAAGATCACCACGGAAGCGAAGAATTCATAGCGACCGGCTGGGGTCCGCATCGGTTCGGGAGATATAATTTCGTCAGTCATTGGCTCTGCTGGCGCGGCGCGGCGCGCTGTGCGAATTTGGGCATTTGGGGGTTCCTAATGAAAAGGCCCGCCTTTTTTGGTGGCGGCTTTGCTGCAGTGCAGCAATCTATGACCAGAATAATTATAGAGTTACTTGCTCTGTGGATTAGCCGTATTTCCCGAGTAGTTACCGGGTGGGGCTATTTACTAACTGCTGATGTTCCGCATAAAAAAGAGGCAGACGGCGAATCACCGTCTGCCTCTGTCTGTTGCGCGTACTCACGGTCGTGGTGCCGAGTGAACGAACGAAGACCGCGAGTCCGCTCCCTAGCAGGTCGGCAACTAGCGTCCTGAGGCCCCTTTGGCAAGCCACAGGAGTAAGACAGATGTCGAAGAATCCTCCCCTTCGGCCGGGTCAACCTGCTCCGCGTTCCGGCCAATACGAGATCGTTGGCCCCCGCGGCGGCAAAGGTCCCGAAAGGACAGTAGTTCGCAATGAACCGCTGCCCCCGACACCTTCGAAAGGATCTACCTACAAGTTAGTGGATCCGACCAAGCACGGCAAATAAATGACACTGGCGGCGGGCTTCGGCCCGCCGTTTTCGTTAAACCGCGTTGAGGGAAGAAAATGGCGAACAAAGGCGACGGCCCGAAGAAGACGGGCGGCGGCAATAAAAACGGGAGCCAACCCCGGACGGGTACCAGCAAGGAAGTTGGCTCCGTTTCCAAATCAGCAACCACAAACCACTACACCGCGCGCCTTGGTGGCAAGTCGAGCCAGGGCGGTCAGGGCGGCGGTAGTGAAGGGGGTGGTGGTCGGTAGTGAATGCAGCCAACATAGCCAACTATGTGACGATAGTTGGGTTTCCCATTGCAATTGTTGGCCTGGCCTTTGTATTTCGACAAATTAGAATGGACAAGCTAACCGCTTCAGCGGGTGCCGTTGTGACAATTCACGAAGGCATACGAGAGCGATTGGATTTGATCTCCCGAATCGAACGGACAAAAGGCGGCGTCGACAACTCGGACTGGATCGGGGCGTTTTTCGACCTCGCCAACGATTTGGAACTAGCTTGCGCGATAGTGTTGGATAGCCAGTTAACCGGTCGCACTGGTAAATTCGCCGAGTTTCTGATCAGCGACATGCTGAAGATGATTGAAAGCGACCCACGTCTTAGGGACAGGTTTGCCGGAGCGATTCATGATCCGGAGACATTTTCCAACATAAGAGACTATATAGCGCTGAGAAAGCTTGGGGGCGACGCCTAGACCCGCATCGATGGGCGGTCGGACGTGTGAAAGAGATGACGGAGGCGCGAGAGTTTAGCCCGCCGCCAGTATTTTGTCGGCCGTGAAGAATACGGAAGCCGCTGATATCGCATAGGAATAGTGTACTTTTCAGGCTTCCGAATTGCAGGTAACGGCCAGTTTGTGGATAGTTTTCTTGCAATTCCAGTTTGCGTGACGTTGCCCCCAGTTTCTATCCAGTTTTGAGTTCGTTTCCGGCGTGGGTTGTGCCCTGCTGGGCGGGTGAAGCGACGGGCGCTGGCGCGGAGCCTTTGGCATAGCGCAGCGCGAGCGACCGTCGCGGGTTGAAGGTGCTGGCGAACTCGGCCGGTGTCTGCCAGGCGATTTGGGAGTGCGGCCGCGCGGTGTTGTAGTCGGCGTGCCACAGGGCGATGGCGACGCGCGCCTGAGCCAGCGAGGTAAACAGTGTCTCGTTGAGCAGTTCATCGCGCAGTCGGCCGTTGAAGCTCTCGATGAAGCCATTCTGCATCGGCTTGCCGGGCGCAATGTAATGCCATTCGACGCGGTTCTGATCCGCCCAGGCGAGGATGGCGTTCGAGGTGAACTCGCTGCCATTGTCGCTGACGATCATTCTCGGCCGGCCGCGCTCGGTGATGAGCCGGTCCAATTCGCGGGCAACCCGCATGCCCGAGAGAGATGTATCAACGATGAGTGCCAGGCACTCTCTCGTGCAGTCGTCGACGACGGCCATGATGCGGAAGCGGCGCCCGTCGGTGAGCTGGTCCGATACGAAGTCGAGCGACCAGCGCTCGTCGGGCCTCAGCGGCACCAGCATCGGCGCCCTGGTCCCGATCGCCCGCTTGCGGCCGCCACGGCGGCGAACGGCGAGCTTCTCCTCCCGATAAAGCCGGAACAGCTTCTTGTGGTTCACGACCAGGCCCTCCCGCCTCAGCATCACGAGAAGACGCCGGTAGCCGAACCGACGACGCTCCTGCGCGATCGCCTTCATCCGTTCGCGAACCTCGCGGTCGTCCGGCCTGCTGGTCTCGTAGCGAACCGTCATGCGGCAACAGCCGATGGCTTTACACGCCCGCCGTTCGCTCATCCCGAAGCCTTCCTTCAGGCGAGCGACAGCTTTCCGCTTGGCCGCGGGCGTCACCATTTCTTTCCCACAAGATCCTTCAACGCGGCATTGTCGAGCATGGCGTCGGCCAGAAGCCGCTTCAGCCGCGTGTTCTCGTCCTCCAGCGCCTTCAGCCGCCGAGCCTCGGACACATCCATCCCGCCGAAGCGGGCCTTCCAGTTGTAGATCGAGGCGTCGCTGACCCCGTGCTTGCGGCACAGATCGGCAACCGATACCCCGGCCTCGTGTTCCTTCAAAATTCCGATGATCTGCTCTTCAGAGAAGCGGCTGCGTTTCATGTCCTGGTCCTCTCGATGGGCCAGAACGAACTTCAAACCGGATTAGATCAGAGGGGCAAGGTCATGCGATTTCGCCGCTTGGCGAAGCGTGATGCAGTGCTTTCATCGCAGTGAATCGGAGCCAGGTGGGCAGGCGACGCGAGACGGGAGAGCAGGATCTTTTCCGCTCCAGGCTCGATCAGATCATCAACATGAAGCACGAGCTGGTGCGCCTGACGCAGGCGATCGACTGGCCGGTGCTGGAGGCGCGCTTCGGTGCGGTCTATTCGGACGGTCCCGGCATGCCGCCGCTGCCGACCCGGCTGATGGCGGGGCTGGCGATCCTCAAGCACACCTTCAACCTGTCGGACGAGGTGCTGTGCGAGCGCTGGGTGGAAAACCCCTACTTCCAGTATCTGTGCGGCGAGGAGTTCTTCCGCCACGACCTGCCCTTCGACCGCTCGTCGATGACGCGCTGGCGCAGCCGCATGGGCGAGGAGCGGATCGTCGCGCTTTTGCAGGAAAGCCTCAGCATTGCGGTCAAGACCGGGGCGATGAAGCCGACCGACACGCGCCAAGTGATCGTGGACACGACCGTGCAGCCGAAGAACGTGATGTTCCCGACCGACGCCAAGCTCATCCATCGCGCCCGCGAGCGGCTGGTGCGGCTGGCGAAGAAGACGCGGCTCGACCTGCGCCAGACCTATGTGCGGGTCGGCAAGCTGGCGCTGATCAAGCACCAGCGCTACGCCCACGCCAAGCAATTCAAGCGGGCCAACAAGGCCCTGCGCAGGCTCAGGACGTATCTGGGGCGCACCGTCCGCGACATCTCCCGTCAGATCGCCAGCGACGCGGAGCTGGACGCGATCTTCAAGTGGCCGCTCTACCAGGCCTCCGTTCTCGAGCAGCGTCAGCGCCAGCGCGGCCGCAAAATCTACAGCCTGCATGCGCACGAGGTGGAATGCATCGGTAAGGGCAAGGCGCATGCGCCCTACGAGTTCGGGGTGAAGGTGTCGGTGGCCACCACGCTGAAGCGCTCAAAAGGGTGGCCAGTTCGCCCTGCATGCAAAAGCGCTGCCCGGTAATCCCTATGACGGCCACACGCTCGCACCGATCATCCCTGACATGGAAGCGCCGTGACAGAACTTACCAGTTTTCTAGGTGCCCAATACCGTACCAATCCGCTCATCATTCTCCACCGAATAGCGGAGGACAATGAGGATTCTTGGTTGGGCACTACCTTCTTTTACCACCAGCATTCTGACCGCTCGCATAGTAAGTCGTTCTATCAACAGCAAGATCGAATTGGGAAGCATGGGAGCCATCAAAAAAGGAAATGGCACCCCCGTAGTGCGTCATAGTATGGATGCTGCGCTTGGTACTCTTCCGCCAGCATGATGGTCATAACCCGGCGAGTGACCTAGGAGTTAGCAGGATCAACTGCCGGTTGAAGCAGGTTTGGTCAAAGTAGTCGATCTTCCAAATGACGTGAGGCCACCAATGTCGACAACGGCACAGTCGTGCTCACCATACGGATCATTGTCCTGATCGAAAGCCTCAAAGGCTGCGACCGCGCGGATGACTTCCGCTTACACCTGGCGGTCGAGCGCTGCCAGACCCCGCGAAATGACAACTATGCCACCAAAATGAAGTTCCGGAGCTGATCGTCAAATATACGAATACGGTCAGATTCAGAAACCAGAGAACTCATCGAAGTGCTCCTTCTCTTCCGCTGAACTCAATCATGACGTCTATGGCCTCGTATGCCATATCTTCGTCCAGCACCGCTACACGTCTTCGCCGAGCCATTTCCTGGCTTTGATAACGCCGCCCGGGCGAGCGCCATTGGGCGGGGTGCGGCCAGCATCCAGTTGCTCGGCGCTCGATTGGTGCGGGTCGGGTCCTGTACCGCCGTGATGACGGCCCGCCGAAGCGAGCACCAGAGCGCACAGCATTCAAATCCTCGAAGGCATCCGCCGACATTCGACAAGAGACATATGGCGCGGCGCGAGCGCTGGCGCTGTCCGACGAAAAGCGGCTCTCAATCCGAGGCGATGCCGTCCTTGATCCGTGTGAGGCGGCTTTCGCCTTCCTCTGGGCCGAAGCAGCTTTCGAAATCATTGCATTCCAGGCAACTGGGCGCGCTGCAGAGCGAAAAACCTTCGGCCTCGCAGAGCTTGCGGTAAAAGTATTTCTTCCATTTCATCTTTTGGGTGTTGCCGGCCGCCAGCGTCGGAAAATGCGAGGCGAGCAGGCGGCCGAGGTCGGTTCGATTAAAAAGCCCAAGGTCCTGCCAGAGATGGTCATTGCGCATGGCACGCCGGGCGATGATCTTGGCGAAGCGAGCGCTCGCCGGGTCGCCCGGCCGGGCATGCGCCAGCAGCAGTCCGCGCAGAAGTTCTTCCTCCAGATCCGGCTCGGGCTCGCTCACCTCTTCCAAGGCAAACGCGCTGATAGGAATAGCAGGGAAACAGCGGGCCAGGACATCGCGCAGCTCGGCGCGCGAAAGGCCGGTTGCCTGCGTCGCCGTCGCCTCGCCGGCCCCGATCTCCTCGAGCGCACGTGAAAGCACACAGGCAAGCACATGCTGGTCGAACCTCCTCTCCAGCTCGATCTGCGGCCATCGGCCGGTGCTGAGCCGGGCATAGTGTTGGGCAAATATGGTGCCGTTCTCCTGGTTTGTCCTATCAAGTCATGCAGCGACCCGGCCGGCCGCAACATGGGTCGGGCAGTTCTTCGGGTAGAGGCAGTCGCGGATCGTCTCGCGGTCGAGTAGTTCGGTAATTTTCGTCTGGTCCCTCGGCTCTGTCGCAAATTCTGTGATTGGAAGAGGTGTTTCGCGAACCCCCGCCGTGCCGTTTGCGCCTCATGGGGAACACCTCGGCGCCGGAAGTGCCCCCGCGGAGTTGGACGTGGACCGTGCTGGGACAGAGGTCGCGTGCCGTCCTTTCCAGTGCGGCCACATGGTCGACCCCATTCAAGCCCGCCAGACTCTCGGTTGAATGACGTCTGATTCAAAGCGTCAGCGGGTGAGTTCCAGCGCACGTTCAGGACAGCATCGCGCGCCTCGCGATGCAGGCAGCTCCTCCCCTTCCGCAACTTCAATGTCACCAGGCAGGATATAACCCTCGTCATCAAGCTTGAAGATGTCCGGCGCTTGCGCCGCGCATCGCGCGTGACCCTGGCATTTGGCATTTTGGACGATGATGCGCATGGCGCTGCCTCCATTCTCTGTGCCCCGGCTTGGGGCGGGCCTAGGACCAGTTCAGGATCAAATTTTCGATCCCGAACACATGGCCGCCAGAGGTTATCGGTGCCGTACCCTGCTTGATCCTGAAAGCCGGGATGCGCGCCAGCCACTCCTCCAGCCCAATGACAATCTCCCGCCGGGCAAGGTGTGAGCCAAGGCAACGGTGGGGACCATAGCCAAACGCGGCGTGGCGGTTGTCCTCCCGCTCCAAATCGATCGTGTTGGGGCATTCGAATTCCGCCGGGTCACGATTGGCAATCATCGTGGCGCAGGAAACATAGTCCCCCTTCCGGATCGGCGCGCCTTCGAAGTCGATATCTTTCGTAGCCACGCGGATCAACTGAATGGGCGGATAGGCCCGCAGCAATTCTTCGGTTGCGAGCGGGATGCGGTCCGGTTCGCTCCGCAGCAATTGCTGATCTTTGAGGTTGCGCGCGAGGTACGCCAAGTCAAAGCCTATAGCTGCTGCGACCGTGTCGAGCCCAGCGACGAAGACAAGCACGCCGATGCCGCGGACTTGGGTGTCCGTCAGCCGGCGGCCCTCGACCTGTGCCTGCACGATAAAGGTCATGAAATCGTCAACCGCCTCCTGGCGGCGCATGGCTGCAAGTTCGTCGATGAATGCCACGATCGTCCGGGCAGCCACAGGTCGTTCCTTATCGTCGCCGTGGAGCAGATCTTTCCCCCAGCCGACGAATGTATCGAGTCGGTCATCGGGCAACCCCAGAAAGCGAAGAAAGGTGCTCACCGCGAAAGGAAAGGCAAAATCCTTCATCACGTCGCAGCTTGTGCCCGACGCGGCGATCCTTTCGATCAGCTCGACCGCCCGTTCGCGGACAGCCGGTTCCAAAGCCAACACCCGCTTTGGCGAAAGCAGCGGATTGAGCAGTGAGCGAAAGACGCCATGGGCCGGTGGATCGAGCTCAAGCGGGATCGTCGGCCAGTTTTCACCCAGTATGGAGGAGAAGATGCTGCGATGGCTGGAAAAAGTCTCTGCGTCCTGCAGCACCTTCCGCTGGTCCGCGGCACGGGTGATGACCCAGGTACCCCGGCCATCTTGCGTGTTGTAGCGGGAGTAAAAGATCGGAGGCCCGTCATGTACGCAAGCGACAGCTGCGTGTGGATCCCCGTTGGGTGTTGGTGGCATCCCTGGCGATGTAAACAGGCTGAAGTCCCTCACCATTTCGGGCGGGACATGATCTGGAACGGGGTTGGTCGCCATTTTGTTTTCTCTACATTGGCGTTCATGGCTCGATTGAGATTGCACCGCTGTTCATAAAGTCGATTTCCAGCATGGGCACGTCTCTTGTCGGGCGCCTTCTAGATTCTGTCGCCTGATACAGCCCACCTGCACCAGCGCGGATGAGATCGGTTGCGAAGTCGATCAGAAGGGGCATCTCCGCCGCGCTGCGGTCATGAAGCAAAGCCGCCGCTTATCCCCGTTAGGGTTGAGAGGCTGGTCAATCACCTCTGAGCTCCGTGACGCACTGCTGATGCCCTGCTGATCAAATTGTCGAAGCAAGTCGCGTGCCGGATAGGCGTACCCATGGCGCTGCACCAAGCAATGCCAGCCTGCACTAGGCCCGCCGCTGATGATCACCTGTCCATCATTCTTAGGACAACGTCCGACAACCGACATCCGTGGTCGGTTTTGTCGAGTCCGCGACATCGGGCTGTTCGGCCTGGCTGCTGCTGCACAGCCTTCCGGTCGACGAGCGAGGAGATCGCTCGCACGGCCCGGATTGAGCAACGACGCGATCCGGCGCAAGGTTCGGGTGCGGTCCGACAAGACCCGGCCGCGCTTCCGATTCGGTTCGGCGCTGATGGCATATGCGTTGTTGTAGCCGCTGCAAGGATTTCCGGTCAGACGAGCGATGCACTCGTGCGCAGCGATCCGGCCGGCGACGAGCCTGACTGTATCGATGCGGTCAATTCCGGGGTGCACACCTGACCGTGCGTATGCGCTAACACGGCAAGCTCTATCGCACATGGACCTATATTTCCTCGCGAGCCGCTGTCGGAACGTGGTGCCGAGTCCTATGGCGGCCGGTTCAATCCGAGGGCCTGTCGGCACTCTACACATCCCGGTCGGTCGGACCGGGAACGCGTGGCAGACTCTCGGCCAGAAACCGCCAGTCGCTGCGCTCGCGTTCGCCTTCCTTGCGCGTGCCGAAGAACTGGACGATCATCTTGCCGTCGGCGCCATAGGCTTCAACGGACGTGACGTGACCGTCCCTCGTCGGCTTGCGCACGGCCCAGACCTCGCGGATGTGATGGGTCCTAAGATGCAGATGGAAGGTCTCGTCGAGCACATTGATCCGCGGCCCGATCTGCTTGACCGACTTGATCGGGCCGGAATGGATCTGGATGCAACCACGATTGCCGACAAAGCACATGATCGGCATCTCGTCTTCGGCCGCCTGTTGGAACAGGGCGCCAACGGCATCATTGTCGAGCAGCCAAGCGTAATCCTCGTCGGCCATACGCATCGCCTGGCAGCGGCTGAGCTTCAGTGCCTTCAACATATGGTAGAACTGATGCACGTCGCTCAGCCGGCTCCAGTGCTCGCGGAGGTCGTCGACCGTGGCGGCTTGGTCTGGACTCACTGCGTTATCGCGCGCCCCGCTCGCCTCGACCGATATGATCGGCTCCTGGTCGGAGGATGCGAGCTCTGCCGCCAGATTCTGATAGGCCTGCAGGTTCGAGGCGGGCCTGAGATGTACTTTGTGCATCGCCTCGCCGGTGGCATCAAAGAATTGCAGGCTGCGGCGGATCTCGGCTCCCTCGCGCTTCTCGACGGCGAAGCCATACGCCCACGCTTTCGGGAAGATGCGCAGGTCGATCTCGTCGCCGAGCACCATGGCATGCGGGTTGCCGGTGACCACTTTGTCGTAGACGCCGATCTTTTGGTGCACGGCACTTTGGTTGCGGGTGACCGCCATCACCTCGCCGACCGCTTCGAGGCCGGTCAGCAGATCATCGACGCGCGGCTCGATGCGCAGCGCGCCGTGACCACAATGCGCCGCGACCAATTCGGCTTCCGAAATGCCCAATCGAGCGGCGAGATCATGCTCCCGGATTTTCGGATTGTCTTCGCACGCCCGCCGGATTTCGTCCGGCGACGGTTTCTCGCGCTGGTCCATGTCTTACCCCTGCTTCCACCTACGTGTGAGGATCAGCTGCCCTGCCGGTGAATCTTCAGCCGATCGGGCGCGCCGTAATGCTCGACCCTGATCTGCTGCTGGCCCGTGAACAAAGTGTCGCTGGACAGCGTGCGCACGTCGTCGCACCCGCGCGAAAACGGGGGGTGCTATCGGAGCGGCGAGACCCGAGTGACACGAGCAGGCACATGCCGATGGAATCTCATCGAGGCGGTCGGTGGCCACCGGGCGGTGGTGAGCGATTGTGGGTGTTGTCGCAATCGGCCAATCGGTCATTCGGATGCCACGGGCGGCGCTGCTTCGCCAAACAAAGCGTGTCTGACCCAGTCCTGACATGTTGCTCCCTTGCTTTGCCGCATCGATCGCGAGGGCACCCACGACACGATTGTGGATCGGCAGTCTCTTGCCGCCTCGCCAGTGGAGCTTCAAAAACTGTGCCAATTGCGCCGAAGCAAGCTCAGAAGGAGTCTTCTGTAATGGTCATTGGTTTAATGTGAGTTCAGCCAACAACTCAGGCCCAACATCCCGCGTGGCGGACCCGACAAACCCGACAGTACGTGTCGGTTGGCCGACACCTTCGCAGCAATGGACTCACAAGAACCACCGCAGGGTCAGAGATGCCGCGCTGTGTTGAAACATTTTTTCGCTTTGGCACGGTGCATGCAACGTGATGCGCAAGCAGGTCCCGGACTGAGGAGAATGGAGCCATGATTACGCTCACCGACAACGCTGTTGCCGCCATCAAGACTGCTCTTTCCCGCGCCAGCGAGCCGGCGGAAGGCTTTCGCATCATGGTCCAGGCCGGCGGCTGCGCCGGCTTCAAATACTTAATGGGCCTGGAGAGCGTGTCGCGCGAGGGCGACGCGATCACCGAGACAGATGGGATCAAGCTGTTCGTGGACGCGGGCTCCCAACCCCATGCCGCCGGCATGACCGTCGACTTCCTCACCGGGCTCGAATCTTCCGGCTTTGTCTTCGATAACCCCAACGCGCGCGAGAAGTGCGGCTGCGGCAAGTCCTTCAGTTGATCGCCCGAAGCGCCTGTGCGGGTCCATGAAGCGATTGCCGCCGACGCACTCATTTGCGGCAGAGGAGGCTTATATGGCCGGCACAACAGATGTCCCTGTCCTCAAGAACAAGGCAAGGTCGAAGCCGATCTTGGGACCGGCAATCGCTTCAGGTAGGATGCAAAGAACGTCGCCTCCCGAAACAGTTCGGTTCCTGGTGGCACCCAAGCTGCTGGCGGCCAAATCGCGCCGCTGCGCCAAATTCGGCTTATCGATAACGTTGTCGTGTTCGGGCGTCCTTACCTGCGGGCTGACGGCGGCGACTGCGGACTTGGCCATGCCGACGCCGATCCGGTCTACGTCAAACTCTCGGGCGTCCGCGCCGGCCGCCAGTTCGGGCCCATCATCATCAACGGCATACGCCAGAGGCTCAATGAGCCGGTCGCGCGCTCGCGTCATTCCGGTCAACTGAGGATCGCACATGAAACCTGTCTACCTCGACAACAACGCAACCACACGGGTCGATCCTGAGGTCGTGCAAGCGATGTTGCCGTTCTTTAGGGATCAATTCGGCAACCCTTCGTCGGCGCACGCTCTTGGCGCCTCAGTCAGTGCGGCGGTGAGAAAGGCGCGGAGGCAGTTGCAAGCTCTGATCGGGGCGGAGTTCGACGATGAGATCACCTTCACCTCGGGTGGGACAGAAAGCGACAATGCAGCGCTTCTTTCGGCGCTCGAGGCGGCGCCCAACCGAACCGAGATCGTTACGTCCGCGGTCGAGCATCCCGCCGTGCTGACGCTCTGCGCGCATCTTGAGAAGACCCGCCGCGTCAAGGTGCACAGGATCCCGGTGGATTGCCGTGGCCGGCTCGACCTCGACGCCTATATGGCCGCCCTCACCCCACAGGTGGCAATCGTCTCGATAATGTGGGCGAACAACGAGACTGGTGTGATCTTCCCCGTGGCCAGGCTTGCCGAGTTGGCCAAGGAAGTGGGCGCCCTTTTCCATACCGATGCTGTGCAGGCGGTCGGCAAGCTTCCGATGGACCTGAAGTCGACTGCAATCGACATGCTGTCGCTCTCCGGCCACAAGCTGCACGGGCCGAAAGGGATCGGCGCGCTTTTCGTAAAACGTGGCGTCAATTTCCACTCGCTGATCAAGGGGGGCCACCAAGAACACAACCGGCGTGCTGGCACCGAGAATACGCCCGGCATAGTCGGGCTCGGCATGGCGGCCGAACTCGCCTTGAAATTCATGGACGACGAGACCACACGGGTAAAGTCGCTCCGCGACCGTTTAGAGGACGGAATTCTCCAGCGCATCCCAAGCACCTGTGTCACTGGTGATCCCCTGGAACGGTTGCCCAACACCGCAAACATCTCCTTCGAACATGTCGAAAGTGATGGAATTCCACTCCTCCTCAGCCGCCTGGGCATCGCGTGTTCCTCCGGCTCCGCCTGCACCTCCGGCTCTCTGGAACCGAGCCATGTCCTGAGCGCGATGAAAACGCCACACGCGGCAGTCCGCTTCTCCTTGGCGCGGGACAACGGCGAAGCGGACGTCGACCGGGTGCTCGAGGTCATGCCGGCAATCGTGGAGAAGCTGCGTGGCTTTCCCAGTTCTGGGCCGGGTAACCGAAGCTCCGAAGACGTTCAATCCGGTCCATGCCCGAGCGGCAGCAGAACCGGCTACCGTTCATGACCCGTCATGTCTTTCTCAACGATACGACCTTGCGCGATGGCGAGCAGGCGCCCGGCGTCGCCTTTACCACGACGGAAAAGCTGGAGATCGCCGAGTCTCTTGCGGCGGCCGGCGTCACAGAGATCGAGATCGGCACGCCGGTCATGGGCGCCGACGAGATCGAAACAATTCGCGCCGTGGTCGCGCGGTGTCTCCCGGTTCGGCTCATGGCCTGGTGCCGGATGACGTCGCTGGATCTCGATGCAGCGATCGAGAGCGGCGTCCACGCCGTCAATCTATCGCTGCCTGCGTCGGACATCCAACTTGCCGCCAAGCTCGGCCTCGATAAGGCGGGAGCGCTCCAGGTCATCGAACATATGGTCAGGCGCGCAGCCGCCGCCGGCTTCTTCGTCGCGGTGGGCTGCGAGGATGCCTCGCGGGCCAATCGGGATCATCTCGCCCGCGTCATCGAGACGGCTGCACGCGCCGGCGCAAGCCGCGTCAGGCTAGCCGACACAGTCGGCGTTCTCGATGCGTTTTCGACCTTCGAACTTGTCGCCCAGCTCGTGGCGCAGTCTCCAATCGACCTTGAATTTCATGCGCACAACGATCTCGGACTTGCTGCCGCCAACACGCTGGCCGCGATCCACGCAGGCGCGCGCCATGCGTCCGTCACCGTCCTGGGGCTCGGCGAGCGTGCGGGCAATGCCGCGCTGGAAGAGGTGGCCGCCGCGATGGCGGTCTTCGACGGCGCGGATACCGGCATCGAGCTGACCGCATTGCCCGACCTCGCCGCCCAGGTGGCTCGGGCCGCCCGCCGGCAGACCGCGGCCATTAAGCCGGTCGTCGGCGCCGATGTTTTCACCCACGAATCCGGCATTCACGTCGCAGGGCTGCTGAAGGACTCGCGTACTTATCAAGGGCTCGATCCGGCTCTCGTGGGCCGCCGCCGGCGTATCGTCATCGGCAAGCATTCCGGCGCCACTGCGATTGCCCATGTGCTGAGCGAAAGCGGTCGCGATCTCGACCCGGATCTGGCAGCCGCGATGGTGGCCCGCGTCCGGCGCGAGGCGGCCGAGACCAAATCGACCGTCACTGCAACTCAACTGGTCGAGCTCTACGATGGAATGTGCAGCGAGGCATCCCTCGCGGAGCTGTGCGGGTCCAGGTCAGCCGTGCGCGAGCGCACCGACACCACAGTTTTCCGACCAGGGAGAATGCAATGAATTGTTCCGCTGACAGCCGCCCCATCGATGTCACCGACATCCTCGCACGACTGAAGCGCCTGTCGGCTGCGGAGGAGTTCTTCGCAGTCCTTGGCGTCTCCTATGATCCGAAGGTGCTGAATGTCTCGCGGCTCCATATCATGAAGCGCGTGGGCCAATACCTTGCCGAAGAAGATTTCTCCGCTCTGCCCGACCAGGTGATTGCCGCGCGGGTGCGCGCGACTCTCGAACGCGCTTACGAGGACTTCGCGGTTTCCTCGCCGCTCACCCATCGGGTCTTCAAGGTGCTCAAAGACCACGATCCGAACAAACCTGCCACGCCGGGCCGCACCTTTGTCCCGTTCGACTCCGTACTGAAGCGGTTCGGACAGGAATGACCGCGACACGGGTTGCGACGCGACAATGTCGAGAAGCCGACAAATCCGGTCATCACCACGGCGCCCTCAGAAGCAACCAATCGCAGAGGGGGCACGCAAAACAGTTGGCACGAATGATGCAAACCAAGGAGATGAACCGCCAAGCCCGCATCCGGACAGGAGCCTGGAGAAACCGCCAATGCACATCGTAATCTGCATCAAGCAGGTGCCGGACTCGGCACAGATAAGGGTCCATCCGGTGACGAACACGATCATGCGCCAGGGTGTTCCGACTATCATCAACCCTTACGACCTGTTCGCCCTCGAAGAAGCCCTCAGACTGCGCGACGCCTATGGTGGCGAAGTCACCGTGCTCACTATGGGTCCGCCCATGGCAGAGGACGCGCTGCGCAAGGCGCTCGGTTACGGCGCCGACCGAGCGGTGCTCTTGACCGACCGCTATTTTGCCGGCTCCGACACGCTGGCGACCTCGTTCGCCCTTTCCCAGGCAATCGCGAAGGTTGGCGAGACGTTCGGCACGCCAGACCTCGTCTTCACCGGCAAGCAGACGATCGATGGCGACACCGCCCAGGTCGGGCCCGGCATCGCCAAGCGCCTCGGACTCCTGCAACTGACCTATGTCGCGAAGATCGCCTCTATTGACCTTGCTGCGCGCGAGATCAAGGTTGAGCGCCGCTCCGAAGGCGGCACACAGATGCTGAAGAGCAGTCTCCCTTGCCTGATCACCATGCTGGAAGGCACAAACGAGATCCGCCGGGGCTCGATCCAGGACGCCCTGTGCGCCGCGCGCAGCCAGGTCTTGAAATGGAGTGCCGCCGACGCCGGCATTGAGGATCTCACCAAATGCGGCCTGCGCGGTTCACCGACCGTCGTCAAGCGCGTTTTCGCCCCTCCTGCGCGGGCGGAAAAGGCGGCAAAAATCGAAACCGCCGAGATGGCCTTGCGCGATGTCGCTGACGAACTCATCACGGCAATCTTCACCCGCCAGCCGGCATTGGAACATGAGCTCGCCTTCAACGGCGGCGCGTGAGAGGGCAAGGAGCAGACGATGTCGAACGCGAACCGAGAAACCCCTCGCCCTGCCGCCGGCCGTGCCGGCATAAAGAAGGAGCTGCCCGCGCATTTCAAGGACTACCGGCACGTTTGGGTTTTCATCGAGCTCGAACGCGGCCAGGTCCATCCCGTATCATTCGAACTGCTCGGCGAAGGCCGCAAGTTAGCAGACAAGCTTCAGGTCCAGCTTGCAGGCGTCGTGCTTGGACCGCCGGGAGAGGCCATCGGGAACGCCGTTGCCGAAGCGTTCGCTTATGGCGCCGACCTTGTCTACATCGTCGAGGCGCCGCTGCTCGCCGACTATCGTAACGAGCCATTCACCAAGGCGATGACGGATCTGGTCGATACCCACAAACCCGAGATCCTTCTTCTCGGTGCCACCACACTCGGCAGGGATCTTGCCGGCTCCGTGGCGACGACCTTGCAGACAGGGCTCACGGCGGACTGCACCGAACTTGATGTGGATACCGACGGTTCGCTCGCCGCCACCCGTCCGACTTTCGGCGGTTCCTTGCTGTGCACGATCTATACGCTCAATTTCCGCCCCCAGATGGCGACAGTGCGACCGAGGGTCATGCCCATGCCACCGCGGGCGGATAAACCGGTCGGGCGTGTCATCCGGCACAAGCTCTCGGTAGCCGAGGACGAGATCGTTACCAAAGTCCTGGGCTTCCTGCCGGATAGTCAGTCGGCAAAGGCAAATCTTGCCTATGCCGACGTCGTGGTTGCGGGAGGCCTCGGTCTAGGCGCGGCGGAGAACCTGCAGCTTGTGAAGAATCTCGCGCGGGCAATTGGTGCCGAGCATGGCTGTTCGCGCCCGTTGGTCCAGAAGAGCTGGATGCCGGCTGATCGGCAGATCGGCCAAACTGGCAAGACCATCCGGCCGAAGCTTTACATAGCGGCTGGGATTTCCGGCGCCATCCAGCACCGGGTTGGCGTCGAGGGGGCGGATCTCATCGTGGCCATCAACACCGACCCGAACGCGCCGATTTTCGATTTCGCTCACCTCGGGATCGTCACCGACGCGATCCGCTTCCTGCCCGCACTGACGGAAGCCTTCACCCGGCGGCTGTCGCCCCACA
Organism: Mesorhizobium sp. M0910; assembly: GCF_040319465.1. Classification (NCBI taxonomy): domain Bacteria; kingdom Pseudomonadati; phylum Pseudomonadota; class Alphaproteobacteria; order Hyphomicrobiales; family Phyllobacteriaceae; genus Mesorhizobium; species Mesorhizobium sp. M0910. The sequence goes on from NZ_JAMYNZ010000001.1 coordinate 63,065, forward strand.
GTCGCGATAAGCTTGCGAGCTAAGGGATGGACATGATTGAGGAACAATTCGACGCCATTGTTATTGGGGCCGGCATGTCCGGAAACGCAGCTGCTTACACCATGGCCAGCCACGGCCTGAAGGTGCTGCAGTTGGAGCGGGGTGAATATCCGGGCTCCAAGAATGTCCAGGGTGCCATCATGTACGCGAACATGCTGGAGAAGATCATCCCGGATTTCCGGGACGATGCGCCTCTCGAGCGGCATTTGGTTGAACAGCGGCTTTGGGTGATGGACGACACATCCCATACCGGGATTCACTATCGGTCGGACGACTTCAATGAGGCGAAGCCCAACCGCTACACGATCATCCGTGCCCAGTTCGATAAATGGTTTTCGCGTAAGGTGCGCGAGGCCGGCGCGACGGTTCTGTGCGAGACGACCGTGACGGAACTCATCCGTGACGCCAAGCACAGGGTGATCGGCGTCCGCACAGACCGGGCCGGCGGAGCCATCTACGCGGACGTGGTCGTCCTCGCAGAAGGTGTATGCGGACTGCTTGGCACGCGGGCCGGCCTGCGCGAGATGCCGAAGCCGCAAACCGTGGCGCTCGCCGTCAAGGAAATGCATTTCCTGCCCGAAGAGGTCATTGAGCAGCGGTTCGGCCTCAAAGGCGATGAAGGCTGCGTGATCGAGGCGGTGGGCACGACCTCCCGCAGCATGGCCGGGCTCGGCTTCCTCTACACCAACAAGGAGTCGATCTCACTGGGCATTGGCTGTCTCGTCTCCGATTTCGCCGCGATGGTCGAGAGCCCTTACGTCCTCCTCGACGCCTTAAAAACCCATCCTTCGATTCGGCCGCTGATCGCCGGCTCGGAAGTGAAAGAATATTCCGCGCATCTCATTCCCGAAGGCGGCTACAAGGCTATTCCGCAGCTCTTTGGCGACGGTTGGGTCGTGGTCGGCGATGCCGCGCAACTGAACAACGCCATTCACCGCGAGGGTTCGAACCTCGCCATGACCTCCGGCCGCATCGCGGCTGAGGCAATCATCGAGGTCAAGAGCCGCAACGGTCCTATGACCAAACGGAATCTCGCCCTTTACAAAGCCATGCTGGACAAGTCCTTCGTGGTCAAGGACCTAAGGAAATACAAAGACATGCCGGCCTTGCTCCACACCAATTCCTGCAATTACTTCACGGCTTATCCGCGGTTGATGTCGCAAGCCGCGCAGAACTTCATGCGTGTCGACGGCACGCCGAAGATCGAGAAGGAAAAGGCGACCACGGCGGCCTTCATCAAGGCGCGCTCGCGCTGGGGGCTGGTCAGCGACGCGGTCCGCCTTGCATTGGCGTGGCGCTGAGGGGAGACGAAATGACGATCGCAGTGACGAAGTCACGTGTCGAGGACAAGCTTTACCAGAACCGCTACTTGGTGGATTCCGGCCGTCCGCATATCAAAGTGCTACCGCACGAGAGGCCAAGCGCGAACTTGCTCGCGCTGACCCACGTCTGCCCGGCGAAATGTTATGAGTTGAACGACAAAGGCCAAGTGGAGATCACCGCCGACGGCTGCATGGAGTGCGGCACCTGCCGGATTTTGTGCGAGACCAGTGGCGAGATCGAGTGGAACTATCCACGCGGCGGCTTCGGAGTCCTCTTCAAATTCGGATGACCGAGGCACGCACCGTGTCAACAGGGTCAATCTTGGTACACCTGAGGTCGGGACCAAGGCCAAGTCTGTCTTTGCTGGAATCGCCTCGCAACGAAGAGAAGCTCGTGAATACTGTGCTTTCAGAATTCAGACTCAGATTCAAAAGGAGGAGCACTCTGGACGACAACCCCTGAGGTGTTTCCATGGCTCACGTACCGCAAGATCGGGTCGACCAGGTAGCACCTCGGGATACCCGCCCTGAACCGCCCATCAAAAGCATGCCCCAAGCAGATATCGCGCTCAGGGGACTCTACGAGATATCGAAGGTGCTGACCGCCCCCAGCGAGCTGGAGATTACGCTCGCCAATGTCGTGAACATCCTGCCTTCGTTTCTGCAGATGCGTCACGGAGCAATCGTCGTCCTGGACGCTGAAGGAGAGCCGGAGATTGCCGCAACTGCCGGCAATACCCACGCACCTCAATCAGGCACTCGCCGCCTCATACCACAGGCCGTAACAGATCAAATCGTCGCTACGGGGACGCCGCTGTTCATACCGGACGTCCGCAAGTCCCAACTATTTCAGGCTGACCTTCAAACGTCTTCGAGCAGCGGGACCATCCCAATTGCCTTTATCGGTATCCCGCTAAAGGCTGATCATAAGATCCTTGGGACATTGTCGATCGACCGCGCCGGAGACGGCGTCACCGACTTTCGCGACGACGAGGACACATACTTCCTGACGATGGTCGCCAACCTTGTCGGCCGGACCATCCGTCTCCATCGCACCCTGAGTACAGATCGTCAGCGGTCTGTCCATGAACAATGGGGACCGGAGAAATCGCCCAACGAGGGGAGGACCTACGACCCTGCCCGGCATGCGGATTCCAAAATCGACGGGATCATCGGGGAAAGCCCCGCACTCAAGCAGGTGCTCGAAACCGTCTCGGTCGTAGCAGGGACCAATTCCACCGTGCTTCTGCGGGGTGAAAGCGGCACCGGCAAGGAATTCTTTGCGCAAGCCATCCATAAGCTCTCACGTCGGAGGAAGAGGTCTTTCGTCAAATTGAACTGCGCCGCACTGTCTGAAAGCGTTCTGGAGTCAGAACTGTTTGGGCATGAAAAGGGCGCTTTCACGGGTGCTATCTCCCAGCGCGCCGGTCGTTTTGAATTGGCAAATGAGGGAACGCTGCTACTTGATGAAATCGGCGAGATTTCGCCGGCCTTTCAAGCCAAGTTGTTGCGTGTCTTGCAGGAAGGCGAGTTGGAGCGAGTCGGCGGCACCAAAACGCTACAGGTCGACGTGCGCCTCATATGCGCCACCAACAAGGACCTCGAGACGGCCGTCATAAAAGGGGAGTTCAGGGCCGACCTTTATTACCGCATCAATGTGGTGCCAATTATCCTGCCTCCGCTCAGAGAGCGACCCGGCGATATTCCACGCCTTGCGAACGCGTTCCTCAACCGATTCAACAAGGAGAACGATCGCGCACTCGCCTTCGCGCCGTCGGCGCTTGACCTGATCTCGCAATGCTACTTCCCTGGTAACGTCCGCGAGCTGGAGAACTGCGTCCAAAGGACGGCGACACTTGCGCGTTCAAGGACGATCACGCCATCCGATTTCGCCTGTAAGAAGAGCCAGTGCCTTTCCTGGCTCCTCTGGAAGCGAGCCGACCGCTCGAATGGCGGCAATACCATCGACGATCTCGCACGGGTCAACGCAGTGCCGGTCGGATTGCGGCTGCCGGCCAGTCGCATCGGTGCCTCCGCAGGCAACGTATCTCCCCTTGCGGCCGGCGATCCAAACGATCCCGCTTGTCCCCCGCGTCTGACGGAACGCGACCGGCTGATCGACGCGATGGACAAGGCCGGTTGGGTTCAGGCCAGGGCGGCTCGTATCCTCGGCCTCACGCCGCGGCAAATCGGCTACGCGCTGCGCCGATATGGCATCGAGGTGAAGAAATTCTAGACGTTGTGATGACGTCAAACGTAAGCCCGGAGTAGTCTCCCTCACACTCTGCGCGCCCAAGGCTGGTAGCCTTCGCGACCCGATTTGCTTGTCCACTGTCGGAAGCCCGACAAAGGTGTGTCGGAGCAATCCGACGGAATCCGACACGAAAGCCAATTCGTGAACCAAAACCGCTCTTTGAGCTGGCATAGCTCTTGCGGTTTGAACTGCGACATTCACCCAGCAACGGAGCCGTTCGATGTCCGCACCGGCAATTTCGCTTGAGAGCCTCAGCACGACATTCGATGACCAGTTGCTTGCCACCGTGAAAGCCGGTGGCTGCGCGTCTTCGTCCTGCGGCTCGTCGATAAAGCCGGACGACACGGATCCGGCTGTCTGGGAGAAGATCAAGGATCACCCCTGCTTTTCAGAAGAGGCGCATCACTATTTCGCGCGCATGCACGTCGCGGTCGCGCCCGGCTGCAATATCCAGTGCAACTACTGCAATCGCAAATATAACTGCGCCAACGAAAGCCGGCCTGGGGTGGTCTCCGAAAAGCTGACGCCCGACCAGGCGCTACGCAAGGTGATCGCGGTCGCCAACGAGGTGCCGCAGCTTTCCGTGCTCGGCATCGCCGGACCTGGCGATGCCTGTTACGACTGGAAGAAGACGAAGGCAACGTTCGAACGAGTCGCCAGGGAAATCCCAGACATCAAGTTTTGCATCTCCACGAATGGGCTCGCGCTGCCGGACCATGTCGATGAGCTTGCCGACATGAATGTCGATCACGTGACGATCACCATCAACATGGTCGACCCTGAGGTCGGTGCAAAGATCTATCCTTGGATCTTTTACGACCATCGCCGCTACGTCGGCATCGAAGCCGCCCGGATCCTGCACGAGCGCCAGATGTTGGGTCTGGAGATGCTGACCGCGCGCGGCATTCTCACCAAAATCAATTCGGTGATGATCCCCGGCGTGAACGATGAGCATCTGATCGAGGTGAATAGATGGGTCAAGGAGCGAGGCGCGTTCCTGCACAACCTCATGCCGCTGATTTCGGACCCAGCGCACGGCACGCACTACGGACTGAGCGGGCAGCGCGGCCCAAACGCAATGGAGATGAAGGCTCTTCAGGATCGTCTCGAAGGCGGCGCCCAGTTGATGCGCCACTGCCGGCAGTGCCGGGCAGATGCCGTCGGCCTGCTCGGAGAGGATCGTGGCCAGGAATTCACAGTCGACCGGATTCCCGGCGAGGTCACCTACGATGCCAGCAATCGCAAGGCCTATCGGGAGCTGGTCGCGGAGGAGCGCCGTGATCACGTGGCGGCTAGGAGAGAAGCGATCGGAATGGTCAAGGCAGCGAGCCCAGGCAAGTCCCTTCTCTTCGCGGTGGCGACCAAGGGCGGTGGCCGCGTCAATGAACATTTCGGCCATGCGAAGGAATTCCAGGTTTATCAAGCCTCGCCGAGAGGGATCAGTTTTGTCGGGCATCGGAAGGTGGAGCAGTATTGCCTCGGCGGCTGGGGCGGAGAAGCCGCCCTCGATGGCGTCATCGCAGCGCTTGAAGGCATAGATATCGTGCTGTGCGCCAAGATCGGAAACTGCCCGCAGGATCAGCTCGCCGACGCTGGAATCCAAGCCACCGACGCATATGCCCACGACTATATCGAGACCGCAATCAGCGCGATTTACGCGGCCGCGTCTGGGACCCCCGCACTCGCGGCGACGGCCTGAGCGCGTCTCATCCATTCGGACCAGGAGTTAAAATGGCTTTCAAGATCATCGCATCCCAATGCACCCAATGCGGCGCCTGCGAATTCGAGTGTCCCTCCGGCGCGATCAAGTTCAAAGGCGAGAGCTATGTGATCGAGCCGCAAAAGTGCACCGAATGCGAGGGGGTCTTCGATGCGCAGCAATGTGCCTCGGTATGCCCGGTGCCGAAGACCTGCGTTCCTGCGTGACGGACATTGGGCCGCCGACATGGTCGGGGATGCCTGCGCAGGACGCCTGGAACGCCTTTGTTCACAATCTGCAGCCTCAAGAGAAATCAGGGAACGGACATGTCGCTCGGACGCGAAGAGGAGGTCGAAATCCGCAGGCCTCCACGATTCATGCCGGGAGAGCGGGTACGTGCCACTCGCCACATAAAGAATGACGGCACCTATCCTGGCAGGGAGATCGGCGAAAATCTCGTGCGGAAGGGGGACGAGGGATATGTGCGCGACATTGGCACCTTTCTCCAGCAGTTCTTCATCTATGCGGTCGAATGGATCGACCGTGGCACCGTCGTCGGCATGCGAGCGCGTGAACTGATGAGCCTCGACAAAGCCGAGGTGCCCTGCAGTGCTGATAGCAATACCAATGAAGGGACGGCCAGATGAAAGTCATGATCCGCAGGACCGATGCTGGCTTGTCGGCGTATGTCCCGAAGAAGGACCTCGAAGAGCCGATCATCAAGCTCGAGAAGGAAGAGTTGTGGGGCGGAACTGTGACGCTCAGGAACGGGTGGCGGCTCCTCCTACCCGATCTTCCACGGGATACGCGTCTGCCGATCACCGTCGAGGCAAGGAAGATTTCCGAAGAGGACTGATGCTGCCCCTTGATAGGTGCGTCGGGAGGAACGAGCATGAACACGATCCTGACATCGGGCCACCTCGTCATCGTGCGGGACAGTTTTGCCGAAAAGCTGCATGACCTGGCGAAGGAAGCGCTCGCCGCCGATGAGGTGATCCCCTATCTCGGTCCGGGTCTTCTTGGGTTCAACTGTGCGGAACCGCCTGTGCCGCATACGCCCGAGGTCGTTGCCGCGGCACTCAATGCACGGGCGCCAGCCCCTTCCAGGATCCGCACCAATATGTGGTCGGTTGCGCAGTTCATCGAACAGCGCCGGCATCGCCGGACGCTTCAAGCTTGGATGACCGACATATTCGCAGCGCCGGTGGCGCCTACCCTCCTTCACGCCTGGCTCGCAAGGCTGCCGCTCTCCCTCATCCTCGACAGCTGGTACGACGGCGCGATGCGCACGGCTCTCGTAGAGACCGGCCGAACGGACGTCGTTGAGATACAAGGCGTCACGCGGGCGAACGAAATCGGTAACATTTGGACGAAAACCTACGATCTGTCCGGGAGGGAACTCGACCCCCGATCGGGGGCAAAGACGGTTCTCTATACACCTCACGGGAGTATTAGGCCGGCGCAAAACTTTCTCGTCGCAGATTCCGACTATGTCGAAGTCCTGACCGAAATCGATATCCAGACACCGATCCCAGACGTGGTGAAGGAACGGCGCATCACCCGCGGATTTTTCTTCGTTGGCTGCCGCTTCAACGATCAGATGCTGCGCACCTACGCCAGGCAGATCATGAAGCGCTCCCGAGGTCCACATTGCGCGGTAATGGACGCGGAAACGCTGACCAGAAACGAAGCGCGTTTCCTTGCGGCAAGCGGAATCACGGTGATCGACATGCCAGTAAGTGAAGCCGCGGCTCGGCTTATAGGAACGGGCACTGCTGCAGGTGGTGGACAGGATTAACAATGGCGGGCCCCTTTGATGATTGGTCCTTCGGCTTGCCTCGAAGGCGCAAAATGCAGTCGGGAATACACCCGTGAGCAGTGATGCTATCGGCAGCGCAACGAACGCTCTAAATTCGTTGACCCATGTGGAAGCGGCGCGCTGGGGCCGGGATTTGAGTACGCTGTTGCGCATCACGCGTATGAATTTGCGGCATCCCTGGCAGGTCGCCTTCGCCATGGGCTCGACGGTCCTGGCGGCAATCCTCCAGTTGCTCATTCCCCAGCTTCTCGGCCGGGCCGTCGACCTGACCCAGACAGCCATCGGGGGCGGTGTCGCGGGGACCGCGGCAGGACAAGCGCTCTGGATCCCGGCTCTCCTGCTGCTCGCCGTCAGCGCGCTACGCGGCCTTTTCACGATGGCGCAGAACTATTTTGCCGAAGCCGTCGGGCATCATGTCGCGTACGAACTGCGGCTCGCCTACTACGACAAGATCCAGCGTCTCAGCTTTTCCTTTCACGACCGGGTCCATTCAGGCGATCTGATCACCATCGGAATGCTCGATCTCCAAGGCGTGCGGATGTATTTTTCCACCGCGCTCGTTCGCGTGCTCCTGCTCACCATGCTGATCGGGATCGGCGCCTACATGATGATCTCGACCGATCCCATGCTCGGCCTGGTCGCGCTGAGCTTCGTGCCTTTTGTCGCCTGGCGCTCATCGGCCACACAGCTTAGGCTGCGCGCCACCTGGCTCGACCTGCATGAGCGGCTTTCAGTACTAAGCCGCGTGATGGAGGAAAATCTCGCAGGCATCCGCGTGGTCCGCGCTTTTGCGGCTCAAGCCTATGAGATGCTGAAGTTCGACGGCGCTTCCAAGAACGCGCTCGACCTCGCCCACGACCGAGTTGACATCTACGTGCCCAGCACGTCGGCGATGACCTTGTCCTTCTTTTTCGCAATGGGATTGGTGCTCTGGATCGGTGGCAGCAAGCTCGTCGCTGGCGAGATAAGCGTCGGAACGGTGGCGACCTTCCTGACCTTCATGACAATCCTGCAAATGCCAGTCCGCCAGATCGGCCTCATGGTCAATGCCTTTGCCCGCGCTTCTAGCTGCGGTTCGCGGCTTTTCGGTCTCCTCGACCAGGAGGTCACAATCAGGGATGCTCTCGAGGCCAGACCGCTTGAGATAAGCGACGGCACTCTGCGCTTCCACAATGTCTCGTTTGCGTACCCCAGCGCCGAAAACCGCGCCATTCTGAAGAACCTCAGCTTTGAGGCCCGTAGAGGCGAGACGATCGCGATCGTCGGTCCGCCGGGTTCGGGCAAATCGACGATGGCTCATCTGGTCTCCCGCTTTTACGACGTGACCGGTGGCGCCATCACGCTGGACGGCCAGGACATACGCAATGTCACCCTCGCGACGCTTCGCAAGGCGGTCGCCGTCGTACAGCAGGATGCATTCCTATTCACCACCACGATCGAGAACAACATCGCTTATGGCGATCCCTGGGCGAAGAGACAGCGAATCGAACGCGCTGGCGAATTCGCCCAGCTCCACAACTACATCCTCGGGCTCCCAGCAGGCTACGAGACGGTCGTGGGCGAACGCGGCGTCTCTCTCTCTGGCGGCCAGCGCCAGCGTCTCACGATTGCTCGCAGCATGATGCTGCGCCCCTCCGTCGTCGTTTTCGACGACTCAACGGCGGCGATCGATGCCGGCACCGAGCAGCGCATCCGCGCGGCGATGAGGCGCTTCGCCAAGGATCGGGTGACGATCATCATCGCGCACCGGCTGAGTGCGCTTATGCATGCCGATCAGATCCTTTTTGTCGATAACGGCGAAATCGTAGAACGCGGCACGCATCAAGAGCTTTTGGAGAAGCGGGGACGCTACAGGGCCCTTTACGATCTCCAGACGCGCCCGGGTGATGACATTATGACCCAGTATGGGGGCGCCCGCTGATGGCGCAGGGCCGCGCCGGCGAACTCGAAGCCGAACGTGACGACGGCAGACGCCCTCCGCGCGCGGTTGTCGGCTCGCACCGCATCGAGGAGGAGATGTTCGGCCGGGCTTTCGACAAGAGCATCCTCCGGCGCATCTGGGCCTTCCTCCGTCCCTATCGGGCCAGGGTAGTCATCACGATTGCAGCAATGCTGATCTTCACCGGGACGCAGCTTCTCATCCCGTTGATCATCCGCTACGCGCTCGACCAGGGCATGAACCCGGCAAGGACCGATCGCTCAGCCCAGCTTGCGGCCGTCGGCGCGTTCGTTTTGGCGATTTTGGTCAATTTCGCTGCCGGCTACATGCAGGAAACCGTGGTTGGGAAAGTGGCCGAAACTGTCCTGTTCGACATCCGCCGCGCCATGTTTGGCCATCTGCAGAAGGTTTCGCTCTCCTTCATGGACAAGACCGAGGTCGGACGCCTCATGTCGCGCCTGCAAGGCGACGTCAACTCCATACAGGAATTCCTCGAAACCTCGGTATATTCCGTAGGCGATGTTGCGCTTCTCTTCGGCATCGTTTTCGTAATGCTGTGGCTCGACTTCCGCCTCGGCCTCCTGACGCTCTCGGTTCTGCCGGTCCTGGTGATCGTCCGCATTGTCTGGCTGCCGCGTGCCCGCGACGCCTTCATGGCCGCACACGAGACTAATTCCGTCGTCAACGGCGCGCTGGCCGAAGCCATTCACGGCGTGCGCACCGTCCAGTCAATGGACCGCCAGCAGGTGAATTTCATCCTTTTTGACGACAAGGCCCATGCCAACCTCAGGACCCACCTGATCGCTGCCAAATATGCACTGGTCATGGTGCCTATCGTCGATGGCCTCACCGGCCTCGCCATGGCCGCCGTTATTGTGGTCGGCGGCTCGATGGTCATGAATGGCCGCATAGATGTGGGCGTATTGGTTGCCTACCTATTTTACATCCAGCGCTTCTTTGACCCGATCCGCTCACTCACCCTGCAATATTCGGTCATGCAGCGCGCCATGGCCTCAGGCAAGCGCCTGACCGATGTGCTCGACGTCAAGATCGATGTTCAGGACAAACCCAATGCCGAGGTGCTTTCGCCCGAAATGGACGGCTCGGTCGAGTTCAGGGACGTCACCTTCGGCTACAATCCGAACCGTTCGGTGCTGAAAAATGTCTCCTTCCGGGTCAATCCCGGCGAGACGGTCGCACTGGTCGGGCCGAGCGGTTCTGGCAAATCGAGCGCGATGGCCCTGGTCCACCGCTTCTATGATGTTCAGCAGGGCCAAGTGCTGGTCGGCGGACATGATGTGCGCGATCTCACCCAGGAATCGCTCGGCCGCCAGGTCGCCATGGTGCTGCAGGAGCCGTTCCTGTTCACCGGGACGGTCTTCGAGAACATTCGATACCACAAGACGGAAGCCACGCGCGACAAGGTGATCGAGGCCGCCAAGGCGGTCGGTGCCCACGACTTCATAATGAGCCTCGCCGACGGGTATGAGACCCAACTTGGCGAACGCGGCGACAACTTATCTCTCGGCCAGCGCCAGCTTATCAGTTTCGCCCGCGCCCTCGTCGCCGACGCCAAGATCCTCGTGCTCGACGAAGCTACCGCCAACATCGACAGCTACACGGAAATGCAGATTCAGAAGGCTCTGATAAAGCTGCTTGAAGGGCGCACTGGCCTCGTCATCGCCCACCGTCTTGCCACGATCCGGGGTGCCGACCGCATCATCGTGCTTCAGAATGGCCAAGTTATTGCGACTGGCAACCACGATCAGCTAATAGCCATGGGGGGCCTGTATTCCAAACTCTACAATCTCAACTACGCCTCCTTTGACGATATTCCAGAACACGATACGACCGTACAAGCCGGCTCCCAGACCTGACGTCTTGGCGGCCTTGTGGTACTGACATTGACTTCGGGCGTGCCGGCGGACACTCAGGCCGCCGCAGACGAGGAAGCAGGCAGCATTCATGCAAAGCACTCGCGCGGATCGTGAAGACCGGCTGCGAACGATTTCCTCCAGCGTCGTTATCCGACCGCGGTGCACGCCGCGACATCGGGCGAACTCGCTCCAGGTGGTGTCGCTCGGCGTAGCAAAGCCGCTCGCGAGCGCGCCCTCAACAGCGCCGTAGCGAGTGACGGCTTTGCTACCGCCGAGCCGCTGATGAAGCTGGATGCGGGAGCCGCCACCGGCGCCGCCCCGGTCGAGAAGAACCTCTTGCGGCGGGCTATGGGCAACGACTAGCGCGAGCGCGACGAGCAGATGCGTGCCGGCATCGTGACGCGCTCGGCCATCATCTCCTTAGGATCGTGCAGTCTCACACCGTGCCCAGATGCCGGCCAACGCACAAACCTGGTAATCTGTGTCGCCGGCTCGTCGTCAGTTTGGCCTCCCTCACGATTTCCCAATCCCCACCACGTGCACGCTCGAGCAATGTGAGGGAGCGCTGTTACAACGATTTACCTTCGGATCAGACCGCGAATTTCATGGTCAGCCAAGTCGAGCCATGATTTCGGATTGAATGGTCGTCGCGGTGTATAGGGAAGCATCTAGCGGCAGATTCCCAAATGCCAGTTGACAAAGAAGGTAGTTAGCACCTGCCTCTTCCAACTGACTGAGCAGAGCTTCTCGCACAGACGCTGCTGATCCTACCACGCACAATTCACTCTCGACTGCCGCATCGAAGGTCAGCGGCAGGTTGGGTGGAGTGGGGATAGCGTTAAGCTCGTAAAGGAATTGGAAGCTCTTGAGCCATCGTTCGTAAGCAGGTGCCGCGAGCGAATAGGCATGTGTGTCACAACGCCCAACCACGACCATGCGGAGCAATCCAATAAATGGCGCTCGATCGCCCGCGCCAGTGTTGTCCTCTTGATAGGCGCGGAACGCATCAGTAGTTTTGCGAACAGAAGAGGAAGGTCCTACACACGCGATATTTGCTCCATTCGCAGCGGCCCAGGCTGCGGACTCGGGTCGATTGGCGGCGACCCATGTTGGCGGATGTGGACGCTGATGAGGTCTTAGCGTCAAAGGAACGTCATTGAGCTCAAAATGGCGGCCTTGATAGCACAGCGTGCCAACCTTCATGGCATTAACAAGTATTTCAACAAGAATTTCGCTGGCTTCCGCATAGCGGCCCGGCACCGCGTCCGCACCAATCCCGAAGTAACCCAATTCGATCGGGAGAGCACCGCGCCCTATGCCCAGTTCGAGCCTGCCACCGCTCAACTGGTCCAGCATACAGATCTCTTCGAACGCACGCAGCGGATGATAAAGCGCAAGCAGCATCACCAAGGGTCCGAGACGCAGGCGCCGGGTGCGCTGGGCGACGCTCGATAAGAACAGATTCGGCGATGGACCTCTCCCATGGGGGGTACAGTGGTGCTCTGCGAGATGATAGGCATAGAACCCTAGCTGATCGCACGCCTCTGCTAATATCAGGCGATCTTCGTACTGCCGGGCGATATCGAGGCCGTCCTCGTCCAGATGATCGAAGATGCCGAAGGCTAGGTTTGAAGGAAAGACGTTTGTCACTCGATATTGTCCCTGATTTTAAAGAAAAATGTTGTCGTGCTTGGGTGACCAAGCAAGTCTAAAGATAGCAATGTGTGATATCGGATTAGCGTCAGCGTACCGAACGAGCAGAGCCTGACGCTCCCCTGCCCGTTGTGCTTGGTATGTTTAAGCTTCCAACTATATCGCGAGCGGCAGCAAGAAATGCATCCAATTGCTCTTTTGTGCCGATGCTGACGCGGATGCAATGTTCCAAACCATTGTCCGGAAAGTAGGCAACGAGTATCTTTTGCCTTTCCAAGGCTGCTTGCCACCATGAGCCGTCCTGTCCCGCTGGCACACGGGCTAGCAGGAAATTTGCGTGGGAGGGCGTTACGGAAAATCCAAGTTGCGACAGTGCGGCTGTCACTCGCTGTCGTTCATGTCTGATGTGCTTGTGGTTCTCTGCGTAGGCGCCGCGATGCGCAAGCACGCTGATACCAACCGCATGCCCGATCACGTTCATGTTGAAGACGTTCTGGATGTTGCGCAGCCTGCCAATGATCTCAGGGTGACCGAAACCGAAACCGACGCGAATGCCGGCGGCGGCATAGCTCTTCGAAAATGTTCTCAAGATCAGAAGGTTCGAATAACGGTTGATGAGGCGCAGCCCGTGATCGGGTGCAAAGTCGACATAGGCCTCATCAAGGACGACCAGGCGATCCGATTGTGCCACGAGGCGTTCGATATTGCTTATCGAGAGGAATGTTCCGGTCGGATTGTTTGGATTGGCCACCAGAATGAACTTGGCGTCTTTTGCCGGACCGGAAAGCAATTGCTCCATTGGCAGCGAATGAGTTTGACATCCGATCTCGAGAAACTCAGCACCATGCAACATGGCAAGTTTGCGGTTGAACGAAAACCCTGGCGATATCATCGCCACCTTGTCGCCAGGGGCGAGGAAAGCTCTGTAGATGAGTCCGAGCAGTTCAGACGACCCGTTGCCTGCGATGACCTGATCCGTGGATACCCCATAGGTATTGGACGCTGCTTCCCTCAAGCTGATGTTATCGTCGTCCGGATACAGATACTGGCGATTGAGGGCCGCCACTGCACTTTGCATTATGATTGGCGGCAACGGAAACGGGTTCTCATTCGTATTCAGCTTGACAAAACTTTCGTCCGGCGCTGGTCCGTTGGACGGCAGAGCATCTAACTGTCGCGTCCCTTGCGGAAGAGACGAAAGCACAGCTTGCAGTTTTGCATCGGACATATTTTATCTCCGTTTCAGTCGCACAGGGGCATCCGTATGAGCTCGCAACGAGAGCAACATGGCGGACGGATTGACGATGGCAGCGTCGCCTTTCACAAGATGGTCGCAACGCCGGCTGCCACGGGAATTCGGCCAGGCTGTCCTCGGTCGGATCGACTTGACGCGGACGCGGATCTGCATCCCTGCGCGGGCCAAGCCGCTAAGCGGTCTCAGCTAATCCGCCTGAGTCATGCTTTCACAGACGCTTGACCTCGATGCCGTATTTCCTCAGCACGTAGCCAATCTGGCGCGGGGTCAGTCCAAGCAGGCGCGCCGCCTTTGCCTGCACCCAGCCACATCTTTCCATGGCAGCAATGACGCGCTCGGCGTCGGTGGTCCTCGCGCCCAATGAGTGGGTTGCTCCGGCAGGCGGGACTGAGGTGGCGGCCGAACGAGCGGCCGCATCCGGCGGCGTGGCCGGATTCACTGCCTCTGGGAGGATTGGCGCTGGTTGCAGCGCGGCCTTGCCCGATCTGCTCTTCCGCAGCGCCTCGGCAAAGCATTGGTCGTGGGAGCACGCAAAGTCGTTTCTCCCGATTGATCGTCCCTCCGCCAGGATCGCTGTCCGGTGCACGCAATTTTCAAGCTCGCGAATGTTGCCGGGAAATTCACATTTCATCAGTACTTCAATCGCACGCGCATCGAAGGTCAGCGTACGGCCGTTCTCATCGTTGAAATTCTTGAGAAACTCAGCTGCGAGGAGCGGAATATCGCTGCGCCTTTGGCGTAATGCCGGCACCAGCAAGGGAACCACGTTGATGCGATAATATAGGTCGGCGCGGAACTCATTCCTTGCAACCGCCTCTTCAAGGTTCCTGTTCGTGGCGGCAATCACGCGAACGTCGACCTTGATGGTCTGGTTGCTGCCGACGCGCTCAAACTCCTGCTCCTGCAGCACGCGCAGTAGCTTTGCCTGGAAGGAGGCCGAGATCTCGCCGATCTCATCCAGAAACAACGTCCCCTTGTCGGCGAGCTCAAAGCGACCCTTGCGGGAATTGAACGCGCTTGTGAAGGCACCCTTCTCATGACCGAACAATTCGGATTCCAGGACTGTCTCTGGCAGCGCTGCACAATTGAGTTTGATGAAGGGCCGCTTGGCGCGCGGCGACAACTCGTGAATTGCCTTGGCGACCAGCTCCTTCCCGGTACCGGATTCGCCTCGCAACAGAACCGTGGTCTTTGCCTTAGCTACCACTGCGATCTTCTCGAGCAGCGCGCTTAGCGCCGGACTATCGCCAATCATCCCCTTGACGTGAACCTTCTTGCGCTGCGGTGCAGAGTGCTTGACATCAGAGAATTGCGTTTGCAGCCGATCTTCCACCTCTGTCGGTCGTTCGCGGTCGCCCGCGGAGAAGCGGTGCAACTTGACTGTCTGTCCCACCATGTTGGCGATCATGGTGAGCAGCCGGACATCATAATCGAGCCGATACGTTGACCTGCTGTCCAAGGCGCGGTCGATAGTCAGCGTGCCTACGGCGTTCCCATCAACACGAATGGGAACGCCGATGAAGGACACGGGGTCGGAGGCCCCAAGCACCTCTATGTCAGCGGCAGTGAAGGCCGAATGCACCGCTATGTTCTCGGCGACGAGCGGCGTGTCCGTCGTCACAATCCGATCGATTGCCTTGCGCGGCAGACGCATCCGGGAGCGCTCATCGCTGTTCTCGTCGCAGCCGGTGACTACGGTGATGTCCAGTATGCCCTCAGCGTCGAAGAGAGCGATGATGCCGTGCCGCATCTGCACAAACGAGGGCAGGAGATCGACGACCTTGGCCAACCTGACTTCGAGCCGGGCGGGGTCGGTGAGTACTTTCGATATTTCGAAGATGCCGGTAAGCGCGTGCTCGTGCGATGGCACTAAAGGGACCGCGGTGTTCGTCTCGGACTTTGGGTAAGCCCTTTTCGCATCCGGAAGCGAAATGCGGCACTCGCTGGCATTTTGTTCTGATTTGGGAATGTTGTGGTGCATGTGATCCTCGATCTCGCGCCATGAAATGCATGCCGGCGGCATGTGCGCCCGCGACGTCGCGGGCAAGCGCGAAAATGCTCTGACGTGAACTCGTGCCACCGCCGTGTGGTCGAGTACAAAGCGGGTCGACCCCTGACGCATCGCTTGGCTCTCCCTCCACGAAGCTTGGCCACGTTCTCGGCTTCCACGGGGGCAACCACACGTTGATTTTCAAAAGACTGGAGCGAGGCGGGATAGTCAATCGAGCTTTCTTTCATTCGTGAAAGGAAACCTCGCGGCCTATGATAGAATTCATCAGTTCTAATTTTTTGTCGGCGATGTTGAACGACAGAAATACGGCGCCGGCGATGCGGTGCCTGAGCGGCTGACCGCGCCGAGTATAAATTGCCGGGCCGTGCCATTCACCAGCGCCTGCGAACCAGGGGCGGGAGCGATAATCACTGCCGACGACACTGGTCGGTCGCGGCAACCGCCATTTCCTCGATATTGATGACACAGATAAGGCGGCGGCGTCGCGTGTGAAGGCGCGAAGGTGGCGGTCGAGCGCGGCTTTCTCGGCGGTGCTCGGAACTTCTGAACCGCATCGTCGCGGTCAGCACCAGCGGCGTCAATCCCTACGTCTCGACGTCGCTTTCAAGCTGTCGCTGCAGCGGCAGCGCGGCAAAGAACACGGCAATTCTCCGCTCTGGTGCCAGCGATGCGGCCCTTCCCAAAGTCGGCAAACCGAGGAGCCCACCACGATGTGCAGCAAAACCGCAAGCCAGAGAGATCGACCGGCAATCTGCCGGAGAACATCAAGCGCGTGCTGGACGGCGGCCTTGTCATTCCCGTCTTGTGCCACCGCATTCATCCCATCATTGGCGAGCCCAACGTCAGTTCAGGTCATGCGGATCCATTTGGCATGGGTATTGCGGCGGCGTTGGTGCAGCGTTCGACCGGAGCGCCGCGATAGGGAGAAGCCCGGGAGAAGTCACGCCACCTCGATCCGGTCAGGGAGAGAGAAACAGTGTCAGCTGCACAAGTCCGCGGCGCGAGTCCCGCGCCCCGCAAACCCTTCTATGCCAAGCTTTACGCGCAGGTGCTTGCCGCCATCGCCCTCGGCGTCGCAATTGGCTATTTCTATCCGGGAACCGGCGAGAGCCTGAAGCCGCTGGGTGATGCCTTCATCAAGCTGGTCAAGATGATCATCGCGCCTGTCATCTTCCTGACAATTGCGACCGGCATTGCCGGCATGAACGATCTTCACAAGGTCGGCCGGGTCGCCGGCAAGGCAATGGTCTATTTCCTCACCTTCTCGACGCTCGCGCTGATCGTCGGCCTGATCGTCGCCAATGTCGTCCAGCCTGGCGCCGGCCTCAACATCGATCCGGCCTCGCTCGATGTCCAGGCCGTGAATACCTATGCCGCAAAGGCCCACGAGCAGTCGGTCACCGGCTTCCTGATGAACATCATCCCGCCAACGATAGTCGGCGCCTTCGCGGAAGGCGACATCCTGCAGGTGCTGTTCTTCTCGGTTCTGTTCGGCATGGCGCTCGCGATGGCCGGAGAGACGGGCAAGCCTGTCGTTTCCTTCCTTCAGGCGCTCATCGCGCCTGTCTTCAAGCTCGTCGGCATTCTGATGAAAGCCGCGCCGATCGGCGCTTTCGGCGCAATGGCCTTCACCATCGGCAGATATGGCATCGGTTCGGTCGTCAACCTCGCGATGCTGGTCGCGACGTTCTATTTCACCGCCTTCCTCTTCGTGTTCGGGGTTCTCGGCGCGGTCTGCCGCTACAACGGCTTTTCGATCTGTTCTCTCATTCGCTACATCAAGGAAGAGCTGCTGCTTGTCCTCGCAACGTCCTCCTCGGAGGCCGCGCTCCCCTCGCTCATGCAGAAGATGGAGAAGGCGGGCGCCAGGCGTTCGGTTGTGGGTCTCGTCATCCCGGCCGGATATTCGTTCAATCTGGACGGCACGAATATCTACATGACCTTGGCGGCCCTCTTCATCGCGCAGGCGACGAACACGGATCTGTCAATCGGCGATCAGGTGCTGCTGCTGCTCGTTGCGATGCTTTCCTCCAAGGGCGCTGCAGGTGTAACAGGTGCGGGCTTCATCACCCTGGCTGCTACGCTCGCCGTAGTTCCGAGTGTTCCCGTTGCTGGGATGGCCCTGATTCTCGGCATCGACCGCTTCATGTCCGAATGCCGGGCGCTGACGAATTGCGTCGGCAACGCAGTGGCATCCCTCGTCGTTGCCCGCTGGGAAGGAGAATTGGACCGAGCGCAGATGAAAGCCGCCTTCTGCGGTCATCAGCTTGCCGAGGCATCAAACCGGCTATCCTCCGCCGAGTAAGGGCGACGCACCGCGACCGGTTTCGCCAAGCTGGTCACATGACCTGAACGATCGACTCGCAGGCTCTAAACGGCGCCTCACGGACCATGTATCAGAAGCGCTAAATGTGTGAGTGCAAATCGTCGCCGCCCTAAGCGAATGAACCTTCCGTTATACCCGGCCGGTCTACGTCTGGAGTAGTCCAATACGCTGTCGATCATTCAGTATGCGGGCGTCTTCACTTTGCCCACCCGAAACCATTGTCGAATCGCGCTAGGTGACAGAGAGCCAGCCTGCGTCAAAAACCAATCAGAATAGGACCCATGACCAAGCGCCCCACAATTGCCGATCTCGCCCGCGAAGCCCGAGTCAGCGTAGCAACGGTCGATCGGGTTCTGAACGCCCGCCATCCGGTGCGCGAGGAGACCGCGCGGCGGGTCCACGACGCCGCCCACGCGATCGGCTATCATGCTGCCGGGCTCATCAAGCAGCGCTTGCGGCGAGACCTACCGTGCTACCGTCTGGGCTTCATCTTGAGAAAACCGGCCCAGCATTTCTACCAAGACTTTGCGCGCGAGGTCGAAGCGTCGGTCAATTTGGCCCAGTCCTTCCACGGCATTCCGCTCATCCAATTCGCCCCGTCACATATGCCGAGCGACCTAATCGCACCGCTCAAGGATTTGGGCGCACGCTGCCATGCGATCGCGATGGTGGCACCGGACCACCAAAAATTACAGCAGCGGTTGAGGACCTCAAGGCCAAAGGCATTCCGGTTTTCTCGCTGCTTTCCGACTTCGCCGCCGGCGTGCGACAGGGCTATATCGGCCTCAACAACCGCAAGGTGGGGCGCACGGCCGCTTGGATGGTGTCCAAGGTCGCAAAACGGCCCGGCAAGGTGGCGGTGTTTGTCGGTAGCCATCGTTTCCAGGGGCACGAGCTCCGTGACGTCGGCTTTCGCTCCTATTGCCGTGAGAACGCGCCGACGTTCGAGGTGCTCGATCCGCTTGTGAACCTGGAGAAACGGCAGGTCACCTACGAGGCAACGCTTGATCTCATGCAGCGGGAACCCGAGCTCGTCGGCTTCTATGTCGCCGGGGGCGGCATGGAGGGCGCCATCTCCGCGGTCCGGGAAGAGGGTAAAAGTCGCGATCTCGTCGCGATCGTGAATGAAATCACGCCGGAATCTCGGGCGGCACTCGCTGATAACATCATCACGATGGCGGTCGCCACGCCAATGCGCCGGCTTTCCCAAGAGCTGATAACGCTGATGACGCGGGCTATCGAGACCGGCACTGCTGAAACACCAGGACAGACATTTCTGCCGTTCGATATTCATCTGCCGGAAAATATATGAAACTGATGGCTTCTATCGTAAGCGGGGAAGTTTCCTTTCATAAATGAGAGAAAGTTGATTGATGATCCCATCCACGCGGGGTAGCCGCACCCCACAGGCCTCAGCCGCGGCCCAGGATGAAGCGCCAATTGGTGAACGGATCGGCCACGCGTTCAGGCGGAAGCGCGAGGTCGCGACCGGCTTCATTGCCAACATCTCGACGTTGTCGGTCCAGGGCGGTGTCGTCAAGGATGCCTCACGCCAGTAGCCGAGCGAGGCCGGCACAGTCCATTGGGTTTGACCTCGTCGACCGGCATCTCCTCGCCTGGCCGCGCGTGAAAAGCCGCGGCAAGGCCGGCAAAGTTGGCATTTGAGTGGGGCTAGACATCTTCTGGGACTTCGCACGCGAAATCGGAGGCGGCAGTCAACTCAGCACCAACCCGGGCATGTGTTCTGCTCGTTCCTGGCCCTCGTACTCAGCAAGGAACTGCGCCGCTCTGCCGAGCCAAAGGCCTGACGCCCGAATGGCAACCGCTCCTACGCGATCGCGACCGCCTCCAGGAAGCCCGAGACGCTCAATAGCTTTCAAGCAAAGGCGCCAGGCGAGATGCCTCCTGCAACATCATTTCCCGCATCCACAGGCTTGCCGGATCAGTATTGTGAAGCGCAGGCCATTGGACGGCCTCCGTGAATGCGGGATGAGGAAGTGGCGGCGGAAGTCCGACAATCCGCAGGGGTGTTGTTTTTGCGAAATGCTGCGCCAGCCGTAAGGGCATGGTACCGATGCGGTTGGTGCCTGATAGGACGGGCGCGATCAGGCTAAAGCCCTGTACGACGACCTCGATACGTCTCTCGAAACCGTGCTCGAGCAAATACCACTCCTCCATGGTGGGCTGCCGGGTGTGCCTGAATTTGAGCACGACATGCCCCATCGACAAGTATCGCTCGAATGTAAGTGGCTCTGACAGCTGCTTGTTCGTGCCGCAGCCTACGCATACGAGCATATCTTCGAACAGGGCTGCGCGAGGATGTTTCGACATGAACACTTCCGGCATAATCAGAAAATCAACGTCGCCGCGCCGGAGAAGCTCCTCGGGGTCGTCGCAAATAGGCAGACATTCGAAGCGGACGGCGGGAGCTTCCCGCGCAGTACGCTCTACGATCCTCTTAAAAAGCACGAGCGTGAGGTAATCGGAAAGCATGATTCGGAAGAGACGATCCGATTGGGCTGGGTTAAAGGCGTCGGAGGAAATAATCGATAGCTGGATGTGCAGCAATGCGTCCCGGACTGCTGGGGCAAGCCCCTCCGCGCGCGGTGTCAAAATGAGCTCGCGGCCGTTCATCGTAAATAGCTCATTGCTGAAGTAGGCGCGTAACCGAGCGACGGCGGCGCTCATGGCCGGCTGGCTCAGATTAATACTGTTGGCCGCGGCAGTGACTTTACGCTCCCTGATCAGAGCGTCCAGCACAACGAGGAGATTCAGATCCAGCCCCTTAAACCGCATATCCTGATCTATCCAGCGTGTGGATGGGCATCATCTAAACAATCAATTTTACGAATTTACGAACCATGCATTAGAGGAACGTAAATGACCGACGTCAAGCTCAAATCGACGGCGCCGACACGGGCGGGAACATCGAGAGAGCTCATTGGCGAGCCCCACCGGCTGGCTCACCTTCGCTAACGACAACGGTTGAGTGCAGCCAACAACGCCGCCGCTTTGGCCGGGTAATGCGGCCCGCAAGAAACTATTTTGAAGAGAGGTCCTGAATGCGCCCTCAGGTGCAGTGGAAATTGTGCTGGGAAAACGAGTTGCAGCTCTCGGACCACGTCGAGCTCGCCCAGTTCTTTCGTAATACCTACGGGCCGACTGGGGCGTCCAACGCAGAACCGTTCGAAGGTAGTCGAAGCTGGGCCGGAGCCAGGCCTGAACTCCGCGCAATCGCCTATGATTCGAGCGGTGTAGCGGCTCACATGGGCATACTGCGCCGTTTCATCAAGGTTGACGCGGTCGATCTGTTGGTGGCTGAGCTGGGCCTGTACGGGGTACGTCCGGATCTTGAGGGTCTCGGAATCGCCCATTCAATCCATGTCGTGCTTCCAATACTGCAGGAGCTTGGCGTTCCATTCGCTTTCGGAACCGTCCGGGACGCGCTGCGGAATCATGTTGAGAGGTTCGGGCGGCGATACAGCCCTTTGGCCGTTTTGTCGGGAATTCGCGTGCGCTCCACCCGACCAGAGGCGCGCCTCGACCTGCCGCCCACACGCATCGATGACGCACTCACCATTGTTCTGCCAGTTGGACGGCCGATCAGCGAATGGCCCACGGGCACGATGATCGATCGGAACGGACCAGAGCTATGAGCCGTCCCGATTGCTTGTACGAAGTGCGCCGTGAGTGCTCTGACGGCACCGGCCGTCGCAGCGTTTATCTGACGTTTGACGACGGTCCCAATCCACTTTTCACACCGGAGATTCTCGATGTGCTGGCAGAGCAGCGGGTACCGGCGACTTTCTTCGTCATCGGCGCCTACGCCTTAGAGCACCCGGATCTCGTCCAACGAATGTTTGCAGAAGGGCACGAGCTAGGCAACCACACGATGACTCATCCGGATCTGTACAAATGCGGCTTCGGCGAAGTGCAACGTGAGATCTTTGAAGCGAACGGCGCCATCATGAGGGCGTGCCCGCAGGCCTCGGTGCGCTATATTCGCGCGCCCTATGGCGCCTGGAGCGAAGAAGTCTTCACAGCGTCACAGATCGCCGGGCTGACGGCCCTCCATTGGTCCGTCGACCCACGAGATTGGTCTCGCCCTGGGGTCGACGCGATTATCGATACCGTGCTCGCCTCTGTCCGGCCGGGCGCAATCGTACTCTTGCACGACGGATGCCCTCCCGGCGAGTTGAGCCAGGGCGCTCACGCCGGTCTGCGCGACCAGACGGTCACGGCGCTGTCCCGGCTGATTCCAGCACTTCATGAGCGCGGATTTGTAATCCGCTCACTTCCTCAACATCACTGAACAAACGAGATCCCATGACTCTTCTTGGTACAACCAGCACTGTGGCCATTTCGCTTTATGCACTGCTCTCGACTGCTTATAAGAGCATGCAGGGGATTTATGCTCTGCCGACAAACGACTCATCGGCGTTGGAGGATCTCGTCGGCTCCGATCAACTGCCCAGCGTGGATGTCATCGTCCCCTGCTTCAACGAGGATCCGCGCACGCTTTCAGAGTGCCTGGCGTCCATTGCAGACCAAGAATACGCCGGAAGACTTCGGGTCTATGTGGTTGATGACGGTTCTGGAAATCGCGAAGCCGTAGGAACTGTCCACGAAACCTACGCGCGCGACCCTAGGTTCGACATCATTTTGCTTCCCGAGAATGTTGGAAAGCGCAAGGCGCAGATCGCCGCGATACGCCGCTCATCCGGGGATTTGGTGCTTAACGTTGATTCAGACACGATACTCGCGTCCGACGTCATCACCAAGCTTGTACCGAAGATGCGAGATCCAGCGGTCGGCGCAGTCATGGGTCAGTTGATTGCCAGTAACCGGAGCGAGAGCTGGCTGACAAGGCTGATAGACATGGAGTACTGGCTGGCTTGCAACGAGGAGCGCGCGGCACAGGCTCGCTTCGGTGCCGTTATGTGCTGTTGCGGCCCATGTGCCATGTACCGCCGGTCTGCGCTCCTTTTGTTACTGGACCAGTACGAGTCGCAATTTTTTCGGGGCAAGCCAAGCGACTTCGGGGAGGATCGCCATCTCACTATCCTCATGCTGAAAGCAGGCTTTCGAACCGAGTACGTTCCGGGCGCCATCGCGGCCACAGTCGTTCCGAACAGACTCGGACCGTATCTGCGCCAACAACTCCGTTGGGCACGAAGCACATTCCGGGACACGCTGCTTGGGCTGCGCTTGCTGCCCGGCCTCAATAGCTATCTCACGTTGGACGTGGTCGGACAGAATCTCGGGCCGCTACTCCTCGCCCTATCGGTACTAACGGGCCTCGCACATTTCGCACTGACAGGCACTGTGCCTTGGTGGACAGGACTGATGATTGTGTCCATGACCATGCTCCGATGCTGCGTGGTAGCATTTCGTGCTCGACAGTTTCGATTTCTGGGCTTTTCCCTGCACACGTTCATCAACATCTTTCTCTTACTTCCCTTGAAGGCCTACGCGCTGTGTACATTGAGCAATAGCGATTGGCTGTCGCGAAGCTCTGCTGTCGCTACATCGAACACTGGGGGAAAACAGGCCCCCACCCAAACTCCGATCACTGGATCAAGCAGGGCAGAATTCTCACCGCATGCGGCTCCGCTTCGCAGGCTCAATCTTGCGCGGATTCTTCGGGATTAGCGCTGTCGAGCAACATCTGCGGCGACGAGTGATCGCTAATTACCTAGGTGGACGAGAGGTGGACGAGTTTGACCCAGAACATGAATCATCAGTTGCTCGATCGGGAATTGGCCGCAGACGATCCGTGGCGCCTCGACGGCAATCCGTTCGAGCGGGAGCGCCACACGCAAATGCTCCAGCTGGCGCTTGCCCAAGGCTCCATTACAAATGCCCTCGAAGTCGGGTGCGCTGCCGGCGCATTCACGGAAAAACTAGCTCCCTACTGCCAAGGGCTCACCGTCATCGATGTCGTGGCGCAAGCGATTGCTCGAGCACGTCAACGGATAAAGGAGCCGTCGCGCATCAACTGGATAGTCTCCGATGTTCAACAGTTTTCGACCGACGAGTTGTTTGACCTGATCGTTGTGGCGGAGGTCCTATACTACCTCGAAGACATAGCCGAGATGCGCGCGGCCGTCAAAAACCTGGTGCGGGTGCTTGCGCCAGGCGGGCATCTGATCTTCGGATCGGCAAGGGATGCTAATTGCCGTCGCTGGGGTCACGCCGCTGGTGCTGAGCCGGTCATCGCCATGCTGAACGAAACGTTGATCGAGGTAGAGCGTCTTGAGTGTCGGGGCGAGTCGGTCAACGAAGACTGCTTGCTCGTCCGTTTCCGGAACCCGCTTTCCGCTTCCTGATCAATCGAATCTATCGCCGTTAACGTGGAGACACTATGCGCATCTGTGGTACCAAGCTGACCCATGATGGGGCGATCGCCCTTGTCGAGGATGGACGGCTCGTCTTCTGCGTTGAGCAGGAAAAGCGGCACAACAATCCGCGTTATCAAACCATCGATAATCTCGACGCAATTGTCGCCGCTTTGGCGGAACAGGGGCTAAATCCTTGTGATGTCGATCAGTTCGTTATCGACGGCTGGGATGGCGAAGACGAGTCACAGTTTCAGGTCCGGCAGGCAACCAAGCAACCGCCAGTCTTGGCGTCCCTCTCGGTAAAATGAACCCATGTCCATGGTAGCGATCGATCTTACTGACGTAAGCAAAACTTATGACAAGCTCGTTGTCGACAGACTGTCGTTCCGCGTTGCGGCGGGGGAATGCTTCGGGCTCCTGGGACCGAACGGTGCGGGCAAAAGCACGATTGCGCGTATGGTCCTCGGCATGACATCGCCTGATGCGGGGAAGATTACTGTGCTCGGCGCTCCAGTGCCGGCGCGCGCGCGTTTGGCACGTATGCGCATCGGAGTGGTCCCGCAGTTCGACAATCTTGATACCGCGTTCACTGTACGCGAGAACCTGTTGGTGTTCGGGCGCTACTTCCGGATGAGCAGACGCCAGATCGAAGCGGTCATACCATCGCTGCTTGAGTTCGCCCGCCTCGAGAACAAAGCGGATGCGCGCGTCGCCGAACTGTCCGGCGGCATGAAGCGGCGCCTGACGCTCGCGCGTGCGCTGATCAATGACCCGCACTTGCTGGTGATGGACGAGCCGACCACCGGCCTCGATCCGCAGGCCCGCCACCTGATCTGGGAACGGCTGCGATCGCTGCTGGCGCGGGGCAAGACTATTCTTTTGACTACCCATTTCATGGAAGAGGCCGAGCGGCTGTGCGATCGGCTGTGCGTTATGGAGGAGGGGCGCAAGATCGCCGAAGGCCGCCCGTCCGCACTCATTGACGAGCAGATCGGCTGTGACGTGGTCGAGGTCTACGGCGGCAATCCGCATGAACTGGGTGCGCTGATCCGGCCGTACGCACAGCGCATCGAGGTGAGCGGTGAGACGCTTTTTTGCTATGCACCCGATCCGGAGCAGGTGCTGGTGCAGCTACGCGGGCGCGCGGGTCTGCGCCTTCTGCAGCGTCCCCCCAATCTCGAGGATGTGTTCTTGCGGCTAACCGGGCGCGAGATGGAGGACTGAACAATGGGCGAACGTTATGCGGCGGCCATGCCCGCCAATGCGTGGAATTGGGTCGCGGTTTGGCGCCGCAACTATCTTGGATGGAAGAAAATCGGGCTTGCATCGGTTCTCGGCAACCTCGCCGATCCGATGATCTATCTGTTCGGTCTCGGCTTTGGCATCGGAACAATGATAGGTCCTGTTGAGGGCACTTCGTACATTGCGTTTCTCGCGGCTGGCATGGTTGCCACAAGCGCGATGGCATCGGCGACTGCTGAAACGGTTTACGGGAGTTTCGGCCGCATGGACAACCAGCGCACCTGGGAAGGAATGCTATGCACTCAGCTGACGCTCGGCGATATCTTACTCGGCGAATTGGCGTGGGCAGCCACCAAGGCCCTGATGGCGGGCACAGCAATCACTATTGTTGCCACCACGCTCGGCTACACATCGTGGCCATCCATCCTCTGCTTGCTGCCAGTCATCGCTCTCAGTGGCCTCGCCTTCGCGAGTCTAGCGATGGTCGTCACGGCGCTTGCGCCCAGTTATGAATATTTCATATTTTATAATACGCTTGTTGTAACACCCATGCTGTTCCTTTGCGGCGCGATGTTTCCGGTCAACCAATTGCCCGGCGCTTTTCAGGACGTCGCCTCCTTGTTGCCGCTCGCACATGCAATTGACCTCATTCGTCCGGCGATGCTTGGCCGTCCGGCCGGCAGCATGGGCCTGCATATCGGCGCGCTTTGCATATACACGGTTTTGCCGTTCTTCCTATCGGTTGCTCTATTTCGTCGTCGGCTGATGCGTTGACGCTACTCACCATTCGTAAAATTGATTCTTTGGGCGATACCCATCCACGCGTCGGATAGGTCAATACATGCGTTTTAAGGGACTCGATCTAAATCTCCTCGTTGTGCTGGACGCTTTGATCAGGGAGCGTAAAGTCACCGCCGCGGCCCGCAGTATTAACCTGAGTCAGCCGGCCATGAGCGCCGCCGTCGGTCGGTTACGCGCCTATTTCAGCGATGAGCTATTTACGATGAACGGCCGCGAACTCATTTTGACACCGCGCGCGGAGGGGCTCGCCACAGCAGTCCGGGAGGCATTGCTGCACATCCAGCTGTCGATTATTTCCTGGGACGCCTTTAACCCGGCCCGATCGGATCGTCGCTTCCGCATCATCCTTTCCGATTACCTCACACTCGTATTTTTTAAGAAGATCGTAAAGCGTGCTGCGCGGGAAGCTCCCGCCGTCCGCTTCGAATGTCTGCTTATTTCCGACGACCCCGAGGAGCTTCTCCGGCGCGGCGACGTTGATTTTCTGATTATGCCGGAAGTGTTCATGTCGAAACATCCTCGCGCAGCCCTGTTCGAAGATATACTCGTATGCGTAGGCTGCGGCACGAACAAGCAGCTGTCAGAGCCACTTACATTCGACCGATACTTGTCGATGGGGCAGGTTGTGCTTAAATTCGGGGACACCCGGCAGCCCTCCATCGAGGAATGGTATTTGCTCGAGAACGGTTTCGAGAGACGTATCGAGGTCGTCGTACAGGGCTTTAGCATGATCCCGCCCCTTCTATCAGGCACCAACCGCATCGGGACAATGCCCTTACGGCTGGCGCAGCATTTCGCAAAATTAACACCCCTGCGGATTGTCGAACTTCCGCCGCCACTTCCTGCCGCATTCACGGAGGCCGTCCAATGGCCTGCGCTTCACAATAATGATCCAGCAAGCCTATGGATGCGGGAAATGATGTTGCAGGAGGCATCTCGTATGATCACCCCGCCTAAGAGCACCGGACGTCTCAGTTGTCGGCCGACGACCCCTCGGTTATGAGAGGAGGCATGGATGGCGATTGGGATTGGGCGATTCCTGCATTGTCGAGAACGATGCAGGGAGAGCAGATCCTTCAGCCTGAAGAGGTGGCAGCGATGCTGCCGCTGCATGAGCTTGGCTGGGGAACCGACGGGCGAACGAATTCGGGTGCGCTCGCAACACGGTGCCTCGGTATCTAAGCGAGGGCGGGACTGTTCCGTTTCGCAAGCCTGTGCGGCCGACCGCGTTTGACGGACTGGACGATTGGCTGCGGGAGCGCTTCTTCCCCCATGGCTCGGGCTGGATGACGATCTCGACCCGCTCCAAATGCGCCGGGAACGCCTTGCGCGGTCGCGCAGCACGTCGCGGCTCGCCTGTCGGTCTTGCGGCCTCGAGCTCGGACTCAATCGCGCCGAGCCCGGTCTGATTTCGAAGGCGAAGGCCTGCTGGTCACGTTCGAGCTTCTCGGAGCTGCGACCGAAGCGGCGCGCTCCAGCTGCTTGACGATCCCATGAAGGTCGGCGATCCGCTCCTGGGCAGGCTCGTTGAGTGTCGCCATCCGGACGATCTCGGCCTTGAGTGTTTCGCTCCGGAGTTGTTGCAGTTCGGCCTTCTCCGCCGCCATGGCGACGAACATCGCCTTGAGCGTATCGATTTCGTGGGGACGGGCCGAAGCGCTTCTCGTCATGACGCCGACAGAAGCTTATTGTGCACGGCCTGAAGCCCGCCTTTTGCGCCTGAGTCACTTCGCCACCGCCTTCCGGCCGGACGCCGTCGCCGTTCGGCTCGAACGCGTGTCCAGTCCATGCCTTCGACGAGCGCCATCAGTTTCGGCGCGGCAAGCCGATCACGCCGTTCTCCGCCAGCGGAACTTGTCCTCGTCCAGCGCTCACGGTGCGGGTATGCCGGCGTCGAGCAAACAGAGAGAAGTTTGGGGCCCAACCAGGACGGCCCCGTTACGAAGTTCGTCCTGGTCCCGGTTTGAGTGTCGAATCTTCATCGATTTGGGCGACCAGCGTCCCCGCCGCCAGCGAGCCCGCAACTGCTCAGCAGAAGGGCGAAGTGAACGTGAATGCATCCATTTCGTAAATGTGTGTCTATCCAAGCAATCGATTTCTCTAATTATCCGATGAGCAATATGAACGCGTCAGGCAGGGTGCATCATTAGGAGTATTTTCGATGGCAAAGATTATCGAGGGTGGCCCGGGTGCCGAAACACTCATCGGCACCGAGCTTGACGATTGGATGGAGGGTTTCCAGGGCGGTGACTGGATTGACGGTCGTGGCGGCAACGACGAGATCTCGGGTGGCCCGGACAGTGACCGACTCATCGGCGGCAAGGGTAACGACCGCATCTTCGGCGGAGATGGCTGGGACGATCTCTCCGGCGACAACGGCCGCTTCAACCCGCGCGTCTCCGGTGAGGACAATGACAGGCTCAGCGGCGGTCCCGGCCAGGATGTCCTCTACGTGGGTGACGGCCAGGACACGTTGACCGGGGGCACCGACAGTGACACGTTCGTGTTCCAGTTCCACAATCCGGTGCCTGGGGTTGTCGGGTCGAAGTCGGACATTACCACTATCACCGATTTCAACCCGGCGGAGGACAAGTTCGCCTTCGATGCGGTGGGCCTCTACAATGACGGTTTTGGCGCGAACTTCGTCAACAACGCCAGCATACAGTCCGGCTACCCGGTGAGCAGCTTCTACAGTGGTGCGGCCTCGGGTGCGAACGGCGAACACGTCGTGGTAATCACTGGCGAATCTTTCAACTCTGCTTCTGAAGCCGCGAGTGCGATCTCCGGCGAGCACGCCGGCGACATCATTGTCTACCAAAGCAGCTACACCGACAGAGTCGCAACTCTGGCCTATGTCACCGCCGACAACAGCGCGCATGAATTCGTCCACCTGGGCGGTGTGGTCACCGTGGCCGACCTAGGCCTGACCGCGTCGGACTTCACCTTCGTTTGATCCAGAAAACCCATACGGAACAGCGCCCCGCCCCCCGGGGGCGGGCGCTTTCCGTTTCCGCTACGTGCGATGGGCCGGGGCGCCCGGGAGCAGTCGCAGCGTGTACAGCTTGACGAAGCCCTGCACGTCGCGCTGGTCGTACACCGAAATCTCCCTGAAGGCGTGGAGGCGGAAGCCTGTTCGGGCCCTTGCGGCCGGCCACGATGACGTTGCCCTTCCAAACCTTCAGCCGGACGGTGTTGTTGTTGACCCGCTCCATTAGATGCCAAACCAAACATATTCGGCGGGAGCACTGATCCTGAAGCAGCGAGCGGATGCAGTCGGTCGCCGCTCGGGGAGCAATATGGGGAGCTGGGTCGCCAGATCCTCACGGAGACCTGCGTGAGTAACCATTCCTTGAAGGATTCAGCTTTGAGACCTTTCCCTCTGAGTTCCGCTATTTGGGGAATTCTGTTGATCAGCGGCGTGGTGAACGTGCTTGCGCTGATCTCGCCGCTGTTCATGCTTCAGGTCTACGACCGCGTTCTGGCAAGTGGCAGCGTATCGACGCTAGTGGGGCTCGTCGTGCTTGCTACAGGGCTTTATGCGTTCCAGTGCCTGCTCGACATTTTGCGCGCGCGCGTGCTGCTGCGGATTGGCGAGCGTTTCGATGAACAGTTTTCCGGACGCGTTCACGATGCGATCGTTCGCCTTCCGCTTTCAACGCGCATGCCGGGCGACGGCTTGCAGCCGCTACGCGATCTCGACAATGTTCGCGGATTCTTAGGTGGAAACGGCCCGACAGCGTTCTTCGATCTGCCATGGATGCTGCTTTATCTTGGCATTTGCTTCCTCTTTCATTTCTGGATCGGCATGACGGCACTTGTCGGGGCGATCGGTCTCACATCTCTGACACTTCTTGCCAACACTCTCTCGCAACGACCGATACGCGATACCATTGCCCACAACATGGCACGCAATGGTCTACTGCAAGCAGCGCGTTGCAATGCCGAGGTCGTGCAAGCTCTCGGTCTCGGAAAGCGGATCGCTGCCCGATGGCACAAGGCCAATGCCAAGTATCTGGCCGCCAGCCGGAAAGCCGGGGACGTGGCAGGTGGGCTGGGTGCCATTTCAAAGTCGCTGCGCGTGCTGCTGCAATCGGCCATTCTTGCCGTCGGCGCGTACCTTGTGATCAGGCAGGAGGCTACGGCCGGGGTCATGATTGCCAGTTCGATCATGATGGGGCGTGCGCTGGCTCCGGTCGATCTGGCCATTTCAAGCTGGAAACCCTTCCTCATGGCGCGCGAGGGTTGGGCGCGGCTGGAGGACCTCCTGGGAAAGGTTCCTGAAACCGCTCCTGTTATGCCAATGCCTGCACCTGAACGCGAACTCCGCCTCGAAGGCGTGACAATCGTTCCGCCCGGCGAAAGGAAGCCGACCGTGACCGGCCTTGCGTTTGCCGTTCAGGCGGGAAGCGCACTCGGGATCATCGGTGCATCGGGTTCGGGCAAGTCGACACTCTCGCGCGCCATCGTCGGCGCATGGACGCCGGTCGCCGGAAAGGTTCGCATCGACAGCGCAAGCCTCGATCAATGGGACCGGGAAGCGCTAGGCCGTCATATCGGCTATCTGCCGCAAGGTGTTGAACTGTTCGACGGCACCATTGCCGAAAACATCGCTCGTTTTGAAGATAATCCTGACCCTGAGGCTATTGTCACCGCGGCGAAAGCAGCGGGCACGCACGAACTGATCCTCCGATTTGAGCACGGCTACGAAACTCCGATTGGTGAGGCCGGATCGGCACTTTCCGCCGGGCAGCGCCAGCGTATCGGTCTTGCCCGTGCTCTTTATCGAGACCCTTTCCTTGTTGTGCTGGATGAACCCAATGCCAATCTCGATGCGGAAGGCGAGGCTGCGGTCGTCAAGGCGATCGCCTCCGTGCGCGGGCGCAAGGGCATTGCGGTTGTCGTCGCCCATCGGCCGAGCGCCATCCGCGCCGTGGATTTTGTGTTGGTCATGGAAGGTGGACGGCAGCGAGCATTCGGTGCGCGTGATGAAGCGCTTTCCAAAGTCTTGAAGAGGGCAGCGATGGCACCAGGCGCTGGCGTCAAGGCCATCGAGTCTACACAGGATAACGTGGGAGAGCGCGCTGACATGGAGGGTCCCGGTGGCCGGCATTCATCAGAACAATGACGTTTCCAGCTCCATTCGCCGGCACCTGGTGGCGGGCCTTCTGGCGAGCGTGATCTTTGTTGGAGGAGCCGGAGCCTGGGCGGCCTTCACGAATCTCTCCGGTGCGGTTGTCGCGTCCGGACACTTTGTCGTCGATTCCTATGTGAAGAAGGTGCAGCACCCGACCGGCGGGGTGGTGGGAGAAATCCTGGTGAGCGAAGGTGATAAAGTAAAAGCCGGCGAC
Source organism: Mesorhizobium sp. M0910 (assembly GCF_040319465.1). NCBI lineage: Bacteria > Pseudomonadati > Pseudomonadota > Alphaproteobacteria > Hyphomicrobiales > Phyllobacteriaceae > Mesorhizobium > Mesorhizobium sp. M0910. The sequence continues at coordinate 94,991 of NZ_JAMYNZ010000001.1, forward strand.
ATCCTCATGCGGCTCGACGCCACCCAGACGCGCGCCACTCTCGCTGTAGTCACCAAGCGGCTCGATGAGCTGGCCGCCAACCTGGCACGACTCGAAGCTGAGCGTGACGATCTGGCGGAGATCGCCTTCCCGGACTGGCTGCTCGCCCGCAGAGATGTTCCGGACGTAGCTTCGGCAGTACATGGCGAGACGCGGCTGTTCGAATTCCGCAGACAATCCCGCGACGGAAGGCAGGCGCAGCTAGCGGAACGCATCACTCAATATGAGCACGAGATCGAGGGGCTCAAGGCGCAGGAAATCGCTTGTGAGAAAAGCACCGAGATTCTCCAAAAGGAAATTGCTGCCCTGAGTGGGCTGCGCGACCAAGGCATTGTCTCGGACCAACGCTTGAACAGCCTGAAGACGCAGGTTGCCACTTTCGGCGGCGAACGCGGTGAGAAGATTGCACATCAGGCACAGACGGCAGCCCGCATAGCCGAAACGCGCCTGCAGATCCTGCAGATCGATCCGGATTTCAAGACGGAAGTCGGCCAGGAGCTCAGAGAGGTTCAGGCGCAGGTTGGGGAGTATGTTGAGCGCAAGGTGGCGGCTGAACAGGAGCTGCGACGGATCGATATTGTCGCGCCGCAGTCAGGCGCCATTCAACAACTCGCAGTTCATACGGTCGGAGGAGTGATCACGCCCGCCGATCCGATTATGCTAATCGTGCCGGAAGGCGACGATCTTGTGCTTGAAGCACGAATCACCCCGAAGGACATCGACCAAATCCAGCTTGGTCACAAGGCCGTGCTGCGGATGTCAGCCTTCAATCTGAGGACCACGCCGGTATTGAACGGATATGTCAGCCGGATCGCAGCCGATCTGGCGACGGACGAAAAAAACGGCGTTTCGTATTACCTGGTGCGTCTGTCGGTTCCGCATGCGGAACTGACGAAGCTCAAGGACCTGACGCTCGTGCCCGGCATGCCGGCCGAAGCGATCATCCAGACGGGCGAGCGTACGGCGCTTTCTTATTTTGTGAAGCCGCTGTCGGACCAAATCAGTCGCGCATTCCATGAGGAATGAAAGTAATCCACAGAAATATTTTGTTTGTATTCTTGTTGGTTGTTACGCATGCATGAGAGTCATAACCGTCTGAAAACACAGCCATACTTTCCTCAGTTGGATTGCGCCTCTGACTCAGATTCGTGGTTCCACGGTCATTTTGCCCTTCCAAGTCGCCGACCATTCAGTTCTTGGCCTCGAGCGCATTAAGATACCCATCATCGTACACAAAGGCTGGAAAAGAGTCCGGTGTCTTGAGCGATCCTGAGGTCTGGAGACCTAGGGTGAGCCTGCAAGCACAGGGCCAGGACATGATTGAGCGTCTGCAATATTCGGACAGGTACATAGGAAGACAGGCAGGCGTCAAAAACGCGCTTTCAACGCGCTAAACCGATGCTACGCACCCCGAGCGTCTTGCCGCCCTCGCTCCCGCCGGTAGGAATCAATCGCGAGCAGGCTGCGACGTTCATCGGCGTAAGCTCAACGACCTTTGATGAAATGGTCCAGGACGGCCGGATGCCGCAGCCACGAATGCCGAGCAAGGGGCGCATTGTTTGGGACGTCGAGGAACTTGTATTGGCGTTTCGAAAGCTCCCTCACCGCCAAATCGGAGGAGCACCAAAGCTTGACGAAGATTCGCCGCCACTAGACAATCCTTGGGATCGAAAACCACGAACATGACGGATGAGCCCGTGAAGGTCGATCTTAAGGGCGTAGTGAAGGACACTGATCGCCACGGCAATGATCGGTACTATTTTCGCGCACCGGGTCGGAAGAAGGTCCGGCTCCGTGAACCGACCGGCAGCGACGAGTTCCTCGAGGAACTGCGGTGCGCGCGCGCCGAGGTCACTTATGTTCGGCCCGGCACTCTTCCCGAGATTTGCCGGCGCCTCCCCAAGCCTTCTGAGCCAGCGAAGAAAGGCACGTTGCTGTGGCTTTGCCAGGAGTATTACCGTCGGGGCGGCACGGAAATCACCCAAGACACTATGGCGCGCCGACGAGCAATTCTGGAGCGCGTATGCGAATTACCTCATCCCCTCGAAGGTGACCCGGATCCTCAGTATCCCACCAAGGGATCTCTGCCATTCGCCGGTATGAAACGGTCTCATGTTAAGGAGATCAGGGACACCAGGCTCGACGCCCTTGGCGCGGCAAACAATATCGTAAAAGCCATCAGCGCGATGTTTGAGTGGGCAAAGGACACAGAGATTCCGGGCGTCGACTCCAATCCCGCCCGCGGCATCAGACGGCTAAAGAGCGGCGACGGCTGGCACCCATGGGACGTGTCGGAGATCGTTCAATATGAGAAGCGGCATCCGCTGGGTACCGCAGCCAGACGTGCGCTCTCGATCTTCATGTTTACTGGCCTGCGGTTGTCCGACGTCGCGATCTTCGGTCGACAGCACATCACGCTCGTCTACAACGAGGAGACCGAGCAGTGGGAGAAGTGGATCAGAATTAAGCCTGGGAAGACCAGTCGTAACAAGGATGCGGTGTTGGTGGAGCTCCCGCTTCTGCCCGAACTAGAGGCGGAACTTGAGCACACGCCCTCCGACCAGATGACCTTCCTGGTCAATGAGTATGGTCGCCGGTTCTCGGAGAACGGTCTGGGCAACAAGATGCGCCAGTGGTGTGATCAAGCTGAGCTGCCGCACTGCAGTGCTCATGGAATTCGCAAGGCCGGCGCGACGATCGCCGCTGAGAACGGCGCGACGCACGAGCAGCTGAAGGCGATATATGGGTGGACTACGTACCAGCAGCCCGACCACTACATCAAGAAAGCGCGTCGCCGGAAGGTAGCGAGAGCGGCGAAATACCTGCTGGTTATCGATCGAAAAGAGAACAAAATTGTCCCAGTTTCTGAGGGGGTTGAAAGAGGTGGGACAAAAATGGCCAAAAAATCCAATTAAATCAACGGCCACAAAAGCCAATGGTGGGCCCCGGAGGATGCTTGGAAAGGAAGCCAAGCGGTTAGGGATCAGTGGGATCGCGAAGTATTCAAATCTCTTCCAATGTTTTTCGATGTTTTTGTCCCGCTCACAACGGGTTTGTTTCAGCCAGCTCGACTACTGACGTTCGTGCACGGCGAAGAAGAACCCCTTGCTGTATCATATGAGAGCGTCGCGGTAACGCCAGAAGCGGCAGTAGGAGAAATAACTGCGGACGACTCGAATAGGGCCGATTTTGGACTGTCGGCTTTTTGCATGGAGCAGGCTAAAGGTTCCGTCCGCCAACAGCCACATACAAGCCGCAGCCGCCACGGCGCGTTTCCCGCCAGCATCACCTTACCCGCCGTGGTTTCTGCCTCTGCTGCATCGGCGCCTCGGCCATCGCGGCAGGTGGCGGACGGCTCAGCCCCCGCGCTGCCTATGCGGAGGCCAGGGGCATTGTCAGCTTGATCAAGGACAGCGCCACCACGTCGCCCATCACGGTCCACAGGCTGCGCAACAATGTCGGCGTGCTGGAGGGGTCGGGCGGCAACGTCGCCGTGCTGACCGGGCCGGATGGCAAGATGCTCGTGGATGCGGGGATTTAGCGTTTCGAAACAGCAGATGACCAAGTCGCTGCAGGCCATTTCCGCCGACCCCGTGCCCCACCTGATCAACACCCACTGGCATTTCGACAATGCCGACGGCAATGCCTTGGCTGGCGCCGGCGGGCGCAAGGATCATCGCGCAGGACAACACCCGCAAATATCTGTCGCAGGTGCAGCGCGTCGAGGAGTGGGATTACAATTTCCTGCCGCTGGCCGCCGACGGCCTACCGACGGACGTTTGCGACGAGAGCCACGATCTCGAGCTCAACGGCCAGTCCATCGCGCTCAAGCACTACGGTCCGGCCGACACCGACAGCGATATTTCCGTCACCTTTGGGGAAGCCGACATCGTGCATGTCGCCGACACGTTTTGGAACGGCGTCTACTCCTTCATCGACTACTCGACCGGTGAGCATCGAAAGGATGATCGCGGCCTCGGATGCCAATCTCGCGGCGACGACCGACTAGACAATCATTATTCCCGGCCGCGGACAGCCGGTCAGCAACAGCACCGAGTTGCAGGCTTCTCGCGATATGCTTGTTGGCATCCGGGACAACGTCGCCAAGCTTAAGCGCGAGGGCCGCACGCGCGACGAGACTGTCGCAGCCAAACCCACGGCCGCTTTCGACGCCGTGTTCGGAAACTTCGTCATCGACCCGGCCTTTTTCACCCCCTGGTCTACGAGGGTGTCTGACAGAAGCCGTGCAAAGGGAGGATTGCCATGGGCAAACTCCGCGGAAAGGTGGCCGTTACTACCGGCGCGGTCTCACCATTCACCTCGCGCAATCATCCCGCGAACAGCGCCTCAAGCTCGCAGCCCATCTACGAAAGCACGGCCAGTCTAGCCTCGCTTCTCATTGAAGACGGCGGCTACGTCATCGACGGGCGCGTCGTCACTACAAGAAATCTGTGCCACGAGAACGATCCCATATTTACTTTTGCCAAACTCACTGGTAACGTCTACACAAGAGGGGCGGTACACTGAAATGTACTTGCTGGATCAACTACTTCTCAAGCATGGAGTAGAGCCATCAAGGTTCAACGAGCCAGCAATTTTGCCGGTGAGCTACCTCTACGCGCACGATCGCAATGCTTTCAAGATTATTAATGAGCTCGATCTGCTTGGTGTGGGCCTTGAGACGTATTCAAAGCTGAAACTAGGCAGAAAGGTCCTGTTCTTTTTGGACCACTATAGTCCAGCACCGACGCCCGAGACAGCAGCACTGCATGCGCAACAGAGAGCGGTCGCCAAAGCACTTGGGGCACCCATCTTTGACGAGGGTAGCGGCGTGGGGCACCAACTCGCGCTCGAGACGTCAGTGCGCCCAAATGACATTGCGGTTGGTGTCGACAGCCATACTTGCACCGTGGGAGCAGTCGGTGCGCTTGGTTTGCGGATGCCGCCCGTGAGCGTTGCCGCTGCCATGGTGTCGGGCACTGTAGAGTTTTACCGACCAAAGATCATCCGGATACAGCTCCTAAATAGTCTCGAACGCCCGTCAACAGGTAAAGATGTGGCATTGTTCCTTGCGGGCCTCGGCCCTAGGCGTTTTGCCGATGCTCTATTGGAAGTGGGTGGCCCCGGTCTGAACTCGCTTGAACTGCCCGATCGAATAACGCTGGCGAACCTCTCCACAGATCTCCACGCTCGAAGCGTCTTGTTTGAGGTCGACAATGTAATAGTAGATTCTCACAATATTTCGGACGAACATAAGACGGAGTGCTCACTCGACGAGTATACGGATCGGGTTGTGGTCGATTTGGCACAAATTCCTCCGTTCGTTGCTCGTCCAGGCGGCATTCACAATGTCGTTCCACTCAGTGAGCTGAGAACAAGATCAAGAGTTGACGTAGTGGCCGTAGGAAGTTGCACAAACGGCCAGTTTGAGGATTTTGTGGCTTTCTGTAACGCTCTAGGTAACGATAGAATCGCTCCACATGTGCGTGTAATCGTAACTCCCACATCCGGCACGGTGCTGAAACGGCTCAGCTCAAGTGGTCTTCTTTCAAAGCTTATTGAGCTTGGAGCTACAATAAATCCGCCAGGGTGCGGCCCTTGCATGGGACTACACCAAGGAATACTTTCAGATGGAGAAATTTGTGTCGCAACCGGCAGCCGCAATACGGCTGGGCGGATGGGATCGAACAAAGCGGAAATATATTTGGTCAGCCCTCGAACAGCTGGGCTAGCCGCGATTGCTGGTTACATCGGTCATTAAATGTATAGGAGCAAAAAATGACAAATATGGTGAAATCACTGCCAGGCGGCAACGTCTTTGTTGTTGAACCGGGTTTCAATGGCGTAGTCACGCCTGACGATTTTCGCGCGCTCACAGAGCCAGCGAATCCCGAACTATTCGACGACGACTTTCTTACCGCCACGGAGAATAAGGGGCCATTCATTATGGTACTGGGTTCTGGGTTCGAGACCGCCGACGTTACGGGCGGTCTTGGCGCCTGCGCAGGTCTTGCCAGCGTTGAACAGCTTAGATTTTTGCAAGGGCGTGGTCTCTCGACGATCGTCATGGCTCGGTCACACCCGGTTTTGGTACAGAATGCCAGAGCTGTCGGTCTTGACGTCGTTGTTGGTGGCGTCTGATGCTCCGCGAAGTTCGAATCGAGGTGAACAAGCGCTGTAACCTAGCATGCGCTCATTGCTACACCGACAAAAAGGGGTCGCTTGCTCCTATTTCAACTATGGAAGATGCGATTGCTCAAGCTAAATCAATGGGAGCGACGGATCTCTCACTGACCGGCGGAGAACCATTGTTGGATCCAGAAAGAACGCTGGCGCTTGTTCGTGCTGGGAAGGCTAACGGAATGAGAGTGCGATTGAACACAAACGGGTGGTTTGCCGACCGACCGATGCAAGACAGACTTCACCAAAGTGGCCTGACTGAATTGCAAGTGAGCATGAGCCACGCGGATCCAGAAGCATTTGACCGTTTTGTCCGACGCAAGGGGGCGTTTGAACACGCGCTGTCGGCTATTACTACATCGTCTAACCTCAGGATGCAGGTTACAGTGCGATGTACACTGATGAATAGCAACGTCGACCAATTACAGCCTCTCTACGAACTGACCGCTACAGCAGGCGCCACTTCCTTCAAGATTAGGGCGTTGGTGGAAGTTAATGGGGTTGCTGATCTTGAACCTGAGGTGAATGAGGCGCGAAGGCTTCTTGCGATTGAGGCTCTCAAAAAGAGCGCCGACAGTCGTCGTGTACCAATAAGCTTCGCAGACGAGGGTGAATTCGAACTAGGCTCTCATCCCTATGTGGAGCGTCTCGAATGCAAATGTGGCGAATTGGCGGTTTTTATTACGGCAGAGGGTGTTGTGACACCTTGCCCGTTCCTGCGAGAAGATAGTCGGTATTGGTGCGGCGACATAAATCGTCAACCCATCGGCGAAATAATGCATTCGGACACCTACCGACACTTCGTCGGTAACCGCACTTCGGGTTCATGCGGGAACGATGCTGCCTGTGCCTGCAAGGCAAACCGTGTCTCAGAGCCAAGTCACGCCGCCTCAACATCGCGGCACATTAAGTTGCAATAGTATGTTGTCTCCGGAAGATCCGCGATGGACCCTTTTGCCCGAGGCTGGCAGTACTCTCTATTTGCACATGCCGGCCGACCAGAATACAGACGATATGGTCTGTGGTCCGTTTCGTTCTGCAGGTAGCGCGATCGAGCGCAGTGCTCTCACCTCAATTGACGACACACGCAGGCGAAGGCTGGTAGCTTACGAGCAACAGACTGCGGAGGAGAGCGCAAAAGTCAAGGATCAGCGCAGAGAGGTAGACCTTCGACTGGAATACGTTGGAAGTGCCCCGGATGAACTTGTTCGCTCTTACCACGACGCAGTTCTGGCTGTTGAGGCGTGCATACCGTCTATTTTCGGCGGTGTCGTCTGCTCGATGATGCGAATAGTAATCAGTGCATACATCTTGGATGCCAAAGGTTGGATTGTTGCGACAGCAAGGGATAGAGAGAAGATCCCTGGTTTGTCGACCCCTTTGTGCTATCTAAGGCCCAATCAAGACCGTATCGAATGGTTCGGCGATGAACTGGCCCCCCCGACATCTAGCGGGAGTATGGCTGTGGAGTTTCACTCCCTGGTACAAAAGCCAGGTCTGTTGCTACATACTCATCCTGTGTTTGCTGTCCTGCTGGATAGACCGGTTCAAAATTCTCATCTTTTGACAAGCGCACCGCGCAGTTCGGCATTTGCTGAGGAAATTGCAAGAGCCGCACTGGAGCATCGAGTTGCATTCCGGCCGAAGGAAGGAATTTGGACATTCGGTGGGTCCAGCGCCGATGTCGTGGGAGCTACGCGCACGTATCAAGCGGGTGCGGTGGCAGAAATCTTGGCAGAACTCTCTCTATAGGCCGATCTCGACACATTTGAAGATAGGTTGGTCAATCCTACCCATTCACTAGCGCGTCGCATAGACGCTCTCGACAAAACACCACGTGTGCATGGTCATTACCTCTTCAAGGGTATTAAGTTCTCCGGGCGATCCCGTTGAAATACGCCTCTAGTTCGCTAAGGCACTGATTGCGGTCATTCAAATCCGTTCGGATGCTCGGTCCCTCGCACAAAAGCCGCCGGTCCTTGTAACGCGCCAGGAAATCCTCGTGCCAAGCGGTTGTTTCAGGTTTTTCGGCTTTGCGCTCACCAAGGCGTAAAAGTGTCGCCGGCAGGTCGCACCAGAGCAGTGCCGTTGGGATCCAGAGTCGCCAGCGAGCCCTAAAGAAATCGGCTGGTAGCAGCGTCGCGATCGTCAACCACCCTCGGTCCAGCACTGCCGGCCTGCCTGCTGCACATTCCAGTGCTTCGGTGATGCCGCGCAACCCTGCATTAATCACGCCTTCGCGGTCGCCGCTATCGTAGGCACGCATCAACTCCCCGCCATGAGGATTGCCGAAAGGACGCAAATATTGCGCACCCACCATGTCCGCCAGCAGCTTCGCCAACGTCGTTTTGCCGGCTCCATCATGCCCGTCCAGCGCCATTATCCGATCCGTCAACCTGACACTCCTAATAGGGGTACAGGCGCACGATCTGCTGCTCGTCGTCGAGCTCGAACCAGTAATGTCGATGCGAGGCCTTCTCAAGTACCGCTCGTGGTTCGCCAACAAGTTCCATTTGCCCTTTTGGTGATACCCGTGATCCCGAATTACTGGGATCGGGTCGGAGCAGAACACTATCTTTTTGCATGGTCACAGCCACGCGCGTTCCCTTGCCGGGTTCCATCCGCAAAGTTTTTCGCGCTGAGAGCGGAAGCGTCAGTACTCCGCCGGGCGATATTTTCGAACTCCGGTTCTTAATGGTCATTATGGGCATCAGGACCTCCTCTCTCTTGTGCGACTACCTATGATGCGAACATGATCTGATACAGTTTCTCATACTGATCCAGAACGGCGGCTGGCTCACCGCCCGACCGCCACTGGTCTTTGTCCAACGCCTCACTGTCATCGGCGGCGCGACTTCGCACGCGCATGCAATCGGGACTAATCTCCCCGAAAATGACGGAGCCCGTGCGATCGACGAAAAAGCATATGTCGATGAGCTGAAGCCCCCGTTCGGCAAACAACTCTTCTAGCCACCCGAACGTGTCGCGTGCCAGTTGCTTGGCGCGCGCGCAATCGTCGATCCAGATGCTGGCGTAGTCGTCGGGCAGCGGCTCGTCTGCCAGACGCTTGCCATTTTCGTCTGCAAGAGGATTGCGCCAGTCGAAGCATACGAGCGGCGTCTCGAAACGGCTCCAGCGCGCCAGCGGCGTTCCACCGAAAGCAGTCTCATGGGCCTCGGTGTAGCGATAACGATGCACCGGGGATCCAATGTGGTAGCGCTTAACGCGAACCTCGAGATTGCCAGGTGTCACGACATGCTCCGCGAGAAGAAGCCCCTGGTCACTGTCGACCAAGCCAAGGAACGCATTGGACAAATGCCGGGGACCAGGTCGTCGGGTCATTGCACGGAAAACTTCGGCACAGAACATCGTGCGCACGCGTTCGGTCCCTGGGACAATTCCGTACCGGTTGTTGGTGAATGAATATACCGACGGCAAAAACCTGGCGAGCGCAATTCTGGGTGTGAGAAGGCGTACCTCCTTGCTTTCTCCAACCGCCAGAAGTTTCAGTTCGCCGAACGTCACGGAAAGACCGCGCAGGACCTGTTCGAGCATAGAATCGGCACTGCCGACGAGGTGAACAGAAATGACTTCTCCAGACGGCCCCTCGATGGTGAATCCGTCCGGCAGGCCGCCTAGAAACCTGACGGGGAGTTCAAGATCGGCGCACTGATCGAGGAGCACCTCAGACGCGTATCGAAACGAAGTTGCGGCTCTTGCCACGTTTGGTTCTCACTCACTTGGGGCGCAGTATTCGAAAATCTTCGTCAAGGCGCCTTAGCGTCTGTTCTGTTGCAGTTGCGGCGGCGGCCAGCGCGCTTGCCGGTCCCTCCGCAACAACACGCTGCTCGTGATAAGCAGTATCAAAGCCGCAAAGCTCAACCAACCACTGCTGAACTTTTTCTTTTGGCCAGTACCGCCCGGCTGCACCAAAGGTTCCCTTCGCAATATTGGCAGGAATTTTCACAAAGTAACTATATAGATTTCGACGATCGTTGGCATCTGAATTATTTGCCTGCAGCGCATATCCGATCATGCCGAGCTGCTGGCGCAAGCGAACCATGCCGAAGCTGAGATTGCGAGCCAGGAGCATCGGAGTCTGCTTTTGCGGCAATTCCACCTCGCCGAACAGGCAAAGGCCATAATCGGCGAGATTGTCGCCCGATAGAAGTTGCATATTCCACAGCTGCCGAGGGGTGTAGACGCCGACGTTCAGTTCCTTCCCGCCCCAAGTCGGGCACGTGTTGGCCATCTTTTGCAGGGTCACCGTTTCGTCGTCAACCACTAGCACCACGTCATAGTCGGCAAACCTCTCACTCAAGACGCTGGAGCCATACACGATGATCGCCTGCAGTCCCTGCACCCTGTCTCGGAGGTCATCGAGGAAGCCGAAACGTTTCGTGCGCGGATCCGATGTATCGATTTGTTTGATGCTGGCTCGCTCGGCGGTCATAGAAACGCCAAGCCGCTCGACCACGTGATCGAACAATTGCCGCAGGTCGAGCAGCCGTTGGATCTTCGAACGATCCGTTCGGGCTGCCAACGCTGCTACAGCGTCGCAAAGGCCAATTTCCGCCAGTTGCGGCATCTGAGCCTGCAGCAGGCCAGCTTGCCAAAGCTTGTCATACTTGCTCCCGATCGTTCCATCGGACGCTCTATCTTGCACAATGGCGGCCGACATTGTGACGGACGCCAGGAACAGGACTGACTGAATCCAGAATCGTGTTTGTTCGCCCGTGTCTGCGATCAGGCCATCTGAACCGGGATAAGCCATTCTCATGCTGGCGGCGGCTGGGCGCGGATGCACGGCCTCGAAAAAGCGAGGCTGAAACAGGGATGACCAGGACAGCGTCTGAGGTGAAATGCAGCGAGAATTTGCCAGACCCTGTTGCCAAGCCCATCGATGGATGTCGATCAGGTCGGCCTCGCAATAGTCACTGCCGAGGAGAATAAAGTCGACAGTGAATGGCTGCGCCCTCCAGGATGGCGGATGCTCCACGCGATGCACGTCCACTACCGCTTTAGGAGTCGGCATCTGCACTCAATTGGTTGGGCACCAGTTGTCAACGGCGGGAAGCGTAGGCGTTTCCGCCGCTGAAAGCCAGCCGACACACGCGGCAATCGAAGCGTGCAGGAGGACTTGAGAATCCTGGCATCGAGACCTACGCCAATCACGCCGTCCAGCGCCGCTATCTGCTCTCTGAATGCCCAGCAGCCATCTGCAGATTCCCTCTCGAGCATCAATTGCTAATTTCAGCCGTGGGACGTTGGGCTTTTCCGATCGGTGGCCGAGCAACGTGAGACCGGCGACCTTCCTTCGCTTGCCAAAATCTCGGTCTTGAAATTGAGACTCGCACTCTGGGAGAAACGACTTGAAAATCAAGCATATTGGTCTCACTCTCCTTTCGTGTTTGTGGGGGCGGCAATGGGCTATGTTGAGATATTAGGTGAGGTCGATGTTTTTCAATATTGGCCTCATGGAGTATCTGATGTCGACACTTTGAAATTCATTCCGGATTTGACAACCGCGACGTACCTTTCGGATAGCGCGCCCGTTAAGGTTGGCGCGTACTTCGAACACGGCGGCAGCTTCCAGCCGGACGACAACGAGCCGGGCGTAGAACGGTTCAAGGCAATTCTTCGCAGCAGCAGCGGAGGTTCATTGTCAGTTCGTCTGCAAGGCATCGATGCGCCGGAGACCCACTATGCCCCAAACCTTCGCGAGGGCATGTTCGATGGCGACTACGCCAAATGGATCGCCAAACATATGTCGCGGCAGATGTCGTACCGGCAGCCGTACGGAAAGCTGTGTACGGATTTCTTTGCTAACGGATTGCGCTCGAAGCTCGGCATAGGTCCGTATGACCCCGCGAACCCTGAAGTCAAGGTCACCGCAAACCTCAGGGTACTTGCCGACAGCATCAACAGTGCTGCAGATGTTTTCGGCAGGGTTGTTGGATATGTTGCGATTTCGCACAACGGGCAGGACGTCGTCTTGAACGATGTTGCCCTGTCGGAGGGGTTCGCTTTCTGCTCTTTCTACGGGAGCATGACATTGCACGAGATGCAGCGTCTCGCCGATCTTTTCGCCGCCCACGGGTCGGACCGTGCACGAAGATCGCAGTTGAGGAGCAATGTTTCAAACCATTTGCGTGACTTCGAGCCAGGGCTGTGCACGACGAAATCCATGCGTGACACCGATCTAGACGACAACGGTGCCAACTCAATTCGAGGAACGGATTCCTTCCGCTCGAAGTGCTTTGATCCGAAGCTCTTTCGGCGCTGCGTAGATTGGATCGGACGACGAGAAGCGCTCAACGATGCCAGCACATTGCTCGATTACATGCGCGCCAACGACGAGGAGGTGGTGCTGTTAAGCGACTTCGCCGCCGCGAATGGCGACTGGACCCAAGCTCGAAAGTTCTCGATGGGCTCTCTCATCGGCCGCGACGGCGCCTTTCGCTACAAGCCGGGCGAGGTCGTCTTCGAAGCCCGGCCGATCACTATCGTCGACGATCAGCGGCGGCCTCTGCCTGACAGCTTCCTGGCGGCTTATCCTTAAGTCATGTTCGTGGGTGATCATCTGGCTGATGCCAAGGCATCCGCAATCCGCTTCAGGCTTGCCTCGGCTACCCCGAGTTGGCCAGGCGCATGTTCCGAGGTGGCTAGCTCTGCCGCAGTTTCGGCGAGGTCGTGAGCGCACTCGGCCGCAACGGCAAGTGCAATACTTTCGGGAGCGGGAAGCGTGACGTGACGCGTCAGCCCAAAGGCGGCGCCTGCATTCGAGCCGTCGCCTCGGCCCGATGGAAGCTTGGCGAGCGCCTCGCCAAGCGGCTTGATGACCGTCGTCATCGCGTTGATTGCAGTATCGCAGAATAATTCCGCGACCTTGCTCGCCGGGCCAGACGCAAAGGCATGCTGCAGTAATCGCAGCATCAGCGAGTAAACATCGTCGAACAGATCACCGAGTTGGCTCGCGAACGGGTCTCTGATCAGGTTGACCCTTCCATGGGCGTTCCAGTCGCCTCGGATTCGGGGCACAGGATTTTCAAGGACCGGTCGCGCTGGTTCGAAGGAGGGGTCGCGCTCTTTCTCTCTTACAAGCGAAGCCAATGTCCGTTGAAAGACAGCAAAATGGGAGTCTCCTCGGTCATAGTCGGTCCCTTCACCTTGCTCCGTGATCATGTCGATCGCGGCGAGGGCAGAGGCCCTGTCTTTGATCGGAACGATGTTGGGGAAGTGGGTGATGTCAGGCCCCATCTCGCCTTGGGCGCCTTGAAAGAAAAGCTGGTCCTCCGGCAGGCTAAGAATCTGCTCGCGGATGAGCGCATAAAGCTGGCCGACCGATCGATAGGCTGCCGGCGCGTCATCGTCGGTTCGCGTATCGACAGGAAGGATGAGTTGGTCGGCCGGCGTTTCGTATGACACAAAGCGACGGAGCGCGGACGGACCAAAGCGCTCCAGAGCAAGCGGCAGATCGAAGCCGTAGTACGAACGGCGTTGAGGGAAATTCGGTCGCAGATAGTACGGCGATCCGCCCACGGCCGCGAGGATGTTCCAAGCTTGAGCAAGATGGAGCATCTCTTCGGCTGCGACCATGTAAATTTCTGAGGCCCAGAGCCTTGCGGCCTGAAGCTGCTTCCAGCTCAACCCACCCTCATCGAGGTCTTGCTTGATCGAGAACGCGGCGAACAGATAGGAGCATGCCAAGCCGTGTTCGAGTTCGCATGCCTCTGTGAGCAGGCTTAAGAGGCGTGATCGGCTTGCCTGCATGAATCTACGATCCTCTTTGCAGCAACGAGGAAATCTTCGATGCTGCCCGCAGCGCCAAGGCTGCGACGGTCAAGGTTGGGTTGGCTGTTCCACCAGTGGGAAAGGTAGAAGCGCCAACGATAAAGAGGTTGTCGTGTTCATGGGCGCGGCAGTGCTGGTTTACGACCGAGCTACCTGCATCACTTCCCATCCGCGTTGTGCCGATGATGTGACCTGCGCCTGAATAGGTATCTTTTGGTTGAGGTTTGCGATCAGCATCTGGGATCTCGAGGCGATCGAAAATGCTCGAGATTAATGCCGCGGCCTTTTCGAAAGCCAGGCGGTTGTAATCCTCTAGGTGCATGGAAAGCTGGGCGCGTGGCATGCCAAACGAATCGGGTACTGCGTCAGCAAGTGTGACGCGATTGTCGGCGGAAGGCAGCATCTCGGTGGAATAGCTTATTCGGAACTGCCGGATCAGCCGATCACCTAACGCGACCCTCAATCGAGCTCCGATCAAGCCGTCCATAAGCTTTTGTTCAAGAGCCGCAAACGGAGTCTCGACCCGGCCCATGCCGTCGTTGCCGATCGAGAGTCGGAAGGCGGCGTGCGACGCCCGAAACGTACCGTCGCGAAAGGTATCGATGCCCACCGTGGTGGGTGGCCCGCGATAGGGGAAAAGCGGTTGCGGAACGACAGCAGCGGTCTGGCCCTGGAGGTGATCCATTAGGTTGCGGCCGACCTGACCGCTGCTGTTTGCCACGCCGGTGGGCGCCGCGTCACCGTCGCTAGAGATCAGCAGGAGGCGGGGTGTTTCGATTGCATGAGCTGCAATGACGTAAATGTCGGCCTGGAGACGTCTCTCGCCCCTCCGCCCCTGTTCATCCCACCGGGTATAGCGCAAAGCACTGACGCGCCTGGTCATTCTATCAAGCTCGATCCGCGTCACGACGGCCTGCGTGCGCAGAACCGCACCAGCGGTCGTAGCCTTGCTGACATGCACAGTGGCATCGTACTTTGCGCCAATTGGACATATGGGAACGCAGGACGAATTTCCCGCGCAGGCCGGCCGGCCGTCATACGGTCGTGAGTTTCGGGCCTGGGGCGTGGTTAACACGCGGACATCGGCTCCATCGAAGGTCAACCCCTCGACGGCTTTCGCAACGACGATATCGCCGTAAGCCGGCCATATCTTGCTCATCGGGAAGGCACGGCTACGGTGTGCTCCGTGCAGGCCATTGAGCTCCGCATGATCACCGGCAACGCCGAGCTCCGTCTCGGCTTCACAATACCACGGCTCCAGGTCGTCGTAGTCGATCGGCCAATCCACGCCCACCCCATAGGAGGTCGCCAATCGGAAATCCGCCGGCACATGGCGCGGCATGTTTCCAAGCATGTGCCACGTCGATCCACCGACCCGGCGCAGATACGTACTTTTGAAAGGCGAAGGCCCCAACTGGATGTAGTGCTTTTCGGAATCGGGGCTCCAGACCGGAGACGGAGGCTGGTTGTCGGCATATGGGGAACGTGGCGTTTTGATTGCCGCAAGCGAATAGTCCGCCACGAGATCCTGCCGGTTCCCGCCCGTCGGCCCGGCCTCGAGCATCACGACGCGGTAGTTGGCGGCGGCCAAACGGTAGGCAATGAGGGCGCCAGCAACACCGGCACCGACAATGGCGACGTCGTAGCGGTCAAGATCATCAGACATCTGGAGCGTACCTCCAGTGGCCAAAATAGCCGCCGGAAAGGCCCGGCGGATGGGCTCGCGCGGCGCGCCAGATCAGTCCCCCGAAATACGCCTCTTCACTAACGAATGCGGCTTCGACACCATTCTCGGCTGAAAGTCGCCCGGCGTACCAGAGATGTGCGAGCCGTCGTGCCGCATGGCCAACCTCCGGCTGTTGCTCCATCGTGGCGATCAAGGCCGCCTCTGGATCGGCATTGGCCTTCGCTTTATCGACGGCGATCGCGAGGCTGGCGAGTTCGGAAGCCCAATCAGGCCTCGAGGACATGATCGTGGCGTAGACCTGTTCAAGCTCCCCGCCGATATCGGAGTAGCCGGTCACAAACCTCGACATTTCTAGAAATGTCGCCACGCCCTTGCTATCCCCCAGATACCATTATTCCTACTCCCTACCTTTTACCTCAAGCAAGCCGTACGCTCCGATTGTCGGTCCTCATCTATGACATAGAGGCACGTTCTAGATGGCGCTGCCACTGCGGCAGGCACTCCCAAGAGCTGAATCGAACGAGTAAGACTGACACAGTTTTGTTACTTGTGACATTACGCGCTCCCACAGCCAAGTCTACTGGATAGGCGGTCGTTCCCTTGATACCTTCGGAGACGAAATAGAAAAGGACGCTATCTTGGAGGGGAACTGATGACACGAATTGCATTTTTCTTCCTTGTCTATCTTTGCCTTTTGGGCAGCCAGCTTCGGGCCGACGAACCACGCCCGCCGGTGCGAGTGGCCGTGGTTCAGTTAAACTCTTCCAAGGTGGGAGACTTCGGCGCGATGTTAGGTTACGCGAAGGCTGCGAAGGACCGGGGGGCCGAGATCGTAGTCTATCCGGAAGAGGCGGTTTTTGGCTGGCTCAATCCAAAGGTGTTCTATGAAGCGCAGCCAATTCCCGGTCGGGCGCAGGCCGCCTTCGCGACCATTGCGAAGCAAGCCGGTGTTTGGGTTGCGACGGGCCTGGCAGAGAGAGGCCCACAGATAGCCTCCAACCCGGCCATCTACGAGGTGTTTGATTCCGGCATACTAATAGATTCGGAGGGCCGGTTAGTCCTGCATTACCGCCAGCACAACGTCATCAAAAATGCGTTCAGTGAGTGTCCGGTCAAGTATGGATCGCAAGGATGCAGTTATACGCCGGGTCCGCTCAGTGATGTTGAAGTCGTCGAGACCCCGTTTGGTCGCATAAGCATGCTAGTATGTGCCGATGCATATACCTTCGACACGTCGACGTTAGATGCCCTGAAATCGCTGAGGCCAGAACTCGTCATTATTCCTTGGGGCGTTACGGCGGGATCGGCCGCTGAGTGCGGCAAGACCGGCTTCAATGCGACGGGCTTCGCAGTGCAGGCGGCGGCACATCTCGGATCGGCCTACGTTGTCGGCGCCAATTCGGTGGGATCACGTCCCTACGGCCGGTTTCTTCCTTCCTGGTACTGCGGAACAAGTGGCTATGCGACCCCCCTCGGAAAGGTGGGTGGGGTTGCGGACGAAGAGCAAGAAATGGCGATTTTTGATATCCCGCTTCAATAGGCGAGATCAGCAGACCCCCCATTTACCTGACGCGCTCGAATTCGAGCGTATACGGATGAGGTTGTTCCCGATCATCACCTTTCGGCGATCTTGTCCAGAAGCGAACTCAGCAAGCGACGCCGGCGGGTGGCTCCAAGGAAATCTCCCCTTCGTCGGCAGTACTCAAGGGACGATTTTTTCAACGGCACCGGCGCTACCGCATGGACCGGAGTGGCCAAGCGTCACAGAATGCGAGGATGCGTAGCAAGATCTCTGGCCTGCTGCCGGTTCGTGGACGCCGAGATAAGGTGTTTGGACTGCCCCTGGCGCGATAGACAGGCCCCGCCTAACCTTTGAGCATAGGAGGCAGCTTGTGAGTACGCAGCGGTTTACCCCGGAATTCAAGGAAGAAGCAGTCAAGCAGGTCGTTGACCGCGGCTACGGCGTGCCGGATGTCGCTGCGCGTTTGGGCCTCTTCAGGCCTCCCGAGATCACGATCTTGGTCCATGTCTCGCAAGATGTTCTCATGCGGAGGACGAGAGAAGCCGTCAAATCAGTCGGTCGCAGAAAGGGATAGCAAGGCGTGCGATTCGGAAAGCTGTGAGTCGGATCGGCTGTCAGGCAAAAACCGCAGGTTCAAATCACGGGCACGCAACAGCGACCTTCACTGATCGGAGCGATTAGGCGCGCGTTTCGCCGCCTGTTTCGGTCGAGCCGATTTAGGCGCCGTTGAGCTTTGCCCATACCAACGTCTTTTCCCACAGTCGATCGTTGATGACGCAGCGAGAATTTGATGGAGTACCGTCAAAATTGACAAGATCGATACGCCCACCTCTATTTCTGGATCGATTGATCACTGCAGTTGGGGCCGTGTACACGTGGGCGGAAGAAGACAGAGGTCGAGACGGTGAGGACGGTTTCTCGCGACGAGCTTTACGAGCAGATCTGGTCCAAGCCGATGACCGAGGTTGCTGCGGACTACGGCGTTACGGGCACGGCATTGAAGAAGACCTGCGATCGCCACCACATTCCAACACCAGAACGCGGATACTGGGCAAAACTGAAATACGGCAAGCGCGTCAACAAGCAAGCGCTGCCTCCATCGGCCGAACCAAACTTGGCGTTGGTGAGGATCGCAGGAAGTTCCGAGCAGCACCTGTCGCCATCCGTCCGCGAAGCCAAAGAAAAAGCCCGAGATAGGCTCCACAAGCACGCTGCGGCCAATCCGATGGTGGCCACTACGCCGGAGTCTACGCCCAGCTTCGTTGAGCTCCCGTCTCTCGCTGTCACAAGGCGCGCGATCTCAAAAGCGCGTCCGGACGATCAGGGCTTCGCGATCGTTCGGTCCAGGGGCGTTGTCCCTCTCAAGATTGCTGCGGCTTCCATTGAAAGGGGAATTCGCATCCTAAGTCAGTTGTTCGCTCTTGCAGAAACTCAAGGCCATTTGCCCAAGGCAACCGAGAACGGGTTGGTACTCGTTGTCGAGAATGAACCAGTTGCGTTCGGCCTGGAGGAGCAGCCCGAAAAGACCCTGCATCAACCGACGCCGGCAGAATTGAAACGGCGGGATGAAAGAACGCGTTGGGGCAGCACCAACGACGCTTGGCCCAAGTACGACCAGTCTCCATCCGGCCGGCTCGCTATCGTCATTCACGCCAACCCGTATTCAGGCCTTCGCCGCATATATTCCGACGGAAAGACGCAAGCCTTGGAAAGCATGCTGCCGGACATATTGGCAGGCTTCGTTGGACACGCGGCGTTCATCAGCGAACGCAGGAGAGAAGGCGAGGAACGAGAGCGTCGTCAACGAGACGCCGAAGCCCAGCGGCAACGCGAGGAAGCGTTCAATAGCCGCGAGAAGCGCCGTATGGAATTTGTGGATGCGATCCATGAACAACTGACCCATCGGGACAAGCTGAACGCGGTGCTGACCCATCTCGAGAATACGACGCCTGAGGATGTCGGCAGAATGAGCGCGATGGCGACTTGGATCCGGCAGCGCCTGAAGCAGATCGATGCTCTGATCAGTCCCCATTTCCTCGATATTTCGGCAAGATCATCGAAAGTCGATTTTGATGAGCCAGACCCTGAAAAAGAGGCCGAGAGCGGCAATGGCTACTTTGGTTATTCGCCTTCCATCAGCCTTCAACTTTGGTCGATTGACAACGAAAAGAAGCTGGCCACCGCGTGCTCACCGCTGGGATGGGCGAGCGCTGTAGGGACGATGGTCGAGAAAAATCCGCCGGATTAGAGGAAACTATTCCGCATGAAAGATGCGCGGTCATCAAGACCACGCTGAAAAGCTACCGCTTTCTGGTCGTCTATTGCGCCCGGGTCGTGTCTCCATGTTGGCCGCTGAGGGGGTAGATCATGATCCCGGGAAGAATTTCTGCCTGACACGGCGATTGCGCCCTAGCGCCCGTTCTAGCTCCAGAACCGACAGGTGGTATTGGTCGACTCGGCGTTTCGAGCAGATCGCGTCGAGCTTGTCGTAGAGTGTGGCGTCCTTTGAGCTGAGGTGATCACGCCGAACCCTTGGGCGCCGTATTGCTCGAGCATGTCGCCGACGTCCGTCAGGCGTGTGGCTCCGAGGGACGAACCGTTGGTGACAAGCTTGCACTGGAAAATCCATTTCTTACGCTCCACCCAAGGGCCAATTGTTGCCTCATGGATGATGATATCGCGGCCGCCATCCCTCGATCTCGATTTGCCGAGCTTCCGAATGGTATCGGAATTGAACTTCGGGTTGTCAAAGATCAGCTGGTAGCAAAGCTCTTCAAAGGCCTCGTCGTCCAAGCTCGTCCAGTCGCACTGAAAGAAAGGCGCGGCGCCGGTCGCGGTGGACAGCTCTTCGGTCATTTGGGCCGAAGCCTCGCGGAACGCCTTGGCCGTCTGCAGCTGCGCCGGCCTGATGTCGTAGAGGAAATGGAGGAAATAGCCATCATTGACGAACGCAAGCGTACCAGTCTCGTGAAGGTAGCAGCCCTCCGCGAGCGTTGGCATGCCTTCTGCCGTGTCCCAAGTCGTGATGCCCATGGGAGCGGTTTTCTCTGCTTTCGGCGAACGGAGCGCGTTGAAGGGGTCGGATGACCAGCGTTCGCCATACTCGTCGTCTTGGGTCACGAGCCCTGCGCAGACCCGGGATTCGAAATACCGACCCGATGGGAAGCGGACCAGGAGGCCCTCGTGATGCACGAACGACTCGCCGTTGACGATGACGAAATCGGCTGGCAGGAAGTCATTCAGACGGTACTTCTGATCCGTTTCGACGAAGAATCGGTCGGGGCCTATCGCCACCGGCACAAGCCACCCGGTCCGCGAAGCATAGCAGCTCCCGCCTAGTATGCCGCTGAAGCCGCTGCGATGAACCCGAGGCGCCGCTCTGGGAAGCCCTCCATCTGACTGCTCCATGCCTCCGGCGCTTCGGATCGCAACTCGCTGTTCGCGGCGTGAAGGTTGGCGAAATACCAGTCGATAATCTCCGGCGCTCGGGGAACCAGGGTCTCTAGCTTGTCCTCATAGTCATAGACCTGTTCGCGAAGGTTCTGCAGTTCCTCCAGTTCTGCATCGTCTGTGAAATCCTCGAGTTCCCCGAGCAGAAGCGCACAGTCGGCGATGGCGCCGAATAGTCCCGGCCTTGGTCCAGTGAGGACGGCCCTGATGCAGCGGTAGCCTCCGGGTGGGTTTTCGGTCCTGACACACTTCGCATGTACAGCCATCCGTTCGATGGCCCACGACGCGTCAAGAAGATCTCCGCAGATGTCGCGATAGGACTGGGTTGACCCGAATGAAGGGAGCGGCACGTAAACGAAAATCCGATCGTAAGCATGTGGATCAAGCGTCGCCAGATCCATTTCGAACTCTTCGCCGAGATCGATCTCGAGCGTTCGCGCATTGCCCCCGGCATCGTCCTCCATCTTGTTTATCCCTTATCCTAGGTACCAGCCCCACCGGCTCCCGTTTCTGGCTTGCATCCCGGTTCAACGACCATTGTAGGCTGTCGATCGAAACACAGCGTCAATCGGATTGGCGAGCTGCCGACAGGGTGCCATTTACAGCAGATACGTCCGGGTTACGGGCCACAATTTAATTGTCAGACGATCTGATGCGCGCGCACGATGGTCCCACCAGCGCCCAGACGGCATCCACAACCTCCACCAGCGACAGGCCGTCGTGGTCGATTGATTGTGCGTAGGCACGCCATTGGCGCTGCTTGGTCCCATCGTCCAGCAATGTCGTTGAAAGACCAGGTGGCCTACCGTCAGGAATGTCAGTATGTCGCCGCTCGAAAGTCGCTCGGATAGCAGCATCCAGATCCGTATCTGCGAGAGGGACTGCCTTGGGGATCGCCCACAGATCGTAGTAATCTTTCATGCGACCGTTGGCGATGCCCAGCGCGACCATGGCCTGAAATTTCTCAGCGATAACTGTTGCCGGGGGATAGGTCCGTATCTGCGGCGTCTCCATGCCAAGCAACGATGGATAGGCGAGCGGTTGCGCCGCTGCAGCTAGAGCGTCGCCAAACCCTATGTCGATCGTAATTGGGATCCTAGACCGCTCCAAAAAGGCTGTTGTGCGTAGGCGAACCCCGCCATATTCCATCTCTTCGCGGATCGTGGTTGCAGTCAGGCCTTGGGTATCGAATACAAGCCCATCGTCGGTAGCGATTGCCATGATTTCGGCAAATGTAGCTCTGAGCTTTTCCGGGTTGGCATCGCCATGCCCAAGAAAGTCAGCGTCTCGCGTCTCGCGATTGCCACCGTCGATCCATAGGGTAACGAGCATCCCTCCCTTCAGAATGAAACGATCGCGCTGGTCCGAGACAGACAGGCGGTAGAGCAGCCGTTCTAGCGCGTAGCGCACCAGCACGACTTCATAGACCCGCGCTTCCTTGCGGGCGAGGTTCAGCAACCGCTGCTTGATCGAGGCGGCCCGATTTTTCGGGTCTCTATCCATTCGAGGTGAGCGCTTCAAGATAGGGGCGCATGATTCTCCAAGAGTCGCCGGCGATTGCGACTTCGGCTATTTTACTGGGCGTGGCCTTGCGCTGTTCAAGCGCGGCCCTCAGGCCTTCGACCGCGACCGAGCGGTCGACCAGCTTTCGGTTGCGGAAGACATCGGCGAGGGTTTTCGGGACAGAGAAGATCGGAACGTCGACCCCCGAAATTCGATGATGCTCGATTCCTTGGTTCATATATTTGTCCCGAAGCTCGACGATGCGGATCGGGGGATATGAAGGAACCGGTGCCCAGTCCCTCGCGCTGATTGCGACCCATATCTTGCGAGGCATCTGATCCGTCAGCCCGTGAAAGGCCAGCGCGGAAACCATCGCGATGACGCCTTTCGGCACCCGCTTCGCGGCTTCGGCGAGTGCCTGTTCAGTCTCGACCTCGCTACCGGCGCGTTGGTAGAGGCCGCGTGAAATGCGAATGAGTTCGCCATTTTGGACAGCGCGCGATATCGTCTTGCCGTCGATTCCGGCCTTGCGGAGTTCATATGCGCGAACGATCGGCGTCGAGTTCAAGAGTGTGGCGAGTTGTTCACGCTGGGTTAGTTCCAGGCTATCCATTTGTGGCACACCCTTGGTAGCGTTTCTGTCGGCCAGCTTTCGGGACACCTGCGGCGTCACATATCCTAGGTGTCATCTCGAACATACCCAGGATATGTGACATGCAAGCGCGTCACAAAACCTGGGTCTCCTTCACATCATACCCAGGTTATGTGACACAGGTCCAGGCCACATATCCTGGGTCTCGTTTTCGACACACCCAGGATATGTGACATCACTCCCCCTGCGAGGCTAGCGGCGCGGGCGAACAAGATCGCTTTCGAAATCACCGCTTTCCGACCACACCCAGGCCAGCACCCGTCCAACCGTCTCATCGAGATACGCTGCCCGAAGTCCACATTCCCAGACGATAGCGACGCGCCAGCCTTCGGCGTGCAAGGCATCGACCACCTCGCGGTCTCGGGTCACGTTCCGATCGAACTTCGCAGTCCAGAATTCCGACCTTGACGCTGGTCTGCTGCACCAGTGACAACCCGTGTGACGATGCCAGAAGCATCCGTGGACGAAGATCACCGCCCGTCGCGAAGACAGAATTATATCTGGTCGGCCAGGCAAAAGCGCCCCGTGCAACCGATATCGCAGGCCAGACCGATACAGCGCCTTTCGCAATGCCATTTCCGGCCTGGTATTCTTCCCTCGAATGCCGGACATCATCCGAGAACGGGTCGCCTGATCAACTACATCTGCCATCGATCCAAGCCTGTCATTTCCCCGCAGAGGTGATATTAATCGGACTTTTGCTCCCCGGGGTCGAAAGCGCATGATTCTTGCCAACATATTCAGTTGTTGACATATTTGCAGGTCCTGGAGGACTGGCAGAAGGGTTTTCGAGCGTTTCCGGCGCCGATGGAAAGCGCGCGTTCAAAATTGCTCTGTCGATCGAGAAGGACAAGGCGGCGCACTCAACCCTGCAGCTGCGCAGCTTCCTCCGCCAGTTCGGCAATTCCCTTCCTGAAAGTTACTACGATCTGATCAATCAGGGGGGCGACATACCCGACTGGTCCAAACAGTACCCAAAGGAATGGGCGGCTGCGAAAGAGGAAGCTTGGCAACTCGAGCTTGGCAAGGAAGATCCCGACGATCGACTGAACGATCGACTCGACGCCATCCGGACCGAAAGCGACGGCAAAGTCATCCTTATCGGCGGCCCGCCCTGCCAAGCCTATTCCCTCGTTGGCCGTGCCCGCAACCAAGGCAAGGAAGGATATGTGGCCAGCGAGGATCATAAGCACTTCCTGTACAGGGAATATATCCGCATCCTCGATCGACTCCGGCCAGCGGCCTTTGTCATGGAAAACGTCAAGGGCATGCTGTCCTCGTCGGTCGACGGCGAGAATCGGATTTTCGATCAGGTAATTCGTGACCTGCGTGGAGACCGGCCCCATGGAGAGGAATACCGGCTGATTGCGCTGGATCCGCGCAGCCGAGGACAACTTGGCTTTGGCAGGTTTGAACCACGCGCCACCGATTTCATAGTTCGTGCCGAGGATTTCGGAATTCCTCAAGCACGCCACCGGGTGATCGTCGTCGGCCTCAGGTCCGACCTGGCTGCGGATTTGCCTGATTCGGCCCTCGCCGATCTGATGGTTCGCCATAGCCTGACTGCAACCGTCGGCAATGTACTGGATCGGATGCCGAAGCTGCGCAGCGGTCTCAGCCGAGGCGTCGACAGCCGGGAGGAATGGAAACAGATGGTCAGCATCGCCATGGCCTTTGTTGCCGACGTGGACACTGGTCTGGCCGATGATCTGCAAGCAGCCTTTGCGCAGACGGCTCATCAATATCGTACGAACTTCGAGAGTCTGAACGACATACCCGGCCGTGAGGCGCGAGGCGTCGGCATCTCGCCGGACTGCCCCTCCCACCTTCGTGACTGGCTGATCGATCCTAGGCTGGAGACGCTGCCAAATCATGCGACTCGTAGCCATATGGCGAGCGATCTTGCGCGTTATTTCTTTGCAGCTGTTTTCGCCGAAGTCGTCGGCCGCTCACCGAAGGCTTCGGATTTTCCAGAGGAGCTGGCACCGGAGCACGAGAACTGGAATTCCGGCAAGTTTGCCGATCGCTTCAGGGTGCAGCTCTCGGGCGGTCCTTCAACGACGGTTACAAGTCACATCTCGAAGGATGGACACTACTTTATCCATCCTGATCCAATGCAGTGTCGCAGCCTTTCGGTGCGCGAGGCTGCGCGTCTTCAAACCTTCCCCGACAACTATCTCTTCCAAGGCAATCGTACCCAGCAGTATATCCAGGTTGGCAATGCGGTGCCGCCTCTCCTTGCCCGCTGGATCGGTGAAGCTCTTTTCGTGATTCTGACGGCCGAGAGACGCTATGCAACAGAAAACGAAATGAACCTGTCGTATGTTGCCTGACCAAGCCCGTTTGCAAGATCACGCGGATATTCGCGTACGGCTCTTGTGACGAAGTCGTTCGCGTTTTTTCATTTCAGCTTGCAGCCGATGGCCTGCGGCGTACAAACTCCATTCGGGGCGATGAGTCTATTCACAGCGGGGCGGGCGATGTCGGTATCAGCGACACAAATGGATGCGTTTGTCAGGCAGTTGCGCGCGCGACTGTCATCGGCAGACGGCCTGGATGATGCGGCTCGCCTCGTCCGGCAGGACCTCGAACCGTTTCTTGGCCGCTTCTCGGACGAGACCGAGCAGGATTTTGCCGCCGCCATCGAACAGGTTCGCGGATCCATTCGCCCCGTCGAAATTCTCAGGGTCAATTCGATCTTCCGAATCCGCCAGGACTGGTATCACGGGCCGGCGGAGACTGATCGTCACTGGCCCGCGTTGCGGGCATATCTCGTCGACTCCAAGGGCTGGTCCGCAGACACTGTGGATGACCGGATCGGCAAGGCGTCGAACGAGATCGTCTCCCTGCTCGAAAATCCCTCGAAGGAGAGCTTTGCATGTCGTGGTCTGGTCATTGGACACGTGCAGTCCGGCAAGACCGCCAACATGACCGCCGTCATCGCAAAGGCGGTCGACGCCGGCTACAATCTGGTGATCATTCTGGCTGGCCTCACGAACAAGCTTCGCAAGCAGACGCAGGGGCGCATGCAGAAGGATCTGGTCGATCGGCTGAGAGACCAGTGGCAGCTCGAGACTCGGGATGACGAGCAGGGTGATTTCAGGATGCCGCCCAATGGCGGCTTTCCGATGCCTGTGGAAGGGGCAGCGCAGCTCGCAGTCGTGAAGAAGAATGTTGCTCCGCTCGGACAGTTGCTTCTTACATTGGAGCGCACCCTGCCCGCGATTCTGCGCCGTCTCAAGGTCCTTGTCATCGATGATGAATGCGATCAGGCGAGTGTGAACACAGCCTCGGGCGAGTACGATATGACTCGCATAAACGAGAAGATTCGCCTCATCCTCAAGAAGATCCCGGCAAATTCCTACGTAGGATATACCGCGACACCGTTCGCAAACGTGCTCATCAATCCCTTCCCTGCTGGAGGAAGGGAACTCGACGACCTCTACCCGAAGGACTTCATAACCGCGTTGCCGACACCAGGAGGTTATTTCGGGACCGAGCGTCTGTTCGGCCGCCCGCCTGTCGACGCGGATTCCCCGCAGCCGGAAGAAGAGGGCCTCGACATGATCCGGGAGATCCCGGAGGACGACACGGCGTTCCTTCAGCCTCCGAGCCGGGCAGAAAAGGATCATTTTCTGCCTCGCATGACGGAATCGCTCGAAGATGCGGTTCTGTATTTCCTGGCGTCTTGCGCAGCGCGACGGTTCCGAGGCGATGCAGACAGCCACATGTCGATGCTGATCCACACATCAGCGTATGTGATCATGCATGAGCGACTGGCCACCTTGGTGAAGGCATGGCTCGAGGTGATCGCCGACCAGATCACGGACCCCGGATCTGCTCTTGGGACACGGATGCTCGGTCTCTGGGAGGCCGAGCAGCAGCGCGTGCCTGATGACCTGTGCGTCTTGCCCCATGTCACCGGAGATCAGCTGATGCCATTCATTCCAGCGGTCCTCGAGGCGCTGGAAGTTCCTGTTGAGAATGGCACCAGCGAAGATCGGATCGACTACGATGGTCCTCCACGGACGTACATCGTCGTCGGCGGCTCGATCCTCGCTCGCGGCCTGACTATCGAGGGCCTGTGCGTGAGCTATTTTCTGCGCACATCCAGCCAGTATGACACGCTGCTGCAGATGGGGCGGTGGTTCGGCTATCGGCCCGGATACGAAGACATGCCGCGCATTTGGATGACCGACTCGCTCAGTACGGCGTTCCGTTCGCTCGCCCTCATCGAGGCCGAGATCAGGGGGGATGTGGCGGAGTACGCGGTCCGCAAGACGACGCCTATGGAATTCGCGGTAAGGGTGAGGTCGATCCCGGGGATGGCGATCACTGCCGCAAGCAAGATGAGAGCGGCGATCCTTACCGACGTGAGCTATGCCGGCAAGCACGTGCAGACAATCCGCTTCGATCATCGCAGGCCTGAGATCGTCCGGGGAAACTGGACCGCCGCCGCCCATCTGATGACACAGGCCACCGACCTCGGATTGCGCGACCGGGAATCGACGCGCATCCTGTTTCGCGGTGTCCCCGGGCGCCTGATAGTGCAGTTTCTTCGGGCATACTCGGTGCAGGCGTCCCACAGGGAGCTCTCAGCCGAGTTCCTGCTGGGATACATCGAGGCATCTGGCGACAGCGCGCGAACATGGAACGTCGGAGTCGTCGAACCGAGGAGCGGGGAGCCGTCGGCAACACCGATGGGCGAACTTGGCCCGGTACGGCTTTCGACAAGAACGCGACTGGAGCGGCCGGATGATTTCGCCGACATCAAGGCGCTGATGTCGCGAAGAGACGTCCTGTTCGACTGTGCCGATGGCGGAGAGGCCACGGCAGAGACAGATTGGACCAGGCTGAAGGCCGTGCGCGCAAGCGTCGTCGGCAACGTGCCGCTCCTGCTGCTCTATCCGATCGACAGGAACTCGACACCGAGAAGGCCGTCGGGCCAGCGCGTCGCCCTTGAAGCCGTCGGGGATCTGGTCGGCTTCGGGATTGTCTTTCCCGGGTCGGCAGACGGCTCAGGCGGATATTACAGCGTGAGACTGGAACCACCATCGGCCGACGATCTCGAAGATATTGAAGACGAGATCGCGGAACAGCTCGAGGCCGGCCGTGTCCACTGAGCCGTCGCTCGAAGAGTGGTCCATGCTGCGCCGTGGTGGTCACGCTTCGAGCGAGCTCGGGATTCCCAGCGTGGATACGGGAATCGAGACCGGCTTCGGAAGCGTTCGTCTTGCGCTGGGCAATGCGGGCGAGCTGCGCGTGCTCCTCCCGATAAGACACAGCGAACGGATCGCGCAGGTCCCGAGCAGTCCGTCGCTTGGGATCGGCATCGCGACTTACTCTCTCAATGGTGTCTCCGTACGCTATCTTGACATTGTCTGCCTGGCAGCCGGCCTGGACGGGGTCTTTGCGGATGTCAGCGCGGAGATGATGAAGCGTATCAGGGCCGGCTTGTCTCCAGTCGACGCCTGCGCGTCGACGCTCGACGACTTCAGATCGCTGCTCGCCGATCCGACTTCTGGAGTAACAATCCAGGAAGTGAGAGGTCTCGTCGGCGAGCTCCTGATGCTCCGACGGATGCTTCGGCTTGATGCGCGCGCTTGGCAGCTCTGGCGCGGCCCCATGATGGAACGTCATGATTTTCGCGCTGGCAGACTCGCACTCGAGGTCAAATCCTCCGCGAGGGTGACGGGACTTTCGGTCCAGATTTCAGCGATCGATCAGCTGCTCGCTCCAACGGGAGGCGTGCTGCATCTCGCGCTATATCAGCTCGAGCAGTCGACGGGCGGCGACCTTTCCGTGTCGAGATTGGCCGCAGAAGCCACGTCGATGGCGTCGGACTCCCTTGGGGTCCGGAATCTTCTTGCGGCTGTCGGCTGCGCTGACCCGAACGCTCCGGTGTGGAACAGGGCGAACTTTCATCTTGAGGGCGAGCACCACTATGTTGTCGGCGACGACTTCCCCAGGATCATCCCGGAGAGCTTCGCGACCGGGGCGCCGCCCACAGGCGTTACCATCCTTTCCTACTCAATCGACCTTGTCGCTGCCGAGTCCAGCCGTCTGGCTGCCGTTCGTGCCGACGCTCATGTCAGCGAGATGATCGCATGCCTCGACCACCCCTGACACTGCACTCCGAGGCATATTCGGCTTCCGGCAACCTGGCCGCCGACGGCTATCTGAAGCTGCTCGGTGCGCCCTCGATCGATCTTGTCCAGACGGTGGTGAGGGAGGCCGTGCAGAACAGTTGCGATGCCGCCCTGTCCGACGGCGGAGCCGAGGTCCATTTTCGGTTGCGTACGCTTGATCCGGAACAGGCCGCGATTCTGCGTCTCGACATCCTGAGCCAGCGACCGCTCGACGGCAAGGCGGCGGGCAGCCTCGACGATTTCCTGCATTCCGAAACTCTGCGAGTGCTCGAGATCTGTGACTTCGGCACAGCCGGTCTCGCCGGACCGACTAGAGCTGACCTGGCGTCCGATGACGAGCCAACTGACTTTGTCGATTTCCTGAGGAACGTGGGGTCACGCCGCAACACCGTGCACGGCGGCGGCACATACGGCTATGGCAAGACTTCTCTCTATCTGGCGAGCCGCTGTTCGGCGATCGTGATCGACAGTCAGACCTCCCTTGCAGGCGATCCCGTCCGCCGCCTCATCGCTGCCCAGCTTGGATCAGCATTTGACGCGGACGACCCGCACGGAGTGAGACGAAGGTTCACCGGAAGGCACTGGTGGGGTATTCCCGCCGACGGCGATGAGTACGTCGACCCGATCGAAGGCCGGGAGGCGGCGGACCTTGCCGACGCGATCGGCTTTCCTGCGCGCGACGCTACCCGATCAGGCACATCGATCATGATTCTTGACCCCGCGTTTGTCGGCGCCGATGGCGAGCATGCGATGAGCCTCGTACAGGAGGCACTGCTCTGGTTCTTCTGGCCCCGGCTCATCGAGGACACGCCCGAGACCCGGAAGATGCAGTTCCGCGTTTTCATCGAGGATACGGAATATCCACTGCCGCGGCCTGAGGACTTTCCTCCACTGGATCTCTACGCGCGTGCAATGAAGGCCTTGCGGACCGATCCGGCGAGTGGCGAGGAGATACGCTCCTTTCGGCCGAACAGGGTGCTTGGTCGCTTGAGCATGGTTCGAGGGCTCCGGGCAGATCGAATCTCGCCAGCAGGTCGTGAGGGTAGCCTGTTCCCGGAGCGATCCGCCGCGATCGCAGTGATGCGGCCCGTGGAACTGGTGGTTCGCTACTACGAAGGTGTGCAGCTTCCCGATGATCGCTTCGAGTGGGCTGGTGTCTTTATCGCGTCAGATGAGCAGATCGTCGAGGCTGCCTTCGCAGAAGCAGAGCCGCCCGCCCACGATGATTGGCAATTCGAGGCGCTCGCCGACAAGGAGGCGCGCAGTATCGTGCGGATCGCCGTCCGCCGCATCAAGGTTGCCGCGGCAGAATATGCAAATCCGCCGGCGGCGGCGCCGATCGGCGGCGATAATGGACCGTCGCTTGCGACGGTCGCCGGCCGGTTTGGACGGGTACTCGAGGGTGAAGGCGAAGGTGCAGGTCCTCGAGCTCCCGGGGGCGGTGGTGGCGGTGCAAGCCGTGGTGGCACCGGCGTCACTCGGCCCTTGTTCCTGAGACTGGAGGAAGGCCAGGACGGGCCTGTCGCGGTTTTCGAAATGGTCGTGAGGGGCGACGGCGCGGCAAACTCGCTGCTTCTTGAACCTGCACTTGTGATGGACGGCGGCACCGCAGCCGAAGCGCCGTCGACCGTCAAACCTCGTGTGCTCGACGCTCGCAATGAGCTCGGAGAATCGCTCGGCAGCGGGACGCGGATCGAGATCGGTGATCGAGTCGGCAGGTTCGAGGTGGCTGTTGCGATGCCATCCGATTGCGCCGTGACGCTCGGTGCGCGACTGTCCGCGGCAGCCGACACATGAGCCGTATCGCCTTTCCATTCCTGACGCTAGGGACCGACGCCGTGCAGGCCGGCCCATGGGTACTCGTCGAGAACGATCGTGAAGTCGTGATAGAAGATCCCTGGATTGCGGACTGGGACAGCGGACGCGACGTGACCCTCAGGCGCCGGATTGCTGTCGATCTTGATATCGCCGCCTCACAGCTGCGGATCGACATCGCGCAGCTCGCCTTGGTGCTGTTGATGCGCGTCGGCACGGGTTCGGGCAACATGCCCCGAACGATCATTGCGGCGACGCGTCGCGAAATTCGCGCTGGAGAAATTCTTCTCGAGGAGCGAGTGGCGGGACACGGCCTTTCCCAGCGCCTTCTTGCCGAGACAATGATCCTCCTCGGCCAACCCGGTTCAGGCGCCCACACGCTGTCTCCGTCGCGACCAGCATCGAGGCTCTGGTCTGACCGGATCGATCTGCGTCTCGAGGGCGAGGAGCCCAGATTCCCGATGGAATCACTGAGTTTCTCCCGCCGCTTCGCTGGAAGGCCGGAAGCCTATGCGCCATGGTACCTGCACTGGGCCCCAGGAAACCTCCACCGGGACTTCGGCGGAGCTGTGCGACTTTTCCTCAACAGCGATCGCCCCGACTTCACCGAGCGTCTTCTCGCCGGCGATCGTGCCACCCTCCAGGTGGTGCTTGCCGATGTCATGACGCAGATCATCGCGACATCGCTGCGACAGTCCGATTTCGAGCAAGCGGTCGCTGAGAGCGACTCCAACTCCATAGCAGGTAGAGTCGAGTTCTGGATCCGGCTGGCCTTTCCCGGCCAGGACATCCAGACGATTCGGAGCATGCTCGATCTAAGACCATCCTCGTTCCATGCAGCGGTTCTCGCCGCTGCGGACGTCGCGACCGAGGAGGCTCGCGCATGAGCGTGGCACTACTGCCGAGACTCGACCGCATCGCAGTCGACGCGTGCCTTTCGTCTACAGCGGGTCTCATGGTGACCGTCGATGCTGGGCTGGAGTCTGCCCATTTTCCTGTCGAGGCAACTTATGCTGCGAGCGGTGGAAGCCCGGTGCCCGACGAGTTCCTCCGGACACTCCGATCGGCTCTGCTCGAGATCGGGCATGCCTGCGGATTTCCGGACCGAGGTAGCGCCATCGAGCGAGCTCGGTTCGACGAACTTGCATCCATCCACCTTGCACAGGTGCCTGAGTTTGAAAGCGGAGAAGCACTGCGGGATGACGTGTGGGCGTTCCTCGCGACGGTAGTTCTGCCTGACCTTGTGGCATGGCGATTCGCCGGAAGGCCGGCCGAGCGATTTCAGGGAGGCATCCGCAATGCATTCCAGAGGCTGTGGATGAGAGGGCGAATACTCGACAGAGGTCCTCTGACCGGCCGCCGCTGGGAGCTGCTGGCAGAGCTCACGGAAGATGCTCTTGTCCAGATCACCGAGCGCCCATCCATCGGAAGTGACGCGCGACTTGCGCGCGGGTTCGCCGAGGCCTGGGTCAGGGCGGCAGGTCGGCTCGGCCGTCCGGCTATGGAAGATGTAACGCGGGAAGCTATCATCCGGCTGAGACTGCGGAATCAGATCCAGGTCCTCTCTGAGATTGAGGATTCCGAACTGGGGACCGTCATGGATTCCTTCTTCACCGGAGACAGTACACCGCCAGCGCCTGCCAAGCCCGGTTGGGTAGGCCGCCTCCTCGGTCGGACCTGATCAGCAATTGGCAGCAGTTTTGTTCGTAGGAAGGATGCGAATGCGCTCGCGGTTCTATCAGTCCCTGAAACTGTCTCAGGGTCGGCAACGAAGGGCAATCTACCTGGCAAGGTGAACCGAGCGAGCCTCGCCGCCATCCGACATGGGCGGGATCTCATCCGGCTGCGGAACGAGTGCGTGCGAGCACTGTAACCGCCTTCCGGAGTTGCGCTTCGTCGAGGCTGGCAAAGCCGAACCGAAACGCCTCGGGCGCGTTTGCCGCGTCCAGCGTCAACCGGATTCCCGGCGTGACGGCAACGCCTGACCGAGCTGCAGCACTGGCCCAGGTCTCCGCACTTCTACTTCCACGCAATCGTAGCCACAGCGCCAAGCCTCCTGCTGGGAGGTCGAACGTGACGTCTTCACCCAGAAGCCGGCGATTTCCTAGGCCAGGAAGTCGCGCCGCGCTGCATAGATCCGCCGCGCTTTGCGGGCGTGCCTGCGCAGTTCGCCGTCCTCGATAGGCGCTGCCAGCGCTTGGTTGGAGCGGCAGGTCGCTTGGCGGTCGATCGCTTCGCGCCGGTCCGCCATGCGGGCAAGGATGTCCGGCCGCGCGGCCACGCAGCCAACCTTACCGCGGGCGCGAGCAATTTAGAGAGAGAACCGACATAGACGATGGCTTGGTCCGGATCCGTCCGCGCGGCAAGCGGCAGCACGGGGCGACCGTCGAAACGGTACTCATGATCATAGTCGTCTTCGCCACATCGATACCCTGGGCGTCGACCGGCACACCGATGATCTTGGCGCCTGCCGCTCGGAACGCCGACCAAGCGTCGGACAAAAAGCTGGGGTGATCAGCGCTCGTCGAAAGGCGCGCGCCAGTTCAACGCGAGGCATGATCCTCAGGATCGGGGGATCCGTCCGACACGCGCAACAGGGATAGCGAGGCCTTTCCGGTCTCAGCCATGCTGATTCCTAATCTGTAGGTCACAGGTTCGATTCCTGTCGGGATCACCAATATTTTCAGGTGCTTAGCAAATTGCCGCCGTACTTTTTTGCAAATTAGTACGGCAATTAGTACGGCGTTTTTGATGGCCAGTCGGCAGCGCTGATATGGATTCGTGCGACATCCATTGTCTTGTTGCGGGGATGCGCAACCGCTGATACCGACATTTCCTTCAGATGGCGATTTGAGGTTCGAGTCTGTCGAGAAGACTCGCCGCACCGGTCTCGTGTTGATAAAAAGCGTTTTTCTGAGATTTTCGTACTGGATTGTATCACAGTTTGTATCTCAAGCTGTATCGCTCAATGCGGAGCCGATATTAAGCTCGTAGTGGCTCAATCTCGAAGCTTGGAGCATCGCCCATACGCTAACCGGCGCTAACGGAGAGGATGCCTGGGGCGCCGGTCTAGACGAAACGAGCGCCGTGGCCCTGGTCCTCCGCAGTTCTTTCGGAACTTGCGCGTGAGCGTCAGCGACGTTCGTAAGGGCAATAGTCTGCGTTGCTATGGTTGATCAATCAAACAGCGGCCGATGGCACCCGCAGATCGGCTTAGGGCGTCCTTGGTTGTTCAGAGACAATCTCTCATACGCTCACCTCTCCTAAAAATTTCCCTGTGGATATTCCCTCTATGACGATGCGGTGTCGTATTCGTTTGGTCGCGGCTGAGTAGAAGTAACCAACTTGGGCCCGGGGGAATCATGAACAAGTTGCTTGTTGGCGCGGCATTGCTTGCCGCTGGTGTCTTCGGCGCGGATACATCTTTCGTTTCTTATATTAGAAGCTCCGCAGGGATGGCGGCTTTTGCGCAGGAGGCGCAAGGAACTTCGTCCGACCCTGGCGCGCCCGCAAATGGTGGCCTTGGCAATGGCGGAGCAGCTATGGGCAGCGGCGGCTCATCGGATCAGCCGAGTGCGGCGGATGAGCCCGCTTCCGGCAGTGCACCGGCGACCGAGGCCCCAGATGCAGCGGCCGCGGTCGGCACGGCGGATCAGTCGACCGACAGCGAGGCTGCACCCGAGGAGCCGGCCGCGGCGGCTGCCACCGCGACCACGACCACGACAAGCGGCGATCCGGAAGCGATCGGCACGCCGAAGGTGGATCTGCCGAAGAGTTCAGGCAACGGCAATCTGGGCTATGCCATCGGCATCGACGTTTCGGACTTCCATGGCATCGAACCGTCGATCGCATTGACCTATGATTCTTCCCGCCGGACCAAGACAGGTGGGCTCTACCAGGGCTGGCTGGGCTATGCCTGGGGTCTCGGCGGCTTCGACGTCATCGAGCGGGCAAGCCCGGGCTACGGCATGCCGGCCTTTACCGCCAGCGATATCTACCTGCTCGACGGCCAACAATTGGTCGCCTGTGTCGCCGGTATGGTGTCGCCGTCATGTTC
This sequence comes from Mesorhizobium sp. M0910, assembly GCF_040319465.1. Taxonomy (NCBI): domain Bacteria; kingdom Pseudomonadati; phylum Pseudomonadota; class Alphaproteobacteria; order Hyphomicrobiales; family Phyllobacteriaceae; genus Mesorhizobium; species Mesorhizobium sp. M0910. The sequence goes on from NZ_JAMYNZ010000001.1 coordinate 129,839, forward strand.
GACCGGCGGCACCCATGCGACCGAGAATGAATCCTATCGCCGCATTGCGCTGAACGGCACCACCAACGAGTGGAAGGTGACCGATCGCGACGGCACCGTCTCCACCTTCCGCTCGGTGGCGGCGGTCGCCAACCTGACCCCACCTGCCGGCACGCCGGCCCATGATCTGGCGTACAGCTATCGCTGGCTGCTGACCTCGGTCACCGACACCAATGGCAACAATGTCGCCTATACCTACACCTGTCCGGCAAGCCCGGTCTGTTACCCCGATACGATCAGCTACAACGGCACGGTCGTAAAATTCTATCTGGAGACACGGCCCGACCTAATCCTGATGGGCAATGGCCGCGATATCTCCGAGACCAGCCAGCGCATCAAGGCCATCGGCGTCACCGTCGGCGGCTCCCTGCGCGGCGCCTACAAGCTGACCTACGATCAGGCGCCGTTCTCCAACGCCTCGCGTCTGATCGCCGTCAGCCCGTGCCCGGCGAGACAGATGCTGGTCGGGCGGATTTCGAGGCAGTGGGCTTCCGCACCCTGATAGAAGGTCTGCGCGGCAAGCGTATGGGTCACCGCGACCAAGGGCGATGTCCGGCTTTTCGCCAAGCGCAAGGCGAAGCCCAAGCGTCCGATGAGCGGTCAAGTCGCGAATGAGAAGGTCCGAGAACGGCTTGCCGTCGTCCTCCGCTTCTTCGTCGCTGCCGCCATTGGTATCCGAACCGCTGCCGTCTTCGATGATCTCGCCATTGTCGTTGAGGGCGTAGTCCTCGCCGTCTGACCGCGTTTCCGCTTCCGGTCCCGCCTGCTCATCCTCGGCGCGAATGAAGCCACGTTCGATGCGCGCCGCGCCGTCATAGGAAAGCACGACAAACACGCCGCCATGCGAAACAATATCAGGATCGTAGGCGTGGCGCGAGCGTCGATGCGCTCGATCTCCGCTTCAAGCTTACCGAAACGCTGATCGACATCGTTGGGCAGTTCCTAGGCGCTATCCCATTCCTCCGCGAGCCGGTTGAATTCGTCGGATGCCGTGGCGTAGGCGGCTTTGTCTTCCTCCGACAAATCCACCGGTTGCGGGTAGGTGCGGCGCAATCCGTTTGCGTGCGGGTAGTCGATATGGACATCTGCCCATTTCCAGCCTTCGGTCTGCCTGACGGTTTCCGCGATGCCTTGCAGCTTCATTTCATGCGCATCGTTCACGGTGTCGATGACGCAGCGGATCGGTTCGGTCTTCCTGATCTGCTTGCGCTTGACGCGCAGCAATTGCGCCAACCTGCGGCCTTCGCCGATGCTGACGAAATAGAAGTCGGTCTCAGCACCCTCCCCGTCAAGCTCCGGCTCGACCACAAGGTTTTGCAGGATGCCCTTGGCGGGGATACTTGCCGCATAGGCTTCGATGATCGCCTCGCTGTGCGGGGTCTTGCGCGCATTGCGGGGCGACTTCTTCAGCTTGTTCAGCGGAATGAAGACCTCGGTGCCGCTTTCGCCGGCATTTGCGGTCTTCGCACTTGTTTCATTGGTCGTCATGGTTCTGGTCCTTTCCCGTTACATGCCGAAGGCATGCCCCTCGGCATGCCTTCCCGGGCGCGTGAGCGCGCGGCAGAGAGGGGGCGAATGCCGGCGAGCGGAGCTGGGCTGCGCGTCGAGCGGGGCGGATCGGATCAGTTCAAACGATGATGGTCATGTCGCGCCTTGCGAGCGAGCGGCTTCGCTCTGCGCAGGTGGCATTCGCGGGGGAGAGATGGCCAAGACCATCTCTCCCATACTTTGGAGGACGCGGGTCCTAATCCTAAAAGCAGCAAGACGCCGAAAACAGTCATCCGTCGCCAGTTCTCACCGATGAGCGCAAATGGCCGAGAGTTGACCGTCAGCTTGCAGGACGAGATTGCTTGAGCAGTCGTTCTCGTCTCATAGACAACCCACGTTCCGTGCTACTATTCAATGGGATTGCGGCTCGCCACGGAATGAGAAGTCGGCGTCTACGACGAGATCGGTCAAGTCGTGCCATCCAGGCGTGACACGGCCGCTAAGGCAGCGATTAGATTTGCATGGATCCAGCGTGCTTTCTCATCAGCGGTCATGAAGCCATCGAAGTACGAGGCATAGACGCAGAAGCTCAAGTCGACCATGTCGTTGCGCATTCTGTCCATTCGCTTGACCGGTTGACTGCCGCGTCTGATCCACCAGAGCAGATGAATGACGAGTCCAAGCGCATATCGGAAGAGATAGGTCCGAGCGATGCGGATGTCTCCGAGGTTCTGCCATGGCAGGCAGTAGGCGTGTGCCAGATTTTCCCATACCTGCATGGCGGCGCCGTAAATGGTTTCCATCATCGCGGTCGAGTATTGGTTGTTCGTCCTGATGATGCGGATCTCGGCCTTGGTGAACATCTGCGCCTCCATTTCGGGCAGCGATACCGCTATGTCGACCGCACCTTCGATCAGCTCCGGGAGGAGGCTGTCTGCAAAATTCCAATGATCGCGCAGTTGCTCCAAGATGGGCGCATCATCAACTGTGGCGCGCCTGATCGTGGTAACCATCTCAAAAATGATGCCTGCCATTCCCTTGAACTGCATACGCTCATGCAGGTCCGGCTCGGTCGGGTCGAGCCGGATTATCTCGCCGTTGGATCGCAGCAGGATCAACTGATCGGGGAAGTCGCCGACGACCGACAGGCCGTGCTTGATGGCTTCCAGCGACCGCTGTTTGTAGATCTCGATCCAGGCATAGTCGGCGAGCACCGCGAAGTTATGTGGACTCGCCTGAAGATGGGATCGCAACTCCTGCGATTGCAGCATGCTGCTGTCGATAACCAGAGACGGCAAATCGATTCCCCATTATTCCACTGGATTGGCGGCCGGATCACCGTTGAGGACCGCGATGATGGCTGCCAACCCGTCAAGAACACCGCCGGCCAGATGCTCGAAGTGGGCGCGATAGGTCTGACGCTCGGCTATGGCCTTCCTTTGCTCTTCCGCTTTGGTCGTTCCGCCAGTGTGGGCCGTCAGCGTGCTTCGGAGTGCATGCAAGCGCTGCAATGGCGCAATCGTAGCTTTAGCCTTTTCCGCAGGAACGCCGGAGGCAACCAGAATTGCCTCGATCAGCCGGAGCGAACGCCAGTTAGTCTCGACCTGCGCCTCACGGTTGGTCGCGATTTTTCGCAGTTCACTTTCCTTGAAGCCCTCTACGACGAGCTGGTCGAGATGCATGATTTCATGGCCCCACTCGGCCGCGTTATCCTGGGACGGGTACTGGGCGGCCAGCCGTACCGCCTCCCCACGAGGGATCCACCAAGGCGGACGCAACCCATCCAGCGCAGTCGTATCTCGCTTGAGTTCGTCCAAGGGATCCGCGTCATTTGTCCACTGCCCCAGAAAATCGCTGGTGAAGCTGCGCTTCGAGATTGGTGCCTTGGGCTCTTCGTTGAATGATTTCCAGTACAGCTGCTCTTCGTAGGGCAGATGGGAGAGGTCCTGCAGGTAGGTGTGGACCTGTCCGGCCTCGTTGATGTCGAACGAACGAAGCTCCCAGACATCGCGACACCGGATCATGCGACCGTCGATCTGGTACTTATCCGTGTCGGCCTTGTATTTCGACATGACGTCTGCGCGGAAGAAAACCGGGGAGAGCTCAAACGGCAGGCCCTCGACGGCATCGAAGTAATTTGTGCTGGCTCCTGGCACGGCCGAACAGGTTGCTATCCGGCTGTACCGAGCATCCTGGATTATGAAGTCGGCATGTTGCCTCTTGAACCGATCCGACGCCGTGTTTTCGTCCTCTATCGCCTCAGCCAGGGTCTTGTTTGGACGGACGATGATCCATCCATTCACGAAGCTGGATCGGCCGGGAACCCGTCCCGAATGATACGCTAGGTCAGGTGCTGCGAAGCTGTCACGCTCGGCGTCCTGCCAACCGTCAAAACCCACCTTCTTGTGATCGATCCGGGTAAAGTCGAACTTTGCGGCGAGGACCGTCTGAGTGACCGCCATGTACTTCACAAGATCCTCGGTCTTAACGGTGACCAAGGTTCCACTATGGCCTTCTTCGTCAGCCGGAAGCTGCTCGACCTTGATGATCGGTTCAATATCACCACGCCGGTTCACGCGACAGTATGCGTTTCGCTCTCTCAGGAAATGAACGTCCAGCGCCTGGACCAGTCGTTGGTCTAGCTCGACATATGGATCGAGGCCGTGCATCCGGCGCCGGTACACCAACTGCTGGCCTCCGGCGAGCGGCGAGCCGCCGCTCTCTCCAATTCCGGCTTCGAGATACATCCGCTCCGGCTCCCCGCCGCCCCAAACGTGCTCGAGCCGCCAACTGGAGCTGGGATCAATGAAGACAGGTCCGAGTTTTGCGTGATCAACCGGGTTAGCCTTCTCTGCTTTCATCAGAACCGCAAAGAGATAGAAACACTGCGCGCTGACATAGATTGGGGTCCATTGTCCTGTCAGGACGAGCTTGAGGTACTCCACCGACTCGGCTGCGTTCTCCAACCACTGGCCGGGTCTGTCATCCGGTACGCACGTGTACTTCTGAAGGTTTTTCATGGCAGAGCGTGGAGATCGTTGGAGTCTGCGAACTGGTGGATGAGACGATCTCCGCTCTCACGCGCGACCGCGACATGCTCGTTCGTCAGGAGAAAGATGCGGTCGCCGAGCTTCAAGTACCACCCGCCGCCGTGCCCTACGCCATGGTCGCGCGATCTCTGAAGATCGGTGTCCGGGACTGCCTCAGGTATTCGGTCATGCCCGCGAGAATTCAGGCAACGCGGCATCCCACTCGGCTTTGGTAAACACGAGATCAGCCATCTCCTTCTTTTGACACCCATTCGTACTCATGCGCGCTGGCGGAGACGCGCTCATTTGACAGTACCAAAGCCACTCTTCGTGATGACGGCAAACATCGCCGCTGAAAACTTTCGGTATTCCATAAGATGGTGGGTCATCAACTCCACGATCGGTATATGCGAAGCGGATGGCCGGAAGGTGACCTTGTGCTGGATGGTCTTTACTGTCCCGTCCGGGAACGTAACTTCGCCGTGAGATTCCATGCGGTCGAGCCCTAAAGGGACATCGTTGTCCATCATCCGCGACTGTCTGGTATCGAAGGCGCGTTTGGGCGTCCGGCGGGGGACCACAATGGGCATGATTGCCTTTGAGGTCTTGCCTTTCGTAGACACCAGCCAGCCCTCGGCCGGCGCTTGAACGACTTGGCGGTGGACGACCTCGTCGCGGTAATCCCGCAGCTCGGCCAGCCATGCCTGATGGGTTTTGACGACCTCGAGGATCCCACCCTGCTGCCCCTTGTCGACCATCTTCTCCAAGGTATGTATCGAATGCGCGACGATGCCGGGCATCGTTCGGGCCGCCGCGACTCCAAGGAAGTCCAGTCCGGACCGGACGGCAGCCAAGAATGCAGAGAGCTCGTGGACGTAAGCCGTGGACTGCCCGCTGTTCACGACCAGCGATGCCGTAGAGGCGACAGCATTCTTGGCCGGCCTGCCTTTGTTCTTCATCGCTGCAATTGCCGCAGCTTCGGCCGTCCCCAACATGGACTTGACGTTGCCGATGTGGTGTTCGGCCGCCTGCTGCTTCCGGAACGAAAACATCAATTGCGTCTCGAAGTATTCCTTGTCGTCCCACTTCTTGAAGATCGGGTGATCTGGCGCAGTTGGAGCGTCATCGATCGCCTTGAGCAGCCCGTCTAAAGCTTCGCGATACGTCAGTGGGTGGGTCGGCTTCTTCATCTGCGGGGTAGCGAGCATGGGGATGGATTGGGACCTTGCCGGATGTTGACCCTGATATCAACAAGGGATTCTAGACCGTGTCCCCGGAGACGCCGGCCGCATGGCTGAATGGCCGAGATAAGGCGCAAACGAACCTGCTCGCCCAGATGACCGCTCTTAGTGACTGGCTGCGGCCGGCTCTCCGTCCGACATGAGGCGCAAAGCCGCGATTCCGCGTTCCATCATGCCCAGATCGCTTGCCGTCAGATTCGTTCGCGCAGCAAAACCGCAACGAGATTAGGCCCGCAGACTCAGCCGGCCGGGATTACTGGCGCAGCCGGATCGTGTGGTCCGGGAACATGGCCGGCAGGGACCACAGCAGACGCGCCGAGGACGTGCTTCTCCTGGTCGTCGAAGAAAATGTGGGCACCGAGTGCCTTCAGGATGGGTGCCTTCTCGCGGCTGCCGACGAAGTGGGCCTCATCAGCCGGGGTCCCCCATGCCCTCAGCGTGCGAATGACGCGCTCGTGGGCAGGGGCGTTCCGAGCTGTGACGAGTGCGATGCGGACCTTACTCACGTTACCGTCATTGAGGAAAACGCGGCGCAATGCCGATAGCTTATGAAGAAAATTGCCAAACGGGCCACGCGCCATTGGATTGGTCGCGTTCTCTGTCTCATGAGCTAGGAAGGCGTCCAGGCCCTTTTCTTTGTAGATTGCGTCGGACTCGGGGCCAAACACGACAGCATCGCCGTCGAACGCGACCCGGACCTCGCCCTGCGGCGTTTCGGCACGATCCTTGGGTGCCAAGCCGAGCCGTGCGGCCGCTGCTCCGCCGTCCACTGCTCCCTTTACGTCCGCGTCCGCGTTTGAGAGAAACAGGTCGATGCCCCACGCCGGGACAAACGGCGCAAGCGATCGTCCGCTAGTAAAACTGCCCGTCTTGACGACAAGCTCGTAATGATCGATCGACCTGAAGGCTCGGAGGGAGAGGTCGGGCGAGTTCTGCGACAAGAGGATCACTTCAACATACGGAGCAGCGTCAGGATCATTCAGCGCGAGTAATCGCTCGACTACCTCAAAGCCTGCACCCTTGCGGAGGATTACGTCCTCCCGTTGGAGTTGCATAGCCGCATACGCCTTGACGCCGTACTTCTCAAATACGCGATGCTCCTCCTCCAGGTCAAAAAGAGCGCGCGTAGAGATCCCGATGCGAAGAGGGCTAGCCCTTAGCACAGCCACCGGATCGACACTCCCCTTTTCGGCCTCGGTCAAAAGCGAGGCTTCCGCCAGTTCCATATGCCCTCCCTCCCGTATTGGGCCCGCCGCAGCGGTGCCCCCCTTCTGTACTTGCGCCATTTCGAAAGAATTGGAGACTTGGGTTCCTTGCCTATCTTTGCCATGCAATCGCTATTTCCTGACTTTTCAAAACGCGAGGTGGTATTGGAAGCATTGTACACGTCGTGGCGAAGGTCCACAGAAGCCAATTTTGCCCCCAATGATGAGGCGATCATTACGCGGGATGCGCTGGCGGAGCAGCTGTACGTCCGGTAGAAAATATTGAGATTGACTTGGTTTGGGGGAAGTCGGCAATGGACGCAGTCAGACGGGTATCGCTATGGATTGGTGTAGTCGGGCGGGCTTCTCTGCGGATATCTCTATGGATTTTTGCTGTAGCTATTGTCTTACTCCTTGTCCTGCACCCGCTGCTACCGGATACGATCAGCGTGCCAGTTTCCCAGCTGGGAACAGTGACGCTGCTGTTGCGCGATCCTTTTCGTCTCTTATGGTCCGAAATCGTTGCCCCGTGTGCCGGTTTTCTTAATCAGCATTTCGACAAGGTTCTTGCCTGGCCTGTGGCTGCGGTCGTGATGGTCTACCTGCTGCTTCGCAGCGGTGTTCTTCCTGCTGTCTTGCCGTCTGCCATGGGCAGAGTTAGGACGTTGAATCTTTTCGGTTTCAAGCTGGAATTAAGCGAGCAGATTACGGAAATCGCGCGGGAGCGCGATGATTTGTCGAAGGCGCTGTCGAGCGTACGCGCGAAGATCGAAGCGCAACTGCGCGTGAAGGTCGTCGAGGCGAACATCCCTCAGAACTTTGCGCGTTTCGTTTCCGATGTGGGTAGTGAGCTCAAGGACCGCAACACGAATTTCGATGGCGCAAAATGCCGCGCGACTATCTACATTGAGGATCCGATTTTCGCGGGACAATTGATGCAGCTTTTGGAATACGTTTCGGGAGATGGAACTCCTCTTCCTGGTCTCGCTGCTGGCCGTTCGTTTTCTATCCGGCGAGGAATCGTGGGCCGCGTATGGCGCTCACACCTGCCAGAAATAGAGGGCGTATTGCCGGACGATCTAGCGACCGTGGAGCCTGAGGACAAATACAAATACATCGCGCGTATTTGGGGGATGACCCAGTTAGAAGCCGAGCATGCGGCGAAATACCCATCTTATATTAGCGTACCGTTCGAATATACGCTTACTCGTTGCGGCGTTTTTTACATGGACTCCACAATGGAGAATGCGTTCACGAACGAAAACAATAAAGCTGGGTTGATCATGTTCATCCAGAAAAAAGTAAACGAGTTGCGCATGGATGGCGCGATTGGCGAACTGGATGCCTCCCTTGCCGCGAGCCGTCTGCAGATTCCGCTACTGGAGCCTTTGGATGCAAAATAGTTATTCTGCCGTCGCCAATGAGTATTATGACGCCCAACTGCATCCTACCTGTGCCGGTTTCGGTGTTGCTAGTGGCGCACTGATGAAGCGGCACTTCGAATTGGTTCCTGACAAGGGAACGATTTTCGAAATCGGCGCGGGACGATCCGGACTACTGGGAGCCATGCCGAAGGCCACCGGCGCCAAGCTTTTGATTTCCGACATATCTCTCGACATGCTCAATCATTCGCGGTCAGCCTTCAACGGAAGGGCAGAATTCCTCGTTTGTGACGCCGGTGACCTGCCCGTTGAATCGTCAAGCGTCGACCTCGTCGTGGCGCTTCTGGGGGACCCCTACAATTCTTCGGCCGTTTGGACGGAAGTCTATAGAGCCCTGAAGAATGGCGGCGGCGTGTTCTTTACAACGCCTTCATGGGAATGGTCGACGGCGTTTCGAAATTCAGCGCCTGGCGAGCGAACCGGCTCGGCCTTTTTCTTCACTGGGTCGGGGAACGCTCTCTATCTGCCATCTGAGATATTGCCTGTTTCAAGTCAGATTCAGCTCATGGGTGACAGCGGCCTCGAGGTTCAGTGGGTCGACCCATTCACGTTAGGGGATCTCAAGAGCGCAGGCGCCAAGATACCCTCCAAACTTGGCGACTATCTCCATGACGCAACACCAGTTGTCACGGCATACTGGGCGACCAAAGTTTCGTTGTAAGCGTAGCGAATTGGCGGTCCAGTTCCATAACTGCGTTGCCAGAACCCTATCGGTCATGGGATCGGTCCCCACATCATGGCACGTGTGCTTGGCTTAGGTGTCGACCGGTCGAGCATGCCGCGCATTGGCAGGTGGTTTTCTGTGAAGCACGACAAGGCGCTGGGCGCGGCTTTCCGCAAATGGTCTGACGAACCGGACCTTGAGCGCATCATTGTGAGCCACTGCGATGTTATCACCGACCAGCCGCGCAAGGTGCTCGAGCGCGTTGCGTAAGATTTCGGGGCATAGCAAGATTTTCGGGGAGGTGGCGCCGCATATAAACCGCGCTATCCGGGTAGTCTGCAACTGACCGAAAGCGTGGGGCAGCTATGTGCAATGACTACGAGCAGCATATCGCTTGGCCGAATATTGCCGCATGATGCAATCGATGGCGCTCGACGTTCCAACCCATCAAACCGAACTGGATTTGCCACAGGCGGATGACATCCGCATCGGTGACCCCGCCCCGATCATGCGCGCCGCCGGCGACACAATCGAACTCACGCGTACGACCTTTGCCTTTCTGCCCTCCGGCCCCAAAGGCGGGCCGATCTTCAACTTTCGCTCGGACGGGCGGAGTTTCGCCAACAGCAAGCGCTGCCTTATTCCGGCATCGCCTTTCTTCGAATTCACGGAAAGAAGTCGCCAAAGGCGAAGCATCGCTTCACCCTCAACGGCGCCCCCTTCATGCGATCGCCGGACTGTGGCGCGACGGCGAAGGCAACAAGCCGCCGACATTCGCAATGCTGACGACTGAACCCGGGCCGCATGTGGCGCCTATCCACAATCGCCAGATTGTGGTGCTGCGCCCGGAGGATTGGGCGGCATGGATACATCTCACAAACCCCGAGGCAGAGCTGTTGAAGGCACTCCCGGCAGGGTCGCTGGTGGTAAAAACCGTACGGGAGGGGAGCGACTGACCTTTATTGCGAGGTTTGCCTTACCTTGGCAGCTGCATTGAGGATAGCGGAAGCCAGGTTGAATTCGGCGCGTCCGGGATCGTAGGGTTGGCAACGATACGTTCACGCGAAACATGTGCACCTCCCGATCACTGATTGCCTAGTGGCCGCTACTTCCATCAGCTACGCTGGCCTCACAACTGAGCACCCTCGAGCCGCACCATAGGCGGTTGGTATCCGGTTTGTGCTGTATGGGGAAGGAGGCACGCGTGTCAGATTTCGTGAAAGAGTGGATGGTCGAACGCAGGGAAAGCCGCTTCCCCAACACTGTGACGATGGCCTTTTTCTCCCCTCAGTCTCAGATGGTTACTTTGGACCAATACAGCCGGAGGGACCTGCCCAAAGCGCTCTTGGCCAACGACCATGGTAAGGCCGCGGAAATCCTGGCGACCATAAGTCATGAACTCACGCATTGGGCTGACGTCGTGGGAACAATTTGGGGACGCGCTTACTTGAAACGCGTCTATCAGGCCTTCAGGCTGCTTCCCACAGCGGGCAAGCCGCCCTCGGAGGCAGACTTCCCGTGGTTCGTGGACCTTTACGACGAGACGCGCCGCCTGACGTTTCCGAGATACTATCAGACGCTAGTAGAACCCAAGGAGCCTCACAGTGCCGCGCGTCCCTGGCAGATCGCCTTTTCTGCCGGCCAGGAGATCGACCCCTCAGGCAGATTGGATCCGTCCAGACCTATCCTGTTCGTTCGCTTCCTAGACCACGAAACCGGCGCCCGCCTCATACGGCAGCCGCTGACTGTCGGCGCTCTCCTGGAAACAACGGCGGTTGCGTCCGAGTATTCGGTTGTCCGTACCTACCTCGAAGCCAAAGTGCCGGAAAACCAACGGACTGCAATGGCCGACGACATAACGAAGGACGGTCTTGCCAGGCTGTACGCACCGAGTCTGACCTTGTACTCCGCACCGGTCCACCTGTTTGCGCACTACGCGAAAATCAAGGACGCTGCCTTGGCGTATCGGCTCGCAGCCACCATCGCGCACCTTTGTCTCAACCTTGGCGACGACCATTTTGAGGGCGTCCAGCTCCCCGACAGCATGGAGCCGTGGGCAAACCTGTTCCCATCCTTCAAGCAGAGGGGCGACCGCGCGTTTGCGTTCGCGGTGATCAGTTCCAATCTCGAACCCTGGCAAGTTGGTATGGACGAGACCAAGTGGATCGATGCAGCGCTCGTTCGGACGGGTCTGCCGGATCGGCGATCGATTATGGAGCAGGCGATAGAAGCGATGGCGATGCACCAGCCCGGAGGACAAGGAGCTCCCTGGGACGAAGCCGAGCGCTACATGCTTGAGCTAGGGCTCGGAGTCGCGAGGGGACGGTCGAACAACCCGTCGTTTAGCCCGATGCACGCTCAATCCTATTCAGGGGTGGTTCCTCCAATGTTCGACTCGGAGGGCGAGATCTATCTGTTCCCGAACGACAAGTTCGACCTTACAAGGTTCGCACCCGAGGCAATGATCGATCTGGATTGGGCTCTGGACGGGTATACCCGCAACCTTCTGTCGGGCTGTCGCTAAGCTCATATGATCTGGCCACTTGAGGGCTCCTACCTTGCGATGCTCTGGAACGCATCGACCGATGTCCAACCCGGCTTTTTTTCAAGCCCGCATCCGCTGACGTACGCTGCCGCGCAGCGACTGGGGCGGCCAAAGCGCGGTGGGGGCTTGACGAGCTCTTCACAGCGTTTTGGGTCTCGGTAGACATGCTCTGAGGATTCATGGCGCGTATTCCACCGGGCCGAAACCGAAAGGCACACTTTCAATGACCCGAAACCCCCCATCGAAATGCTCGATTGCCTTCCAGGCGAGTAGCGCTGCCAGCAACGCGGAAACCTCGTTGCTGTTCTGTCCTTTGACGTAGCCGTAGGCGTCGACCAGGATGCGCCCTGCGTCGGCAAGATCCTCGTCTGAGACTTTTCCCTTGATGGCTGCGATCTGGTTCATGTGGTGAAGCAGTGCCGCCTCACCGTAACCGATGGGCTGTGCAAACGCTCGCAGCCAGGCAAGGGCGATGGCCACCAGGAAGCTGGGAAAGGTTGCCGGCGGTGCTGCGACCAGAGCAGGAAGAGCGTTTGCCCCTGTTGCGGTCAGTGCAATTGCCGGCATGAAAGCGAAAGGATCCCGCACCAGGTTGGAAAGCTTCAGAGAATAGGCGAGTTGCCGGCGCTTGCGCGCCAGCACCATTCCCAGAAATCCCTCGCGTCGAGGCGAGACGATCTCGGGAGGAGCTTCCTGCCAACGACTATCGGCGACGCCGTCGAGCGCGTTGATCGCACCGTGAAGCTCGGTATCGGTCACCTTGGCCAACCGCGAGGGCGAAGGGACTTGATCGAGCAATTCCCTGATCGAAGCGATCTCAGCGGACGTCAGCGACTGCGCGTTCTGCATGGTGCTCCACCTATCCTTGTCTGGTGCCTCGAGCCGGGGCGCTCCGAACCGCCGCGTGACGCATCGCCCCACTATGGCATTTGCCGCCTTGGGGCTCCAGCACACCTATTTGAAATCCCGCGTCTTCACCTTGATCTGGTCGATGTGCAGATAAGGATCGATGATATCTCGCGGCCGCGGCCCTTTGTGCATTCCACGCGGGTCCGGCGTCGGGCTGCCGTGATGAAACTCGTCGCCGCGCCCATGCGGCAGGGGGAAGGCAGCATCGCGATCGCCAACGCTGGCCAGCTCAGCTGAGAGATCACTCAGCCGGTGCGCGACGAGATGAACCACCTCGCCTTCCCTTTGGATGCGCCCGTATACGCCAATCATGCCAGCACCAAGCACAACCCTGCGGAATTTTTCGAATACCTTCACCCATACAACCAGATTGGCGATGCCGCTCTCGTCCTCGATCGTGATGAACATCACGCCCTTGGCTGAGCCCGGCCGTTGCCGGACCAGAACGAGCCCGGCTGCTTCCAGCCATTGCCCATCGCGCGCCTGCATGGCCTCGCGGCAAGAGACGATGCGCTTGCGGCGCAGGTCGGCGCGCAGGAAGGAGACGGGATGATCGCGCAGGGTCAGCCCGACATGTCCATAGTCCTCGACCACCTCGCCGCCTGATGTCATGGCGCGTAGCGCGACTAGGGGCTCGCGGATCTCCGGCACCGTTTGCTGCTCGCGAGCCGAGGCCGCGGCAAACAGCGGCAGCGGTTCGTCGCGCAGCGCCTTGATCGCCCACAGGGCCTCACGCCTGGCCAGCGACAATGAGGGTTGAAAGGCGTCGGCCTGGGCGAGCTCGACCAAGGATGCCGCGGGAACCCCGGCTCGATGCCAGAGGTCGTCAACCGACGCAAAGGATTGGTCGGCGCGTGTGGTGACGATGGTCGCGGCGTCGGCGTTTGCAAGACCACGAACCATCCGCAAGCCAAGCCGAACGGCAAACCGGTCCTCACTTTCGGTGGGCTCGAGCGTGCAATCCCAGCGCGACGCGTTCACACACACCGGGCGAACCTCGACACCGTGGTCACCGGCATCGCGAACGATCTGCGCGGGTGCGTAGAAACCCATCGGCTGGGCATTGTTAAGACATCGGGGTGATGACATTTCAGCCAAGACGATGCGTAGGCGATCAATGCAAAGCTTGCCGCATGGCTCTCGGGAAAACCGTAACTGCCGAAGCCCTCCAATTGCTTGAACGTCTTTTCGGCGAATTCGCGCTCATAGCCGTTCTTCACCATGCCACCGATCAGCTTGGCGCCGAAGCTGGAGACACCGCCAGTGTGCTTGAAGGTTGCCATGGCGCGGCGAAGCTGATCGGCCTCGCCCGGCGTGAAGCCGGCACATTCGATCGCGACGCGCATCGCCTGTTCCTGGAACAGCGGCACGTCCAGTGTTTTTCCGAGCACCTTTTCGAGCTCCGGCTTGGGATAGACAACCTCCTCCTTGCCTTCGCGCCGCCGCAGGTAGGGGTGTACCATGTCGCCCTGGATCGGTCCTGGCCGCACGATCGCCACCTCGATTACCAGGTCATAGAAGGTCCGTGGCTTGATGCGCGGCAGCATTGACACGGCTCGGGATTCGATCTGAAAGTTGCCGAGCGTATCGGCCTTGCGGATCATCGCATAGGTGCGCGGATCCTCGGCCGGGATCGTGGCGAGATCCAGATTGATCCCCTTGTGCTGTGACAAGAGATCAAAGCCGCGCTTCATGCAGGACAGCATGCCGAGCGCTAGCACGTCGACCTTCATGAACTTCAGCGCGTCGATGTCATCCTTGTCCCATTCGATGACCTGACGATCCTTCATTGCGGCCGGTTCGATCGGCACCAGATCGTCGAGCCTGTCGCGAGTCAGGACGAAGCCACCGGGGTGTTGCGACAGATGACGCGGTGCGCCGATCAGCTGCCTGGCCAGGTCAAGCGCCAGGCGCAGACGGCGATCGCCGAGATTGAGGTTCAGTTCCTCCGCATGCTTTGGTTGGACGCCTTCGTCCGACCAGCCCCACACCTGCGACGACAGCATCTTGATTAGGTCTTCGGGCAGACCCAGAGCCTTGCCGACATCACGCAGGGCGCCTTTGGAACGATAGCGGATGACGGTCGAGCAGAGTGCTGCGTGCTCACGGCCATAGTTATCGAACACCCATTGCATGGCGATTTCTCGGCGCTCATGTTCGAAATCGACATCGATATCGGGCGGCTCGCGGCGTTCTTCCGAGACGAAGCGCTCGAACAGCAGGTCATTGCGGTCGGGATCGATCGAGGTGATGCCCAAGACATAGCATACAGCGCTGTTGGCGGCAGACCCCCTGCCTTGGCAGAGGATGTCCTGACTGCGGGCAAAGCGCACGATCGAATTGACGGTCAGAAAATACGGCGCGTATTGCATTTTCTCGATGAGCTGCAATTCATGCTTGAGCGTACCAACAACCTTGTCCGGCACGCCTTCCGGAAAGCGCGTCGTGGCACCTTCCCAGGTCCAGTTTCTCCAGCGCCTGCTGCGGTGTCAGACCCGGCACCATGCGTTCCTCGGGATATTGATAGGCAAGCTCGTCCAGTGAGAATCGACAGCGCTCGGCGATCTCGAGGGTATGCGCGATCGCTTCGGGATAACGGCCGAACAGGCGTGCCATCTCAATCGGCGGCTTCAGATAGCGGTCGGCATGTCGTTCACGCCGCAGCCCGGCGTGGTCGATCGTGACATTGTGCCGGATGCAGGTGACGACGTCCTGCAGGATGGGCCGTGACGGCTCGTGGAAGAGCACATCGTTGGTAACGACCGTTGGCACGCCGGCCTGTCCGGCAAGATTGGAAAGATCGTGCAGCCGCAAAGCGTCGTTGGGACGGCGGCGCAGCGTCAGCGCCATGTAAGCCCGGTCGCCAAATGCTTCGCACAGTCGCCGCAGCCACATCGAGGATGTGTCGTCGGCCTGATCGGGAACGAACACCGCAACAAGGCCGTCGCCATAGCCGACGAGGTCGGCCCAATGCAGCACGCATTTCGCCTTGCCACCGCGCTTCTTGCCCAGAGACAGCAAGCGGCAAAGCCGCGAGTAGGCGGCGCGATCGGTCGGATAGACCAGGATGGAAATCTCTTCCGCCAGATCCAGCCGGCAGCCGACGATCAGCCTGACGCCGGTCGCCTTTGCCGCCTCATGCGCGCGCACGATCCCGGCCAGGCTGTTGCGATCGCAGACGGCAAGTGCGGGCATGTCCATTATGGCGGCCTGCGCAAACAATTCCTCGCAGGAACTGGCGCCACGCAAGAAGGAAAAATGCGAGGTGCATTGCAGTTCGACGTACGGTGCGATCATCCGAAAATGCCGTGCAGGAACCAGCGATGGGAGCCGGTCGCGGCATCCTCGCCATCGCCAGCGCGATAGATCCAGTAGCGCTCGCCGGCATCGTCCTCGACCTGGAAATAGTCGCGCACCGCGGCAAGTTCGGCGTCGCGCTTCCACCACTCGCCGAAAACGCGCTCAGGGCCATCGGCCCGCTTCACCCTTCGACGGATGCCTCTCCAGGTAAAGCTCGGTGGCGGATGATTAGGCAATAGAGCTATCGCCTCGATCGGCTCAGGCACTGCGAACAGACGAGCCGGACGCGGCCAATGGTCTGGCCAGGCATCGCCGGTCTCCACCGACGCGGGGGCGACACGCCGAACTGATCGTTCGGGCACGTCGCTGGCCACCGGGGCAAACCGATAAAGCATCTCCTCGCCGGCACGATTGCCCAGTATGTCGATCAGGTCCGAAATGTCAGCGTCCTGTTGTTCGATGAGTGAGGAGATCGTCTGCCTGGGCGTCAACGGTTCGGCTCGAGGCGCCGACAAGCGCATCAGCTCGATGCCGAAACCGGGATCGACCCGCTCGATCTTGTCGCAAAGCAGACGCGTCAGCCGCTTGACATCGCGGATGGGCAAGGCGGTGCCGACGCGAATGGCTTCGATCCGGTTGTCGACGCGGTAGAGCAGCAGGTCGAGCCGTCGGGCGCCTAGCCCCTGGTCTCCAGCTCGAGGCATAGCGCTTGCACAAGCTTGCCGATGTAGCGCGCGATAGTGTCGGCCGCACCAATGGGCTCGCCAAAGGCATGCTTTACCTCGACCACCTCCACTGGCCGCACCGGCTCGATCGGTTCGGCAAGGCGGCCAGTGGCCTGGTCAAGACGGCGGCCCAATTCGGGCCCAAAGCGCAGGGTCAAGGGTGCGCGAGGCTGCTGCAGAAGGTCCCCCACCCTGTCGAAGCGCAAAACGCGCAAACCGCTGACGATTGCGTCGGGCAACCGTAGAGACGGGATGGGCAGAGGACGAATGGCGTCGAGGGTTGCGTTGCCAGCGACCACGCTGACGGTCTGCCGGATGTAACGCGCAACGGCGTGAGCGGCACCCCAGCTATCCGCAATCGCTGCCCGCGCCGAAAAGCCGACCTGGTAGAGACGTTCGACCATATCGACCAGCATCATCTGTTCGCCGCCATGAAGGTGATCGGCGCCCGTGGTGTCCATGACCAATCCGTCCGGAGGATCCGCAGCTACGATCGGCGCGTACCGCCGCAATGCCCACAGCGCCAGCCGCTCCAATCCCTCCGTGTCGGCATCGGGCTCCGCGTCCATAACCACCAGACCCTGAATGAGGGCCTGCGCTTTCGTGCCGGCATTCCGATGCGTAGGCCCGCTTCCATAGCCGAGCGATCTGCCGCGATCACCAAGCGACGATTGCCTTGCCGCCCGACCAGCACCAAGGGTCTATCCGGTGGCGGCGAGACGTCGCCCAATTTCCTTCTGAGCCGGTCGGTCGACCAGCTTGGAAGGAAGAGCGAGACGACCTTGGGCATCGCATGCCTCCACTTCGATATCGAGCGTTTCCCCTCCACGAGACCGGATCAGTTCAAGTTGCCATCGCGCCCGGCCAACGCCTGGCACAGGCAGCGGCCGTGACGGCAGCACAGAAACCCGCCAGCGGGTGACAGACGCCGTCGGCTGCCCAAAATCGGCGGCTTCGGTCTGTCGGCGCCAGCGGCGGACGGCGATGCCCATGGCGCCGGAGCCTTCCGATGCAAGCTGCAAACGTCGCGAGGCCGTCATCGACAGCCGGGCAACCTCGGCAACCACAGCCCCAAGCCCCATGTGCCGCAGGCCTTCCTCGAAGCAGGCGAGCAGGGATTTGTCGTCACCGGCTTCGACATAGATCACCCGGTCCGGGTGAAGTCCGACCTGGGCGATTGCCGGCGCAAACAGATCTTGGCGCGTCACACACCACAGCACCTTGCCCTGCGTCCTGGCCGCAATTCCTGCAGCAAAAAGCGACGCGGCGGCGCCATCAATCGCTCCATTGCCACCACCGGCAACTTCATGGAGCGCGCCAAGTGCCACACCGCCCTCAGGCAGGTGGCTGTCGATAGAGGAAATGCCGAAAGGGAGCACCGCTCTTTCGGGCGTGTTGCCGCCTTCGAGACGCGCAATGCGATTTTGAAGATCGGAAATGGCAGCGTTTGGCGCCGATGCACTCATCTGGTCCCCTGAACGCGAAATGCTGATGGTATGTTCCTCATTTGTTCTCTTCCTAGTAAAGAGTCAATGGCATGGTGAGGTGGCGCTGCGGAAGAAATGTTTGGCGCGACCGCTCACCCGGTGGCACCGATAGAGTCGTTTGCCGACAGGACGATACGGTCGAAGGGCACGATGCCCCGCTGGACGTCGCGCCGGCGACTGCCGGCGCCCAAAGGAAAAACGGCGCATAAGCCGCAGTCCTGCGCGCGTCCGCAAATGCGGACATTGTCGCGCGCGGGACGGAGGAAATTCGCCCCCGCCGCGGACGGTTAACAGGACAGCCGTAGGAGCGTCAGCATAGCGCCGGCCGCAGGACGGGACGCGGGACCGACTGTCCCCGTCCGCAGCGGTCCGCATCATGATCGGCAATGGAGCCGTTGCCTTGGAATTCGACACGGAGCGCCGATCATCGCTCTGGTGGCTATCCCGTTGAAAAAACGGAACCAATTCCTCTGTTGCCAAGAGCCTATTGACTCCAATGTTCTTATTTTGTTCACTGTCGGTACGATTGGCACAGGAGGCGAACCATGGAACTTCGCTTGAACATTGAAGGTGCAACGCCCGAAGAACTGGCACGCGGTGTCTTCGCGCGGGCCGGCATTACGGCTTTGCAGGGCGCGGAAGGTTTGTTCGCGTTGGAAGGGTGGGACATCAAAGGCTTTCCGGAAGACGACAAGCCCACCGAGGACGAGGACCGGGCTGCTTCGGTTTGGATGGAGGCCGACGAGGCTGCGACGACCGCATGTTGTGCGGGCTGGCCGGAGGACAGAGTTCCGCGCCATCAGATCATGGAGCTGATCGACGTTCCCCGAACGAGATTGCAAGCCGAGGCGCTTCCGGACACGTGGCCGGCGCGCAAGCAGCTCTATCCGGACGTCGTCAAACGGCTGGAGGTTACAGCTGGCCCGGACCACCAGATCGATTTCGATATTGCCTTCGTTCTGGGTTGGGTGTGCGAGCGGCCGACGCTGGAGCGGTTGAGCCCCTTTCGGAAGATGGCGACCGTATCCCCTTCTTCACCAGCGACCTTGCCCAGGTGGAGGAAATGGCTCGCAAGGCGCTCAAGAACTGGACTATCGAGATTGACCGGGATCCCTACGATGCCCACGTTTTCGACCCTGCAGCCGTCGATGACGGTGACGAATTGCGCATGGCGGCGTGGCGCGATTTTCGACGGCTCCCTGCTTATGGAGAAGCCGCCTGCAAACCCCGCAGTCGCACTGACCCTGGCGATGATGCGCGGCCAGTCGATGCATTTCGAATAGTGGTCAAACGCAGTCGGGGCTCACCAACGCCATCGGTCATCGACTGCGACTAACCACACCAGGTTGCGCTGCCCGACGACCTTTACACCGACCGGAACTTCACCATGATCGCGAAGTTCTGCCAAGAACGAGGGCTTATGCACCATATGGCGGGGACGCATAGCTGATGACGCATCGCTATGAAAACTGTCGGGAAGTATCGTTTCTCGCGGGCCTTTTTGGATCGTTTCGTCAACGAACGCTTCAAGTGCTAGGCTTGCTTTCCGCATACCGCATTCCCATGCTTTCCGGTAAGCATGTATGCCCGAACGCCCAACGGGCATATTGTAACCTGAGCCACTTGATTTTGCTGGGCCTCGTCTTGGAAGCTACTCGAATCCTCGCAGTCGCTGCGGTGGGCAAGACAGGCTTGCGGGTCAGGAACTAAAGGGAGGACCGCATGAGCGACGTGGCGAAGGTTCTGGGACTGATCGAGAACTGCAACGATCCCGAAAAGCTGAAATCGTGGATCAGGAACGCCCGGGACAAGGGTGAGCCGGGCGTGGCCGACGCCGCTTTCCGCAAGCTGGTTTCGGTCCTACCCAAAGAGAAACCCGGGACCGGGGAGCATGATTTCTGGCAGACGATACATGCCTTCGAGCATGTCCTGTCCGAAGAGCGAGGAAAGACGACCCGGCTCGCCCGCACTAGGCAGAAAGTCGCAAGGGCGGGAGTGGTCCAAACCCTTCAAGACTGGGCCATGAGCGCGAAAAGCACCGACGGCTTTGTTATGCTGCTGGAGCGGAACATGCCGGAGCTGACCGGCGAAGCCATCGTTGTGCGGCACGCGCCGCAGTTTGGCGCGGAGGTCGTCGCGGCGGCGAGGCGCAGGCTAGAGGCAGCGGGTATCGATATTGCCACGCTTCCTGGCGCACACGTTCGGAATGACTGTCCGCAAAAAGGGCGGCCATCTTGAGTTGCCGCCGATCGTGGCGGGCGAGTGGCGCGGCGAAATCGTAGGCTCAGCCAACGTCAACTTCGGCCAAGTGGTTCAGCCAGGCCCGCCCCGCCAGTCGGTCGAATTCACCTATATCATTCTCCCCGCCACGCTCATCATGCCGGACCCGGCGTTTAGGTGGCCGGGCGTCGTCATGATCATGGCGCCCACGCCCATGAAGACGGAGTTCAGACGCGGGCACGCTCTTCCAGGCCGATCGCCTGCCGTCGCTGAGTCTCTCCCTCGAAGTCACCAGGGCGCAGTTTTCGGACATGCTTCCACGCATCGAAGCGCGGCGGCTCAAGAATTTTCATTTCACCGTGGAGGAGCAAAGAGATTCTTGGCCTGTGCGGAGCTGGGGCATGGGAGCCACGACAGCCTAGCGCGTCGGCCCCGCCCCCATTCTATTCGTCTCGACGATTGCAGGGTGCGCGGCGTCCGACATTCCGACTGGACCTCGTGGATGTCGAGCGTTGCCTGAAACCTATTGGGTGCTACGCGCGGCAACGAAGTGCAGAATGCGTCGAGCTGAGTCGGAGGAAAGGCGGTAGCGCTCTCCCGACTCGAACCCCCGCAGCCGCGGTCTGCTATCCTATTTTCACGCCGTTACCGCCGTTTGCCGCATTGGCCGGACAGATCCATTCCAGGCATAGCAAGGAAAGGGTAGCGTGATTGCTTCTTAGGTGAATGCTCCACTGTCGCGGAACTCAGCCCGCGAGGCGATGTGCAGCGAGAAAAGCAATGAAACGCGCACTTGGCGGGCTCCTGCTGTTCGGCATTAATCGAGAACAGGCAGCGGTAGCTATCGGCGTCAGTCCAACGACGTTCGACCAGTTGGTCGCGGATGGCCGTATGCCACAACCGCGGATGCCCAGCAAAGAGCGCTATGTCTGGGACGTGGAGGAACTGGCAGAGGCATTCGGGCGGCTACCACACCGCAACAGCAAACTTGACGGCGTGTCCTCTAGCGATAATCCTTGGGATCGCAGATGATGGACGTGGCGAGCACCATGGTGAAATTCAATCTGAAAGGCGTTGTCGAAGACAGGGATCGGCACGGCAATATCCGGCTGTACTTCCGCGCACCGGGTAGAAAAAAGATCCGTCTGCGAGAAAAGCCAGGTTCAGCCGAGTTCCACGAAGAAGTGCGCTGCGCGCGAGATGGCGTTCCTTATGCTTCGGCTCAGAATGTGGTCAGGCCTGTAGTGAGGCCAGTGGCCTCGCGGGGCAGTCTGATGTGGCTTTGCCAGGAGTATTTCCGGCGCGGTGGCGCAGAAGTCGGCGAAGGCACGATGCTTCGACGACGAACAATACTCGAAGGCGTTTGCAAACTGCCTCACCCGCTGAGCGGGCCAGTCAATCCGGACTTCTCGACGAAGGGTTCATTACCATTCGCGGCCATGAAGCGGGCTCACGTCAAGGAGCTCCGTGATACCCGGTCAGACGCTCCGGGGCAGCCAACAATATTACAAAAGCCATTAGCGCAATGTTCGCTTGGGCCAAGGATGCCGAGATGGTCGAGGTCAATCCGGCAAACGGAATAAAGCGCCTGACTTCGGGCAATGGCGAAGGTTTCCACACCTGGGAAGTGTCGGAGATCGTCCAGTATGAGAAACGGCATGCGCGCGGCACCATGGCTCGTATGGCGCTGGCGATTTTCATGTTCACAGGTTTGCGACTGTCCGATGCAGCAATCTTCGGCAGACAACACATTACCCAAGTTCGCAACAAGGATACCGGGACATGGGAGAAGTGGATCAGGATCAAGCCTGGCAAGACCGACAAGAGCAAGGTGCGCAAGGAAGCGATTGTCGTCGAACTGCCTCTGCTCCCAGAACTCGAGGATGAGCTTTCCTTCGCCCCGGCCGGCAACTTGACATTCCTCGTCACCGAGTATGGTCGGCCTTTCTCGGAAAACGGCCTTGGTAACAAGATGCGCCAATGGTGCGACGAAGCGGGGCTCCCGGGCTGCAGCGCCCACGGGGTCCGCAAGGCAGGCGCCACTGTTGCCGCAGAAAACGGCGACGCACGAGCAGCTGAAGGCAATATACGACTGGACTACTTACCAGCACCCGGACCATTAGATCCGGAAAGCGCGCCGTCGGAAGGTCGCGCAGTCCGCCCGCACACTTCTGATTTTCGCTCGAAACGAGAACGAAATTGTCCCACTTTCTGAGGGGGTTGAAAGAGGTGGGACAAAAATGGCCAAAAAATCCAATTAAATCAACAGCCACAATAGCCAATGGTGGGCCCGGAGGGACTCGAACCCCCAACCAAGCGGTTATGAGCCGCCGGCTCTAACCATTGAGCTACAGGCCCCACGGCGCTGGATTAGTGTTTTTCCCTGAACCGCACAAGGCTTTCCGAGGGCTTTCCGAGCAGGCGTTCCAAGGAGCTGGCAGAGATCGCCCAAATCAGCCCATATTGATAACCTATGCACGTCGCCCATTGGACACCGCCTACTCGGCTGTCTTGGGATCGCAGATCGAGGAGATTTTATGACCAGACGTATTTTGCCCCTGGCGATTGCCGCCGCAGTCGCATTTCCGGCGATCGCGGCCGCCGCCGATTCACCACCGCCGCCGCGTATCGTCGTCACCGGTGAAGGCGAGGCGGCGATAGCACCCGATCTGGCTCTGCTGACGCTCAGCGTCATGCGCGAAGCCAAGACGGCACGTGCAGCGCTCGATGCCAATAACGACGCCATGGCCGCGGTGATCGCTGCAATGAAATCATCCGGCATCAAGGAGCGCGACCTGCAGACCGCGGGCATCCAGATCAACCCGCGCTATAACTACACCAACAAGCCCGACGGCAGCCAGGAGGCCGAGCTTGTCGCCTATCAGGTGACCAACACGCTGTCGGTGCGCATCCGCGACATCGACAAGACCGGCGACATTCTCGACAAGGCGGTGTCGCTCGGCGTCAACCAGGGCGGCGGCATCTCCTTCTCCAATGACGATCCGGCGGCAGCCGTCACCGAGGCGCGCAAGAAGGCCGTCGCCAATGCCATGGCCAAGGCCAAGACGCTGGCCGAAGCGGCCGGCGTCGGCATCGGCCGGGTCCTGGAAATCACCGACCAGAATTTCGCACCACCGCCGATGCCGATCAACGCCAAGGCATTCGATGCCGCTGGCGCGTCGGTCCCGGTGCAAGCCGGCGAGAATTCCTATACCGCACAGGTGACGGTGACTTTCGAATTGAAATGATCATCGCTTGCACATGCAAAACCCCGGAGGATCGATCCTCCGGGGTTTTTGAGCCGCGCTTTCCGTCCTGGCGGAAAGGGCTCCGCTACTCTACCGGCTGCAAGTCAACCGGCCGCAGGCCCGAAGACCTTAGCGATAGATGATCGGACAGCCGCGCTCGTTGGCAAATACGATCACGACACGGTCGCCATACTGGCGGCCGGCGACCTTGACCGTGCGGCGGTTGATGTCGATGATGCGGGCGCGGTGCAGGCCCATGCGTTCGGCCTTGTCGATGGCACGCTCCGGCGAACAGGACCGGCGCCAGCCGCCATGACGGCGATGTTCGCGATAGTAACCATCATCTTCGTCGCCGGTATAGACGCCGACGCGCGGATCTTGGTTGTTGCCGAAGCCGAGATAGATGCTGTCAGCATGAGCGGGGATGGCAGCAAGCGTGCCAAGGCCGACAAGAGCCGAAAGAGCCGCCGTCTTGATGGTGTTGAACATTGTCTTCTCTCCTTGTTGAGGGTTTCCACCCGTTTCGTCGAACCGATGGGAGGAGAATGCACCCGCCTGTCTGAATTTTTTGCGAACCGGCCATTCATCTCCAGTTCATGAGGCAGAACCGGGATAGTCTCTCGCTTCTGAAGGCGGTGCTATGGACGGCGGTGCTACATAGGGTGGATAGCATGGTGGATGGACAACGTCCGTTTTGCCGTCGATTCCGGATTCTCGATTTTGCGATAAAATCCTAAGGCTCGTCCGCGAGAATATGGTCGAAATAGTCGTCCGGCTCGGCAAGGTCGGTCTCGCTGGCGCTGACTCGGCCGCGCATCGAGATGCCTGCCTCGTGCACGGTCTCGTCGCTTCCAGACACCAGCCTGTGCCACCAATAGAGATCGCGGCCCTCGGCGACCAGCCGGTAAGCGCAAGTCTTGGGCAGCCAGCTGATGGTGCGCACATTCTGCGGCGTCAGCCCGACACAATCCGGAACACGCGCCAGCCGGTTGGCATAGTCGGAACAGCGGCAGCTTCCAGCGTCGAACAGCCGGCAGCCGACGCTGGTCCAGTAGATTTCTCCGGTGTCCTCGTCTTCGAGTTTGGACAGGCAGCATTTGCCGCAGCCGTCGCAGAGTGATTCCCACTCGGCCGGGGTCATCGCCTCGAGCGTCTTGGTCTTCCAGAACGGCTTGTCCATTGTCGGCATGTGGCCCTCGGACGCCTCAAGGTCAAGCACGGCAACACTTGCGCCTCGTCCGAACGATACGCCAGGAACATACGAATGACACGAAGTCGCCTTCAAAACGCCGGTCAATCGCCCTGTACCACCGCTAAGACCTACAAACAGGAACCAAACATGGTTGCTGAAAGTTTGGGCACGGATGGGACGCCACAAGGAGTGTTTATGATGAAACGCCAACCACGGATTCTGGCAGGCACGGCGCTTGGCCTGTTGATGGCGTCCGCGCCGTTAGGCGCGTTCCCGCTGCAAGGCAATGCTGCATTCGGCCCCGCCCGGAACAGCGCAATGTTTATCCCGGCGCAGTCGAATTGTGCCGAGGGCGAATCGGCCGAAGCTTGCGCTCAAGGCGGAAAGTCGGAGCCGGAACAGAAGCCCGGCAAGAGGCGCGACCGGCAAAAACAATCCGAAGCGGCGCCCGCCGAACAATCGGGCGAGCCCGAGCAGAAGCCGCGCAGGAACAAGCGCGAGCAGCAAAAACAGAGTGAATCCGCGCCTGCTGAACAGCTCGCGCCTTCCGGCGAAGAGCAGCAAGGAAATCAACGAAGGAAGAAGAGGCAGCAGCAGATCGAAGCCGCTCCGGCTGACCAGCAGACCGCGCCTGCTAACGACGATCAGCAGCAACTCAAACCGCGCAGGAAGAAGCGCGACCAGCAGCAGATCGAAGCCGCTCCGGCTGACCAGCAGGCCGCGCCTGCTAACGACGATCAGCAGCAACTCAAACCGCGCAGGAAGAAGCGCGACCAGCAGCAGCAGGAGGCCGCGCCTGCCGAACAGCCGGCCGAGCAAGCTGCACCCGCGAACGACGATCAGCAGCAGCTCAAGCCGAGGAGAAAGAAGCGCGACCAGCAACAGCAGGAGGCCGCGCCTGCCGAACAGCCGGCCGAGCAGGCTGCACCCGCGAACGACAACAACGAGCAAGTCAATCCGCGCAAGAGGAAGAACAAGCAAGACCAGCAGATCGAGGCGGCACCGGCCGAACAGGCGCCGCGCAAGAAGGAACGCCCCGCCGGTGAGCCTCTCCCACAGGCCGAGCCACTTCCAACCGAGAAGCAAGCGGCTCCTGCTCAAGGCGAACAGCCCGAGAACCAGGCGAAAAAGCGTGGCAAGAAGCCCGTTGTGGAAGAGCCGGTGACCGGCGAACAGCAGCCCGCAACCGGTGAGCAGCCCACGACGACGGGCGAACAGGCAGCACCCGCCGAGGGTGGGCTCCCTGCTCAGGGCGAAGCCGCCGCCAACCCGAACGACGCGCCCATACTGGACAGCCAGAAGGATGTCTTGCGCAAGCGCAAGGGCGGCAAGGAGCGCGGCCAAAATGCCGGTAAGCAGCAGGGCAACCAGCCAGCCCAGCAGGGCGAGAACCAGGTGGAAGCCCCGAAGCCTGCTCCGATCGAGGAGGGACCGCCACCTACCGACGACAAGGCAGCCCAGCAGGAGATCAAGCCTGAAAAGATCGTTCCGGTGACCGAGGAAAAAGGCAAGCGCGTCGAGCGTGCGCCCGACATCGAGGATGTTCGCCGCCGTCCGCGCCCGCAGGGCGCCAACGTCGTCAGGGAATTCGGCGACCGCGTCATCCTGCAGTTCAACAACCAGACCTTCGTGGAAAGCAGCGATGCCCCGCGCATGCACCGCGGCGCCAGGAATGTCTATTATGAGGACCTGTCGGGCGATCGCACCCGGGAAATCGTCGAGCGTGACAATGGTGTCCGGATCGTCACTATCCGCAACCGCTACGGCGACGTCATCCAGCGTTCACGCATCGCGCCTGACGGGCGCGAATATGTGCTGAGCTATGTCGACGAGCGCTACTATGACGATGATGCAGACTGGCGCGACCCGGGCGACGACCTGCCGCCGATGCGCCTTACCATTCCGCAAGAGGAGTACATTTTGGATTCCGAAGAGGTCGAGGATCCGGACGACTATTACACCTTCCTCGAACGGCCGCCGGTGGAGAGGGTCCAGCGCCTCTATTCGGTCGACGAGGTCAAGCGCTCGGCCCGAGTGCGTGACATCGCCCGCCGGATCGACCTCGATACGCTCAACTTCGAGTTCGGTTCGGCTTCGATTTCCGACACCGAGGTCCAGAAGCTGGAGGGTGTTGCCAACGCCATGGAGAAGCTGCTGAAGAAAAACCCGGCCGAGACCTTCCTGATCGAAGGCCATACCGATGCAGTCGGCACGCCGGAGGCGAACCTCGCTCTGTCCGACCGCCGCGCCGAGGCGGTCGCCGAAGCTCTGACCAATGCCTTTGGCATCCCGCCGGAGAACCTGACGACGCAGGGTTATGGCGAGGAGTATCTCAAGGTCAACACGTCGGGACCCAATCGCGAGAACCGGCGCGTCGCCATCCGCCGGATTACCCCCCTGGTGGCGCCGGTGGCCAGCGCCCAATAAACCGCAATGTGAACCGCGCGATTCGATCAACCATTGAGTCGCGCGGTCATCAATCTTGAAACGCGCGGCTACCAATCCCAAATTCTGGACATGGCTTCCCTGCCCTGTCCCGACTCCAGCGGGACACGCGAGCCCCGCCGGTCCCCTCCCGGCGGGGTTTCGTTTTTTTAGGACCTTGCAAACCGCCGCAGCCTGCCCGAAATACGGCGCTCCGCAAAGAAGCCCGGAACCGTCACATGAAGCGCATCGAACTTGCCATCGAATCGATCATTCTCGCCTCGCGCTGGCTGCTGGTCGCCTTCTATCTCGGACTGGGCGCGGCACTTGCCATCTATGCCGTGTCCTTCGGCAAGAAGCTGTTCGAGTTCGTTCCTGTCGCCTTCACGCTCGATGACACCGACACCATCCTGAAAATGCTCGGCCTCATCGATGCCGCGCTGGTCGCCTCACTGGTGGTGATGGTGATCATCTCGGGCTACGAAAACTTCGTCAGCCGCTTCGATGAAAATGACGGCAAGGTGCATTGGCTGGGCACGATCGATGTCGGCTCGCTGAAGGTCAAGGTCGCCTCGACAATCGTAGCGATCTCCTCGATCCACCTCTTGCAGGTGTTCCTGAACTCGGTCTCCTACACGACCGACCAGCTGATGTGGCTGACCATCATTCATCTGGCCTTCGTCGCCTCGGCATTCATGCTTGCTTATATCGACCGGCTGATGGGCCTGGGCAAAGCCAAGAAAGCCGGGGAGTGAGCATGCGTCTGTGCCGGTCTTTTGAGGATACTTCTGTAGGTAGATACTTCCGTCAGTAGATAGCTTTGATTTTGGTATCAGTCCGCCCGAACACCTCGTCCGGCACAAAAAAGTCGCCGGCGAGCGGGCCTGTCGCGCCCGGCGCATAGGTCGAGAAATCGCTGACGCCCTCGGCACGCAGCACTTCTTCGTCGATGTAGAAATTGCCGGTCGCCTCGCGCGACGGCCTGACCAGGATGGCGTATGCCGCATCGGCCATGATGTCGGGCGAACGGCTCATCGCTGCCACCGTCGCTCCGCCCAAGAGGTTGCGCACCGCCGCCGTGTCGATGGTAGAGATCGGCCATAGCGAATTGACCGCGATGCCATCCCTGGCGAACTCGGCGCTCATGCCCAGCGTGCACATCGACATGCCGAACTTCGCCATCGTGTAGGCGACATGGTTCTTGAACCATTTGGCCTTCATGTCGAGCGGCGGTGCCAGATTCAAAATGTGAGGATTTTCCGCCAACCTTAAGTATGGAATGCACATTTTGGAGACGAGAAAAGTGCCGCGCGTATTGATCTGGTGCATCAGGTCGTAGCGTTTCATGTCGGTCTCCAGCGTGCCGGTGAGTTGGATGGCGCTGGCATTGTTGATACAAATATCGATGCCGCCGAACCTCTCCACGGTCTTGGCGACGGCTTCGGCGACCTGCGCTTCATCACGGATGTCGCACGGCGCTGGCAGCCCCTTGCCGCCGGCCTGCTCGATCTCTTGCGCCGCCGTGTAGATCGTCCCCGGCAGCTTCGGATGCGGCTCGGCGGTCTTGGCCGCGATCGTCACGTTGGCGCCGTCGCGCGCCGCGCGCAACGCAATCGCCAGTCCGATGCCGCGCGACCCGCCGGAGATGAATAGCGTCTTTCCCTTGAGCGACATCGTTGCGTCTCCTTGTGCTACGCTCTTTTCCGCTATCTTTTCTCTTTGCGATCCTTGCCCGCACCAACGACGGATACAAGGGCCTGCGGCCGTAACGGTGTGACGCCACGGAGGGTTGTGGATTTCGTGAGACGCGTTGAATCGCCGAGCAAAATTGTTATATTCTACCTAAACAGGAAGAATATATAAGTGGCTTTGTCTATCAAGAATACCAAGGTCGAGCAATTGGCGCGTGAGCTCGCCCGCCGCCGCCGGGTATCGGTGACGGAGGCCGTCCGTCAAAGCCTTGAGCGGGAAGTTGCGCGCGAACGGCTTGTGCCCCGCGAGGAGACCGGTGATCTCTTTCAACGTCTGATGGCCATTGCCGAACGGGCCGCACGAATACCGGAGCGCGAAGACGCGATGAGCGAAGATGAAATTCTCGGTTACGATGAGCTGGGCATCCCGACGCGATGATCATCGATTCCTCGGCGCTGGTCGCCATCTTGCGCGCGGAACCGGGCTACGATCGATTCGTTTTGGCAATCGCCCAGGCTGAAAGACGTTTGCTTGCGGCACCGACATTGCTCGAAACGACAATGGTGCTTGTCGGTCGCTGGCAGGATCAGATTATCGATCGTTTCGAAGCCTTTTTGCGCACTGCCTCGATCGAAACGATACCCTTCACGGCCGACCACGCCGCTGTCGCCCGTCAGGCTTTCCTGCGCTACGGCAAAGGCCGGCATCCTGCCGCTCTGAACTTCGGCGACTGCATTGCTTATGCTACGGCCCGTCTCGAAGCCATGCCATTGTTGTTCAAGGGTGACGACTTCCGGCTGACCGACATCGAACCGGCCCTTTGATCCACGTTAGACCAGCACCAAGCCTTGCCGCATGGCGATGGCGATCGCATCGGTGCGGTTGACGGCACCGAGCTTGGTCAAGATAGCCGCGACGTGGAACTTCGCCGTGTGCACGGAGATGTCCAGTCGTCGCGCGATAACCTTGTTGGGCGCGCCTTCGGCCAGCAGCGCCAGCACCTCGCTTTCGCGCGGCGAAAGCGTCGGCCGGACGATATGCTCGTCAGTTGGTTCCTCCTCGAACCGGCCGCTGTCGTGGAAGGTCAAATCGTGATGCAGATCGGATAGAGCATGGCTGTCGCGCGAAATCCGGTAGCCCGCCGCCGCCAGCCGCGCGGCGGCGGCGATCAGCAACTCGTCCGCTTGCACCGGCAGCACGGCAAACACTGTATCGGCCGGCCGTTCACGGGCCGCTCGCGATAATAGCAGCACGCGAGGCATAGCCGCGTCGAAGAGACCGCCTTGTACTCCATGGTCATCGACGATGGCGACATCCGCCGCCCCGTGCCCGTCGACATCGCCCGCCAGAACCGGCCGCAGATCATCGGTCGCGGCGAGAGCCGCGGACAGACTTCGTGCGCGCTCGGCGTCAGCGAGCGCGATCAGCACCGTCAGCCGTCTGCCAGCGACCTCACCGCTTACCATCTATCCCTCAGCTCAGTGGTTTTTCACCGATGGTCAGGGAAACCTCACGATTCTCGCCGCCGCGCACCACGCCGAGTGTCACCAGGGCACCGGCACTGTCTGGCCCGAGCTTGCGGATCAGCTCGCGCGGGCCATGCACCGCCTCTGCGTTCCACGACACGATGATGTCGCCGAGGCTGAGACCGGCTGCTTTCGCCGGGCCGTTATCGTCCAGGCTCATCACCATGGCGCCCTGTGTATCACCATTGCGGACCGGATGCAGGCCGGCGCCAAGATAGCCGCGCGCCACATGACCCTTCTCGCGCAGTGTCGTGACTGCCCGTTCGATCGTTTCGTAAGGCATGACCAGTGCCCGCCGGCGTGGCCCGAACAGCAGCATGCCGATCAGTCCGCCCTTGGCGTCGAGCACAGGGCCGCCCTCGAAACGGCCGCCGGCATTGACGGCAAGGTTGATGCGCCGGTCGATCGTGCCGCCCCGCATCGAGCGCCAGGCCGGACCGACCTCGCCGACCGTGCCGAAGGTGGCGAGTGACGTACCGTCACTATTGCCCGCGATGATTGCCAGATTGCCCGGCCGCACCGCCTCCGCCTTTACCAGTGACGGGGCGCTCGGCGCGCCGGCCGGTTTCAAAACGGCCGTGCCGGTGGACGGGTCGCGGCCGACCAGTTCGGCCTTGACGGCTTGGCCCGAAGAAAACGTCAGCTCGATCTCCTCGCCGGCCTCGACCGCCTCCTCGGCAGTGACGAAATAGCCGTCCCGCCAGTGGAAAGCAGTTGACGTCCGCTGGTGCGTCGCGAAGCTGGCCGTCGCTGGTGCCGCAGCTGCCGCGATGTCGGCAATGGCGTCGGATAACATGCTCAGATTGAAATCGCTCATGATTTGTCTCCTGGGTTCTTCGTGACCCAGATATCGCCCGGCGGGGGTTGGCGGATACTCGCCTGACGGCTAGTTGAGCATTTGACTGGCCATCTGGTCAGGTCGCGGCCGGTCCGGCTGCTCCGCACATATAGGCATTGTTCATCTTGTTCCAAACGGAGTCCTCAGGTGGCCCTGCCCGCTCAGCAATTGCAATATGACGATGCCCTTCTCGATGCCTATTCGGCGACGGTCGCCGATGCCGTCGACCGCATCGGGCCCGCCGTCTGCCGCATCGAGCGCATCGGTGGCCCGGGCGGCCATGGTTCCGGCTTCGTCATCGCGCCGGACGGGCTGGTCGTCACCAACTTCCACGTCGTCGGCGATGCGCGCAGCGTGCGCGTATCAATGCCGGACGGCGCTTCCAGGGAAGGCCGCGTGCTCGGCCGCGACCCCGACACCGACATTGCGCTGGTGCGCGCCGACGGTGACTTTGCCGACGTTGCGCCGCTCGGCGATTCCAAGCGTTTGAGGCGCGGCCAGATTGCAATTGCCATCGGCAACCCGCTCGGCTTCGAATGGACCGTCACCACTGGCGTCGTCTCGGCACTCGGCCGCTCGATGCGTGCCTCCACCGGCCGGCTGATCGACGACGTCATCCAGACCGACGCCGCGCTCAACCCCGGCAATTCCGGCGGACCACTGGTGTCCTCGGCCGGCGAGGTGATAGGCGTTAACACCGCGATGATCCATGGTGCGCAAGGCATCGCCTTCGCGGTTGCCTCCAACACGGCCAATTTCGTCATCTCGGAAATCATCCGCTTCGGCCGCGTGCGCCGTGCCTTCATCGGCGTTTCAGCCGACACCACCAACCTGCCGCGCCGCGCAGCCCTTTTGTCGCAAGTATCGAGCCGCACGGCGGTGCGCCTGCGCACCGTCGAAAAGAACAGCCCGTCGGACAAGGCCGGCCTCAGGGAAGGCGACATCATTGCCGCCATCGACGGCCGCCCGGTCACCGGTGTCGACGATCTGGTGCGCATGCTCGACGCCGAGCGCATCGGCCACGAGACGCTGTGCACGGTGGTGCGCCGCTCCGGCATTACTCAGGTCACGGTGATGCCAGTGGCGCGAAGCTGAGTGCTCGACCTTGATCCCGAACCGAAGGTCAGCGCAGCAAAAGTGGGAACCGGTTTTTCGGACAACATCATGGTCAAACAAGATAGAGCCCATCCCGAACCTATCGGGATGGGCAGGCTCTATCGCGGCGCATAGATCCGGCCAAGCAGCGACACCAGCAGCGCGGCCAATTCGCCGGTCGGATCGAGATCCGGATCGAAAATGGTCATATCCATTCCGGTGCAGCGCGGATCCGCCACCAGCGCCGTGAGAATGTCGACGAGATCGTCAGGATCGATGCCGGGGCTGCCCGGTGAATCCACTGCCGGCATCACTGTCTGATCGAGCGCATCGACGTCAAAATGCACCCAGTGGGGCCAGCCGGTTCGCGCCAACGTGCTCCAGGTCTTGTCCAGGACCTTCGCCGCGCCAAGCTCGCGCACGGCAAAGACGTCGATCAACGTCATCGCGGTCGAATGGATGTCCGGCCAGGCGAAGTTGGCGTTGCGGTTCTCGCGTTCGCCGATCTGTATCACCTGTTCGTCCGCGACAAGCGGTCTTGCGATGCCGGGCCAGTCGGTCAGCAACGGCTCACCACGTCCGGTTGCGAGCGCAAGGTCCATGCCGGCGGCCGAGCCGAGCGAGGCGTTGACGTCGTAATTGCCCGGATGGCGGAAATCGCTGTGGCCATCGACATGGACCAGCGCAACCGGACCAGATCGCCGTGCTGCGGCCAGCGCGCCAAGCAGGACAGCGCAGTCGCCGCCCACAACCAGCGGAAACTCGCCTCGTCCCAGCGCGCCGGCAACGATTTCGGCGAGTGCGAGATTGAAGCTGCGTATGGCGTTGCCGTTGCGCAGCCGGGTGCCCGGCTGTGGCTCGGTGCTATAGGCGGGCCGATCAAGATCAACCACTTTGGCGGGCGAAAGCATCTCGACCAAGCCGGCTTCGGTAAGCGCCTGCGGCGCGCGCCAGGTCCCCGGAATATGCCCCGGCCGGAGCGGGCGGAGGCCAAGGTTGGAGGGTGCGCGGACAAGGCAGATTTCACGCATGGAGAAGGCCCAGGGTTGATTAACCCCAAAGCATAAACCGCAAAGGCGTGACCGGCCACGCGGCTAAAGCCCTCACGTCGCGTCTGCGGACAGTTCCTGCCAGCGGCCGCTGTCTCGCTCAGCCCGCCGCGCCATCGGCATATTGCGTTAGGAATTCCGGGCTCGGCGGGATCGGCTTGATCACGTCGATCAGCACGCCGTTGGGATCCCTGGTGATAAAGTGGCGCTGGCCGAAGGGTTCGTCGCACAGCGTTCGCAGGATCGGTAGCCCGGCGGCGGTGATCCGCTCATAGACGGCATCCGCATCCCTGACCTCGAAATTGATCAGCAGGCCGGAGGTGCGGCCCCGCCCCTCCTTCGGGATCGTCTCATGATCGCCCTGGACGATGCCGAGGTTGACGCGACGATCTTCTGCCGAGCGCAGATGGACGTACCAGTCGGCCTCGAACAGCGGCTTGAAGCCGAAATGCGCGATATAAAAGGCTGCAGTGCCGGCAACATCGCCCGTCATCAGCACCGGATAATAGCTCGTCGTCCTCATCTTTCCTTCTCCCGGCGAATAACATACAGTCTGCATGTAAATTGAACTAACATACAGGCTGCATGCATGCAACAGGGATTCGCTCGTCGCTCCAATCGTGATCGCACCGAGGCGACACGCGCCGAGCTCATCGCCGCAGCGCGAAAACTGTTCACCGAAAAGTCCTATGCCGAGACCAGCACACCCGAGATCGTCGCCGCTGCTGGCGTAACGCGCGGCGCGCTCTATCATCACTTTGCCGACAAGCAGGCGCTGTTTGCCGCTGTGGTCGAACAGGAGGCGCAAGCCATCGCGGAAGAGATCGAACGCGCGTCGCCGCCTTCGCTATTTGCCCACGATGCGCTGATTGCCGGCTCGGATGCCTATCTGGCTGCCATGCGTGCCCCCGGCCGCACCCGACTCTTGCTGCTTGATGGCCCGGCCGTGCTCGGCCGCGCCGCCATGGATGCGATCGACAATCGCCATGGCAACCGTTCGCTGCGCGAGGGCCTTATCGCCGCGATGCGGTCGCACTCCACGAAGAGATTGCCTGTGGAAGCACTGACCGCTTTGCTCGCCGCTGCCTTCGACCGCGCAGCGCTCGCCATTGAAGCTGGAGCTTCGATCGAGGATTACCGCGCCGTTCTCATGGCCCTGATCGACGGCCTGTCTCCGGCTCCTTCGCAGGCATCTCACCCGGCTCGAACTCGTTGAAACAGCCGAGCTGGCGCTTGAACTGGTCGATCAGCCAGGCGGCCGCCGGTTTCGGGCTGCGATCGGCGCGATGCATGGCATAGAGCGGCGAGCGGACTTCGCTGTAAGGCTCGAGATCGAGTTCGACGAGCCGGCCGTTCGCCAGATCATCGGCAATCAGCCATCGCGGCAGCCCGCCCCAGCCCAGCCCCTCGCGCATCAGCACGTGCTTGGTGCGCACATCCGTCAGCCGCCAGGTGCGGTAGGCGAAGACGCCATAGTCACGCCCGCGCGTACGCTCGGATTGGTCCGAGACGACCAGTTGGATGTGTTCGCGGACATCCTCTAGCGCCACTGGTCTCGGCAGCAGCGCCAGCGGGTGTTCAGGCGCTGCAGCTGGCACCAGGGAGATGAAGCCGATGCGAAGCAGATTCACGTCCGTCTCACCCAGAAGCCCCCCGATGCCGAGATCGGCCTGTCCGCCGACAACATGATCGAGGATCAGGCCAAGCGAGCCGATATGCAGACGCAGCGTCACTGCCGGGAACTGCGCCTCGAATGCCTTTAGCACCCGAACCAGCACCGGCGACGGTAGTGTCACGTCGACCGACAGCGTAACTTCCGCCTCCAATCCCTGCCGGTATCCGTCGACACGCGAGCGGATGCGTTGCAGCACGCCGACCATGCGTCGCGCATCTTCCAGCGTCGCCTTGCCGACATCGGTCAGTTGCGGTTCACGCGTGCCCTCGCGCTCGAACAGCTTCAGCCCGAGCTGCGCTTCGAGGTTGGCGATAGCGTAGCTGATCACCGATTGCGCGCGATTCAATTTGCGCCCGGCGGCCGAGAAGCTGCCGGTCTCGGCCACCGCAACCAGTATCTGCAGTTGGTCAAGCGTCGGGTTCGGTTGCATCGTTCAATCCACAATTTAGATGGATCATATAAAAAATATACCAGTTTTTCAAATGGGTCTGCGCACACATATTTGCCGGGAGATTTTAAGTCCAACCCTGGAGACCCATCATGTCGATCCTTCTTGTCACATCCAGCCCACGCGGCGCCGCCTCGCACTCGACCCGCATCGCCACCGAACTCGCCGAGAAGCTGCTTGCCGCCAATCCCTCGGCCAGGCTTGTCGCCCGCGACCTCGTAGCCAACCCGCTGCCGCATATCGACCCCGACTATTCGACCGGCATATATATGCCGGTCGAAGCGCGCAGCCAGCGCCAGGCTGAGGTCGTCGGCGTTTCCGACACGGTACTGGACGAGCTGTTTGCGGCCGACACCGTCATTCTCGCCACCGGCTTCATCAACTTCAACATCTCCTCGACGCTGAAGTCCTGGGTCGATCACATTGCCCGTTCCGGCAAGAGCTTTGCTTATGGCGAGAACGGCCCCAAGGGCCTCGTCACCGGCAAGAAGGTCTATATCGTACTGGCTTCGGGCGGCATCTATTCCGAAGGTGCGGCCGTGCAGTTCGATCACGCCATTCCCTACCTGCGCAGCGTACTCGGCTTTCTCGGCATGAACGATGTCGAGGTCATCCGCATCGAAGGAGTCGGGATGGGCGCCGATGCGGTAGCAGCAGCGCTGGCCAAGGCCTCGGCCAAGGTCGACGCCATTGTGGCCGCGACCGGCAATGCCGAGCGCGTCGCCACCGCGGCGTAAAGCGTCAGCATAATCTGAATTGTACAAGGGCAGGCGCCCGGCGCCTGCCCTTGTTTTCGTTGGCGACAACCTATTGTGGTGGGCCACACAACTGCCATTGGTTATTCGTCAGCCGTGGCAAGAAGGGGCTCATCCAGCCGGCGCTGAAGGTCCGCGGCCCGGAATATTTGCGCATCATCTATGGTCCCGAATATGACGCGCCCGACAATCTCGTCCGCCTCCGAGAACGCGGCCTGGCCGGCAAGCGCAGCCTGGCGCTCAGAGAGTTCGCGCTTGGCCACGAAGCGCTAACGCGATTTGTCGCCAAGCAGCCGCTACGCCGGGTTCACGAGTGTGTCTTCGCCGTGCTGGCGTTGGAAAGCGAGCCAATCGACCCAAGGCTGTAGTAGCCGATCTATCCGAAGATCTTCTCGCCTTGCTCGTCGACCAGCTGGATGCCCTTTTTGATCGAGATGTCGACAGCGTCATCAAGCCCGGCAAAGCGGTCGGCGCGGATGAATTTGTGCTCCTTCATCACGCCGTCGATCTCCTTCGAAACCACACCGCAGGTCTGGTACTGGCCCTCCGCCTTGTAGGGCGTGGCGCTGATCAAAAATCCCTTGTGCTCGATCTGCTTTGCCGGCGCCGCTGTCTTTGGCTCGGCGGCTTCGTTGCCTCCGCCGAAAAGACGCTTCAGAAAAGACATGGGGTATCCTCCAACGGCAATCATCCTGCACCACATAGCGCGGTGCAGGATGATTTTCAGTACCGGTCCTTGGCCGAGCGGGCAAGGGCCGCAGCTGGCTTGGCAGCCAGAGATCAGTCGCGCGACAACGCTTCCAAGGCCTCTGCGGCAGCTTCCAATATGCTGATTGCCTCGGCCTGCTTTGCTTCAGGCGCATCGACGATTTCGCCGAGCGCGGCGCGCAGCCGGTGGCGCACGGCGCGAAACTCGTCGCGCTTTTCCGAGCGGCCGCGGCCGCGCCGGCCACCGTCGCCGTCATCGTTCCAGCCGAACCAGTCGCGCGCCTTCGCCATCTTGCGGCCGAAGCGCTCGAGGTGGTCGAGCACGTGGTCGATCATCTCGCGATTTTCGTTGAGATGCGCCTGCCCCGCCTCGGTGATTGAAAACACCTTCTTGTTGCCTTCCGGCGCAGAAACGGCGTAGCCGGCCTCCTCCAGGAAGGTCAGCGTCGGGTAGACCACGCCGGGGCTCGGGCTGTAGAAGCCGCTGGTGCGCTCCTCCAGCGCCTTGATGATGTCGTAGCCGTGCCGCGGCGCCTCGGCCAGCAGCGACAGCGTGATCAGCTTGAGGTCGCCGTCGGCCAGCATGCGCCCGGCGCGGAACATGTCGCCCGGCCCGCCGCGTCCGCCGCCCCTCATGCCATGCCCAAACGGACCGAAGCCGCCGCGCCCACCGAACTTGCCGGCCATATGCATGAAAACGCGCTCGGCGTGTTCGCCAAAACGATGATGCCCGAAATGATTGCCTTTGTGCATTGTCTGCTCCTTGAGTTATGTCTTACGATATATCTCAACTAAGTGCCCGCCATGGTCGAGTCAAGATATATCTTACGATGTATCTGAAAATGGCACCAGCAGGATTGATTTCGCCAGCGAGGGCAGCTAGAGGTTGCATGAGGGCCGAAGGCCGCTCCGTAAGCGTCTGACGTGAAGCAACGCATCCACCCCGGTCGTTCCGGGCAGTTACGCCGACAATACCGGCGAATGGATGCAAGGCGACGAACCGGATGCTTCAGGGAAATCCAAATGACCATGAAAACCCCGCGCAGCAAGCTGCCTGCGCGCTATGCCGCCGTGCTCGGCCCGCTGGTGCTGTCGTTGCTGATGACGTTCATCGTGTCGTTCATCTCGACACTGAAAAGCCTTGGCTTCCAGCCCGACATGCCGGCCACCTGGCTGACGGCTTGGGGCCTGTCCTGGCTGGTGGCCTTTCCGACGCTGCTGCCGGTACTGCCGGCGGTGCGCTGCATCATTGGCTGGCTTTGCGAGCCCGTGGCTCGATAGCAGGGCACGCGAAAGGCCTGGAAACAATCTCCGGACCTTTCGGTGCGGAGCGAATAATACCGTTACCAGCGGCCTTTGCGCCGGTTCCATGCATAGAGCAGATCGGCGAAGCGATCATAGCCATAGCGCGTCAACGGCAGTGCGCCGGGATTGCCGAACAGCGTTGCGAGCCAGCCTTCGCCGGGCGTCGTCCGCCATACAGCAATGGCAACATCGGCGCCGGCCAGCAATTTGCCGTCGGCGTCGATCGCATACAGCCGGCGCCGGATGTCCTCCAGCCCGATGCCGTATCCGGCCAGCGCCGCCGGTTCGGCATTGATGTCGCGAAATTCGATCCGCCCGGCCTTGACCGCCTCGATCAGTCGCCGCTTCTGCCGGCTGATACCGGCATCGCAGACCGGACAGCGCGTATTGTACCAGACGGTCAGCAGAGGCTTGCTCATGTTTCGAAACGGCACCAGAGGACACGCACGGATTATCCGAGAAATGCCGTTGCGCCGCAACGTGACACGATACCGGCGGAATGGCCGGTTTCGCTGATCCAGGTCGCCCAAAGGGTACGCAGCGGTTTTACGATAACGACATGCATAAAAAGAAGAGCTTAAAGCGCGTCGCAAAGGCCGTTCAGCGCGACGCGCTTCAGGCGCCGCGGCTTAGCCGAGCGAGGTGATGATCTCGCGATAGGCATCCTCCGGGAAAGCCTTGAGCGTCCGAGTCCTGACGTTGCCAGCCGTCGCCAGCATTAACGAGAAACGAGCCAGGACGGCATCGTCGGGCGCTTCGAGCACGGCCACCATGTCGCAATCCCCCATGGTGAGATAAAATGCCTTGAAGGACCCGCCCATGTCTCCCAGCAGCTTCTTGGCGGCATCGAGCCGCTTCGGCGATTCGCGCACGTTTTTGGCGCCTTGCTCCGTCCAGTTGATCAGCACGATGTAAGTTGTCATGGCACACCTCCCTCCGGTGCCACGGAGCACGGCGTCCAACTGCCGGGGCGGGCATCCGGGTTTGTCGCCCAGAGAATGCGTCCGTCGCGGAATTATCCTCTCGTAGGGCACGACACGCAAGAGCGGCGCCTTCAATCGTGATCGCCTGTGCCCAAACGGAAAGGGCGCCACCGGCGCCCTTGAAACTGCTTATCCGTCACCCGGCCTCAGCTGTCGAGGAAGCTTCTGAGCTTGCGCGACCGGCTCGGGTGCTTGAGCTTGCGCAGCGCCTTGGCTTCGATCTGGCGGATGCGCTCGCGGGTGACCGAGAATTGCTGGCCGACCTCTTCAAGCGTGTGGTCGGTGTTCATGCCGATGCCGAAGCGCATTCTGAGCACGCGCTCTTCGCGCGGCGTCAGCGAGGCCAATACGCGCGTCGTCGTCTCGCGCAAATTGGCCTGGATCGCTGCGTCGATCGGCAGGATCGCCATCTTGTCCTCGATGAAGTCGCCAAGATGCGAATCCTCCTCGTCGCCGACCGGCGTTTCGAGCGAGATCGGCTCCTTGGCGATCTTCAGCACCTTGCGCACTTTTTCCAGCGGCATGGCGAGCTTTTCCGCCAGTTCTTCCGGCGTTGGCTCACGGCCGATCTCATGCAGCATCTGGCGCGAGGTGCGCACGATCTTGTTGATCGTTTCGATCATGTGCACCGGAATGCGGATGGTGCGCGCCTGGTCGGCGATCGAACGGGTGATCGCCTGCCGGATCCACCACGTCGCGTAGGTCGAGAACTTGTAGCCGCGGCGGTATTCGAATTTGTCGACCGCCTTCATCAGGCCGATATTGCCTTCCTGGATCAGGTCGAGGAACTGCAGGCCGCGATTGGTGTATTTCTTGGCGATGGAGATGACGAGGCGCAGATTGGCCTCGACCATTTCCTTCTTGGCGATCGCGGCTTCGCGCTCGCCCTTCTGCACCTGGTTGACGATCTTGCGGAATTCCTGGATCGAAATCGCCGTCTCGGTGGCGAGGTTCTGGATCTCGGCGCGCAGGTCGCGGATGGCGTCCTTCTCGTTCTTGGTGAATTCCTTCCAGCCGCGCGAAGTCAAATTGCCGATCGAGCGGGTCCAGTTCGGATCGAGCTCCGAGCCCTGATATTCCTTGAGGAATTCCTCGCGGCGCACGCCATAGCTTTCGGCCAGCCTGAGCAGCTTGCCTTCGTTCTGCACCAGTCGCTTGTTGATGTCGTAGAGCTGCTCGACCAGCGCCTCGATGCGCGCCGTGTTCAAGGACAGCGACTTCACCGCCTTGATCAGCTGGTCCTTCAATTCCTTCAGCCGGCGGTCCTGGCTGGGCGACAGCGTGCCCGCGGCAGCCAGCCGGTTCTCGACCTGCTGGTCCTGCAGCTTGCGCAGTTTCTTGTAGGTGTCGGCAATGACGTCGAGCGTCTCCATCACCTGCGGGCGCAGTTCCGCTTCCATGGCCGCCAGCGACAGGCTCGCCTCGTCATCGTCTTCCTCGTCATCGTCCACCAGGCCACGCGTGTCGCCGCCGACATTGGTGATGTCGTCCTCGTCCTCGCGCGAACGGCGCGACTTTTCCTCGGTCTTGGCTTCCTCGATACGCTCGACAACCGGCGCCTGCTTGGCCTCCGGCCCGGCATAGGTCGCCTCGAGGTCGATGATCTCGCGCAGCAGGATCTTCGATTCGTTGAGCTCGTCACGCCAGATGATGATGGCCTGGAAAGTCAGCGGGCTTTCGCACAGGCCCGCGATCATCGTCTCGCGGCCGGCCTCGATGCGCTTGGCGATCGCGATTTCGCCCTCGCGCGACAGAAGCTCGACTGAGCCCATCTCGCGCAGATACATGCGGACCGGATCGTCGGTTCGGTCGGTCGGCTCTTTCTTGGTCGTGGTGGCGGCGACGGCAGTGCCGGTCTGCTCGGCCAGCTCGTTGGCGTCTTCCTCGGCGTCAGCGGCGGTATCGGCGGCTTCGGGCTCCTCGCCCTGCTCGTCGTCCTCGACCACGTTGATGCCCATGTCGGAAAGCATGGCCATCGTGTCCTCGATCTGCTCGGAGGTCACTTCCTCCGAGGGCAGCACCGAATTCAGCTCGTCCATGGT
Source organism: Mesorhizobium sp. M0910 (assembly GCF_040319465.1). NCBI lineage: Bacteria > Pseudomonadati > Pseudomonadota > Alphaproteobacteria > Hyphomicrobiales > Phyllobacteriaceae > Mesorhizobium > Mesorhizobium sp. M0910. The sequence continues at coordinate 171,113 of NZ_JAMYNZ010000001.1, forward strand.
GACATAACCGCGCTTCTTGGCGGCCTTGATCATCTTCTTGACAGCATCGTCGGAAAGGTCGAGCAGAGGGCCATCGGTCGCGGCCTCGCGTTCGGTCTCGACTTCTTCCTTTTCTTTTGTCGCCATAGTCTTTATTTTCTCCAAGCGGCTGAGTATCAAAGCCGCGTAAGCTGCCGGTCCGGTCAAATTGGATGCGCTCCTTCCAGAACGCGCTTTACCGGGCCAGTAACTGCATCTCTCGTTAAGTCCAGATTAACCCTGATATCTGTGGCAAGCTGACTGCCTGTCCAGTGATCAGTACCTTACATCGCTGCATTCCCGTCGATGCCGGGACGGGTTAACGTTTCGAATCGACCTGATTCCGCCATTCTGGCGGAAGGTCAAGCGCCTCTCGCATGATTCGCATGAAAAAAGCGAATCAATTACCCGACTTAGAGCACCGCACGCTTGATTCAACGCGCAAGCACGTCCTTACATTATTCAACGCGCAAGCACGTCCTTACATTTCAGTCTTCTGGAGGCTTCGATCTAAACGCGCCCAGCTCTGCCCGACGATACGCCAAACCCTTCGATCAGCGCTTCCGTTGCCTGCACATCACGAAATTGCGCCTGGATTTCGACCAGGTGCCGGTAATTTTCGTCCGTGGGATCGCTGGCGAGCGCTGCTTCCGCCTGCTTCAGCTCCTTATGTAAGGTGCGCGCGCTGCGCTGCAAGTGGAGAGCTTGGCTGAACGCATCGCGAGCATCGTCGAGTGCTGCCGTTTCCAGCGCCGGCCATTGCCGCGCACGTTTGATCAGCGCCACCGCGCGCTGCCAGATCTCACCGCAGCCGGCCCGCTCGATCGTCGCGATTACAGCCTCGCGGTTGTTGGCCATATCGTGCGCCATGGCGTCGAGGATGGCCGCATGCAGCCGCTTCAGATCGGAATTGGCGAGATCGAGGAACTCGACATGGGCGAAATTCTCGTCGATCAGCACGGGATGGTTGACGAGGGCCGCAATGATCGTCGCCTCGCGCACCGACATGCCCTCGCCGCCGCGTTTGACCAGCGCCGAGCGGCCGAGGCTTTCGGTGATCGCGGTGCGCCCACCGGCATTGCCGCCACGTGCAAACTGTCCGCCGGGTGCTGAGACCCTGCCCGGGAAGCGCTCACCGGGCCGTCCGTCCTGACGTCCCTGGCGTCCGCGCTGGGCACCGAAGAAGCTCTGCACGCGCTCGCGCATTTCCTGTTGGTAGTGATAGCGAAGGCTCTCGTCGCGGATGCGGCTGGTCAGTTCGCGTAGCGTCTTTTCGAGCTCCGCCCGCCGTTCCGGCGTGTCGAAGATGCCGCCGGCGGTCTCGCGCATCCACAAGAGGTCGGCCAGCGGCCGTGCCTCGGAAAGCACGGCGCGGAACGCATCCGGCCCGTCACCCTTGACCAGATCGTCGGGATCCTTGCCCTCCGGCAGCAGGGCGAAGCGCACGGAGCGGCCTGCCTGGACCGCCGGCAGCGCCATGTCGGCGGCGCGCCACGCTGCCTTCAACCCGGCCTGGTCGCCGTCGAAGCACAGCACCGGCTCGCCAGCCATGCGCCATAGAAGTTCGAGCTGGTTTTCAGTCAACGCGGTGCCGAGCGGCGCCACCACGTTTTCGAAGCCGGCCTGCGCCAGCGCGATCACATCCATGTAGCCTTCGACGGCAATGACGGTGCCGCCCTTGGCCAGCGCCCCCTTTCCCAGTGCTTGCCGCGCACGGGCGAAATTGTAGAGCACGTTGCCCTTGTGGAAGAGCTCCGTATCGGGCGAGTTCATATATTTGGCCAGCGCATCCGGCGCCAGTGCCCGCCCTCCGAAGGCGATGATCTTGCCCCTGGAATCCGGGATCGGGAACATGATGCGGTCGCGGAACCAATCGTAGGAAACCGGGACGTCGTCGCCATGGCGCACCAGCCCGCACGCCTCGATGTCGGCCTTGGGGACACCCCTGGCGGCAAGATGCTCCTTCAGCGCATTGCGGCTGTCGGGGGCATAGCCGAGGCGGAAAGACTGCTGCGTCGCCGGTGTCAGCCCTCGGTCGCGCAGATAGGCGCGGGCCTTTGCCCCTTCCGGTCCCTGCAGCCGTTCCTGGAAGAACGCCGTCGCCATCTCCATGACGTCAGTCAGGCTGGCGCGTTCCTTTTCGCGCCGCTCCTCCTGGGCATCGCGAACCGGCATCGGCACGCCGGCCATGTCGGCGATCTTCCCGACCGCTTCAGGAAAGCTCATCCCGTCAAGTTCGGTCAGGAACTTGAAATGGTCGCCCGAAACCGAGCAGCCGAAGCAATGGTAGCGGCCCTTCTTGTCCTCGCAGTGGAAGGACGGGCTCTTCTCGCCATGGAAGGGACAGCACGCCCAATAGTCGCCGCGCGGGGCGTTAGTCTTCTTCCTGTCCCACGCGACGCGCTGGCCGATCACCGAAGAAATCGGCACGCGGTCGCGGATCTCGTCGAGGAAAGCAGGCGGAAAGCGCATGGGGGACAGCTCGTTTGGCCTCCATATAATCACACGGTCGAAGCCCGACGACTCCTAATGGCGATCATACCCGGTTTTCACAGGCCAAAAAGAGAAGGCGGCCCGCGGGCCGCCTTCTCGATCTAAACCGACGCAGCGCGGTCAGCCGTTCCGGGCTCACTGCGCGGCGATGGCGCCGAAGATCAGGCCGGAGAGAACGCTGACCAGCAGATAGTCGTTGCCGACCCGGATCCATTCCTGCCCGGGACCCGGACGGCGCAGGCCATAGTGCCGATAGTCGCGGATCGGCTGGTGACGCTTCCAGCTGGAATATCTCTGGCCGTTGCGCCAATGGCTGCGCTTCACGACGATCTTCTTCTTCACTACGACGCGCTTGTTTACGTCGATATGCTTGTTCACGTCGACATGCCTGCCGGGCCTTTGCCAGTCGACCTGGCTGTAGTTCGACTGCGGCGCGTTTGGTGTGGTCAGTGGTGCAGCCTGGCCCTGCAAGGCGGTTGCAGCCAGCATCGAGAAGGCAATCGCGGAAAGAACGATGCGTTTCATAGCGGGTACTCCTTGGTTGTCGATGCCTACGGATTAGAGCCGGAAGGATGAACCGACACTGAACACAGATATTACGTTTTCGTAATGATTTCCTACAGTTAGAACGCCTAATTCAGCGCTACCTTTAAAGCGGCCGTCCGAGCATGGACGCGTGACCCTCCGCAACTCCGCGGGCAATGCAACCATTTTGTCAGCCATCCATTTCCGACACGCCCCGTCGCGTGCCAACATGCGTCCGAACCGGGCAAAATTTATTATTCGGCTAAAATAAATCGGAGTAATATCAACCTCTGCAATGTCCACGATTCGCGCCCACTTTTGCACCCTTGACGTCACGGCGCCCGCGTCGCTGATACCGGTCGGGTTGCGGAGTCGGGCATGAGTGGCTCCGTCGTTTTGCTGCACCTTGCCGGTGCGGTGGCACTGATGCTGTTTGCCACCCGTCTGGTGAAGACCGGCGTCGAGCGCGCCTACGGCGATGTGCTGCGCCACAAACTGCGCGCCACCATGCGCAATCCCTTCATGGCGGTTCTGGCCGGCTGCGGCCTGGCTGTCGCACTGCAAAGCTCGACCGCCGTCACCTTGCTGGTCGGCTCATTCGCCGGCTCCGGTATTGTCAGCGGCATGTCGGGCCAGCTTGCGGTGCGCGGTGCCGAGATCGGCTCGGCGCTGGTGGTCAAGCTGCTTACCTTCGATCTGTCGCTGCTGGTGCCGGTCTGCCTGGTCGCCGGCACGGTCATGTTCATGGCCACAGAGCGGCGCGACTGGCGCCAGTTCGGCCGCATCCTGGTCGGCATCGGCCTGCTGCTTCTGTCGCTGGAGATGATCGGCCAGGCGTCGGAGCCGCTGCGCCAGAGCACGCTGATGCCGCTCATCGTCGATTACTTCTCCGGCGATCCGGTCACCGCCTATCTTCTGGCGGCGTTGGTCACCTGGCTGTTCCATTCCTCGATCGCCGCGGTGCTGCTGATGGTGACGCTCGCCGGTCGCGGTTTCATCCCGCCCGAACTCGGCATCGTGCTGGTGCTCGGCGTCAATCTCGGCTCTTCGATCATCGCGCCGCTTCTAACCCGCAACGCAGAGCCCGGCGTTCGCATCGTGCCGATCGGGAATCTCCTGATGCGCGGTATGGGTTCGCTGATCATGCTGATCCTGTTCCTGACGTTCAAGCCGCGGGTCGCCTTCTTGGGCAGCACCGTGCCCGAGCAGATCGTCAATGCCCACATCGCCTTCAACATCTTGATCCTGATCGCCGGCGTGCCGCTGGCGCGCCTGGTCTATCGCGCCTCGGAAAAGATCGTGGCGCTGGGCACCAAGCCGCAGCCCGCCGACGCGCTCGACGTCGTTGAGCTTTCCGCGCTCAACGAAAGTGCGCTCGACGTGCCGAGCCAGGCATTAGCCAACGCCACCCGCGAGGTGGTGCGGGTCTGCGAAACGGTCGAGATCATGCTGAAACGGATCATCGAGCTCTATGAGAGCGCCGATGCCGACAAGATTGGCGCGCTGGCCGCACTCGACGACCGTGTCGACAGAAAGCACGCGGCGATCAAGCTCTATCTGGCCAGGGTCACCAAGAACCCGCTGAGCGAGGACGAGGCCCTGCGTTGCCAGGAGCTGATCGGCGCCTGCGTCAAGCTGGAGCAGGTCGGCGACATCATCGTGCGCAACATGCTGGTCCACGTGAAGAAGAAATTCGAGCGCGGGCTGGAGTTCACGCCGGAAGGATGGCGTGAGCTTTGCGCCTTCCATGCCTTGGTGCTTGCCAATGCCAGGCTTGCCTTCAACGTGCTGGTGTCTCGCGATCCGGAGACCGCTCGCCAGTTGGTGCTGGAAAAGGACCGGCTGCGCGACCGCGAGAAGGAAACCAGCCAGAGCCATTTCGTGCGGCTGCGCGACGGCACCGCCAAGAGTGTCGAGACCAGTTCCATCCATCTCGACACCATTCGGGACCTCAAGCAGATCAACTCGCTGCTCGCCTCGATGGCCTATCCCGTGCTTGAGGAGCGCGGTCTGCTCACCGGTTCACGGCTGAAGGCTGGATAGATTGCGTCCACAGGCCAGGTAGCTTCAGAACATCGCCTATGAAAATTGCTGTGGGCCAATGCGCAAAAATTATCTTTGCGCGTTTTCCCGTCTGTCGGCTAAAGGATCGTCCCATATCTACCGGGAGGAAAGTCGATGGACACCCATTCTCGCAGTTTCGCCAAGGCGCTTTCCTGGCGCGTCACCGGCACCATCGACACAATGATCATCTCGCTCGTCGTGACCGGAAGCATCAAGCTCGCCGCGGCCATCGGCCTGACCGAGGTCGTCACCAAGTCGCTGCTCTATTATCTTCACGAACGGGCGTGGCTGAAAATTCCTTACGGGAGGAAGGCAGCCGCCTAGCTCTTGCCTCCGCGGCGGGCGCCAGACCGGCGATCAAGAAAAGCTAAAGCGGCGTCGCCAATTTCTGGATTGCCCGCCGCCCTCATCCGTGGTTTGAGGCCAGCTTGTCCGAGGATCTCCTTCGCGCCATGCTGCCCCTCATTGCCCTGTTCATAGCTGCCTTCGCCTTCGGCACCACCGAATTCGTCATCGCCGGCGTGCTGCCGCAGGTGGCGGATGGCCTTGGCGTCGCGATTCCGACCGCCGGCTATCTCGTTTCCGGCTATGCCGGCGGCATTGCAGTCGGCGGCCCGCTGCTGGCGCTCGCCACCAAAAGGTTCTCCCGCAAGGCCCTGCTGCTTGGACTGACTGCAGCCTTCACCATCGGCCAGGCCGCCTGCGCGCTGGCGCCCGACTTCGCCTCGATGCTGCTGTTGCGGATAGCGGTGGCCGTGGCGCATGGCGCCTATTTCGGCGTTGCCATGGTGGTGGCCGTCGGCCTCGTGCGCGAAGACCAGCGCGGCATGGCGGTGGCGCTGATCCTGTCCGGCCTCACCGTATCGAACGTCATCGGCGTTCCGGCCGGCACGGCAATCGGCAACGTCTGGGGATGGCGTGCAACATTCTGGGTGATGTGCGCGCTCGGTGTGGTGGCCTTCGCGGCAATCGGCGCTCTGCTGCCGCGCAAGACGGGATCGTCGAGCCCGTCAGTGAGCCTTGGAAGCGAGGTCCGCGTGCTCGCACGTCAGCAGGTCTGGACCTCGCTCATTATCATGCTGATGCTGATGATCGGCCAGTTCGGCCTGTTCACCTATATCACGCCGACGCTGCTTGAGGTCACAGGCCTCGACGAGAAATGGATACCTTGGGTGCTCTTGCTCAACGGGGTCGGCGCAACGATCGGCGTCTTCGTCGGCGGGCGGCTCGCCGACTGGAAGCTAATGTCGTCGCTCATCGCCATGCTTTTCCTGCAGGCGGTGATGCTCGCCTTGATCTATGCCGTCAGTTCTTACCCACTGCCGATGGTGATAGCGATCTTCGTCTGGGGCGGCCTCAACTTCGCCATCGGCACGCCGATCCAGACCCGCATACTGACCTGGACCGCGGACGCCTCCAATCTTGCCTCGTCGCTCATTCCGTCGGGCTTCAATGTCGGCATCGCGCTCGCCGCATCGCTCGGCGCGGCCATGCTCAATGCCGGCTATGGCTATCGCAGCCTGCCGGTGGTTGGCGCGGTCGCCATGCTGGTCGCGGTCGCGGTTGCGCTTGCCTCGCATGTCTGGGAATGGCGAAGCCGGGCTGCGCCGCCGCTGCCGGCTGCCGCCGAATAGGGCTACAGATCGATCCGGTAGCGCAGGCTTTCCGCGCCGCCATAGGCGGCGTCCTCGAAGAAACGCCCGACGAGCCGGCCGCCATTGGCCAGAGCGACCTTCTGCGAGGGCACATTGTGAGGCTTGCAGGTGATTTCGACGAAGGGCAGGCCAACAGCCCTCGCCTCCACCAGCATCAGCCGCAGCGCCTCGGTCGCATAGCCGCGTCCCCGTTTCCACGGCACCACCGCATAGCCGATGTGGCCGAGCACATGCGACGGCAGCGCCGCGGTGCCGTGCTGCCAGCGCAAGCCGATTGAGCCTGCGACTTCCCCGTCCCAGATCCAGCGCCGGAATCCGGGCAGCCGCGGCACCGTCGAACCGTCGGGCAAGGTGATCGGCGGTCCCTTGCCATCGGAATCGTCGAGATCGCCAAGGAAAGTCGCTGGATCCTTTTCGATTGCCGCAAGCTGCTCGCGCGTCGCGTCGAGTAGCCGCACATTGTCCGGCGACCAGCCACGCTCGAGGGCCGCCTTGTAGGACGGCAGGTGTTCAAGCGCCGGTTTGACGAGTTCGATCACGGGCGCGACGGCAAGGGCCTTCGGCAGCTTACTGAAGCAGGCTCTTGACGATGCCGCTCGCCTTGGAGAAATCCATCTGACCGGCGTATTTCTCCTTGAGCGCCGCCATCACCTTGCCCATGTCCTTGACGCCGCTGGCGCCGGTCTCGGCAATCGCGGAACGGACGGCGCTTTCCGTCTCAACCTGGCCCAGTTGCGTCGGCAGGAAGTCGCGGATGATGGCCATCTCGTCGCGCTCCTGCGCCGCAAGCTCCGGCCGCTTGCCGTCATCGAACGCCTTGGCCGATTCCTCGCGCTGCTTCACCATCTTGGCCAGTATCTGCAGGATTTCGTCGTCGCTCGCCGGCTCCTTGCCGGCGCCGCGATTGGCGATGTCGCGGTCGTGAATGGCCGCCTGGATCAGCCGCAATGTCGGCAGCCGGCGCTTGTCCTGCGCCTTCATCGCGCTCTTCAGGGATTCGGCGATTTTGCCTCGCATAGTGCTTTCTCCTTCGAATGCGGCGGACAATAGCCGTGCCGACAGCCCAACGCAAATGCGACACTACGGGCAAATCCCTGATATTGTTCGACGAAATAAATCCGGGCTCGCACTTCCTGGCATCATTGACCGCCTTGGCGCCTTCCCCTATGTACTGGGCCTTGCATGAACTGAATTCTAGTGCACGTCGCCCAAAAGTGCGTAGCTGTTTTGGGCAACGACATGCACACGTGAAAACTTAGCGCGCCGAGGCTGTGAGATCGCCGCTTCGCGCTTTTTGTTGCGCCGACTGAGGGCGCACCTTTAGGAGTGCCGCCGTGGCAACGATGACCGCCGCATCGCCCCCCCCTTGGGCCACCGACAAGCCGACTGCTCTGCTGGTGCTGGCCGACGGCACCGTCATCGAGGGTCGCGGTCTGGGCGCCGCCGGCTCCGCCGTCGCCGAGGTCTGCTTCAACACTGCGCTGACCGGCTATCAGGAGATCCTCACCGACCCATCCTATGCCGGCCAGATCGTCACTTTCACCTTTCCGCATATCGGCAATATCGGCACAAACGACGAAGATATCGAGGACCTCAACCCGCTGGCCCGCGCCGGTGCCGTCGGCGCCGTGTTCAAGGCCGACGTCACCAACCCGTCGAATTATCGCGCCGGAACCGGTCTCGACCAGTGGCTGAAGAAGCGCGGCATCGTCGCACTTTCAGGCATCGACACGCGGGCGCTGACCGCGCTGATCCGCGAAAAGGGCATGCCAAACGCCGTCATCGCGCACGCGCCCGACGGTATCTTCGACGTCGATGATCTCAAGCGCCGCGCCGCCGCATGGTCGGGGCTTATCGGGCTTGATCTGGCCAAGGAGGTCACCTCCGGTCAATCCTCGGTCTGGCGCGAGACGCCCTGGGTCTGGAACGAGGGCTTTGGCGAACAGGCTGATCCGTCGATGCACGTCGTTGCCGTCGACTACGGGGTCAAGCGCAACATATTGCGCCTGCTGGCCGGCCTCGGCGCCAAGGTCACCGTGGTGCCGGCAAAAACCGGCGCCGAGGAGATCCTGGCGATGCGGCCCGACGGCATTTTTCTATCCAACGGCCCTGGCGATCCGGAAGCAACCGGCGACTACGCCGTGCCGGTCATTCAGGATCTTTTGAAGTCCGATATCCCACTGTTCGGCATCTGCCTCGGCCACCAGATGCTGGCGCTGGCGCTGGGCGGCAAGACTGCGAAAATGCATCAGGGCCACCACGGCGCAAATCATCCGGTCAAGGACCACACCACCGGCAAGGTCGAGATCGTCTCGATGAACCATGGCTTTGCCGTCGACGCCGACTCGTTGCCGAGCGGCGTCGAGGAAACCCATGTCTCGCTGTTCGACGGTTCGAATTGCGGCATTGCGCTCACCGGCAGACCGGTCTTCTCGGTCCAGCATCATCCCGAAGCCTCGCCCGGGCCGCAGGATTCGCACTATCTGTTTCGCCGCTTCGTCAACCTGATCCGCGAAAAGCGCGGCGAGCCGGCACTGGCCGAGCGTGTTTAGCGCATTGCGTAAAAACGGATTCGACTGACGGGCGCCGGCCGGGTTCCCGGCGCCAATCAAGCCCCGTCCGTCACCGCTTCCTGCGCGTGCATGCGTCTGACTTCCTTCGGCGTCGGCTTGGCCACCCTGGTGACGAAGACGACGAGCGCCAGCGTGAGGAAAATCGCGCCGAGCAGATACGGGGCACCGCCGAAAACCACGGGCGCGTTCGGCCCCGTGAACCAGGAAAAGATCGCCGTATAAAGCAGCGGTGTGATGATCGAGGTGATCGAGAAGATCGAGGTCATTGCGCCCTGGAGTTCGCCCTGGGCGGAAGGTGGCACCTTGGCGGCCGCAAGGCTTCTGAGCGGCGGGTCGGCCAACGCCTCGAGACATCCGACGACGATCACTGCATAGATCATCCAGCCTTGTGACGCGAAGGCGTAGCCGAAGGCGCTGAGTGCGGTAAATGCCAGACCGATTACCGCCGTCTTCCACTCGCCAAGTTTAGGGATCACGCGCGGCAGGACAGTCGCCATGACGATCGCCCCGCACAGGCCGAAAGCGCCGAGCGAGAAGCCGATCTGTTGTTCGCTCCAGCCATAGCGATAACTGGAGACGAACGACCAGACCGCAGGATACATCATGTGCCCCAGCGTCATCAGAAAGAAGACAAGTCCGATCCAGCCGATACCTTCGTAGTTGCGCATCTGGACGAGCGTGCCGACCGGGTTGGCGCGTTTCCACTCGAAGCGGCGACGGTGCTTGTTATCAAGTGTTTCCGGCAACAGAAACAGCGCGATCAGAAAGTTTGCGAACGCAAGCCCTGCAGCGAAATAGAACGGCACACGCGGCCCGAACGTGCCGAGCAACCCGCCCAGAACCGGCCCGATGACGAAGCCGACGCCGAAAGCAATGCCGAGCAGCCCAAAATTCTTCGCACGATTTTCGTCGGTCGAGATATCGGCGATGAATGCCGATGTCGTGGAATAACTGGCGCCGGAAATGCCGGCCAGCACGCGGCCGATGAACAGCATCGGATAGGACCAGGCGATAGCGCAGATCAGATTGTCGATAGCGAACGTCAGCACCGAGGCGAGCAGGATAGGCCGCCGCCCGAACCGGTCGCTCAACCCGCCCATCACTGGTGCGAAAACGAACTGCATCGCCGCATAGACGAAGAACAGCCAGCCGCCCTCGATAGCCGCCTCGCTGATGCCGACGCCGGTCAATTCCCTGAGATAGGCCGGCAGCACCGGCATAATAATGCCGAAGCCGATGACGTCGAGCAGCAGGGTGGTGAAAACAAGCGCAAGGCCCCGCCTGGCGGTTTTTGGGTCTATCATGATGGTATCTCCTCGGGCCGCCCGAGCGAACGGGGACACACCTTATAGGCGAGCACATCGCCGGGAACAATGAGGGAACGGGCAGAGTGTTTTCATCCTGACATCCCCTGACTGCGATGCAGTCTCTCAGATAACTACGAGAAAACTGTCGGCTCAGATCGGGTTGTTGAACGTGTCGCAGTCCGAAAGCTTGCCGTTCTGGAAACCTCGCGCCAGCCAGGTCTGCCGCTGCTGCGACGTGCCGTGGTTGAAGCTTTCCGGCACGACGTAGCCCTGCATCTTCTTCTGCAGCGTGTCGTCGCCGATCTGTTTGGCGGCGTTCAGTGCCTCCGCCATGTCGCCCTGTTCCAAGATGCCCTTCTGACCGGTGAAATGTGCCCAGATGCCGGCAAAGCAGTCGGCCTGCAACTCGACCTGCACCGACATGTGGTTGGCGTCGGCTTCGCTCATATTCTGCCGCATCTGGTTGAATTTGGGCAGGATGCCGACGAGGTTCTGCACGTGGTGGCCGACCTCATGCGCGATCACATAGGCCTGTGCGAAATCGCCGGAGGCACCGAACTGCTGATCGAGCTGCTGGAAGAAGGTGGTGTCGAGATAGACCTTGCGATCATTGGGACAGTAGAATGGTCCGGCCGCCGATGAGGCAGAACCGCAAGCAGAGCCGATCCGGCCGCTGAACAGGACCAGCTTTGGATCCTGATAGGTCAGGCCCTCGGACTGGAAAATACCGGTCCAGGTATCCTCGGTCTCGGCCAGCACGGTCGACACGAACTGCTTCATTTCGTCGGACGCGGGCGCACCGGTGCCGCCGCCCTGGCCGCCGCTATTGTCGGTGATCTGGCCGCCGCCACCGGGCTGCAAGCCGCTGTCATCGAGGATCTGGCTCGGGTCGAAGCCGAAATACCACCCTGCCAGGAAAATCAACCCTACGATAATGATGCCCGACATGCCGCCGCCGCCGGCGCGACCGCCGATCGGGATGCGAAACTGCCCCGGCCCACCGCCAAACCCGCCGCTCTGGCCGCGCTCGTCCTCGACATTGTCACTCTGACGACGGCCCTTCCAGAGCATGGCAACCCCCATGACGCAATTTCTTCCGGCCGATCGGGCCGCGTCCCGGTTCGATGGGACACGACCACAATTATCTCAACGGTTACGCCAAGTCACAGTATTTTTCGTGCGAACAAGCAATGCTTGCTGACGCTTGTTTGCTCTGGCCGAAACATCGCAAGGTCTGTGGCGTTCGCCCTGCTCGTGGGAAGCGAGTCGCGCCACGTGCTTTTCAGCGGGCGGCGATTATTGCCTTGCGAAAGGCTTCGAGCGTCTCGGCGCTGACATGATGCTCGATGCCTTCGGCGTCGATGCGCGCCGTCTCGGCACTGACGCCGAGCGAGCGCAGGAAGGCCTCGACCGTCTGGTGGCGAATGCGGCTCTCTTCCGCAACCTTGCGGCCGGCCTCGGTCAGGAACACGCCGCGATAAGGCTTCCGGGAGACCAGCCCGTCGGCGCACAGCCGCGTCAGCATTTTCGCCACCGTCGGCTGAGCGACGCCGAGCCGTGCCGCGATATCGACCTGGCGCGCCTCGTTGCCATCCTCGATCAGGTCGGCGATGAGCTCGACATAATCCTCGACCAGCGCGCTGCGGCGCGCTTCACGCGTCTGCCTGAAGCCTTCCGAGTGGATTTCTGCATCAGGCAGCGGCTTTTCGCGAGGAACCGGTCTTTTCTTCAGCGCCAATACGCGCTCCTCCCGGCAGTTTGAATCGACATTGCAGTCATAACACGGAACCCTATTTGTTCTGGCCGTTTATTTCCATTCGGTGGCCGGCGCAACCGGCGGTCACTGCGGTCCGGCCGCACGGCCAAGCGGCTACACGAAAAAGCTCCGACAATGAAATATAGCATATTGCATAATGTTCAGCCGTGGCATAGATAAGGAGAGAACATCGATCGTTCCAGTGGAAAGCCATTTCATGTCGGAAGCCGAAGCCACCTCAGCCCCCCGGTCCATGTGGCGATTTGCCCGCCCGGAGGACGACGAGCAGCTCAGCCTGCGCGAAGTCAACGCAACGATCGCGGTGCCGCACTCGGGGATCTGGCTTCGCCGGCTGTTCGCCTTCATGGGGCCGGGCTACATGGTTTCGGTCGGCTATATGGATCCGGGCAATTGGGCGACCGACCTCGCCGGCGGAGCCCAGTTCGGCTACACGCTGCTTTTCATCATCATGTTGTCGAACCTGATGGCGATCCTGCTGCAGGCGCTCGCCGCCCGGCTCGGCATCGCCACCGGCCGCGACCTTGCGCAGGCGTGCCGCGCCTATTATCCGCGACCGGTCAATTTCATGCTCTGGGTCGCTTGCGAATTGGCCATCATCGCCTGCGACCTGGCCGAGGTCATTGGCACGGCAATCGCCTTGCAACTGCTGTTCGGCATTCCGCTGATCGGCGGCGCCATTATCACCGCGCTCGATGCCTTCCTGCTGCTGCTGCTGATGAACAAGGGCTTCCGTTTCCTCGAGGCCTTCATCATAGCACTTTTGATTGTCATCTTCGGCTGCTTCGCCATTCAGATCTTTGCCGCCGCGCCGCCGGTCGGCTCCATCCTGCACGCCATGTTCGTGCCGTCGTCCGAGATCGTCACCAATCCAGCGATGCTTTACATCGCCATCGGCATCATCGGCGCCACGGTGATGCCGCACAATCTCTATCTGCACTCCTCGATCGTGCAGACCCGCGCCTACGAGCGCACCGATCGCGGCAAGCGCGACGCCATCAAATGGGCGACGACCGACTCGACCATCGCGCTGATACTTGCGTTGTTCGTCAATGCTTCCATCCTGATCGTGTCGGCGGTGGCGTTCCACGGCACCGGTCATCATGACGTTGCCGAGATCGGCCAGGCCTTCGAGCTTCTGTCGCCGCTCCTCGGCCTCGGCATCGCTTCGATCCTGTTTGCCGTGGCCCTGCTTGCCTCCGGCCTGAACTCGACGGTCACCGCGACACTGGCCGGCCAGATCGTGATGGAAGGCTTCTTGCGGCTGCACATCCCGCAATGGGCGCGCCGCCTGCTGACGCGCGGCATCGCCATCATCCCGGTGGTGGTCGTCACCGCCCTCTATGGCGAGAAGGGCACCGGCCAGTTGCTGGTCTTCAGCCAGGTGATCCTGTCGATGCAGCTTCCCTTCGCGGTCGTCCCGCTGGTGCAGTTCGTCTCGGACAAGCGCAAAATGGGCAACTTCGCCATTTCCCGCGCCGTCGCCGTGCTGGCCTGGGTGGTTGCCGCCCTCATCCTGGTGCTCAACTTCAAGCTGCTCTACGATACGGTCGTTGGTTTAGGCTGAGCGTCTGCTCCAAACCGACGCAACAAGGCCGGCAGTCATCCGCCCTTCCAGCCCTGGAATTTTGCCGGCCGCTGTCGGACAAATGTCCGTTCGCCCGTCCTTGGCTCGAAGTCCGGCCATCACGGCACGGATCAGGGAAAGGGAGCTCCAATGAGGAAGATCATCGCCGCAACATTCGTCAGCCTCGACGGCGTCATGCAAGCGCCCGGCGGTCCGCAAGAGGACCCGGTCGGCGGCTTCAAATTCGGCGGCTGGACGTTCCACTACTGGGACGATGTGATGGGCGCCGCCATGGGCGAGACGTTTTCAAAACCGTTCGCGCTGCTTCTCGGCCGCAAGACTTACGACATCTTCGCCGCCCACTGGCCTTACCAGAAGAATGACCCGATCGCCGACAGCTTCAACGCCGTCACCAAATATGTGGCGACGCACAGGCCAGATACGCTGTCCTGGCAAAACAGCCAGCCGCTCGGCAGCGACGTCGTGGCGAGATTGCGCCGGATGAAGCAGGAGGACGGCCCGGATCTGCTCATCCAGGGGTCGAGCGAGCTGATCCAGACCTTGCTCGCCAATGACCTGATCGACGAGATCAGCCTGCAGATTTTCCCGCTGGTGCTGGGCAAGGGCAAAAAACTGTTCGGCAGCGGCACAATACCTGCCGCCTTCAAGCTGACCCGTTCGCAGGCATCGACCACCGGCGTCCTCATGGCGAGCTATGAGCGCTCCGGCGAGATCAAGACCGGGTCCTTTGTTCCGGAACAGCCTTCCGAAGCCGAGATCGAGCGGCGCAAAAACTGGAAGTAGATGCCGTAGGGCGATCCAGGACGGCTGAACACTGGCCGTCCTTTTTGCTGTTTTTAAGCCGCCTCTCGTCGCCGTGCCAATCCATCGCGGAGGTGGCCTGCGAATGCCAGTACGGCAGGCGCAACGCTGTGCTTCGGCAAATGCAGATTGATTGCAAAATTCGGCAATGACGGCAAATCCGGATCGTTGGCCAAAATATCAAGGTCCGCAGGTACGGTCGACGCCAACCAGGTGGTGACGGCCAAGTCCGAACGCACTGTTGCCGTCGTCGCGTCGATGCTGCCGTTTTCGAATACGGTGCGCCATGCCAGCCCGTGCTCGTTAAGCGCCTCCAGTACAACCGGACGGAACGCGCAGGTCTCGGCGACCATCGAAACCGGCAAGGGGCGTTTGCTGCGGGCGCCGCCGCCTTTGGCGCCGACCCAGACCAGCCGGTCGACAACAAGGCATTCGCCGGCCGACCGACCGACCGGTTCCTCGATCACCGCGAGCTCTATCGTGCCGGCCGCCAAGGCCGCAGCCAGCTCCGGCGACGAGGCGCAGACAAGCGAGATCTCGACCTGCGGATACGCCTCGGCATAGGCCTTGAGCACCGGCGCAAGCAAGGTGCCGACAAGGTCGTACGGCACGCCAAGCCGCACCTGACCGGCAACTGCATCGCCCGCCATCTCCGCCAGGATCTCGTCATTGAGCGAAAGCAGGCGCTTGCCCTTGCCGAACAGCCGCTCGCCGGAGCGGGTCAGCCGCAATCCGCTCCGATCGCGCTCGAACAGCCTGCAGCCGAGAACCTCTTCCAAACGCTTGACCTGCTGGCTGACGGCACCTTGCGTCAAATGCAGCGCGTTGGCCGCCGCCGTCATGCTGGCCCTGTCGGCAACGGTGACAAAGGTTCGGATCAGGGCAGTGTCGAGGTTGCGGAGCATCAAGCCATTATATTTGCTAATGCATGTCATAGCAAACATTGCATTTACTGATGAGCCAAACAGGCTACCGTGCAGGCTTCAAAGGAAGCAGCATGTTTGAAACCGTCCTTCCCCTCGTCCTGTTCGCGCTGGTCTCTACCTTAACGCCCGGCATCGCCACGACCTTGTCGACGGCGTCCGGCGCGCAGTTCGGCTTCCGCCGCTCTATCCCGCTGATGGCCGGAAGTGCGGCCGGCCTGGCCACAGTGGCTGCGGCAGGTGCTGCCGGGCTCGCTGGTCTGCTGGCCGCCGCTCCTTCGCTGCAACTAGCAATGAAAATGGCTGGTACCCTCTATCTGGTATGGCTTGCGCTCAAGATCGGCCGCAGCGGTCCGCCCAGTCTGGACGTGGCCATGGCAAAGCCGAACAGCTTTTTGGGCGGCGCCGGCCTGCAATGGATGAACCCAAAGGGCTGGGCCATGGGGCTGGGAGCGGCGGCATCTTTTGCCGCGCTCGCCAAAGGGCCGCTGCAGCTCGCCTTGCTGCTCGGCGCCGTCTTCGGCCTTGCAGCGGCTCTATCCTTGGCGGCATGGTGCGTGGCGGGCACGCTGCTCGCCCGGTTGCTGCGAACCGAGCGGCAGTGGCGCATGCTCAACGCCGTGCTTGGCCTGCTGCTGGCCGCCTCGATCATTCCGATGTGGCGGACAGCGTAAGGTTAGTCTTTAGCTATGTCAGGCAGTGTAACGCGCCGCCGGCTTGCCGGCCAGAAGACTGCCGAAGAAGCCTTGCCGAACGCCAAGAAAGGCATCCACCCCGGCAACATCGGCAAGACCCGGTGCCGTGAACGCTTCACCCTTTGCCAGGCCAACCAGCGCTGCATCGACCAGATCGTCGGCCGTCATCACGATCTCTTGCGGCACATTGGCAATATCGCTTCCCGCAACTTCCCAGAATTCTGTCCGCGTGGCCCCCGGCAAGACCACCTGCACGGCGACCTTCGTGCCCGCGACTTCCCGCTGCAAGGCCTCGGTGAAGTTGACGACGTAGGCTTTGGTGCCGCTGTAGATGCCGCCGAACGAGGTATCGAAGGCAAGGACCGAGGCGATGTTGACGATGGCGCCGCGGTTGCGCGACAGCAGCCCCGGCAGCACCGCGCGCGTCAGCCGAGTCAGCGCCACGACATTGACCTTGATCATGCGCTCGGCGACATCGGCTTCAGCCGTTGCCACCACCTGCGCGCCGCCAAGGCCGGCATTGTTGACCAGCAGCGTCACGCTGTCGTCGGTTGATATCGCCTGCTCGACCCGTCGCAGATCGCCGTCGTCGGACAAGTCGGCGCCGATGACGCTGACCTTTATGCCATACGCGAAGCGGAGCCTCTCCGCCAATTCCTCCAACCGATCGGCGCGCCGCGCCACCAGCACCAGATCATAACCTTGGCCGGCGAGCCGGTCGGCATAGATCGCACCGATGCCGGACGAGGCGCCGGTGACGACCGCAGTACCTTTGTCCTGATTGCTCATTGTCTTGTTCCTTCTGGTTCGATTCCAAATGCCGGTGCCGCAGGGCAACACCCTGCTTCGACTGGCACACGAATTATTGGCATATGCCACCATTGGAACGTAGGCATATGCCACCATCTTGTCAATCGGGGGAGCAAGGACTATTTCTGGTTTGCATCGAGGGGCCCTTCCGGTCCCTCATCGGAAATCCGCCAATGTCCCAAACCACCCTGCCCGGCCTGGCGCTTTGCAACAACGCCATGCTGCGCCGCGCGACGCGGAAACTGGGCCAGTTCTATGACGATGTGCTGGCCCCATCGGGTCTGAAGGCCACGCAGCAGGGCCTGCTCTACCAGATCCACATCGGCGACGAACCGACGATGGGTGCCATTGCCGCGGCCCTCGTCATGGACCTGTCGGCCCTCGGTCATACGCTGAAGCCGCTGATCAGGGACGGTTATATCGAGACCTTCGCCGACCCTGCCGACCGCCGCATCAGGCGCGTCAGGCTGACATCGCAGGGCCGGATCAAGCTCGAAGAAGCTCTGAAGCTGTGGCAAGTCGCTCAGCAGCGCTTCGAGGAGATGTTTGGAAAAAAACAGGCCGCAAGCCTGCGAGCGGCGCTGGACGAAATCGCCGCACTTGATTTCGACGTACCGCCGGCCGCGAGTTGAATTATCGGCGGCCGGCAGACAAGCTCCGCTAACAGCCCTATTCGGCCGGCATCGCCACCGGTCGCGCCGCCAGGTGGCCCGCCAGCACTACGCCCAGACCGATGATCGGGAATGCCGCCGCGACCACGCCGAGGTCGGCCGGTGCGCCATAGCGCAGCACCGCGGCGCCGACCACGGCACCCAGTGCGACGCCGAGATAGAGCGCCGAAGCGTTCAGCGACAGCACGATTGGCGCGGCATCGGGCGCCAGCTTGATGATGCGGCTGGCCTGCGCCGGCGGGAACGCCCAGCCGACGATGCCCCACGGCACCATCATGGCCATGAGCGCCGGCCCGGCGATCTCGCGCGGCAGGAACATCGGGATCAACGAAAACGTGACCAGCATGGCGGCACTCAGCGCCAGCGACCAACAGACGGTGCGCGTCGCGCCGAAACGGTCGGCGGCCTGACCGCCGCCGATATTGCCGATGACCGCGCCAACGCCGAAAGCGAGCAGCATTCCGGGAAGCGCGATCGGGTTCAGTCCGCCGCCTTCGATCGCGAGCGGCGCGACAAAGGCAAAGACGGTGAAGGCGCCGATCAGGGCCAGGATGGTCGTCACCAGGATAGGCATGACGCCGGGGCGAAGTGCCGCTGCCAGCCGCATCCGGAGCGGCAGCCTTGTGCCGACGATGCCACGCGGCAGCCGGTACCACAGGATCGCGCCGGCGAGCGCGCCAAGGCCGGCAATGGCAAAGAAGGTGCCGCGCCAGCCGGCAACCGTCGCAACGAGCGCGCCGAGCGGTGCTCCGACCGCGACCGCAACCGTAGTGCCGCCGACGACCACGGCGATGGCGCGGGCGCGGTGATGATCGTCGACAAGCGCAACGGCCGTTCCCTGTGCGGTCGCCGCAAACAGGCCTGACGACAGCGCCATGACGATGCGCGCGATCAACAGCAATTCGAAGGAGGAGCTCAGCGCCGCGGCGACGTTGCCCAACACGAAGAACACCAGCGTCCACAGGATGACGCGGCGACGGTCCCATTCGCCGGTCAGCGTTGCCAGGATCGGCGTGCCGATCGCATAGGCGAGCGCAAACGCGGTGATCAGCGTGCCGGCTAGCGGAACGGAGATGGCGGCATCCTTTGCAATATCGGGCAAAAGGCTGGAGATGACGAAACCTTCGGTCGAAATCGTGAACGATCCGAGCGCAAGCCAGGTGAGGCGCTTATCCATGGCAATTTCCTTAGTTCAAAGGTTATTGAACAATTGGACATAACAGGGCATGATGTCAATAAAGCCGCTGCAAAATAGCCGAACCATCCTGACAGCCCGGTGTGAGGACGGGGCGGCGGGACGAAACTATGTGTCCATTAACCACGAGAGGAGATGCGTTGAAATCGGCTCCGAATGTGCTTAATTCCTGGGCATGACCTTGCCCCATCCCACCGCCGACCAGATCAGCCTGCCGAACGTGCTTGCTGTGCTCGGCGACCCGACGCGGTTGGCCATCGTGCGCTATCTCGCCAGCAAAGAGGGCGTGCCGCTGAATTGCAGCCGGTTCCTCGACTTCGCCTCGAAGACCAATCTGAGTTACCATTTGGCCAAGCTGCGTGAGGCCGGCGTCACCCGCACCGAGGCGGTTGGCACCAGCCGATTGATCACGCTGCGCCGTGACGATCTCGACCGCCGCTTCCCGGGCTTGCTCGACAGCGTTATTGCCGCGGCCGGCGACGACGCGTCGTTACCGGCGGTCGGCGGCCACGAGATCGAAGTCCGCGCCTGACGGGCGCGAAGCTGGGTTCCGCTCTCGCCCGCTTCGCGAGACGAGCAAAGTAGCTTCACCTGCCGTCCAGCCATTCCAATTAACGGAGCCTGCCATGCGCATTGCCGTCCTCGCCGACATCCACGGCAACGTCCTGGCGCTCGACGCCGTGCTCGACGATCTGCGGCAGCGCGGCGGCGCCGACCTCATCGTCAATCTCGGCGATTGCGTTTCCGGCCCGCTGTGGCCGCGCGAGACCATGGAGCGGCTCGAGGCGCTCGACCTGCCGACGGTACGCGGCAATCACGACCGCCGCGTTGCCCGCGACACTGCCGACGAGACCATGTGGCCGTCCGACCGCTACGCGCAGGAACGGCTGACGGCAGGCCAACGCGAGGCGCTGCAAGTGCTGCCCGTCACGCTGGAGGTGGCGCCCGGCGTGATCGCCTTCCATGCCCGGCCCGACCACGACGAAAAATACCTGACTGACGCGATCGTCGAGGGCCGGCTGGTGCGCGCGCCGCTGGCCGCAATCGAGCGGCGGCTCGGCGCGGTCGATCCCGCCTGCCGCATCATGCTTTGCGGCCACAGCCACCGCAGCGAGCTGATCCGCATTCCCGGCGGTCCGGTCATTTTCAATCCGGGCAGCATCGGCTGCCCGGCCTATGACGATTCGACCCCACCGGCGCATGTCTCGGAGCAAGGCTCGCCACACGCCCGCTATGGCATCGTCGACTTGCACCCCGATCGTTTCGAATCCATCGCCGTCGACTATGACCATGAGGCGGCGGCGTATCAGGCCGAGCAGGCGGGACGGCCCGAATGGGCTCACGCGCTGCGCACCGGATTTATGTCCGGCTGAACGCGGAACGCGTTCATGCCGCCGGGCTGAGCTTGCTCATCCCAGGCTGAGCTTGCTCATGCCAGGCTGAGCTTGCTCATGCCTAGCTGAACGGATGACCGCCTTCGACCGGCAGAAGCCGCAATCTTCAGTCGTCGGACGCGGATCGCTTCGATCGCCTGGCAGGACGTCGGGCGCTGGCCGCCGAAGTCTTGGACGTCGAAGTCTTGGTCGCCGAAGCCTTGGGCGTCGAAGTCTTGGGCGATGAAGCCTTTGGCCGTGACGTACTGGGCGTTAGATGCCTTGGGTTGAAAGTCTGTGCTGGAGCCGATTCGGAACCGGCCCGAATGTCGGCGTCGCGCACCTGCTGGCCAAAGTTCAGGCCGGTCAGCTGTTCGATCTCGGCCACCGTCGAAAGAAACTCCGATACCCTGGCAATTTCAAGCGGGTCGTCGAATGCCTCGGCACGCTCGCCGAACGCTTCGGGCATCACTTCCAAAACCGGCTTCTGGTCGGCCAGCAGCGCGATGGCGCGCAGGCCACCTTGATCGGACCACAGCGCGATCTTCCAGAACTTCAGCGGAACATGGCTGTCGAAGCGGTAGGGAGGATCGTCCTCGCGGAACACTGGCCCGGCAAACACCGTGACCCGGCCTCGCGTCGTATAAGCGTTGCGCAGCACATAGGTTTCCACCGCGCGCCATCTCAGCTTCCCCTTGGAGCCGGGATGGTCAAGCGAGCTTCCCTGATTGAAGAAGCCGACTTGCGGCGCAGCATTGGTATAAAAGAACGTGTCGCGTTCTGCCGCGACCGCCTCCTGATCGACGCCCCATGCGGGGTCGCCGCGAAGTGTAATATGGCCCTTCTGGAACATTCGAGCGATTCGTTCCTTGGATTTTGCGACGGGAAATCCGGGCACATTCTGGCTCGAATAGAATTCCTGGGTCATCTGCTCGCCAAGGTCGATGCGGCGATCGGGCCGGAAAGCATCGCTGGCTTCCGAACCGGAAATCGACTCCACCCCCAAGTCGACAAGCGACGGGTTGTCGATGACCGTCTTGTCCTCACGATCGACCGCCTTGGTACGGGATCCATCGATATTGCAGGCGGTGACGAAGGCAAGCCTGCGATCGGCGTTCATCAAGATCGAAAAATGATGGTAGCGCAATTCGTGTGGGTCCTCGCCCGGTTTGGCAAGAAGGTTTTTGGCCAACCGGTAGGGTGAATTGGCAACCGTCGGCATTGGCAGGACAAAGCCCGGTATGAAGCCGGGTTCATACCCTCCACGATCGTCGAAATCCTCTGTTTTCCAACCCGCGGCCTCGGCGATGGCCATGACCTTGGCGGGTTCGCTTGCTGGACCTTTGCCGTCGTTTCGTCTTGCATCGCCTCCGTCGCGGTCGATCAACGGCGCCCGGACATTTATCTCGACGGGAAAAGTCCACGTGACCGAGCCATCGGCATTATGTCTCGTCGCCGGCGGGCCGCGATCCGGTTCAGGCCGCTGCTCCGGCTTGTCCGGCACGTCTCCGCGACTGTCGGCGTTCAGCCGAACTGTCTCATCCATCATGCGCGGCGTGCCGGACCAAATCGCCAGAGCTTCCGAAACCGCCGATGCCGATGAGCCCGGCAACCTGGACTTTCTAGCGCCCAGATCGTCAACGATGGCGCTGATCCGTATGCCTTCGTTGATCTCGCGCGCAAGCGCGTAGCCAGCTATGCCCGTCACCTCGTGGAACGGGCCGGCCCAATGGTGTAGGGCAATGGGCTCCCATTCGTTGTTGAAGACCGGTGAACCGGACGAACCCTGTTCGGTATCGGCAACATAGTGCAGCACTTGAACCGTTTCGTCGCGGGCCACCAGCCGGTTTTCACGCAGCACCAGTTCCTTGAAGCGGCCATCGGGATGCTGGACGATGTTGGCAATTTCGCCGAGCATATGCTTGTCGCGCGCGTCCGACAGCGAGATAAAACCGAACTCCCCCAGTTCCTTTGGGCCGGAACGCCGCTCGCCGACCCCGATCAGCGTGTAATCCAGACCTTCTATGCTATCGGTCACGAAACAGGATTCAGGATCGAACAGGAACGTCGTCGGCGTGCGCACGGCATTTGCACCGTCCTGCTCATAATCGAACTGGACCTGGAAGCGCCGGGAATCCGCCGGCGACGAAATCACATGGTTGTTTGTGAGGAACAGCCTTGGCCCGACCAGAAAACCCGATCCTTGCGGATTGCCGTTGAGAAAGGCAACGCGCCCGACCGCGTCGGCAGCACGGCGCCCACGCTCCAGAAATGCGACCCCGATGAAATCGAGCGTTGGGCCGAGAACTGCCTCCGGTCCTGGCTGTTTGGCGGCGGCCTTTCTTTCCCCGGCAGATCTCATGTCGATTGCTGCCGATATCATCTCCGCTTCGGTGCGGCTGAGCGACGCCTTTACCTGCAACCTGTCGAGGCGCCTGGAGAGGGTCTGTTCGGCGGCCAGCGGATTGCCGTTGGCGATGTGACCAAGTGAAGCCTCAATTTCGGCGCGCGTTTTCTTGATACGCTGGCGAACTATGTTTTCCACTTGCGCGAATATTTCAAGGTCGACCATATTGCCCTCCTCAACCTTACTTGAGAGAGTGCATATTTACATGAAATGTGCAATATTTTGCCGGCTGTTAGTTTACGGAAGCGGCCTGGTCGCGATTCAACACGCGGCGCCTTTTCGGGCTTACACAGCGCCGCCTCGTCGCCTATAAAAACCGGCTGGCGTGCGGCGGCGCTTTCGTGCCTGGCCGCGCCTTCGGCAATTGAACTTACCGCCCATGGCAGATGATTAGGCGCACAGTAACACTCCCGACGACGCTGCTTGCGGTGGTGGCCGCTCCGCTGATGCTGGCGGAGCTGCCGGCCAACGGCCAGGAGCCGGAGCCCATCATCTCGATTGTGACGGGTCTCGCTCCCGATGACCTTCTGAACGTGCGCGCCACGGCGTCGGCCATGGGCAAGATCGAGGCGCGGTTGCCGAGTGGATCGAGCGTGAAAAATCTCGGCTGTGGCGAGGTCAGCGGCTACAAGTGGTGCAAGGTCGAAGACATTGACGACCCGAAGCTGAGCGGATGGGCACCCGCACGCTACCTCGACCCCATCAATCCCCGGCAAGTGACACCCCAGGCGGCGGCCAATGCGGAGAGCCCTGCCTCTCAACCGCTGCCCGATCTGACAACGCGCCTCGGCGCAACTGCTCCCGAAACGTCGCTGAACTCCGCTGACGCAATCGGCAGGGTGGCTATCGAGGACGCTTACCGCCTGGCCCTGGCCGCTGGCAATCCCTCGACTGGACAGGTTGATGGATCGGCGCCCGCGGCAGTGGATCCCGTCCAGAATTTCGGCGCGACCAATGCGGCGCCTCCGCCCGACGCACAGACCGTTGCACGGCTACAGCCGCCGGGGACACCATTCCCAGGTGCCGGCAACGTCATTCCTTGCGCGCGCTATCTCGGCCAGCCGATGACCAACTGCAAGGCAGGCGTCGCGCGCACCGGCGACAAAACCGACGTGACCGTGACCTGGCCCGACGGCGGCACGCGCATCATCAGCTTCTACGCCGGCAAGCCGGCCGGTTCGAATGGGCCGGGCGAATTCCGCTTCACGCGCGAAGGCAGCCTCAACATGATCCGCGTCGGCGCGTCCGAACGCTTCGAGATTACGGATCAACTGGCGCTGGGGGATAGTGGTAAGGGGAATAAGGCAGTAGGGCAGTAGGGCAATATGTTTAAAGGGCGCTCAACCTCTGCCCTACTGCCCTACTGCCCTACTGCCCTACTGCCCTACTGCCTCATTTTCGGGGTTACATCCGGCAAAACTCTTCCCTATAAGGCCCTCCTAGCCTGATACCAGAATCGCGAGCACAACCGGCCGGGTCTTCCCGTCCGGTTTTTCGTGCAAGCCGCCTGCCGAACGGACCTTCGATATGCCAAGACGCACCGACATCAAGTCGATCCTGATCATCGGGGCCGGCCCCATCGTCATCGGCCAGGCCTGCGAGTTCGACTATTCCGGCACCCAGGCCTGCAAGGCGCTGAAGGAAGAGGGTTTTCGCGTCATCCTGGTCAACTCCAATCCGGCCACCATTATGACCGATCCGGAGCTGGCCGACGCCACGTACATCGAGCCGATCACGCCGGAAGTGGTGGCCAAGATCATCGCCAAGGAGCGGCCGGACGCGCTGCTGCCGACCATGGGCGGCCAGACCGCGCTCAACACCGCTTTGTCGCTGCGCCGCATGGGCGTGCTCGACCGCTATCAGGTCGAGATGATCGGCGCCGACGCCACCGCAATCGACAAGGCCGAGGACCGCGCTTTGTTTCGCGAGGCGATGAACAAGATCGGCCTGGAAACGCCGAAGTCGATGCTGGCCAACGCCACCGACGTCAAGAATGCCGACCGCAAGACGCACGAGGCCGAACGCGCCGCGCTGAAAGCCGAGAAGCCGGAAAACCTCGACGCCGCGCTCGATGCTCTGGAAACCCGCTGGAACCTCGGCGAAGGTGACCGCAAGCAGCGCTACATCAGCCATGCCATGGCGATTGCAGCACAAGCGCTCGACCATGTCGGCCTGCCCGCAATTATCCGCCCGTCCTTCACCATGGGCGGCACCGGCGGCGGTATTGCCTACAACCGGGCCGAATTCTTCGAGATCGTCCAGTCCGGCCTCGACGCCTCGCCGACCACCGAAGTGCTGATCGAGGAGAGCGTGCTCGGCTGGAAAGAGTACGAGATGGAGGTCGTCCGCGACAAGGCGGACAATTGCATCATCGTCTGCTCGATCGAGAACATCGACCCGATGGGTGTGCACACCGGCGATTCGATCACCGTCGCCCCTGCCCTGACCTTGACCGACAAAGAATACCAGATGATGCGCAACGCCTCGATCGCGGTGCTCCGCGAAATCGGCGTCGAGACCGGCGGCTCCAACGTGCAGTTCGCCGTCAACCCGGCCGATGGCCGTCTGGTGGTGATCGAGATGAACCCGCGCGTCTCGCGCTCGTCGGCGCTCGCTTCCAAGGCGACCGGTTTCCCGATCGCCAAGATCGCGGCCAAGCTCGCTGTCGGCTACACGCTGGACGAGCTCGAGAACGACATCACCGGCGGGGCGACGCCGGCGTCGTTCGAGCCGAGCATTGATTATGTCGTCACCAAGATCCCACGCTTTGCCTTCGAGAAATTCCCCGGCGCCGAGCCGGTGCTGACCACCTCGATGAAGTCGGTTGGCGAGGTCATGGCCATCGGTCGCACCTTCCAGGAATCGCTGCAGAAGGCTTTGCGCGGGCTCGAAACCGGCCTGACCGGTCTGGACGAGATCGAGATCCCCGGCATCGGCCACGGCAGCGCGCCCGCCAGCCATGTCGACGACCGCAACGCCATTCGCGCCGCCTTGGGCACGCCGACGCCGGACCGGTTGCGCATGGTGGCGCAGGCGATCCGCATGGGCACTTCGCTGGAAGACGTGCACGCCATGTGCAAGATCGACCCGTGGTTTCTTGAGCAGATCGCCGGCATCCTCGTCATGGAAGACCGCATCCGCGAGCACGGCATCCCCGAGGACGCCGCCAATCTGCGCATGCTGAAGGCGATGGGTTTCTCCGACGCCCGCCTCGCCTCCCTGGTCAGGAAAGACGTCGAAGAAGTCCAGAAGATTCGCGAAAAGCTCGACGTTCATCCGGTCTACAAGCGCATCGACACTTGCGCCGCCGAGTTCGCCTCGCCCACAGCCTACATGTATTCGACCTATGAAGTGCCGTTCGCCGGCAGTCTCGCCAATGAGGCGCAGGTCTCGTCGCGCAAAAAGGTCGTCATCCTCGGCGGCGGCCCCAACCGCATCGGCCAGGGCATCGAGTTCGACTATTGCTGCTGCCATGCGGCGTTTGCGCTGCGCGACGCCGGCTTCGAGGCGATCATGATCAACTGCAACCCGGAGACCGTCTCGACCGACTACGACACCTCCGACCGGCTCTATTTCGAGCCGCTGACGCCGGAGGATGTGCTGGAGATCCTGCGCACCGAACAGGCCTCGGGCGAGCTCGTCGGCGTCATCGTCCAGTTCGGCGGCCAGACGCCGCTGAAGCTGGCGGATGCGCTGGAGAAGGCCGGCATCCCGATCCTCGGCACTTCGCCCGACATGATCGATCTCGCCGAGGACCGCGACCGCTTCCAGAAGCTGCTGCACAAGCTCGGCCTCAGCCAGCCGAAGAACGGCATCGCCTATTCGGTCGAGCAGGCCCGCCTCGTCGCCGGCGAGCTCGGCTTCCCGCTGGTCGTGCGCCCGTCCTATGTGCTCGGCGGCCGCGCCATGCAGATCATCCACGACGAGAGCATGCTGCAATCCTACCTGCTCGACACCGTGCCCGGCCTGGTGCCGGAGGACATCAAGCAGAAATACCCCAACGACAAGACCGGCCAGATCAACACGCTGCTCGGCAAGAACCCGCTGCTGTTCGACACCTATCTCTCAGGCGCCATCGAGGTCGATGTCGATTGCCTCTGTGACGGCAAGTCGACCTACGTCTCCGGCATCCTGGAACACATCGAGGAGGCCGGCATCCACTCGGGCGACAGCGCCTGCTCGCTGCCGGTGCATTCGCTGCCTTCGAAACTCGTCGACGAGCTGGAGCGCCAGACGGCGGCCCTTGCCCGCGCACTCAATGTCGGCGGCCTGATGAACGTGCAATATGCGATCAAGGACGGCACGGTCTATGTGCTGGAGGTCAACCCGCGCGCGTCGCGCACCGTGCCCTTCGTCGCCAAGACCATCGGCCGGCCCATCGCCAAGATCGCCGCCCGCATCATGGCCGGCGAAAGCCTGGAAGACGCCTTCGCCCATTACGGCGCCATGCCCGACCCCCGCAATCCCGGCCACATCGCCGTCAAGGAAGCAGTCTTCCCCTTCGCCCGCTTCCCCGGCGTCGATATATTGCTCGGCCCGGAAATGCGCTCGACCGGCGAGGTCATGGGTCTCGACCGCGACTTCGCGCTGGCCTTCGCCAAGAGCCAGCTCGGCGCGGGTGTTGATCTCCCCCGCGCGGGCACGCTGTTCGTCTCGGTGCGCGACGAGGACAAGAAAGGCATCCTGCCGGCGGTCAAGCGTCTCGCCGGCCAGGGCTTTAAAGTGCTGGCCACCTCAGGCACGGCGCGCTTCCTCGCCGAGAACGGCGTCGTCGCGGAGAAGATAAACAAGGTGCTGGAAGGCCGCCCGCACATCGAGGACGCCATCCGCAACCGCCAGGTGCAGATCGTCTTCAACACCACGGACGGCCAGAAGGCGGTGTCGGACTCGAAATCGCTGCGCAGGGCGACGCTGATGCAGAAGGTGCCGTATTACACGACGCTGTCGGGCGCGGCGGCGGTGGCCGAGGCGATAGCGGCGTTGCGGGCGGGGAGCCTAGAGGTGCGGCCGCTGCAGGAGTATTTTGCGTGAGGGGCTTCTCCTCCTTTTCGGCAGGGAACCGCATATGACAGCGCCACATATGTGATTACCCTGCGGCGGGAAGCGGGCCGATGAGGATTGTACCGTTTACTTTAGAGCGTAAATTGCCAAACCTAAGCCAACGATGCTTGCGATACTGGCAAAAAAAGCAACAAGTTTGTTTTCAAGAACCCAAGAGACGCTAGTTCGAATACGACCGCCATGCATCTCCCAGCGTGTGGTATTCGTCCTTAGAGAACGATCTTTCACCAACGTTGCGAGATTCGCTAGAATATCCACTTTGCGCAATGTGGATTGATGCAGTCCGCTAAAATTTCGCTCTTCGAACGCTGCCGCTTCTTGCGAGCCCGTCATGAAGTCCAAAGGTCGTATCTGGTTCTTTTCAATTAAAGACTCCATTCGTGGGTGTGATATGTAACCCTTCCCATATATATTTATGATAATTCTCGATAAATCATGCTTTCGTTCGTCGTCAATTACGACAGACGTACCGCCAAGAACTGTATACCGATGCTCGATTGCCGCGAATCCGTAGTTCGCATCACGCATATTCCAGTGCATGAAATGACTGTTCCGGTACGAGCCCACAAATGAAAAGAACGCGTCCAGCATGAGGCGCTCCAATCTATCATAATGCTGCTCAATTTCCCCAAACGCTACGCCTTGGCGCTCAGCAATTTGATGGATAGAAAATGAGTGCGTCTGCGCGTCACTCAACTTGCGAACTGCAATGGACGTGACCCTGGGCGAACGCCCCTCAATTCGATCATAGAAACTTTCGCAAGAGTAGTGAATAACCCACGTATTTTTTGCATCTGAAAAAATGCTGTCAATCTCTCGCCATGCTTCTTTCTGCCGGTTCGCATCTGGGGCGGTCATTGTATACCAAATCGGTTCGAGGCAACTCGGTTTGCGACAATTGGGCTTGTGAGCTATAGTCCCTCAGCCTGTATTTAGACGGGCAAAGAGGGCCGCTGGACATCGGCTTTGGACGCCGAGCCAGCGGCTCCCGTGGTCTCAGCCGAGCTGAGCTTAATTCCCGTTTGGACCGGGAATCAATCTGTGGACGCCATCGCGCGTATTACGTTCGCAATCTTGGCCGCTTCCGCTGGTGTCAGATCGTAGGGCAGCCCCTGCACCTGTATCGTCAAGTCCGGTCTAATTGGGATAGGCAGTATCGAAACTGAAGTAGGCGGCGGCGGCGAGAAATTAGCGAATATTTTTTGAGGAATTTCGTCGGGCGACTTGCTGTCTGCTGTGTTAATCGATTTCGGCCGCTCAGAAGACTTTCTTCCGGACGCCTGCGTAGACGGCCTAAACGACATCGGGTTATCTAAATAATTCTTAAAATCATCAATAGCTGATTTTATCCTACTTTTATATGTGTTTAGGCTGTCTGGGGTATAGTTTGCACCAGAAATATTCGAAAACCGAACAAGAAGCTGATCTAGATCTAAAATCGTGACGTCTTCCGCCTCATCTTTTTCAAGTATAGACAGAACCTTGTTCGCCGATGCCTTGCGAGAGCGGGCAGTCGTCGTGTTCATCAAACCCTTCCTCGCAAGGTAGTCGAGGAACTCAAGAAGGGCTTCGCGTGATCGCTTTCCGTTCATTGCAACCATCCTTTCACGGATAGGCTTAGCAGATTCTGGATAAGTTGCAATGATTTTCGTGTCTGAATAGACGTTGTCCATATCTACAACGCTCGTCAGACGAGTATCCGCTCGTGCCATTACGGCGCTTCGACGATTTCCTTGGTCATGACGATCTCCATGGATTGGGATCGACGTTGGCGCAAAGCCCCTCACCCGCCCTCCGCTTCGCTCGGGCGACCTCTCCCCGAGGGGAGAGGAGACTTGAAGCGCTGGCGCCAACCTCTTCTCCCCTCGGGGAGAAGGTGGCCGCGAAGCGGCCGGATGAGGGGGCCTGCGCCGACTCCGCGATTGCTTGGAGACTATTCTGCCGGTCGGCGAAGGCCAGTGCCCACGCCCGATTTCCTAGAGAAACCCGATGATTCGTCCGGCGAAAAGCACGGACGTCCACAGCATCAGCGAAACCACCGCCAGCACGGTAGCGCCCCCACCCGCCGGCTCCTCTCCGCCCCTTGCCCGGCACACCCGCATAAACGCGAGGAAGTTGGCGCCGGCGAGAAGGATGAGCGCCAGCTTGGCGAGGAAAACCGGCATCGCCGCATACTCCCTCGCCCTGACTGAAAACAGCAGCGCCCCGGTCACAAGCGCGCCTGCAAACGCACTCAACGCCGTGCGGCGCAGCAGCGCGACCAACGGCGCCTGCGGCAGCGAGCGGAAGGCGCCCAGGATCCTGAGGTCCATGAGCCCGACGCTGGTCAGCAGCGCGCCGATCGACATGATGTGCACCGCATTGACTATGGGGTAGGCGACGAAGGAGGCCCTCAGTCCCCGCACCAAGGCGAGTTGCTCGATGCCGGCGAAAAACCCGTCCATTCAGGCCGGCGGCACGCGGTCGGGATAGACGTCATAGGTCTTGCCGCCGACGATGATGCGGACCGCCTTCATGCGCTTTTCGCTCTCGTCGCGCGAGCGGTGGCCGATCGCGGTCACATCGTCGCCGACCTTGGCAACCTCCTCGGTGAAGCCGGCGGCGATCGTGCGCGACGGCGGCGCCATCTCCACCCGCCAGGCCTCTCCCTTCGCGTCGACATCCAGCGTGGCGTGCGGGTTGCCGATATAGATGGCCGTAATCCTGCCCTTGAGCTCGAAGAACCCGTCCTGCGTCCACGACCAGCCATGATGGGCATAGGCTGCGGTGCCGGCGGCAAGGATCACCGCGGCTGCCAGCGCGACGCTCCGGTTGAAAGGTGACAGCATCGCTCGTCTCCTCGGTTCCGGCATTAGAGGGTAGGTCAGCGCGCCGCAGCGTCAAATCACATAGGGTCTGCGCCGCCCCTCATTGTCCTGCCGGGCATTTCTCCCCGTATAGTGACGGGGAGAAAGGTTGCCGTCGCCACGCATTTCGCCAATCTCCAGAGTTTAAGAAAGGGAGCTGAGTTTGCCGCCAGCCCCCTTCTCCCGTCCCTCTACGAGGAGAAGATGCCGGCAGGCAGATGAGGGCGGCGCCGAGCGACGCTAGTGGCAGCATCCTTCCCCATACTGCAGCTGCTCCTGCCAGCTCTGCGCCCTGCCCTCCGGCGTGAAATCCATGAGGTTCCACAGGATCTCGCAGGTGCCTATGGCGCGCGGATCCTGGCCGGGTTCGGGCGGCGCGAAGCCGAGTTCGGAGCTCCAGAAGTGGCGGATGCCGTCGCCGTCGCGGTGGAACACCGACAGCACGGGGAGCTGCGCGCCATCCTCGGCCTCGGCGTGATAGTCGCGCTTGAAGCTGTTGCCGGCCGACGAGACCAGCCGCATATTTTTCCAGCCGCGGTCGCGGCCGAGCGTCAGCAGGTTTTCCAGCGCGGTCTTGGCCACGACAGCGAAATTGTAGCCGGCGGCCTCGAGGTGGCCAATGGCGCCGTCGAACTGATCGAGCAGCGCCGTGCAGGACGGGCAAGGCTGGTCCGGTCTGGGCAGCTTCGCCGTGCCGCCGCTCGTCGCCACGTCGCGCGTCTCCTGCGGATGGCGCGGAAACATCATCGAATAGACGATCAGCGTGTCCTTGCCCGGCGCAAACAGTTCCGAAAGCTTGATCCTGGCCGGCTTGCCGTCCGTGCCGAGCCCGTCGAACACATAATCCTGCGGCACCAGCCCGCCCGTCGGCAGCGCGCGGCGGGCGACCGCCACATCCTCCATGGCGCGGCGCAGCTCGATTTCCTTCCGCAGCAGCTTTTCGCGGGCGGTGCGGTATTCCTGGGACTCGTTGGGAAAGCTGATCATCGTCATCTCCATCTGCCGTGCTTTTTGGCGGCGCGCCGTTCGTGGCAACGCGCCTTGCCTCCCAAGGACGCATCGCGCGAAACGGTTCCGACATTTTTGCGCAGGCGCCGTGGCGACAAGAACCCGGGCTGCCGCCTTCAAAAAGGACGAACGGCGCTCCTCACCCCGCCCAATCCACCTCGATCATCCCCAGCCGCTGATAGAGCCTGACCGCGGCCGCGTTCTCGACGGTATTGGTCTTGAGATCAACATGCGCCGCACCCCTTGCCTGAAACACCGCAAACGCGTAGCGCATCAGCGCCTCGGCTATGCCCTTGCCGCGCGCCTCGGGATGAACGGCAAGATCCTTGACGAACCCCGTCGCCCAGCAGAGCGCCGCGCCCGCCAACCGCCCCTTGCCGTCGATGACCAGGAAACACAAAGCGGGATCGAATTCCGCGTCGCCCGAAATGCGGGGCCACCATTCGTCGAACGGCCCATCGGCGCCGTCGTCGAACACCGCGGTCAAAAGTGCATGCAAAGCGAGCGCATCGGCGGCTTCGAAGCCGCGCATGAAAAAACCTTCCGGCCAGCGCGGCGCCAGAAGCGTGTCGTCGAGGATCTTGCGCAGTCTTATGTCGTTCGGCGCCGGTGGGCGCGGCTCAGGCATCGGGCTGCATGCGGCGGCGCAGGCTGTCGCTGCCGAGGCCGGTTTCGCCCAGCATCCCCTTGCGTTTGGCGTCATAGTAGTAGCCGCTCTGGTAGAGCCGGTCGGCGCGCTTGGGATTGCCGCCCGACACCAGCCAGGCGCCGCGCAGATATTTCACCGCATATTTCAGGTTGGTCTCGGCGTCGAACAGGCCGCTCGCCGGCCCGTCATAGCCCATGCCGCGCGCCGTCGCGTGCTTGATCTGCATCAGCCCCCAATGCCCGTGATTGTAGGCTTTCGGGTTGAAGGTGCTCTCGCGGTTGACGACGCTGCGCACCAGATCGACCGGCACCTCGTACAGCGCGGAATATTTCTCGATCAGCCGCTCGATCTCGCTGCGGGCGCCGGCGTTCGACTGGCCCTCCGCCGGGTCGGTCGCGGCCAGAACGGCCGGGTTTTGCGGCACCGTGTAGGCGACCGGCTGAACGCCGGGCATGGCGGCAGTCTGGCCGGTGACCGGCATGGCGACGGCAGCCACCGCGGTGGCTGGCTGGGCACTGGTGGTCATGACGGCGGGAGCAGTTGCCGCCAGCGGTGTCGGCCCGGCAAAGGCGGCCGCAGACTCGACCGGCAGTGCTGCTGTCTGGGCGGCGCCGGACGGTTCCGGCAGCACCGAAACAGTGTCGGGCAGCGCCAGCGTGAAGCCGGCATCGGTGTTGGCCGCATTTTCGGTGAAGGCCGGTGCCGGGGTCGCCGGCGAAGTCGAGGTGCAGCCGCTGAGAGCGGCCACGGCCAACACCGCCGCTAGGACGGGAAAGAGGAATTTTGCTGGCAAGCGGCGCTCGGGTCCGGTTCGTCGGGTGTTAAGAAGTCCTTACACCAGCATCTTTCCTCGGGCAATCCGCGGTACCCGGTGGTTTTCGGGTGGCGAGCCGGGCCGGGAAATGCGATATTGTTCTGGATTTGTACTTCGAAGGATTCCGGAAAGGAGCAGCGCCATGGACGCCTCTCATGCCACCGCCGGCCACGCGGTCTTCGAAACCGTGCTCGGCTTCATGGGCATCGCCTGGAGCGATGCCGGGCTAACCCGGCTCTGCCTGCCGCAGCGCAATCGCGACGCGGTCGAGCGCCGGCTGCTGCGGCATGCCGCAGACGTCGACCAGGCAGCGAAACCCGAACCGCAATGGGTTGCCGAACTGATCGGGTCGATCAAGGCCTATGCCGCCGGCGAGGATATCGATTTCTCCGGCGTGCCGGTCGATCTCAGCGGCGTCGACGAGTTCCGCCTGGCGATCTATGACGCGGCGCGAAAGCTCGCCTTCGGCGAAACCACCACCTATGGCGAACTGGCCAAACGCGCCGGCCATGCCGGGCTGGCGCGTGAGACGGGCGCGGCACTCGGCGCCAACCCGGTGCCTCTGGTCATTCCCTGTCACCGCATCCTTGCCGCCGGCGGCAAGATCGGCGGATTTTCCGCCCCCGGCGGCTCGGTTACCAAGGAAAAGATGCTGGCAATGGAAGGCGTACGCGTCGGCCCGCCGCCCCCAGCGCAGGTGTCGTTCGGGTTTTAGCTGTGCTGATATTCAGGTGAGGCCGGCACCCCGCGCACCATCTCGACCAGCCTAATCCGGAAGCAGGCGCCGGCGGAAGCGCCGGTCGATCTCCACCCGCTTGCACTTGTAGACGGTGCACGAATTCGTATCGGCACTCGGCACCGAGGCCCGCGCCCTGACCTCGCCGATGTCGCAGAATTGCTGGCTCCGCACATAGCGGTCGTAGAGCGCCAGGCCCGGCACGCGCGTCGATCTGTAGCGCAGGATGACCGCCCCCTCGCGCGCGATCGTCGCCTGCACCTTGCCGCAGCTCATGCGGGTCGGGTCGTAGCGCGAGACCGCCTGCGCCTCGGCGGCCACCAGCGTCAGGCAAGCGGCAAGCAGAACGATTTTCATGTCCCTCTCCCCAAAACCCAGTCGCGCCCGAAGCCGGCGCGATCCTCCCGCGTCAGGCGCGCAACGACGACGCTCTCACGCGATTGGGGCGGCCGTTGGGCAGCGTTGCCGCCGTGCCATTTTCCGCCCCGTCTTGTTTTTTGCGCGAAGGCATATTATATGCGGTCCATTGATATTTCGGCCGATCGATCCGGGCCTCGCGATATTCGCGTTTGCTGACGTTCTATCTCCAAAATCTCGATACAAACCGGCTGGGTTTCGGTCCAGTCAAACTAAAGCAAACGTAAGGACTATCGAAATGGCAACAGGTACGGTCAAGTGGTTTAATTCCACCAAGGGTTTCGGCTTCATTCAGCCTGATAGCGGCGGCGCGGACGTTTTCGTCCACATCTCCGCAGTCGAGCGTGCTGGACTGTCGACCCTGGTCGAAGGCCAGAAGATCAACTTCGAGATCGAGCAGGACCGCCGCACTGGCAAGTCGTCCGCTGGATCTCTGAGCAAGGCGGCCTGATCTTGAAAATGGCGCGCGCCGGGCGATAGCCCGGGGCGCGCGGCAAGTCACGGATGTACTGGCGGTCGCGCGAGAAGCGCGCCGGAGCGAAAGACCCGACAAGCCGAAGCAGCAGATTGCTGCCGGCCCGGCCAAAACGCTCCCGATCAGGCTACCAAGCATGGGAAGGCGGGATTTTGTCCCGCCTTTTTGCTGTCTGAAATCCGGTGAACCGTCGCCTTGGTCCTATGGGACCACTTTGTGGTTGTTTTTACCCCGGTCATTGTACCATCGACCATGAGCAAGCTTGAACAGATTGAGAAATCCGTCGCCGAACTAAGGCCCCGAAGAGCTCAAGGCGTTTGCCGCATGGTTCGAGGCGCTGCAAGCCGACATGTGGGACCGGGAGATCGAAGCCGACGCCAAGGGCGGCAGGCTGGACAAGCTTGCCGAGCAGGCCTTGGCTGATCATCGCGCCGGCCGGACCCGGCCTCTGTGAATCATTTTGCCACTCCCTCGTTTTGGGAGGCCTACGCAAAACTGCCCTCGTTGAGCAAAGGCGTGCGAGCATTCACGCCACTGGCCGAAGGCCACAAGCCCAACGCCCGGAGCGAGCCGCGAAGCGGCGACAAGCATGACTAAGGCAACCAGTCCAGCGGCACATGCCCCGGATCGGCCTCGACCCGTTGCAGCCAGGCGGCAACCGCCGGATAGGCGTCGAGCTGAAACCCGCCCGTCTCGGCCGTATGCGTATAGGCATAGAGCGCGATGTCGGCGACGCTGAGCGCACTGCCGGCGAAGAAGCTGCTCCCGGCCAGGTGCTGGTCCATGACGCCGAGCGCCTTATTGCCGCGCTCCAGCGTCACCGCCAGCCGCTCGGGTGTCGCGTCTTTCGCGCGTTCTGGAAAGGTCAGTAGCGCCCTGCGCACCGCGATATAAGGCTCGTGGCTGTATTGCTCGAAGAACAGCCACTGATAGGCCAGCGCGCGTTCGTATCTGTCCGCCGGCAGGAACCGCGTGCCTTCGGCGAGGTAGAGCAGGATGGCGTTGGATTCGGCCAGCCGCCGGCCGTCGTCGAGTTCGAGCAGCGGCACCATGGCGTTCGGGTTCTTGGCGACATAGTCGGGCTTGCGCGTCTCGCCGGTATGCGAGCTGACCTCGACATTGGTGAAAGGGATGCCGAGCTTGGCCATCAACAGGCGCGGCTTGTAGCAATTGCCGCTGTCGATCATTCCATAGAGTATCATCGATGCTCCCCTTGCTCGCAACCACCCGTCTCAAGGCTTGATCCAGCCTCTATCGCGGCAGCGGCGGCTTCATCCAGTGATTTGTTTTGGCGTAACCATCAGCGCCGCTGATGCATTACAGGATATGTCGAGATTCAAGTCAGGCCGAGCCGAGAAGGGCGGGTTCCGAGAACCGGAGCGGAGCGTACTTTTTGGGTACGTGAGCACCGGAAGCGCAGGACCCCCCGTTCGCAGGCCGGCATCACTTGAATATCGGCATATCCTAGCCGAACAAGGGGATGACGTTGCTATCCCTGCCAAGCAGCCTGTCGATCGACAGCGGCTCCTCGTCGAACAGCGTACCGGCCAGCGCCGGCCGGGCAAGGTAAAAGCCCTGCAGCAGGTCGACGCCGCCATCCAGCGCGACGCGCAGATGCGTGGCGTTCTCGATGCCTTCGACCAGCACCTTGGCGCCGCGATCGTGCAGCGTCGAAACCAGTGGCCGGAAAAACCGCTCGGCGGCGGCATGGCGGCAGAATTCGGCGAACCAGGTGCCGTCGATCTTGACGATGTCGGGCTGCACGAGGGCGACCCTTTCTTCGGTAGAATGCCCGGTGCCGAAATCGTCGATGGCGATGCGGACGCCGTCGCGCCGCATCTCGCGCGCCAGGCTGACAAGCACCTTGTCGCCGGCAGCCTGCTCGGTGATCTCGCAGACCAGCATGCCGGGATGCAGGCCGAAATCCGCCAGATGCCTGGTCATCAGCCTGATTTCGGCCAGCGCCCGTGCGGGGTCATCGTTTATCAGCGGATTGTAGTTGAAGAACAGGTCGAGCCCGTCGACGCCGATGTTGCGGAAGTTGCGCAAATGCAGCACCCGGCACATGGTTTCGACAAACAGCCGATCCGCTGCCGGCACACCTTCGAAGAAGATTTGCGGCGCCACCGGCCTGCCTGCACGATGCGGCTCGATCAGTCCCTCGACCGCGACGGCGGCGAGAAACCTGCCGCGCGGCGCGAAGACCGGCTGGTAGGCGCTCCTCAGCCGGAATGCGCCGTAGACGCCATATTCGATGCCGACCTCGTCGGCAAAGATCGCCTCGCCGACCTTGCGCCGCATGTCGGCCCGCCCGGTCACGATGTCACCCTGCGGCCAAAGGCCCGCATCGGCCGCCGCGATGGCGAAACGGCCGCAGAAACCTTCTCAGCATCGGCCGGCACCGCGGCCGCCTGCCCGCTCTTGTCGAAGACGTGGAAGCTGGTTGGCGCAAGCTCGGGGCGCGCCAGCACATAGCCCTGCACCATCGAGGCGCCCGACTTTTCGGCAAGCTCGAGCTGCCAGCCCGTCTCGATGCCCTCGAATACCGTTCGGATGCCTTGCTCTTCGAAGCTTGTCACCATGGCGGTCAGCAAGGCGAAGCCGGCACCGGACTCCATCAGCGTCATGATCCAGTCGGCGTCGAACTTGACGATGTCTGGCCTGAGTTCCTTGATGCGATTGATGTCGGATTCGTCGGCGCCGTAATCGTCGACCGCAATGCGCAAACCATTGCCCCTGAGCGCCTCGACGAAATTGTAGAGCGTTTCCTGCGACGCCGATTTCTGCTCGGTGACCTCGCAGACGACGCGGCGCGGATCGATGTCGGCCTCGTGCAGCACCAGCCGCATGTCGCGCAGCGCCTTGTCGGCGATGCTGCGATCGGTGAACACCGATGGATCGAAGTTGATGAAGATGGAGGCGTCTCGCGGCAGGCAGGCGCCGGCGTTCAGCAGGTGCAGCGTCCGTGTCAGCGCCTCGATATGCAGGCGATCGACCGCCGGACAGCTGTTGAAGAAACTCATTGGCGGCTGCGGCTCGCCTTCGCGGAACGGCCGGATCAGCCCCTCGAACGCGACGACGGACAGCTTGCCCTTGTTGAAGGCGAAGATCGGCTGGAAAGCGCTTTGCAGCGTATAGACCCCCCAGACACCGCTGGCGGTGCCGTCATCATGGCGGACGATATGGGCAAGCTCGATGCTGCGCGTCACGGTTCCTCGCTATGCGAGACAGGCGGACCGGCTACGGTCCCTGCCGTTCAAGCTTTTACCGATCGTTGATGAATTTATTGTTGCCAGCATTGCGCGCTGGCTCATTCGACAATGCCTGCGCTGGGCTTGCGCTTGACCAGATGATGCGACATGAGAGGCGCCGCGGCGCCTTCGCCGCGCCGGTCCTTCCTGGAGATATCTGTCATGGCCTTTCTTGCCGACGCCCTTTCCCGCGTAAAGCCTTCCGCGACCATCGCGGTGACGCAGAAGGCGCGCGAGCTGAAAAACGCCGGCCGCGACGTGATCGGGCTGGGCGCCGGCGAGCCGGACTTCGACACCCCCGACAACATCAAGAGCGCCGCGATCGAGGCCATCCGCCGCGGCGAAACTAAATATCCGCCGGTCTCCGGCATCGTGCCGCTGCGCGAGGCGATCGCGAAAAAATTCAAGCGCGAGAACAATCTTGACTACCGGCCGGAGCAGACCATCGTCGGCACCGGCGGCAAGCAGATCCTGTTCAACGCCTTCATGGCGACGCTGAACCCCGGCGACGAGGTGATCATCCCGCGGCCTTACTGGGTGAGCTATCCCGAAATGGTGGCGATCTGCGGCGGCACCTCGACTTTTGCCGACACCTCGATCGACAACGGCTTCAAGCTGACGGCGGCCGTGCTGGAAAAGGCGATCGCGCCGCGCACCAAATGGCTGTTGATGAACTCGCCGTCGAACCCCTCGGGCGCCGCCTATACCGAAGCGGAGCTCAAGAGCCTGGCCGACGTACTGTTGAAGCATCCCCACGTCTGGGTGCTGACCGACGACATGTACGAGCACCTGACCTATGGCGACTTCGTCTTCAAGACCATCGCCGACGTCGAGCCTAAGCTCTATGAGCGCACGCTGACCATGAACGGCGTGTCGAAAGCCTATGCCATGACCGGCTGGCGCATCGGCTATGCAGCAGGCCCGGTGCCGCTGATCAAGGCGATGGACATGATCCAGGGCCAGCAGACCTCCGGCGCCTGCACCATCGCCCAATGGGCGGCGGTCGAAGCGCTGAACGGGCCGCAGGATTTCATCCCGAAGAACAAGGCGATCTTCCAGGGCCGGCGCGATCTCGTCGTCTCGATGCTCAACCAGGCACGCGGCATCACCTGCCCATCGCCGGAGGGTGCGTTCTACGTCTATCCCTCCTGT
This sequence comes from Mesorhizobium sp. M0910, assembly GCF_040319465.1. Classification (NCBI taxonomy): domain Bacteria; kingdom Pseudomonadati; phylum Pseudomonadota; class Alphaproteobacteria; order Hyphomicrobiales; family Phyllobacteriaceae; genus Mesorhizobium; species Mesorhizobium sp. M0910. The sequence continues at coordinate 210,394 of NZ_JAMYNZ010000001.1, forward strand.
GCCCAGCTGATCGGCAAGACGACCAAGAGCGGCAAGGTGATCGACAGTGACGAAACCTTTTGCTCGGAACTGCTCGAGGCCGAGGGCGTGGCGGTTGTTTTCGGCTCGGCCTTTGGCCTCGGCCCGAACTTCCGCATCTCCTACGCCACGTCGGAGGCTCTGCTCGAAGAAGCCTGCACGCGCATCCAGCGCTTCACCGCCGCGCTGGTCTGAGACGTTTCAGCCGCAATACTGCTCGTCGCTGACCTTCTCCAGCCAGTCGGCATGCACGCCCTCCAGCGCCTCCTGCATGGCGATGTGCGTCATCGCCGATTTCGGCGCGGCGCCGTGCCAGTGCTTTTCGCCGGGCGCAAAGGAGACGACGTCGCCGGCCCTGATCTCCTGGATCGGCCCGCCCCAGCTTTGCGCGAGACCGGCACCGGACGTGACGTAGAGCGTCTGGCCGAGCGGATGCGTATGCCAGTGGGTCCGGGCGCCGGGCTCGAAACTGACCAGTGTGGCGCGTAGCCGCGCCGGTGCCTCCTTCTCGATGATCGGCGTCTGCAAAACCCGGCCAGTGAAGTATTTTTCCGGCGCAACAATCGTCGGCACGCTGCCACAGCCAATAATCTTCATCGTCGCAAATCCTCGATCCAATCCAGTGTCTTAGAGACTACCACTTTCGTCCGATGCCGGCTGCATCTCCTGCCGGCTGCGGGCAAAACGCGGCCAGAACAGGCCGGCACGTCCGCTATAGGCCTGGTAGGCACCGGCCAACCTTGTACGTGAAAATTTTCGCTCTTCGTCCAAGGCCGCGATCACATAGATCGCAACGATGCCGGCGACCGGCACGACCGCCCACACCGACCAGGTCGCGATACCCCATCCGATCCAGAAGATGATGTAGGATGTGTAGAACGGATGACGGACATGGCTATAAGGGCCTTCGGTCACCAGGCTGTCGGGATTGTCCGGATCAAACGCGAAACGCAGCCGCGCCTTGCGCGAAACCGAGATCGCCCACCAGAACAGCGCCGAGCTTGCCAGTTCGACGGCAAACCCGCCGATCTTCGCTGCAACCGGTTGCCGCTCGATCCACAGCAGCGCCAGAAAGAACAGCGCCGTGCCGACCACGACGGCCGAAATGATCATGGCGCCTTGAGACATGCTCGGCGACTGGAAATGCCCGCGCATCGACCAGGCATATTGGCCGAGCGTCGCGATGCTGCTGATCGAGAGGAGAAGGTCGAGCGTGGATTCCATCATCAGGCTCCGGGGGTTAGCTGTGGTGGATTCGGCCATCATAGCCGGCAGAAACCGAGAAATCATTTCTTAACCACCGTTCTAAACAACATGGTGACCTCAGCATGCGATGTTGACCTCGAGACAATTCGAAGGTCCAACCGGATATGGCCGTTTCCCACCGCACGATCCGCACGCCGCAAGCGGATTTGCGCCTCAGCCAGTCGTCGGGACCCGGCATCCCGCTTGTCCTGATCCACGGCTCGGGCAGTTCGCGCACCGTATTCGCCCGCCAGTTCGACAGCCCGTTGGCCGCCGCCCATCGGCTGATTGCTTTCGACCTGCCCGGCCATGGCGAATCGTCGGACGCCCGCGATCCGGCGACGGACTATACCATCGCCGGCCTTGCCCAATCGGCGGCTCAGCTCCTCGATGCCTTGGGCATCGGTCGCGCCGTTGTCTTCGGCTGGTCTCTTGGCGGGCACGTGGCAATCGAGCTCGCGAGTTTTCACCGCGCCGTCGGCGGGCTGATGCTGACCGGCGCGCCGCCGGTATCGAAGGGCCCTTTCGGCATGCTGCGCGGCTTCCACGCGCATTGGGACATGCTGCTGGCGTCAAAAAAGACGTATTCCGAACGCGATGCCGAGCGCTTCGAAACGCTCTGCTTCGGCGATACCGCCGACCCGTCCTTTCGCAAAACCATCCTGCGCACCGACGGCCGGCTGCGCGCCGCGGTGACGCGCGGCATGCTCACCGGCAAGGGCGCCGACCAGAGACAAGTGGTCGAGCAAGCCGCGTTTCCGGTCGCTATCGTCAATGGCGAGAACGATCCGTTCGTCCGGCTCGGTTATTTTGAAACGCTCGCCTGCGGCTCGCTGTGGGAGCATTGCCACATCATTCCCGGTGCCGGGCATGCGCCTTTTTGGGAGCGTGCGGACCTGTTCAACCCGTTGCTCGCGCGCTTTGCCGAGACGGTGGCAGTACAGCGCGTCGAGGCAACGCCACTGGCGTCGCGCCGAACCGGCACCGGCTGAACCGGCCCCAACTTCAAATCCCTTCAACCTCAAATCCCTTGCCCTCCCGGCCTGCCCGTGGGACGATGCCCTTTGGGTAGGTGGCAAATTGAAAAAAGCCTCGCCCGCGACGGCCGACAGGCCGGCCGCCGCTCACAGGGAAACGCCTGAGTGGAGGTCAGCCATGGGTACTCGCGCCGGAGGACGACGCACGGGACCGAAATGCATTGCCATAGTCGGTCCCTTCGCAAGCGGTAAGACGACACTTCTCGAAGCCATACTCGCCCGTACGGGCGCCATTCCCCGCCAGAATCCCGTTTCGTCCGGAAATACCGTTTCCGATCATTCGCCCGAAGCGCGCGCTCACGGCATGAGCGTCGAGGCGACCTTCGCCACCACCGATTTCATGGGCGAGCCGTTCACCTTCGTCGATTGTCCCGGCTCCATCGAATTCTCCTTCGAAGCCGAGCCGGTGCTGGCTGCCTGCGACGTCGCCGTGGTCGTCGCCGAGGCTGACGAGAAGAAGATCCCTGCCCTGCAGCTGATCATGCGCAAGCTCGACGATCTCGGCGTGCCGCGTATGCTGTTCGTGAACAAGGTCGACAAGGCGATATCAGGCGTGCGCGACACGCTGAAGATGCTGCAGCCGGCAAGCTCGGTGCCATTGCTGCTGCGCCAGATCCCGCTGCGCAAGGACGGCGTCGTCATCGGCTCGATCGACCTCGCTCTGGAGCGTGCCTACATCTATCGCGAATATGCCGAGAGCGAGGTCGCCCAGATCCCGAGCGACGACAAGGCGCGCGAGCTCGAGGCGCGCTTTTCCATGCTGGAGACGCTCGCCGACCATGACGACCGCCTGATGGAGCAATTGCTGGATGAGATCGAACCGCCAAAGGACGCGATCTTCGATGACCTCGCCGCGGATCTGCGCGACGGCACGGTGACGCCGGTGCTGATCGGCACCGCCGAGAAGGGCAACGGTGTGCTGCGCCTGTTGAAGGCGATCCGTCACGACGCACCCGATATCGCGGCGACGCGCCAGCGTCTCGGCGCTCCCGACGGCAATGCCACCGTGGTCCAGGTGATGAAGACCATCCACACCGCGCATGGCGGCAAGCTGTCGGTCTCGCGCATCCTGTCCGGTCAGGTCGCCGACGCCGCCGAGCTGTTCCTTCCCAGCGGCGAGACGGCAAAGGTCTCCGGCATCTACAAGATGCTCGGCAAGGACCAGGTCAAGCTGACTTCGGCCAAGGCCGGCGACACGGTGGCGCTCGGTAAGCTGGACGCCGTCAGGACCGGCCAGACGCTTAACTCGACCAAGGGCGGCATCAAGCCGCTGGTCACGCTGACCCCGCCGCAACCGGTCTTCGCCTTCGCGCTGCGGCCGAAAGAGCGCAAGGACGAGGTCAAGATGTCGGCGGCCATCCAGCGCCTGGCCGAGGAAGATCCCTCGCTCAGTCTGCATCACAACCAGGATTCAGCCGAAACCGTACTGTCCGGTCATGGCGAGATGCATCTGCGCGTCGTGCGCGAGCGGCTGGAAGGCAAGAACCAGATCCCGGTCGAAGGCCATGTGCCGGCCGTGCCCTATCGCGAGACGATCCGCAAAGCGACGCAGCAGCGCGGCCGCCACAAGAAACAGTCGGGCGGTCACGGCCAGTTCGGCGACGTAGTGCTGGAGATCAAGCCGCTGCCGCGCGGGTCCGGTTTCCAGTTCACCGATACGATCACCGGCGGCGTCGTGCCGAAGACCTATATCCAGTCGGTCGAGACCGGCGTGCGCGATTACCTGAAATCCGGCCCGCTCGGCTTTCCGGTCGTCGATGTTGCCGTCAACCTTTCCGACGGCTCCTACCATGCGGTGGATTCCTCCGACATGGCCTTCCAGATGGCGGCGAAGCTGGCGATGAAGGAAGGCATGGCCGCCTGCTCGCCGGTGCTGCTCGAACCGGTGATGAAGGTCGAGATCGTCACGCCGTCCGATGCGACGTCGAAGATCATCGCGCTGATCCCGCAGCGGCGCGGCCAGATCCTCGGCTACGACGCACGGCCCGACTGGCCGGGATGGGACGTGGTTGAGGCGACCATGCCGCAGGCCGAGATCGGCGACCTCATCATCGAGCTGCGCTCGGCCACGGCTGGTGTCGCCAGCTATCGGGCCGTCTTCGACCACATGGCCGAACTCACCGGGCGGTTGGCCGACGAAGCGCTGAACGCCAACGGCAAGGCCGCCTGAACAGCAGCTTGCGGCGGCCAGAACACAAGGAAGCAAACAAGGAAACGGCGCCCGGATCATTCGGGCGCCGTTTCGTTGCGGACCGACTTCGTGGGAGGCGAAACGGCAGGTCCGCCGCATGCTTGCCGCCGGTGTCTGGCGGCGGAGGATGGTTCGGACGCGGTAGCTGCCTGAGCCCGGGTCGTCCGAGTGATGCCCCCATCCCCCGGACGAGCCACACCGCGTCCTATGCTCTGCTTACCCGATTTGGCGTGCCAACGCATGTTACCCGAGGTTACATGTCACTGTTACGCGCCAGTTCCGGCCGATTTTCCGGCGAAGTGTTGGTTTCGGGCAACAAAAAAGCCGGATCAATGAAGACCCGGCTGAGTTTGATTGGAAGTGCCTGTTAAGGCTAACCTCCAGAGGGGAACACTCGAGAGCGCTAATGGGAGGAGAACGCGCTCAGGAGATGATCTATATATGTGCTCTTCATGCCCAAGAAACAAGCATCTATTTTGCAACACTCACATGCAAAAAGGCGCCGGCTGTGGTCTAATCCGTCCCGAAGCGCAATAGGACCAGTTGAATCGCTGAAATACAGCGTGCGGCAAGGCAAAAATCGATCCGCAGCCGCGAATCAGCAGCGATTCCTGCTCGGAAAGTCGAAAAACGCAGAATGACGTGGAATCGTGCAGCACGCGTTTGTTTTTTCGGCAGCCAGACCTTGCTGGTGCATGCCGCCCAAAAAGCCCGCCATCGAGCTTGACCTGAGGGTGTAGCGGTTTGGGTTACATGCCGGACAAGACCTGAAGCGCTTTGCAGGAGACCGTTCAAGGCCGCACCCGTAAGGAGAGCTATATGCGAGCCACTTCGGCGATCGCCGGCAGCGTCATCTTCCTTGCGGCAGCGCCCGGCGTGGTCGCCGGACTGCTGCCTTGGCTGCTGACCGATCGCTATCGCCTGCCCTGGTCGAGACTGCCCGGTTTCGTTCCTGTGGGCTGGCTGCTGATTGTGGCCGGCACAATCGTGCTGCTGCACGCCTTTGCCCGTTTTGCCCTGGAGGGCCTGGGTACGCCAGCCCCGGTCGCGCCGACCGAGAGGCTGGTCGTCGGCGGCATTTATCGCCATGTCCGCAACCCGATGTACGTCGCCGTGCTGTCGATCGTCCTCGGCCAGGCACTGCTGTTTTCGAGCGGGACGGTCGCCGCCTATCTAGTCATCGCCGCGGCCGCCATGATCTCCTTCGTGAAACTATATGAGGAACCGACGCTTGCCCGCCGCTACGGCGCCGAATACGAAGCCTACCGCCGGGCCGTACCAGGCTGGCTGCCCCGGCTGACGCCTTGGCGCGGCTAATTTCTGGACGCCGACAATTGGCGAAACCGGTGAGACAGCTCCTTCTCCCCGTCACCATACGGGGAGAAGTGCCCGGCAGGGCGATGAGGGGGCATCAGGACTGCCCATCGAAGGGCAAGTGCGACAAAGGCTGGCGCTGCCCCTTATCTGGCTGCCGCCATCTTCTCCACGTATAGTGACGGGAAGAAGGACGAATTCGCCGAAGCCTTCGCCATCGCCCGACGTTGCTCAGAAGTCGACGAGCGGCACTGGTAACTAAAACGACCAGCTGCGCGCCTTGGCGATGATGAAATCGCGGAAGACATGCAGCTTCGCCTGGTTCTTCATCGCGTCGGGATAGGCGAAATAGGTATCGAAGGACGGCACTTCGGTTTCGGGCAACAACTGCACCAGCCCGGAATCCTTGCTGACCACATAATCCGGCAGCATGGCGATGCCGGCGCCGCCCTGCACCGCTCGCTTGATCGACAGGATGTCGTTGATCTGCAGCGTCGGCACCCTTTGCCCACCTTCGAAATCGCCGACCGTCTCCAGCCAGTTCAGTTCCGACAGATGCGCCGGCACCGGCACGCCGAAGGTGACGATGCGATGGGCCTTCAGCTCGGCGATCGAATTCGGCTTGCCGTATTTGTTCACATAGGAGGGCGCCGCGTAGAGATGGAAATGCACGGTGAACAGGCGGCGCTGGATGAGGTCCGGCTGCTGCGGCTGGCGCAGCCTGATGGCGCAGTCGGCCTGGCGCATGGTGAGATCGAGCTCCTCATTGGCCAGGATGAGCTGCAGGCTGACCTCGGGATAGAGCTCGATGAATTCCTGCACGCGCTCGGTCAGCCAGCCGGCGCCGAGGCCGACCGTGGTCGTCACCCTGAGCACGCCGGAGGGCCGGTCCTTGGTTTCGGTCAATCGTGATTTGATGGTTTCGAGCTTCATCAGCACGTCGTGTGCCGTGCGGAACAGCATCTCGCCCTGCTCGGTCAGCACCAGGCCGCGGGCATGGCGATTGAACAGCGGCACGCCGACGTCATGCTCGAGCGCGCTGACCTGCCGCGAGATCGCCGATTGCGACAAATGCAGTGTTTCCGCGGCATGGGTGAACGACCCCGCTTCCGCCGCGGCGTGAAACACGCGTAGCTTGTCCCAATCCAACGCCATGATTTCCCCTCGTCCTGTTTTCTGGCGTCCGCCTGTTTTGGCGTCTGAATGAAAAATCAGGCTTTTGCGCGGCTTGTCTCAGCCGCTTGTTCAACAATCACTCCGCCGCTTCGCGGTGAACCTCGATCCCCGCCAAATATTTTTCCGCCTCGAGCGCGGCCATGCAGCCGAGACCGGCCGCCGTCACCGCCTGGCGGTAGATGTCGTCGGTCACATCGCCGGCGGCGAACACACCCGGCATATCGGTGCGGGTCGAATCCGGCGCCGTCCACAGATAGCCGTTCGGCTTCTGCTTCAGCTTGCCGGCAAACAGCTCGACCGCCGGCGCGTGGCCGATCGCCACGAACACGCCGTCGACCACCAGATGCATCTCCTGCCCGGTCACCACGTTGCGCAGCTTCAGCCCTTCGACCGACGGCGGCAGCGGCGCCTTGCCGGGCCTGCCGGTGATCTCGTCGACCACCGTGTCCCAGATGATGCGGACATTGTCTTTCTGCAGCAGCCGCTCGCGCAGGATGCGCTCGGCGCGGAAATCGCTGCGCCTGTGGATAACGGTGACGCTCTTGGCCAGGTTGGAGAGATAGAGCGCTTCCTCCACAGCCGAATTGCCGCCGCCGATCACCGCGACATCCTTGCCGCGATAGAAGAAGCCGTCGCAGGTGGCGCAGGCGGAGACGCCAAAACCCATGAAGGTCTGTTCGCTCGGAATGCCCAGCCATTTCGCCTGCGCGCCGGTGGCGATGATCAGCGCGTCGGCGGTATAGATCGTGCCGGAATCGCCCTTGGCGCGGAACGGCCGCACGTTCAGGTCGACCTCGGTGATGATGTCGTTGACGATGTCGGTGCCGACATGCTCGGCCTGCCTGAGCATTTCGCTCATCAGCCATGGACCCTGGATCGGTTCGGCGAAGCCCGGATAGTTTTCGACGTCGGTGGTGATCATCAGTTGCCCGCCCTGCTGCAGGCCGGCGACCAGCATTGGCTTGAGCATGGCGCGGGCGGCATAGATTGCCGCCGTATAGCCGGCGGGGCCGGAGCCGATGATGAGAACAGGCGCGTGCTTGGTGATCATGAAAAGCCTCTGCGGGGAGCAGCCATGGATTGTGGCATGAACTCTCGTCGATTGTTGCGCGTAATGTAAGTGTTGCCTGCGACGCCAGCAAGGCAAGTTGCCGTTCGTCCCCGGAAAGCTTCGGCGCCGGCGACGGCGACAAGCAACCGCAGCAAGATGCTGCGAAAATCCTCGATCCAGCGGATGGAATAGACAGCAAAGTCGTTTAACTACAAAGTCGCGAAAGATTCTTTCGCGTCACCACGGAAGCCGCCATGCCGATCAAGGCCGATCTCGATGCCATCGACTGGAAGATCCTGCGCGAGCTTCAGCAGGACGGACGCATGACCAATGTCGAACTGTCGAGCCGCGTCGGCATTTCGGCGCCGCCGTGCCTGCGCCGCGTCCGGCGGCTGGAAGAGGCCGGCATCATCCGCGGCTACCGTGCCCTGCTCAACGCTCCGGCACTCGGCCTCGACGTCGTCGCCTTCTGCCTGATCGGCCTACACCACCAGGCCGACGCCGAGCTCAAGACCTTCGCCGAGCGCACCCGCGGCTGGCCGATCGTGCGCGATGCCTGGATGGTGTCGGGCGAATCCGATTTCCTGCTGCACTGCGTGGCGAGCGATCTCGGCACCTTCCAGACCTTCGTCATCGAGGAACTGGCCTCGGCCCCCAATGTCGATACGGTGCGAACCGCGCTGACCATCCGCCGGGTCAAGGACGAAGGGTTGGTGGCGTTTTCGGCTTGAGACCAGGCAAAGCCCCGGAGAAACAAAACCCGGAAACAAAAAACCCGCCTCGGCGGGCGGATCGTCGGTGGGAATCATCACCGTAGTTGAATTAGTAGCATAGCTGCCGGCACAAAGCAAGAACAAAATGTGGCTATGCGTCAAATAATACAGACTGGCGCTGGCCTCACCTTACCTTCCCCGTGAAGGACGGGGAGAGGGGTCGCCAGCGTTGCGGCTACTTCTCCCCGTTGACAATTGACGGCCTCTACCGGCCTGGCGCAATCACCCTGCGTCGCAGAGGCGCGTTTCGACCAGTTCGCAGAGATGGTGGTAAAGGCACAAATGCCCCTGCTGGATGATCGGCGTCGAGGTCGAGGGTACGTTGAGCAGGATGTCGGAGAGCGGCTTCAGCTTGCCGCCGGTGTCGCCGGTCAGGCTGACCACCGTCATGCCCATCATGCGCGCTTGCTGGGCGGCGGCGAGGATGCTTGGCGAATTGCCGCTGGTCGAGATGGCGAGCAGCACGGCGCCTGCCGAACCATGCGCCTCAACCTGGCGCGCAAACACCGTGTCGAAGCCGTAATCATTGCCCCAGGCGGTCAGCACCGCCGCGTTGGCCGGCAGCGCGATGACGTTATAGGCCTTGCGCTCCCTGAGGAAGCGGCCGACCAGCTCGCCGGCGATATGGATGGCGTCGCTGGCCGAGCCGCCATTGCCTGCGATCAGCAGGGCCTTGCCCTGCGAAAGCGCGGCGACGACGGCGCTGACCGCCCGCTCCATCTCGCTGGTCAGGTCGCGCTCGACCATCGCCGAAATCGCGGCCGCCGAGCGGGCCAGGTAATCGTTCAGTTCGGACATGAAACCCTCAGTTCCCGGCGCGCAATCTGCCGATGGTGCCGGTCGTGCTCTTGCCGGCGACGAGATCGACCAGCACGACGCGCCCGCCGGCCTTCTGCACGACATCGGCGCCAACCACCTGATCGACAGTATAGTCGGCGCCCTTGACCAGTATGTCCGGGCTCAGCGCCTCGATCAGTGAAAGCGGCGTATCCTCCTCGAAGATGACGACGGCGTCGACCGAGGCAAGTGCTGCAAGGACGCAGGCCCTGTCATGCTGGTCGTTGACCGGGCGCCCCGGCCCTTTCAGCCGGCGCACCGAGGCATCGCTGTTGAGACCGAGCACCAGCCGGTCGCACTGGCTGCGCGCCGCATGCAACAGGCTGACATGGCCGGCATGCAGGATATCGAAACAGCCATTGGTGAAGCCGACGCTCAAGCCCTCGTCCTTCCACGCTGCCACCAGCCGCGCCGCGGCCGCGGCATCGAGGATGGCATCCTTGTGGGCGACCGGACCATGCGAGCGAAACAGCGCACCGGTGAGTTCCTCGATCGTCAGCCGCGCGGTGCCGCGTTTGCCGACGACGACGCCGCCGGCGGCGTTGGCGATCGATCCGGCCAAGACACGATCAGCCCCTGCTGCAAGAGCCAGCGCGAAGGTCGCGATTACCGTGTCGCCGGCGCCCGAAACGTCGAACACTTCGCGCGCCTGCGTGGCGATATGGCGGGCGTCGTCCGCACCGACGACGCTCATGCCCTTTTCGCTGCGCGTCGCGACGACGAAATCGAAACCGTGCGCCGAAATCAGCTGGCGCGCCGCCGCCTCGATCTGGTCATCGGCAAACACTGCGTGGCCGACCGCCTCGCCGAGTTCCTTGCGGTTGGGCGTGATTGCCGTCGCGCCGGCATAACGCGCATAGTCGCGGCCCTTCGGGTCGACCAGCACCGGCTTGCCCGCTTGCCGGCAGATCGAGATCAGCTCGCCCGCGACGCCGTCGAGTAGCACGCCCTTGCCATAGTCGGACAGGATGACGATGTCGGCGCGTGCCAGCGCTTCGCGAAAATGCTCGACCAATGTCGCGCGCTCGGCATCGCCCAGCGGCTTGATTTCCTCTTCGTCGAAACGCAGCACCTGCTGGTTGAGCGCGCTGAAGCGGCTTTTGGACGACGTCATGCGATCGGCATCCTGCACCAGCCCGCCGGTGTCGACGCCAAATTCGCCGAGCATGCGCATGAGGTTCTTGCCGGCCTCGTCAACGCCGATCACCGAGACCGGTATGACGGCAGCGCCGAGCGAAACGATGTTGGCCACGACATTACCGGCGCCCCCCATCGCCAGCGTTTCGCCGCGCCCGTGCAGCACGGGGATCGGCGCTTCCGGCGAAATGCGCTCGATCACGCCGTTGACGAAACGGTCGAGGATGAAATCGCCGACCACCAGCACGGTGGCGCTGCCGAAGCGCGAAATGGCGCGGTGAAGAGGTTCGGGAGAGGGCAGCTTGATCATGTCAATGCGTGGGAGAGCCGATTTTCGGTGACGGGGAATTCGATTGGCAGGGCCGGCCGTTCATGGCGATGCCGATATACCGCAATTTCAGCCGACGCAACGGCAGGCCTTCGACCGATGACGGCGGCGAGGCAATGCGTCAGCTTTTCTGCAACGCGACATGCACGCCCAGTCCGACAAGCACCGCACCGCCGGCCCGCCGCATCAGGCGCTGCGCCCGGCTCGACTGCCGCAGCCTGGCGATCACTGCGCCGGCCAGCACCACGCAAACAATGTCGGCCGACGAGAACATCAAATTGACGATCGTTCCAAGCACGACGAACTGCAGCCACACCGGAAACGCCGCCGAGGCATCGATGAACTGCGGCAGGAACGCCATGAAGAAAATCGCCGTCTTGGGGTTGAGCACCTCGACGGCAACGCTCTCGAAAAAGGCGCGGCGGGCGGATTTCGGCTGAATTCCCGGCAAGACAACGTCGCTTTGCGCCTTGGCGCGAAACAGCGAAACACCGAGCCAGATCAGATACAGCGCACCGACCAGCTTGACCGCCATGTAAAGCACCGGCACGGCATGGAACAGCACCGACAGGCCGACAGCGGCGGCGAAGACATGAACGTAGCCGCCAAGATGGATGCCGAGCGCCGCCATCAGGCCCGACCAGCGGCCGCGCGCCATGGTTTGCGCAGCGGCATAGAGCATGGCGGGGCCGGGGATATAGGCGAAGATCGCCGTGGTGGCGAAAAAGGCGACAAGCAGTTCGGTTGACGGCATTACCTTGCTCCTGTCGCCGGTTGGCCGGCAGGCCGACTGAAACGTGACGTTTGCGGCGGCACTGTGGCGCTCATCCAGCCGCCCCGCCACCTGCTTTATCGACAGGCCTGCCGGCCTCCCCTATAAGGGCCGGAATCGGCAAGCAACGGCAAGTCAGGGCGTACTAATATGATCATCGTCACGGGCGGCGCCGGCATGATCGGTTCCAACATCGTCGCCGCGCTCAACGCCGACGGTTTCAGCGACATCCTCGTCGTCGACGACCTCACCGACGGCCACAAGATCGCCAATCTCGCCGACCTCGAGATCGCCGACTATCTCGACAAGGACGACTTTCTGGCGCGGATGGAGGCCGGTGACCTCGGCCGCATCGAGGCGGTTTTCCACCAGGGTGCCTGCTCGACCACCACCGAATGGAACGGCAAGTTCATGATGGAGGTCAACTACACCTATTCGAAGCACCTGCTGCACGCCTGCCTGGCCTTGCGCGTACCCTTCCTCTATGCCTCGTCCGCTTCGGTCTATGGCGGCGGCGCCGAGTTTCGCGAGGAGCCGGAATGCGAGCGGCCGCTGAACGTCTATGCCTATTCGAAAAAGCTGTTCGACGACTATGTCCGCCGCACCGTTTTCGATACCGACCATTCGCCGGTCGCGGGCCTGCGTTATTTCAACGTCTACGGACCGCGCGAGGCACATAAGGGCGCCATGGCCTCTGTCGCCTTGCATTTGTTCAACCAGGTCGAACGCGGCGAAAACCCCAAGCTGTTCGGCGCCTATGGCGGTTTCGGGCCCGGCGAGCAGAGCCGCGACTTCATCCATGTCGGCGATGTCGCCGACGTCAATCTGTGGCTGTGGAAACGCGGTTCTAGCGGCATCTTCAACTGCGGTACCGGCAAGGCCCAGCCGTTTCGCGCCATTGCCGAAACGGTGATCGATACGCTCGGCAAGGGCCAGATCGAATTCATCGAGTTTCCCGACCACCTCAAGGGCAGCTACCAGAGCTTTACGCAAGCTGATATGTCCCGCTTGCGCGCAGCCGGTTACAATGGCCAGTTCCGCACAGTGGAAACCGGCGTCAGAGACTATGTCGAATGGCTGAAAGCCCAACGATCCTCGTGATCGGCCCACGCTGGGTGGGCGACATGGTGATGGCGCAGTGCCTGTTCCAGGCGCTGAGGGAGCTTCATCCGAACGCCGCCATCGACGTGCTGGCGCCGGCGTGGGCAGCACCGCTGGTCAAGCGCATGCCCGAAATCCGCCAGCAGATCGACCTGCCGCTGCCATCCGGCGCGTTCGAATTCCGCGTCCGAAGGCGCTTCGGCCGCCTGCTGCGCGGCCGCTACGACATGGCCTTTGTCCTACCGGGAAGCTGGAAGTCGGCGCTGATCCCGTTCTTTGCCGGCATTCCGCGCCGTGTCGGCCATCTCAAGGAAATGCGCTACGGGCTGCTGACCGACATCGTGCCGTTGCCCGATCGCCTGAAACGGCGCACCGCGCAGGCCTATTTCAGCCTTGCCCGCGGCGGCGCCTTCCAGGCACCGAAGCTCGCTGTCGATCAAGCCAGCCAGGCGGCACTGCTCAGCCGTTTCGGGCTGACGGCGGGGAAATTCGTGGCGCTGATGCCCGGCGCAGAATTCGGCCCGGCCAAGCGCTGGCCAAGCGAACACTATGCCGGCCTTGCCCGCGAGATGATGGCGAAAGGGTTTGGCGTCGCGCTGTTCGGATCGAAGAACGACGCCGAGGTGACGGCTGAAATCGCGGCGCTGGCGCCGGGCGCCTCCGACCTTGCCGGCCAGACGCGGCTGGAGGATGCCATCGACCTGATCGCCGCGGCGAGGTTCGCCGTCTCCAACGACAGCGGGCTGATGCATGTCGCCGCCGCCGTCGGCACGCCGGTCGTCGCCGTCTACGGCTCGACCTCGCCCGACAACACGCCGCCGCTCGCCGAACGCCGCGAACTGGTCTGGCTCGGCCTGTCCTGTTCGCCCTGCCACAAAAAAATCTGCCCACTCGGTCATCTCAACTGCCTGAAGACGCTGGAGGTCGAACGCGTCGTGGCGGCGGCGGAGCGGCTGCTGGAAATGCCGGCCGCCGCATGAAGGTGCTGATCGTCAAGACGTCGTCGATGGGCGACGTCATCCACACCTTTCCCGCAGTGGAGGACGCGCGCCGCGCCCGCCCGGATATTTCCTTCCACTGGTGCGTGGAAGAGGCCTTTGCTGGCATCGTGGCGCTGCACCCGGCGATCGCTTGGATTCAGACGATCGCCATCCGGCGCTGGCGCAAGCAGAACCTGTTCGACGCCGGCATCTGGCGCGAGGCGGCTGGCTTGCGCCGCGCCTTGCGGGTAGGCCATTACGACCTCGTCATCGACGCGCAGGGGCTGCTGAAATCGGCGCTGGTGGCGCGGCTGGCGGCAGCACCAATTGCCGGCTTCGACCGCTCGAGCGCACGCGAACCGTCGGCGACAATGTTCTACGACCGGCGATACTCGGTGCCGCGCGACCTGCACGCCATCGAACGGACGCGGCGGTTGTTCGGGCTGGCGCTAGGTTACCAGCCCGATCTCTCCAACCTCGATTCCGGCATAGTGCCGCCAGCCGACGGCTCGGCCTCGATCGCCGGCCAAACTGCCTTCCTGCTGCACGGCACCAGCCGCGAGGACAAGAAATGGCCGGTTGCGGACTGGATCGAAATCGCCAGGCTTCTCGTGGCACGAGAGATGACCCCGGTCACCACCTGGTCGAACGACCGGGAACAGGCGGTTGCCGAAGCGATCGCCCGCGCCGTTTCGCAAACCGTGGTGGTTCCCAGATCGCCGCTTGCCGAGATCGCCGCCGTCATCGGCGGCTCGACGCTGGTCATCGGTGCCGACACCGGCCTGACCCATCTCGCCAGCGCCTTCGGCGTGCCGACGGTGGCTGTATTCCTGGCGACGGAGCCCGGCCTGACCGGCCCGCGCGGGCCGTTCGCATCGACGCTACTGGCCGCGCCTGGCCGCAGCGTCACGCCGCCGGAGGTGATGGCGGAAGCAGAGAGATTGCTGGCGCTTAAATTACAAGGCTCTGCATAGGACCTTTTCAGAATTCGCTCTGGCGAGTCGAATAGCGTGGTTTTCGAGAACCGGAGCGGAGCGTACTTAAAGTACGTGAGCACCGGAAGGGCAGAAAACCGCGCTAGTCGGCCGCCAGAGTAGAATTATCAAAAGGTTCTAAATGAATTGCACCTGGACGATCTCATAACCCCTGGCGCCGCCCGGTGCGTTGACCTCGATAGCATCGCCCACTTCCTTGCCGATCAGGGCGCGCGCGATCGGCGAGGAGATCGAGATGCGGCCGGACTTCACGTCGGCCTCCTGGTCGCCGACGATCTGGTAGGTCTTTTTCTCCTCGGTATCCTCGTCGACCAGCACCACGGTGGCACCGAACTTGACCTTGTCGCCGCTGAGCTTGGTGACGTCGATCACCTCGGCCCGCGCGATCAGGTCCTCGAGTTCGTTGACCCGGCCCTCATTGAGGCTCTGTGCCTCTTTTGCCGCGTGATATTCGGCATTTTCGGAGAGGTCGCCATGCGAGCGCGCTTCGGAAATCGCCTCGATGATACGCGGCCGCTCCTGTTGCTGGCGCCAGCGCAGTTCTTCCTTCAATGACGCGAACCCCTCGCCTGTCATCGGGACCTTGTTCATAATGCCTGACCTTTCCTGCCGCCGCCCCCGCAATCGGGAGCGACCTTGTCGATGGTACAAAAAGAAAACGGTCCGGCAGCCTCGCTAACGGAACCGTCTCACCACAATCTTTGCAAGATATAGCAATCTTCGCGGGTTTTTCACGTCCAAAAAGTCGGATTTTGAAAAATCATCCACCGATTGCGCGGCTGACCTAACGTCAAGGAGCGCATCACGTGTACCGTGATGCCAAATTCCAGTTCGGAGCAGCATGTGAGCACAGCAAAAAACCGGCTGCGATCGCCGCAGCCGGTATGAGCAGCGTCCGGAGGTCGGATCAGCTCCTCATGAAATGATCGATCTGCTCCGACAGCATGCCGTATTCGCGAGATCCCTTGCCCGTGCGCTTCTCGATTTCGCGGAGCTGCTCCTGGGCGCCGGCAAGATCGCCGATCTGCAGGTGCGCCTCGCCGAGATATTCGCGTACCAGCGTGTAGTTCGGGTCGATGCGCAGCGCTTCCTCGTAATAGCCGAGGCCGACGGTGACGCGGCCGGAATGGCGGTGCGAATAGCCGAGATAGTTGAGGATGCGTGGGTCCTGCTTGTTGGCGGCGAGGCTGAGCACGGCGATCGCCTCGTCATAGCGTCCATCCATCGCCAGCGCGCGACCGGCATCATAGATGCTGTCGTCATCCAGCATACCTTGCTTGGGCGAGACACATTTCTTCTGCTTCTTGTCCCAGGCCTCCCCCTTCTTGCACTGGCTCTGGCCGCCGCCGCCACCACCTCCCCCGCCTTCACCAGCCGAAAACGCCGGAGCCGCAATCAGCGGCAGGGCGGCAATGGCCATGGCGTAAATCAGCAATCGTCTGCGCATTACACTCTCCTTTGAACCTGACAATGCAACACTAACGCCGGGCCAAAGCCGTTTCGTCCCGGAAAATGTCATCCTATCTCAAAACCGCGATCTCTCCCAGCAAGGCCATCTTATTCCGGGAAGAGAGGGCATCATAATCATGGTTCGCGACTAACGCCCACGCGCAAGAGAACGTGACGAGCGCTGCAAATCCGCTATCATCGGGCCGACCGAGCACGAAGCAGGGAGACGGCCGGTGCAGCAACGCGTTGAACGAGACTGGGAGCTTTCGATCGGTCCCGACACCGTGCGCCTGTTCATCCTGAAGGCGAAGGCGCTCAGCGCCGCCGTCAACGAAGACTATGCCGACGGCGCCGAGCACGAGGTAGAGCTCGACGGCAACGCGCACGACAACCACCATCATGACGGCCTTGCCGAGGAAAGCTCCGAAGATCTCACCGAGGAAGAACTGCGCGAGCTGATCGACGATCTCAATGTCGACGAAGCGGCCGAACTGATTGCGTTGGCCTGGGTTGGCCGCGGGGACTATGACGCGACGGAATGGACGGACGCGCTGACCGCCGCCCGCGAGCGCGCCAACAAGCGCACGGCAAAATATCTACTCGGCATGCCGCTGCTGGCGGACTGGCTCGAGGAGGGGCTGGAAGCGATCGGCGCGTAACAGCGCGGTTACCGATTGTGATCGCCAGCCCCCCTCGCCCAAGGCAACTTCGCTGCATTCTGGCCGTTGCGATACAATGGCGGCGTTTGGCTTTTTCAGATTGGGCAGATTGCTGCTGGCCGTTGCGGCTACGCCGCTGGCGGGACCCGTTTCAGCCAAGGCCCCCGAGCTGCCGCCAACCGCACCGGTTCCGCAACTCAACCAGCAAGTCACTCCGCCAGCACCAACCGAGATCCCGGTCCCCGAACCACGCCCCGCTCCGGAGGCTGAGCGGCCCAAAAACGGTCAGCCTCAAAACGATCAGCCCCAAAATGGCCAGTCCAGGACCGAGCAGCCGAGACCGCCGGCGATCGCACCACAGCCGCCTGAAAAGCCGGCGCAGGCCGAGCCGCCGGCAAACTCATCGGTCGCGCCACGAAACCCGGCCGAGGCAGACAAAAAGACGGAGCAAGAAATCCTTCCCGATCCTCGATCGGTCGCCATTGCCGAGAAAGAAATGCCGGCCGAGGAATTGGCCTGCCGCAGGCGGCTGAAATCGATGGGCGTCGATTTCGTGGAGCGCAAGCCCGAGCGCGATGCGGCGGTCGGTTGCTCGATCCCCTACCCGATCGTGCTGAAGACGCTCGGCAAATCCATCGCCATCGGTCCGGAGCCCGAGCTGAATTGCCAGATGGCCGAGGCCGCCGCACGCTTTGCTGCTTCGGTCATCCAGCCTGCTGCAAAGGCGGAGTTTGGCGAGGACCTCAAATCGATTGGCCAGGCCTCCGCCTTTGTCTGCCGGTCGCGCAATGGTGGCGGCAAATTGTCGGAGCACGCCTTCGGCAATGCGCTCGATATCGCCAGCTTCAAGCTTTCGGACGGGAAGGAGATCGATGTCGGCCCGGCGCCGCCGGAAAAGGACGCGAAATTCCTGGACGCAGTGCGCAAGGCAGCCTGCGGGCCGTTCAAGACCGTGCTTGGCCCCGGCAGCGATGCCGATCATTCGCAGCATCTCCATTTCGATCTCGAACCGCGCCGCAATGGCGGCACGTTTTGCCAATGACGCCGGCCGCGATGATGGGCGCCGCAATTTGGCCGCAGACGTGAACGGCGCCGCTGATTTTTCCTTTACTCTTCAGGTTTAGAGTCTGTCCCATCTGGGACAGGAACCCTTCCGATGGCCGGGCTAATTCGCGCTGCGCTTGTCGCTGCGCGGCACACAGGACGCGCGCGCATGGCCGGCAGGCTTGCCGTCGTGCTTGCCATTGCGGCGGTCTCCG
Source organism: Mesorhizobium sp. M0910 (assembly GCF_040319465.1). Taxonomy (NCBI): domain Bacteria; kingdom Pseudomonadati; phylum Pseudomonadota; class Alphaproteobacteria; order Hyphomicrobiales; family Phyllobacteriaceae; genus Mesorhizobium; species Mesorhizobium sp. M0910. The sequence goes on from NZ_JAMYNZ010000001.1 coordinate 228,716, forward strand.
CCTGCAACACCGGCAGCGTGCTGTCGCTGCAGCCGGCCGTCGACGTCGGCAGCCAGACCGCTGCCGTTCCGCCCTATTCCGGCCAGCAAGATTCCGGCCCAGAATATTCCGGCATGCAGCGCCTCGTCCCATCCAACCCCTATATGACGGCCGCCTATCCGCGCATGGACAATCCGATGTCGCCGGCCGAACAGATGCCGGCCGCAGAGATCGATTGCCGCAAGGAGCTGAAACGCCTCGGCGTCGTCTACACCGACGTCGCGCCGATCCATGAAGGCCAATGCGGCATCGATTATCCGGTCAGGGTCTCGGCCATCGGCAGCGTCGCGATGAAGCCGGCCGCGACGCTGACTTGCGACATGGCCGCCAGCTTTGCCGGCTGGACCAGGAATGAACTCGTCCCGTCGGCCCGCTGGCGCTATTTTTCAGGCGTCAAGACCATCCACCAGGGCTCGAGCTATTCCTGCCGCAGGATCGCCGGCGAAGGTGTTTTGTCGGAACACGGCAAGGGCAATGCGCTCGACGTGATGAGCATCGAGCTTAACAATGGCGACGACATCGACGTCCGCAAGCCCGGCCTGTTCGCCTTCCGCACGCGCGGCTTCCTCAACAATGTGCGGGCCGATGGCTGCCAGTATTTCACCACCGTGCTCGGCCCCGGCTATAATTACGACCACCGCAACCATTTCCATTTCGACATCAAGAACCGCAAGAACGGCTATCGCGCCTGCCGCTGACCATTCGGGTTTTCAGATGAAATGCGACAAGTCATTTCGTGCAACAGCGCCTGGATCAGCCGCGCTGTGTGTCGCCGGTGAAAGCCATGACGTGCTGCGCCACCAGATCCTGGCCGTGCCACAAGTTTCGTCGCGGATTCCGCTTTCCTCAAGCATGCTGACGGCGCGGAACAGATACTGCGCGGACGAACCCCAATGTCCGGCTGCCCGCGCCAGCGTCTGCGTCCAGATCAGCGAGCCGTAGGCAAAGACCCAGAGCGCTTTGGCGCCGGTATTCCAGAAGCAGCTGCTCGACAAGATCATCGAACTCCGCGTCGCTATGCTCGGTCGTCCCCGGCTCGGGGCCGGGATCCGGCTCGACCCGTTCGACCAGCGCGATAAAGTCGGCGGTCAACGCCATGGCAGTGCCGCGCGCCGGTTTACCCTCCATCACGCCCTCATTCGTGCTAGCCGGTTCTACGCCATTTCATGCTAAAATATGAGGATAGACCGGTTGCGCGCCGCTTGCCAAGGATTTCGACGGCCCGACGGGCCTGCCAGTTCGAGCCAATGCATGAGCCAACGAAGCCTTCGACGACGTGCAACGACCTGGCTGGTGGCATGCTGTGCCGCTTATCTTTCGCTCGCCTATTTCGCCGCGCCTGAGTTCTGGACGTTACGGGACCGCAATTTTCGCAATCAGCAATTCGAGATGGTGACGCACACGCCGCAAGGCATTCCGGGCGATCCGATCAATGTCGGCCTTGTCGGCACCAAGAAGGAGCTTGTCCATGCTTTTGCCGTCGCCGGCTGGGATACGGCAGACGCGGTCTCGCTGAAGACGGCGATCGAGATCGGCGAAAGCGTGCTGTTTGAGCGCCCCTATCCCGACGCGCCGGTCAGCCGGCTGCTGTTCGAAGGCCGCGCCCAGGACCTAGCCTTCGAAAAGCCGGTCGGCGACAGCGCCGACCGGCGCCACCACGTCCGCTTCTGGCAGACCGCTGCGACCGGAGACGACGGCCGGCCGCTTTGGCTTGGCTCGGCAAGCTTTGACCGCGGCGTCGGCCTCAGCCATGACACCGGCGCGATCACTCATCACATCGGCCCCGACATCGACGCCGAGCGCGATGGGCTGATGCACGACCTCTCCGCCGCCGGCATGCTGATCTCGACCAGCGAGATACCAGGCGTCGGCGCCACAAGGACCGGGCGCAACGGCGAAGGCGATCCCTATTTCACCGACGGCAAGGCCATCATCGGCGTACTGCTGCAACTGCCGTAGGCGCGCAATCGGCCCGTCTGACAGCCATTTCGCCCGATGGGCTCAGGGGACGGTGATCACGATCTTGCCGAACGGTCCGGTCTCCAGACGCTCGAATGCCTGCGGCACCTCGTCGAAGCCAAACACCCTGTCGATCACCGGCCTGATCGCGAGCGTCTCGATCGCCTGGTTCATTCGTTCGAAGGCGCGGCGGTGGCCGATCGATATGCCCTGCACGACGATCCGGTTGCGCAGGAACGGAATGATCGGGAAACTGAGCTCCATGCTGCCGAGAAGGCCGATGAGCGACAGCCTGCCGTCGGCGCCCAGCGCATTGAGCGAGCGCCGCGCATTGTCGCCGCCGACCATCTCCAGCACGTGCCTGACGCCGGCGCCGTCTGTCAGCTCGCGGGCGACCTCGTCCCATGCCGGATGGCTGCGATAATTGATCCCCTTCCAGGCGCCGAGCGCTTCTGCCCGCTCGAGCTTCTCGTCGCTGCTCGAGGTGACGATGGCGCGCAGGCCGAAAGCGGCGGCGAACTGCAGCGCAAACAGCGACACGCCGCCGGTGCCTTGGATGAGAACGGTCTCACCCGGGATAGGCTTGGCCGCCTCGACCAGCGCGAACCACGCCGTCAGCGCCGCGATCGGCAGCGTCGATGCCTCGACATCGCTGAGCGACGGCGGCGCCGCCACGGCGGCATCCTCGTGAAAGAGCACATGCTCGGACAGCATGCCGGGCAGTGACGAACCAAGCGTATGCTTGTGCAGCACCGGCGGGGCGTTGCCGTCCGGCCAGTCGGCGATCACCTGACCGAGCACGCGCTGCCCGATGCCGAAGCGGCTGACTTCGCTGCCGGTGGCGACAACTTCGCCAACCGCGTCCGATGTCGGCACGAACGGCAAGCTGAGGTCCGGTATCAGCACGCCATCGACGATCATCCTGTCCTTGTAATTCAGCGATACCGCTGTGACGCGTACCAGAAGATCATGCGGCCCGGGTCGGGGCAGCTTTCCCTCGGCCGGTTTCAAACTGGACAGGCCGAAACCGGTCATCTGCCAGGATCTGTTTTGGGTGCTCATTTGGTTCGCGCTCCGTGGTTGATGGTGCGCGAGACATTTATGCCGTTTCACTATGGAGAAAAGTGCTTCCATGTGGCATGTTATGCAACAGATTAAGGAGCAAAACTCTACAATAGGAGCGCTTCATTGGAATCGGCCGATTTGCAAGGCATCGTCGCATTCGTTCACGCGGTGGAGGCCGGCAGCTTCACCGGCGCCGGCGCGCGGCTGCATGTCACGAAATCGGCGGTCGGCAAGTCGATCGCGCAGCTGGAACAGCGATTGGGCGTTCGCCTGCTCAACCGCACCACCCGCAGCCTGAGCCCGACCAGTGAGGGCCTGAGCTATTACGAAGCCTGCGTCAGGGCACTGGCCGAGATCGAAGCCGCGCAGTCACTGCTGGCTTCGCGCAAGCAGGTGCCTTCCGGGCGGCTGCGCGTCGACCTGCCTTTGGCCTTCGGCCGGCGGTGCGTCGCCCCGGTTCTGTTCGACATTTCCAAAAAATTCCCGGACCTGACGATGGAAATCTCGTTCAACGACCGGCGCGTCGACCTGATCGAGGAAGGCATCGACCTGGCGGTGCGTATGGGCGACCTCGACGACAGCTTGTCGATCGCCGCGCGCCGCATCTATGCCCAACGTTCGGCCATCTGCGCCGCCCCCGCCTATCTCGACGCCCATGGCAGGCCGCTATCGATCGAGGACCTGGCCAGGCACAGCCTCATCGGCTACGGCCGCGACGGCACGGTCCACCCCTGGACCGTCAGGCATGTCGACGGCCGTCTCGAAAAATTCGCGCCCAAGGCGCGGCTGGTGCTCGGCCACGGCGAACCGATGCTCGATGCGGTACTGGCCGGCTGCGGCATCGTCTATCTGCCGACATGGCTGACGGCCGACAGCATCAGGCGCGGCGAGCTCGAAATGGTTCTGTCGGACTGTCTTGTCGAAAACACCGTGGTGCATGCCATCTGGCCGGTAACACGCAATCTCGCGCCAAAGGTGCGCGTCGTCGTCGACGCCCTGATCGAGCATTTTTCCGCGCCGCCCTGGGATGCGGCATGGATGCCGCCTGATTGCCCGGCTCGCTAAATTTAAAAAGCGCGACCGTCCTATTTTCGAAAACCGCGCGGCAATGCTATGGACCCGGCATGCTTTATGCTGAAATTGCCATCGTGGTCGTCCTCATCTGCGTGAACGGCCTTCTGTCGATGTCCGAACTCGCCATCGTCTCGTCGCGGCCGGCGCGCCTCAAGACGATGATCGACCGCAACGTCAAGGGCGCCGGCCGGGCCCTGGCGCTCGGCGCCAATCCGGGAAAATTCCTGTCCTCGGTGCAGATCGGCATCACTTTGGTCGGCGTCTTGTCCGGTGCCTTTTCCGGCGCCACGCTCGGCGAGCGGCTGGCCACCTCCCTGGCGTCGGCCGGCATCCGCGAAAGCCTCGCCGATCCGCTCGGCGTCGGCATCGTCGTCGCCCTCATCACCTATGGCTCGCTGATCATCGGCGAACTGGTGCCCAAGCAGATCGCATTGCGCGACCCCGAACGGGTAGCCGTCAGGGTCGCCCCGGCAATGACCATCCTCGCCAGCGTCTCGGCGCCGCTGGTCTTCCTGCTCGATTTTTCCGGCCGCGCCCTCCTGTGGCTGCTTGGCCAGCGCGGCCAGAGCGAGGACAAGGTCACCGACGAGGAGATCAAGATGCTGGTCGCCGAAGCCGAGCACCACGGCACCATCGAATCCGACGAACGGCGGATGATCGCCGGCGTCATGCGGCTCGGCGACCGTGCCGTGCGCGCGGTGATGACGCCGCGCACCGAGGTCGACTGGATCAATCTGCAATCCGACGAGGCGGCCATCAGAAAGCTGCTGATGGACACCCAGCATTCGCGCCTGCCGGCCGGCGACGGCGGCGTCGACGCCATGATCGGCGTCGTCCAGACCCGCGACGTGCTGGCGGCGATGCTCGGCGGCCGCGCTCTCGACCCGCGCCGGCACGTGCGCACGGCCCCAATCGTGCATGACCAGGCCGATGCGCTGGACGTGCTTGCGACGCTGAAGGAATCCGACGTGCCGATGGCGCTGGTACATGACGAATACGGCCATTTCGAAGGCATCGTCACCCCGGCCGACATACTGGAAGCGATTACCGGCGTCTTCCGTTCGGATCTCGATGCCGGCGAAGAGGAAAACGCCGTCAAGCGCGAGGACGGCTCATGGCTGCTTGCCGGCTACATGCAGGCCGACGAGATGGCGGAGGTCCTCGGCATCGACCTGCCCGAGAACCGCGACTACGAAACCGTCGCCGGCTATGTGCTGTCGCATTTGCACCATCTGCCGGCGACCGGCGAATGTGTCGACGCGCAAGGCTGGCGCTTCGAGGTCGTCGACCTCGACGGCCGCCGCATCGACAAGCTCATCGCCACCCGCCTGCCCGGCCGCCACCGCGAGGTCGTGCGGTAAACGATCGACGCGACTTATGGGCTATATGCTCGCGGCGACACCGCTCGCACAGTCAAAGTTGATTGGGAATACCGCCTATGGTCGACCACCTTTTCGCCGACCCATATCTCGCTGCCGTCTACGATGCCTGGCACCCGAGATCTGCGCGCGACGACTATGATTTCTACCTGCCCCGCATTCTAACAGCAGACGCGGTGCTTGATGTCGGATGTGGAACGGGCACCCTCCTTCACGAGGCACGCCTGGCCGGACATTCAGGGCGGCTCTGCGGCATCGACCCGGCACCCGGCGTGTTGAATCGCGCACGAACACGCGCGGATATCGAATGGGTTCTCGGCGATCTCCAATCGGCCGGCTGGACAGCTGAGTTTGATCTCATTGTGATGACGGGGCACGCATTCCAGGCCCTTGTCAGCGACGAAGACCTGAGGGATTTCATGGCGGCTGTCCGACACGCCCTTGTGCCAGGCGGATGCTTCGCGTTCGAAACGCGGAACCCTTCGGTGCGGGCGTGGGAGCACTGGACACCCGAAAATGCGGTCGTCGTTGAGCTGCCTGACGGGTCGCTGGTGCAGATCACAACAGAGGTGATCATGCCGTTCGATGGACAGACGGTGACATTCACCCACAGGTTCGGCGGAAAGCATCCGAGCCTTCCGCAAGTTAGTCGCAGCACCTTGCGATTCCTCGAGACGGACGCCTTATCGAGCCTGCTGGGGAACGCGGGGCTACGGATCGAACAGCAATTCGGCGGCTTTGACGGCAGCCCACTTGGCCCTTCGAGCCCAGAGATCATCACGTTCGCGACGAGATGAAAAGGAGCATCCGCTCTCCAGCCCTGCAAGCAACGACAACTCGCGGACCCATTGCGGACGTGGAGCCGTATTTCGCGGGGACTGCTGCCGACCGTAGGCTAGGGCCAAACTTGGCAATTCAATCGATCGCCTCGATGCCTTGTGCCTTCAGCCGTTCGAGATGGTCCTTCATCTCTTTCAGCCGCTCGGGGGAGTGGCCCTGCCATTCGGTGACCTCGCCCGTGATCCTGAGCGGCTCGCGGCAGCGATAGGACTGCGTCGGATTGCCGAGAAATTTCTTGTCCGTAAGATTGGGGTCGTCCATGACCGGGCCGGTTGGTTCCACGATGTAGATCCTTTCGCGTCCGTCACCGGCGGCCAGTTCTGCACCCCAGATAGCGGCATCCAGAGTGCCGGTTAGATAGACCCAGGCTGCCTGCTTTCGCGCCCCGTAATTGGAGCTGTAACCGGCTTCGATCAGGTCTCCCGGTTTAAGGTCGGCCCGGGTGCCGTGGTAGAATTGGCGCGGCTTGTCGGGGGCTGTCATCGGCTCATCCTCGCTGTCTCAGGCGTCATGGTGTTGTGGTGCGCACTATTTCATGCACGTCATCGAATCAACCGTCTGGCCGTTCGGTTATCGGACGTCCCCCCATTCCGGTCGTCCCGCCCAAAGCACGCTTCCGGTCGGCTGCCGGTGCGGGTATTATCGGCGCCCTGAACGTCGCTATGGTGGAAAAATGGATCTGCAAACCTTCAGGGATTCGATTGCAAAACCACAGCCGCCAGCCGGCTTGAGCCCTGCCCTGCAGGCGTTGTGGTGGGATGCAAAGGGCGATTGGACTAAGGCGCACGAGTGCGCGCAGCAGCGCGACAATACGGCGGGCATGCACGTGCATGCCTATCTCCACCGCAAGGAAGGCGACCAGTCGAATGCGGAATATTGGTATCGCCGCAGCAACGCGGCGCCGTCGACCTTAACGCTTGACGAGGAATGGCAAGAGTTGGCACGTACACTTTTGCAGCAAAGCTGACGCTTGCTCAGTCATCGTAAAATGGCCGGTCCTGCATCCACTCTCCGGGGTTTCAGCTGGCGCCCTGTGGCTTGTCCCTGCCGTTCCATTCCGCATTGCGCGCCTGCGCCTCTTCGGCGATCAGCTTGAACTCCCGCATCTTCGTAGCTTCGATGGCAAATGCGCGGCTTGGCAGGACGCCAGGGTCCTCCTGACTGTTCTGAAACTGAAAACGGGCCTCCAGTTCGGCCCATATTCGCTCGGGTGCCGTATCCTTGCTGGCAAGCAGCGCAACGACCAGCGCCAGAGTCTCGCGCTGGGCGTTCAGCCGCCCTTCGATCTCTTCATTCGGCAATTCGGACATGCGGGTCGCTTCCGGTTTCTGGCTCAACGGCAAAATCGCACCCTTGTTCCGGAATTCGGGGCTGGCGCGGTCCGGCTGGGCAGCAAATGCTCGCAATCGCAATCGAGATGATCTCTCCTCCTCGATCCTGTTGACTCGGGCCGATGGCACTTTTCGCGCCGCTTGCGTCCAGCCTCTTCGAATGCAGCATGCGGACAAATCTTGAGAGCCTGAGCGAATTCTGCCCCGCAACGATCAAAGCCTGTCATCGAGAACGACCATAGGCTGCTGCGAGCACCGGAACAGCTGCGAAGCCTTGGCGTTGTTGGCATCTCGGATCTCGAGCGGACGCTATGAAACCTTCTGATTTTTAAGCCGTTATCGCCGGATGCCCGAGGCTAAATTTAAGCTGAAATCGGTTGACGGCGCCCGAACGCGCGATGCCGAGAAGTCGCGCCGCGAGAAACAATCGACTGTCGAAGTCGCGTCAGAGGTCGTCGGCCAGCCCGCGCCGCCGCCGGATGTCACCGAACCCGATCCTGAGCTGACACCTGAAGAGGCAGAGCGGGCGCGCAAGAGATACCTGCTTAAGCGCTTCTGGATCAGCGCGAGCGGTTACTGGAGCGGCAGTGGCGACAGGGTCGCCTGGCCGTTGACGATCGGGCTGTTGGTCCTGATCGTCGCCAATGTCGGCTTCCAGTATGGGATCAATGTCTGGAATCGCGCAATTTTCGACGCCATTGAGCAACGCAATGCCCACACCGTATATTGGCTGAGCGCCGTATTCCTGCCACTCGTGATCGGAAGCGCCAGCCTTGTGGTGGCACAAGTCTTCTTTCGCATGAGGATACAGCGCCGCTGGCGGTCCTGGCTCACCACCGCGGTCATCGCGCGCTGGCTGGCAAGCGGCCGCTACTATCAGCTGAACCTCGTCGGCGGCGATCATAGCAACCCCGAAGCCCGCATCGCCGAGGATTTGCGGATTGCCACCGAATCGCCCGTCGATTTCATCGCCGGTGTCATCGTCGCATTTCTGTCGGCCTCGACCTTCATCGTGGTGCTCTGGACGATCGGCGGCGCCCTGACCCTGACGATTGCAGGTTCGACCGTCACCATTCCCGGCTTCCTGGTCATCACCGCAGTGCTCTATTCCGCGATCACGTCCACTTCGATGGCGGTCATTGGCCGCCATTTCGTCCACCTCTCCGAGGAAAAAAATCAGGCGGAAGCCGAGTTCCGCTACACGCTGACGCGCGTGCGGGAAAACGGCGAGAGCATCGCATTGCTCGGCGGCGAGGAGGAGGAGCGCAGCGGCATGGACAAGACATTTGCCCATGTGCTCAGGCAATGGGCGCTCCTTGCAGGCCAGCACATGCGCACGGCACTGGTGTCTCAGGGGTCGAGCCTGTTTGCGCCTGTCGTGCCGGTCTTGCTTTGCGCTCCAAAGTTCCTCGAAGGCAGCATGACACTTGGACAGGTCATGCAGGCTGCCTCGGCCTTTGCCATCGTGCAGGGCGCGTTCGGATGGCTGGTCGACAACTATCCCCGTCTCGCCGATTGGAACGCCTGTGCACGGCGCATCGCCTCGCTGATGATGTCGCTCGACGGGCTCGAGCGGGCGGAACAGAGCAACACGCTGGGACGCATAAAGCGCGGCGAGACCGGCGGCGATGCGATGCTCAGCCTGAACAATCTCTCCGTGTCGCTCGACGACGGCACCGCCGTGGTCAAGGAAACCGAGGTCGTGATCGAACCAGGCGAGCGGGTGCTCGTCGCCGGCGAATCCGGCTCGGGCAAGAGTACGCTGGTGCGGGCCGTCGCGGGTCTGTGGCCATGGGGTAGCGGCAGCGTCAACATCCGCGCCGACAGACGGTTGTTCATGTTGCCGCAACGGCCCTACATCCCGACCGGGACGCTTCGCCGCGCTGTCGCCTATCCAGGCGCCGCCGACAACTGGACGCTGGATAAGATCAAGGCTGCCCTCGACAAGGTGGGGCTCGACTACCTCAACGACCGGATCGAGGAGGACGCGCCATGGGACCAGACCTTGTCGGGTGGCGAAAAGCAGCGCCTCGCCTTTGCGCGTCTTCTGCTGCACCGCCCCGATATCATCGTGCTGGACGAGGCAACGTCGGCACTCGATGAGAAGAGCCAGGACAAGATGATGGAGATGATTATTCGCGAATTGCCGAAGGTCACCATCATAAGCGTAGCGCACCGCGCCGAGCTGGAGGCCTTCCACAGCCGCAAGATCACATTGGAGCGGCACAAGGGCGGCGCAAAACTTGTCAGCGATATCGAACTCGTCCCGCGCAAGGACAGACGGAACTTGCTCATGCGCCTTCTGAGGCAACGGCGCGCCAACGGAAAGCCAGCGCGACCTTGAGCAAAGCGGCGCTGCCCTACGCAAAGAGTGAGGCCGCCGGTCGGACCAGGCGGACCATCGCCGGTTCGAGTCACTGCCCGCATCTGGTCCTGAAAGCACCAGCCGTGGTACCTTGATTCCGGGCAGCTGCTGCTGCCGGAACGTCGATGGCACGAGCGCATTTCCATGTCCGGTGCAACGCCGAGGCCAGCTGTGAAAAACCCGGGTTGATTTCAAAAGCCCCGATTGATTTCGAAAGCAAAGGGACCAGCAATGACAATCGCCAAGAACACGATCTGCCTTTGGTACGACAAGGACGCCGAGGCTGCGGCCCGCTTCTATTCCGAGATTTTTCCCGACAGTTCGGTGAAATCCGTCCACCGCGCTCCCAGCGACTACCCGTCCGGCAAGGCAGGCGACGTGCTGACGGTCGAGTTCACGGTCGCCGGCATCCCCTGTCTCGGCCTCAATGGCGGGCCCGCGTTTAAGCACAACGAAGCCTTCTCCTTCCAGATCGCCACCGACGATCAGCAGGAGACCGACCGCTATTGGAACGCCATCGTCGGCAATGGCGGCCAGGAAAGTGCCTGCGGCTGGTGCAAGGACAAATGGGGCATCTCCTGGCAAATCACGCCGCGCGTGCTGACCGAAGCGATGGCCGCCGGCGGCGATGAAGCAAAGCGCGCATTCGAAGCGATGATGGAGATGAAAAAGATCGACGTTGCAGCGATCGAGGCGGCGCGGCGCGGCTGACAGTTCGGGGTTAGCCCGACGCGAAAAGATCAGGGCAGAGCGGCCGGAAATGCTGCCGGCCCACCTCCAGACAGGCGTGCGATGGTGTTGAACTGCGCTGAGTTTTACGACGCCGAACTGCGGCGGCACAACGAGGTATTCAGGGCTGCGGTCAAGGCGGGAACGCGCGATTGCGTGCTCGATATCGGATGCGGTTCGGGACAATCCTCTCGTGATGCCGCCCGTGTCGCGGTGGAAGGGAGCGTGCTCGGCGTGGATGTATCGGCGCAGATGCTCGAGATCGCCCGGAGCCGTAGCGCCGAAGAAGGATTGCGAAACGTCGCCTTTGAGCGCGGCGATGCGCAATTGCTGGTATTTCCGCCTGCCGGCTTCGATCTGTGCATCAGTCGATTTGGCGTGATGTTCTTTGCCGATCCGGCGGCGGCGTTCGCCAATATCGGCCGGGCGATGCGACCAGGGGCACGTCTTGTGTGGATGGTATGGCAATGCCAGGACCGTAATGAGTGGGCAACTGCCATTCAGGGGGCAATTGCGCCGGGGACCGCCATATCGGCGGGCGCCGCCACCCCGTTTTCGCTTGGCGACCCCGCCATCACCGCGGAGATCTTGCGTGCATCCGGTTTTGTTTCGGTCGACTTTGCCGAAGTGCGTGAGCCGGTCTTCTACGGCCAGGACGTCGATGCGGCCTATGACGCTTTGCTTGGCCTGCAACTGGTCAAGGATCCGCTCGCCCGCGCGGATGTGGATGTCGACGCGGCGCTACGGCGGTTGCGCGATCTGCTCGACGCGCACTTGACCGCGGACGGTGTGCTTTTCGACTCGCGCGCCTGGATCATCACCGCAGTTCGGGCGAGCCGACAGTCACCGGGCGATTGACCCGTAGACGATCCTGTTCTCTCGGCCTTCCTGTCAGTCCATTTGCGGCGTGACTTCTGAAAGCAGCCAATCCCTGAAAGCCTTGACCTTGCGCTGACGGATCGCCTCCGGCGGGTAGACGAGATAGAAGCTGGAAGGGGATTTCAGGGCGTGGCCGAAGGGGCGGACAAGCCGCCCGGCGGCGAGGTCGGCCGCAACGAGCATGGTCCGACCCAGCACCACCCCCTCGCCTTGTGCAGCCGACTCCATGGCAAAGGTGGCAGAGTCGAAGGTAATCCCGCTCTGCGGGTCCACGCCCTCGACCCCGGCGCTCGCCAGCCAGGTCGCCCAGTCGATCGGAAAGCTGTCACGGATCAGCGTGTGGTGTCTGAGGTCCTGAGGCGTGCGCAGCGGATGCGCACCCTCAAGAAGCTTTGGGCTGCACACTGGAAACACCTCCTCGCCGGTGAGGAACTCCGACGTGAGCCCCGGATAGTTTCCGCTGCCATAACGGACGGCGACATCGATGCCGTCGCCGAGGAAGTTGGTCAGCTTCCCGCTCGTCGAAACCCGTACATCGATGTCGCCATGCGCACGGTGAAAGCGGTAGAGGCGTGGCACCAGCCATCTCCCCGCGAAGCCATCGGAGGTGCTGACGTTCAGTGTCGAGCTCGAATAGCGGGCCGTTGCCGCAGCAGTGGCGGCGGCCAACTGGTCGAGCACCTCGCGCACCGCCCGCGCATAGGGCTCGCCGACGGCGGTCAGGCTCACCGAACGCGTACCGCGCTCGAACAACTGCACACCGAGCTGATCCTCAAGGTTCTTGATCGCCCGGCTGATCGCACCGTGGGTGACATGAAGTTCCTCTGCCGCCTTGGAGAAACTCAACAGGCGCGCCGCCGCTTCGAAGCTCGGCAAGGTGGTGAGGGGAGGCAGCTTCCGGGGCATGGATCGATACCTATATGTGAGCGATGCTCACACATTGTCGCCGATAAGTCGTTTGTCGTCCAGGCCGGAAGACGGCATGTTTGCTCGCGTATTCAGTCATTCACCGCCGCTGCAAAAGGCGATTTGATGTGACTTATACTCTCGCTGACGAAAGTCGCGGGGCAACTGCTGAAACCAAAACTGCCGCCACTCTGGGAGAGCACCATGAACGCCAAACGAGTTGAACCCATCGTCGACGTCCTGACCGGCATGGCCGGCCGCATCCTCGCCTCGAGCAGCCGGCGCCGGACCGAGCGGCAGATTGCACGCTTCTCGACCCGCCGGCTCGAAGACCTCGGGTTTGCCCGCGACTGGGACGGCTCGGTCTATCGGCCGTCGGACTACCGCTAAGCCTGAATGAAAGCAACAGCGGACAGGCTCTTCGCCAAAAATCGCTGCCGCAAGGAATTAACGGAGAACGGACATGGCCACCATCCACCCATTCCTCTGGTTCAACACCGACGCCAAGGAGGCCCGCGATTTCTACCTCTCGGTCTTCAAGAACAGCAAAGCGCTCCAGACGCTCGAATACACCGACTGGGTGTCCGGAACCAACAAGACGGTCCCGCATGCCACCTTCGATTTCGAGCTCGAGGGTCTGCACCTTACAGCGCTCAATGCCGGGCCGCAGCCGCCTTTCAACGAGCGGCTCTCACTCTACATCGAGACCAGGGACCAGGCCGAGACAGACTACTACTATGAGGCGCTCACCGCCGGCGGCGGCAGGGAACAACCCTGCGGCTGGCTCACCGACAAGTTCGGCGTCTACTGGCAGGTCATCCCGGAAATCCTGCCGCGGCTCAGCGCCGACCCGGACCGCGAAAAGGCCAACCGCGTCCGGCAGGCGATGTACGGGATGCGCAAGATCATCATCGCCGACCTCGAAGCCGCCTACGACGGCAAAGCTTGACCCTCACCGAAATCGCAAACGAATGGAGACCTCCCATGACATCGCTCGTGGACAGGAAAGTCATCGTCATCGGCGGCAGCTCCGGCATCGGTCTCGGCGTCGCGGAAGCTGCTCTCAATTGCGGAGCGAAGGTCGTGATCGTCAGCCGGTCGCCCGCGAAACTGCAGGCGGCCGAACGGACGCTCAATACGGGGCACGTGACCAGCTTGGTTGCCGATATGACCGACGAAGCGGACGTCGCTCGCCTGTTCGAGGAGATCGGTCCCTTCGACCACCTGGTATCGACCGCCGGAACACTGCCGCCCGGCGATCCGATCGGCAGTACCGACATGGAGGCTGTGCGAGGCTTCGTCGACAACAAGCTGATTGGGGCCGTCATGCTCTCCAAGCACGCTGTGCGCACCCTGAAGGCCGGTGGCTCCATGACCTTCACCTCGGGCATCAACAAGGACAAGCCGCCAGTGCCGGGAGGCTCGGTCGTCTCAGCGATTGCCGGCTCATTCAGCTACTTCGCCCGCGCCCTGGCGCTCGAACTGGCCCCGACGCGCGTCAATGTCGTGTCTCCCGGATGGGTCGACACACCGATGTGGGACATTGTTGGAGAAGCCAAATCCAGCTTCTTTGCCGACATGGCTGCCCGGTTGCCGTCGAGAAAAATTCCGACCGCTGCGGACGTCGCCGCCGCCTATGTCTACCTCATGGAAAGCGAGTTCACGACCGGCGAGACAATCCGCATCGATGGCGGCCATAACCTGATCTAGCCGCCATTTGCACGCCGCCTGAATGGGTTGAGTCGGCATGACCCGCTAGTCCGGCGCACTCCTGCCGAAGGCGACGAACGCTGGCGGATCATGCCGGCGTAGCCCAATCGGGGTTTACATCGGCAGCCAGGTCCCTAGTTTTAGCGTTTCGCGCCGCGCACCCGAGTGCGTGGATGATCGAGGACGGGACTGTGAGCTCTGGCCGGCCCCTCGAAACTTTCAAAGGATGGCTATCATGACACAGGCCAAGAATGGCGACACCGTGCGCATCAATTACAATGGCCGCCTGGCTGACGGCACTCAGTTCGATTCTTCCGGCAACGAACCGCTGCAATTCACGTTGGGTGAAGGACAAGTGATCGCCGGTCTCGAAACCCATGTCGAGGGTATGGAGGTGGGCGCGAAAAGCACCGTCACCATTCCCGCCGACGCCGCCTATGGCCCCCACCGCCCCGAAGCGGTGATGACCGTCGACCGCGCCCGCGTGCCAGACAACATCAACGTCGATATCGGCACTCGATTGCAGGTCAGAACCGCAGAGGGGCGCCCGATGCCGGTAACAGTCGTCGGCGTGGACGACACCAGCGTCAAGCTCGACGGCAATCATCCTTTGGCGGGACGGGATCTGGTGTTCGACGTTGAACTGGTCGAGATCGTTCAGGCGGCGTAGGCACGGCAAAGCGCGTAACGGCATGATTTTTCGGGTGACGCATTTCGACCGGCGGTTCCGGCGGTGCGTCACCTGTCGGGGGCAAAGACCGCGACGGCGGAAATCGTGTAGCGTGCAGCAACCCATAGAGACATTCGGCATCTGGAATGTCCAATTCAGCGTCGCAGTCTCGAGGACCTGTGGAAGACCTCGCTTGACAGCCGACTTCTCGTGACTGCAAAGTCTCGTGATGCGGGCGATTGGTTGGAATAGAATTGCGCGTGTCGGGGCAATCGTGCTGATGATCGGCACAAATGTTCCTGGGCCGGCGCGTTCCGACTCGCTCCTTCTCACAAGCCCGTCCCAGCCAGCCAATGTCGGCGATGCGATGCTGGCGGCTGCCAATTATCATGATTCCGGCGACTATGATCGCGACCTTGCCGCTGTGGCGAAGCAGGCAGGCGACTGGGTCGTCAAGCGCGCAATGGAGGTGCCTCGCCCCGCACTGGTGCTCGACATCGACGAGACGGCGTTGGCCAACTGGGAAGTGATCACACGTGACAATTTCGGCCGCCCGATCGGCGGCGCCTGCGACATCGCAATCGACGGCCCCTGTGGCTGGGCCGCCTGGGATCAGCTTGCGAAGGATCCGGCTATCGACCCTGTGCTGGAGGTTTTCCGGCAGGCGCGAACGGCGAAAGTCGCGGTGTTCTTCATCACCGGACGTCCGGAGGACCAACGTCAGGCAACCGAACAGAACCTGCAGTCGGCCGGCTATGCCGGCTATGAGCACCTTTACATGGTCCAGCCTGGGGCCAAATACGGCTCCGCAGCAGATTTCAAGGCACCCATAAGGGCCGAAATCGAAAAGGCCGGCTACACGATAATTGCCAATGTCGGTGACCAGCCATCCGACCTGTTCGGGGGGCATGCCGAGAAGCTGTTCCTGCTGCCTAATCCGTTCTACCGGGTTCGCTGACGGCCTGTACGGCACAAGCCCGGATCCTCGGCTCCTTGCCGACCACCTGCTAAGGTATCAAGACGACCTTGCCGGTTGCGCCGCGCTCCTCCAGCAGGCGGTGTGCGTGGCTGGCCTGGTCGAGTGGGAAGCGGCCACCTTTGGTCACCACAAGCTGACCACCAGCGGCCAGATCGAAAAGTTCCAAAAGGCCGTCACGGAGCCCGTCCGTAGACAGCAACGGAAGCAGGGCAAAACCCCTCAGCGACTGGTTGCGGCCGATCATCGCCTCCATCTCCGGGGCGCCGAGCGCGTATCTGCCAAGGGCGGCAAACACCAGCTCTCCGCAAGGCGCCAGGGCCTCGAGCGCGGCCGCCGTCAGCGGGCCGCCGACGATGTCGTAGATGATGTCGACGCCAGCGCCACCTGTCGCTGCCCGGGCGTGCTCGGGCCAATCCGCGTTGCTGTAGTCGACGGCGGCATCGGCTCCCAGCGACAAAGCAAGATCGAGCTTGGCCTTGCTGCCGGCTGCCGCGATGACACGGCTCGCGCCGGCGCGCTTGGCAAGCTGGACGAGCAACGAACCGACGCCACCCGCGGCAGCGGCGACCAGCACCGATTTGCCGGCCGGCCGGCTTTGCCGCGATAGATGCAGCGCCGTCAGCCCTTGCACCATCAATGCCGTCGCGTCTTCGAACGAGAGCGCATCCGGCAGCGGCACGGCCAGGCTTGCGTCGATCGTCACATACTCGGCATAGCCGCCAAACGGCTGGCTTGAGGCGAACAACGGCGCAGCGACGCGCATGCCGAGCAAGGAAGCCTCCACCCCATGCCCAAGCGCCTCCACGATCCCGGCGGCCTCGACACCAGGGATCATCGGCAGCTGCGGCGTCACCGCATAGCGATCCGCGCGCATCAGCACTTCGAAGAAATTCACCCCGGCCGCATGAACGCGGACCAGGACCTCGCCGGCTTGCGGCTCAGGCTTCGGCACCGCGACTATCTCGAGAACGTCGGCCTCGCCGAAACGGTTCAGTTGAATAGCTCTCATCGCAGGCACCGATTGCTGTTGGCATCGGCCGCTGTTTGCCACTATCTGCCTGGCTTCGACTACACACCGATTTGTCCGCTGCTGACCGGGAGGTGACCATGACCAAGCTGATCAAGAGGCTGCCGATGCTGCCGGCGGAGCGCGCGCTGAAAGTGATTTCGGGCCGCTGGAAGGCCGTCATCCTGTACCATCTCTTCGACAGGCCCCGGCGGCTGTCGGCGCTGCAGGCGCTGATGCCCGGCATTACCCAGAAAGTGCTGATCCAGCAGCTTCGCGAAATGGAAGAGCACGGCCTCGTCCGCCGCGAGATCTTTGCCGAGATCCCCTCGCGCGTCGAGTATTCGGCGACGCGGCTCGGCCTCAGCCTCGAGCCGATCCTGCTGGCACTTTGCAAGTGGGGCCAGCATCACGCCGACGAGCTGAACGAGATGGACCGCCTTGCCGATTGCATCATCAGGCCACGGCAAGCGCAGGACGCCCATGCCGTGTGAAACAAAAGGGGCGGCGCATGCGCCGCCCCAATGCTTGGGAGAATTAATCCTTGGGAGGACTGTTCGAACCTATGCTCAGGCCGCCTTGACTTCCTCGGCGACGGCATCGGCCTGACGCGCCGTCTTCAGCACCCTCGCCCACCATGCAATGTCGTTGACCAGCGCGGTTGCCGCCTGGTTGAGGTGCTCGAACTCGTCGAGCTTCTTGTCGCCTTGCTTGACCGCAAGGAAATCGGCCCAGGAGATGTGTACGGCGGACTTCACCGGCGCCATCTGCAACTCGACCGCATGCAGCCTCAGCTGCTCGACCGCGCGCGCGCCACCGACGCTGCCATACCCGACGAAGCCGGCCGGCTTCTTGTTCCACTCGTTGGCGGCGTAGTCGATGGCGTTCTTCAGAACGGCCGTCGGGCCATGATTGTATTCGGCGGCGGTGAAGATGAAGCCGTCGAATCCGGCGACCTTCTTTTGCCAGCGCTGCGCCACTTCGTTCTGCGACGGCGCCCAGGCGGAGGATGCGACCTCATCGAAGAACGGCAGCGGGAAATCGCGCAGGTCGACGACTTCGACGTCGATATCGGCATGCGACTTGGCGATCCTGGCAATCCATTGGGCCGGCACGTCGGCAAAGCGCGCGGCGCGGGTCGAACCAATGACGATGGCGATTTTGGGTTTTGACATACAGGGGCTCTCCTTACAGCAATACTGGTATCGTTTAGATACCTGAGCTATATGAGTAACCGGCCGCTCAATGTGCAAGGAGGCACTTTTTTGTTACCAAGGCACCCGCACCGCACCGAGGACTGCCGCGCCGTCTCGGAAATCCTGCAGCGCGTCGGTGACAAATGGACTGTGCTCGTCGTTGGCAAACTCGGCAACGGGCCGCTGCGTTTCAACGAGTTGCGCAGCGCGGTCGGCGGCATTTCGCAAAAGATGCTGACCACCACCTTGCGCGGGCTCGAGCGCGACGGCTTCGTCACCCGCACCGTATTCCCGACCATCCCGCCGCGGGTCGACTACGAATTGACCGATCTTGGCTACGAGCTGCTGGTGCCGGTCGATGCGCTTGGCGAATGGGCACGCAAGAACACGGAGCGCGTCAAGGCCGCGCGAGAAAAATTCGACGCCATGCACAGCTGAACCCTTGCGCTGCAAGGGTTTGAAGCTGTCGGGGATGCTCCGGACGAGCCCTACTGCTGTAACTGCATCTTGCTCTTCGGCAGCTTCTCGATCCGGTTCCATTTCGGGTTGGGACTGACCACCTTGCCGCCAATCGTGCAGGTCGTGGTCGTCTCCTTGCGGCAATTGCTCACCGTCGTGCCGCTGGTGTCGCATTTCGTCGCCGAGCAGATCTCGCACTTGGCCGCCTGCCCGTTGATTGTGCGATTTTCCGACGTGCAGGTGGCGCCTGGATCGCCTTTTTTGACCTCGGCAAAGGCGCTTGCTGACGACAGGCAGAGCAAGGCTGCAAAGGCACTCGCCAGGGCAGCGTTCAGCATGTGTTGACGCATTGTCTTTCCTCCCAAGATCCCGTCGGTCGCGCTGCAGGCGCATGCGGGAACCCGTTGGTCAAAGACCATGCGGGATCGCTGCCCGCATCCCCCGCGCGGGAGAGACGGCTGTTTAAATCCGTCTTCTGGAATCAGGCCGGGTCAGCCTTCGGCCGGAACCGCCTTCGGCTTGCCTTCGCCGTCCAGCGCCACCATGACGAAGTCGGCATGGGTGACCTTCTCCATCAGGTCGGAGAGATAGCGCTGCGCCCAGGCCTCGACCTTGAGCGTCATCGAGGTGCGGCCGACGCGTTCGACATGCGTATAGATGCACAGCGTGTCGCCGATCTTCATCGGTTTGGCGAAGGACATTTCCTTCACCGCCGCCGTCACCACGCGGCCCTTGGCGCGCTCGGCGGCGCGGATGCCGCAGGCGAGATCCATCTGCGCCATCACCCAGCCGCCAAAAATGTCGCCTGCCGCATTGGCGTCCGAAGGCATAGCCAGCGTCCTGAGCGTAAGATCGCCGATCGGCCGCCCGTCCGCATAATGCACCATTGGCCAATCCTCTCGAACCGATCGCCCAGACCCCGTACCGTCGCGGCACGGACAGGTCAACGCCATTGAATGGTGTCGCGGCCTGCAGTTCGGGTATCGGTCGACGGTGTTGAAAGGATGCTGTGCGCAGCTAGACGAGCCCAACCAGTAGGATTGCATTCTATGGCCGAGGTGAGAAGGCTGGCGCGCCCGATGGCGCGACAGAACCAAGCCCTCGCCGATAGCCGTGCTTCACAAAGCGGGCCAGGGTGTCGGGACGTAGGCGTAGGCGTTGCCGTCGCGGATGACATGACCGATGCCTGGGAAGGGCAGGTGCATACCCGCGACGAGCAGGCCATCCGCCGACACCATGTCGAGCACCTTCTTGCGCGTGGCGATTGCGGCCTCCTGGTCCACGTCGAAGGCGATTGCCCATTCCGGATGCGCAAATTGCAGCGCGGAGGCGTGGATTACGTCAGTCAAGAGCAGCAGGTTGGCATCACCAGAGCCAATTCGAAGCGCGAGATGCCCCGGCGTGTGTCCAGGCGCAGGCAACGCGCTGATCCCGGGCGCGATCTCGACCTCGCCTTTGATCTTCCGGACCTTGCCATGGTAAGGCAGCAGCGATTTGCGCGCTATTTCGAAGTACGGCTTCATCTGGTCGGGCGCCTTGAACCGTATCCCGTCATCGTGCCAGAAAGCGAATTCCGGCGCGGCAACCACGACCTCCGCTGCCGGGAAGGCGGCCGTGCCGCCAATACCGACAAGGCCGTTGGCATGGTCGGGATGGAGGTGGGTGATGATTATCGTGTCGATTTCTTCCGGCCCGACGCCAGCGGCGGCGAGCGCCTCGGGTATATGTCCCAGTATGGGCCCCAGCGCCGATGCCGTGCCGGTATCGATCAGTACCCGTCTGTCGCCTTTGGTGACAAGGTAAGCATTGACCGAGGTCGGGAGTGGTTTTGGCAGGAATGCCTTTGCCAGCAGCGCTTCGGCGGCAGCGGTATCTGCGGAAGGGAAGAGTTCGAGGCCGAGATTGAGGTAGCCGTCGCTCAGTGCTGTGATCTCGAGGTCGCCGAGCATGAACCTGTGGGCGCTCGCAAGCGAAGCCGGAGACGGGGCGGCGATAGCCGCAGCGTTGCTCCCAAAGAGGCTGATCGGGGGAAGTAGCAGGGCGCCGGCACTAAAGGTGCCGATACCGAACGTTCGACGGTTGATATTCATGGTCTTGTCTTTCGAATTGCAGCTGAAAGCTGGGCGCAGGGTACGGGATCGCCGCAGGGCGGATGCCGACCGCTCGGACCACTCCATGGAAATGGAAGACCTTCGGGCGGGTCGGCGCTGTTCACGGCGAACTCCTTGCGACATCAATAATGCGCCTCATAAACAGCGGGAATAGCGATGGGATGCAGTTAACTGCTGCAGATTAGGCAGCAATCAATTTTCTGCGCCGAGCCGGAGAACGGCGGGGATGCTGAGCGAAATCCCCTTTTCGAACATCACCCGCATGAACTGCAATCTATGATGCGCTAGCGCGCAGTGCAGGCTAGACTGGGCAAGATAGGTAGCGGATGACGGCTGACATGAAGCTTACCTTTCGCCCACTGACGCCCGATCTGTGGCCGGCACTCGAGGACCTGTTCGGTGACAGCGCCGTCTGCAGTCGTTGTTGGTGTATGTACGGGCGGATCGGTCGTTCTTATCGAAAACGATCCGGTGAGGAAAACAAGGCAGCGTTCCGGCAAGCCGTCCAGCATGGTCCGCCTCCGGGTTTGCTTGCTTTCGACGGCGACATGGCTATCGGCTGGTGCCAGGTGACACCGCGAGATGCTCTGCCCTGGCTCGATCGGCTATTTCGGCTCAAGCGCGTGGATAACAGGCCGGTCTGGTCCCTGTCCTGCCTCTACGTGCGAAGACAATACCGCCGGCGGGGCGTAACATCCCAGCTGATTGCACAGGCCCTGGAAGTCGCAAGGCACGCAAATGCTCCGGCGCTCGAAGCCTATCCTTTCGACGCAGACGTATCGCCGAGCGCTTCCGGCAGCGGATATGCCTCCACCTTCGCGCGCGCCGGGTTCAGGGTCGTCGCCCGCAGGACCCCGGCCCGCCCGATCATGCGCTATGATTTCAAGCAGATTGCCGATCATCGCCTGTGATGCTCGGATCGGTTGGTGGAGGAACAATTGGCTTTAGCGCTCAATCGAATTGTTCTCTACGCCAAGAACCTGGAAGCGACAGTCGCCTTCTACGAAAAGCATTTCGGTTTCAAAGCGCATCGAGAGGACGGTGACCGTATTATCGAATTGGTCAGTCCAGCCGGAGGCACACGCCTGATGCTCCACCAGGCTGGCAAAGGACAGCGGTCGGGACAAATCGACCGTTAAACTGGTTTCGATGTCGAGGACGTCCAGGCGTTTCCTGCGCAACGCGCCAGCGACGGCCTGCTATTCGGCGCCCTGCATGAGGCGGGCGGCTATGTTTTCGCCAACGCCCATGACCCATGCGATAACACGATTTCAATTTCCAGCCGCGCCTTCCGCAAAGCAGTCGCGTCATAGCGTGAGCAGCGCGCGCCAGTCGCTTTTTTCACAAGCGATGCCGGAAGCTCCGTGATGGCGGCGGTCCGCGGCGTCTAGGCTGGGCGAAATTCAGGGCCATCTTTATCCACCATGCAGACCTATGACTTCATCATCGTCGGTTCCGGCTCGGCCGGCTCGGTCCTGGCCGAAAGGTTGTCGGCTTCCGGCCGCTTCTCGGTGCTGGTGCTCGAGGCCGGCGGCAGCGACCGCCGCTTCTACGTGCAGATGCCGCTCGGCTACGGCAAGACCTTCTTCGATCCGGCAGTCAACTGGAACTACAAGGCCGAGCCGGACCCGGGTCTCGCCGGCAATGTCGACCACTGGCCGCGCGGCAAGCTGCTCGGCGGTTCGAGCTCGATCAACGCCATGGTCTGGATAAGGGGCGCGCGCGAGGATTTCGACGCCTGGCGGGACGCCGGCAATCCCGGCTGGGGCTTCGACGACCTGCTGCCCGCCTTCAAGGCGCTGGAGGACAACCAGGCCGGCGCCGACCAATGGCGCGGCGTCGGTGGGCCGCTGCATATCACCGACTGCTCGACCTCCGTCCATCCGCTCACCAAGCGCTATCTCGCGGCCGCCAATCAAGCCGGCATGCCGCTCAACCCGGATTTCAACGGCGCCTCGCAGGAAGGCGTCGGCGTCTACCAGATCACCACCAGGAACGGCCGCCGCATGTCGGCGGCGCGCGCCTTCCTGCGCCCGGCGATGAAGCGCAAAAACGTCCGCGTCGAGATCAACGCGCTGGCGACCAAAATCCTTTTCGAGGGCAAGCGCGCCATCGGCGTCGAGTATCTCCAGAATGGTGCCACGAAAACCGCCCGCGCCGGCCGCGAAATCATCCTGTCGGGGGGTTCGGTCAATTCGCCCCAACTTCTCCAGCTCTCCGGCATCGGCCCGTCGGCGCTGCTTGGCGCGCTCGGCATTCCTGTCGTTCACGCCAACGAGAATGTCGGGGCAAACCTGCAGGACCATGTCGGCATCAACTACACCTTCAAGGGCAGGCTGCCGACGCTCAACCAGGTCCTGCGCCCGTGGTGGGGCAAGCTGCTGGTCGGCATGCAGTACGTGTTTTTGCGCTCAGGCCCGCTGTCGCTGTCGATGAACAATGCCGGCGGCTTCTTCCGCACCGATCCGGCCGCGGCACGGCCCAACATGCAGCTCTATTTCCAGGCCTTCTCGACCGTCATTCCGAAGAGCGGCGAGCGGCCGATCCTGACGCCCGATCCGTGGCCCGGCTTTTCCATCGGGCTGTCCAACTGCCGTCCGTCGAGCCGCGGTGAAATCATGATCCGCTCCGCCAATCCGCGCGATTATCCCAAAATCGTCGCCAACGCGTTTTCAACCGAGGCAGACGTCGCCGAAATGCTGGCAGCGGTGAAATTCGTCAGAAAGATCGCATCGATGCCGGCGATGGCCGAGATCATCGAGGAGGAGGTTTTGCCCGGTCCCTCGATCACCTCCGATGCAGATCTCATCCAGGATTTCAGGAAGCGCTCGGGCACCGTCTATCATCCGGTCTCGACCTGCCGCATGGGGCCTGACGCCGCGCGCGCCGTCGTCGACCCGCGCCTGCGGGTGCACGGCATCGAAGCCCTGCGCGTCATCGACGCCTCGATCTTTCCCGACAACATCACCGGCAACACCAACGCCGCCGCGATCATGACCGGATGGAAGGGCGCCGAACTGGTTCTGGAGGATCAGAAATGAAAATCACCGACGTCAAGACCTGGGTGGTCGGCAATCCGCCGCCCGGCATCGGCGGCAAGTATTTCATCTTCGTCAAGCTCACCACCGATGGCGGCGTCGTCGGCTATGGCGAAGCTTACAACGCCACCTTCTCGGCCCATGTCACCGCAAAAATGGTCGAGGACATGGCAGAGCGCTATCTCGTCGGCCGCGATCCGCACGACGTCGAAAACTTCTTCCGCCGCGCCTATTCGTCAGGCTTCACCCAGCGCCCCGACGTGTCGGGCATGGGCTGTTTCTCGGCGCTCGAAATCGCCTGCTGGGACATCATCGGCAAGGAGGCCGGCAAGCCGGTCTACAAGTTGCTTGGTGGCCAGGTGCACGAAACGCTGCGTTCCTATACCTACCTCTACCCGCACAGCGGCAGCGTCCACTCCGAGGACGCCCGCGGCAAGAACGTCTACAACGACCCCGATCTGGCCGCCGCCTGCGCGCTCGAATATGTCGAGCAGGGTTTCAACGCGGTCAAGCTCGACCCAGCCGGCCCCTACACCGCCTTCGACGGCCACCAGCCGCGCCTCGTCGACATCGATCTCTCCGCCCGTATGGTCAAGGCGATCCGCGAGGCGGTCGGCACCCGCGCCGATATCCTGTTCGGCACGCACGGCCAGTTCACAGCTTCGGGTGCGCTGCGCCTCGCGCGCGCCATCGAGCCTTATGACCCGCTGTGGTTCGAGGAGCCGGTGCCGCCCGACATGCCCGAGGTGATGGCGCAGGTCGCCCGCGCGACCTCGATCCCGATTGCCACCGGCGAGCGGCTGACGACCAAGTTCGAATTCGCGCGTGTGATCGAGAACCGCGCGGCGACCATTCTGCAGCCGGACCTCGGCCGCTCCGGCGGCATTCTCGAAACCAAGAAGATCGCCGCCATGGCCGAAGCCTATCACATCCAGATCGCGCCGCACTGCTATTGCGGGCCGATCGTCGGCGCCGCCAACATCCAGCTCGCGGTGACGCTGCCCAACTTCCTCATTCTGGAATCGCTGAAGCAGTGGGGCGGATTTCACGAGAAGCTGCTCAAGAAGAAGATCGAATGGCAGGACGGCAATGTCATCCCGTCGAAGGAGCCCGGCCTCGGCGTCGAACTCGATGAAGCCGTTTGCGAAGCGCATCCCTGGACCGGCAAGGACCTGCATTTGCAGATGATGCAGAGCCCGCTGATGCCGTGAGCGCCAGCCTGATCCGCAACGGCTTTTGCCGTCGCCGTCTACGACCGCGGCCCGGCGCCTGGTTCCTCGGCACAGAGGACTTGACGGGTCGCTTGCGTTGACGGACCGCATGCCTTGGCGATTAGCGCAAACGCCCATCGCTTCGTCATCCTGGGGCGGAGCAAGGAGCGGAGCGACGCGGCGCAGACCCCGGGATCCATGCCGCGACTTCAGAGCGCTGCTGCGGTGCAAAATTCTGCTCCGCTGCACTCTTTGATCAAGGTTACGGCATGGATCCCAGGGTCTCCGCGATGGAGCTTCGCTCCTGCTTCGCCCTGGGATGACGAAGTTGGGGGGGATTCGGCCAATCTCCAGGGTTTGCGATTTACCACCGACAGGAACGACCGACGTTCGCTGCCGATGGGCCGCCACCTGCCAAAATCACTGTTTCAAGGAATTGGTCGACCATGATCGTCAGGCTTCTGGAAGATGCGATCGGAACCGATCTTCGCGCGCCTGGTTTCCCGGCCAAGCTCGAGGCCTGACATCAGGCAATTCTCACGCGATTTCAGCACATTGGCCGGATCGCCGGAATCACCGCCGAAAGAACTTGAATCAACCCCTCAATGCCTTGATTCAATATCTTAGCGTCAAGGCGCCGGGCAGGATCTCGAAGGTCGCCGGTATGCGACCCGGCGATTCGCCGTCTATGTCGATCAGCGCGGCGTTCTTTTGCACATCGCCGAGCGGCTCGACAACCACTTTCTTGCCGCGCAGGATGGTGATCGCCGGATGGTTGCGGTGCCGCCCGCCATAGAGCAGGCGGATGTCCCAGATCAGCTTCAGCTTGCCGGCCGCACGCAGAATGACGATGTCGAACTCGCCGTCGTTAAGCTCGGCGTCGGGCGCGATCATCATGCCGCCGCCGAAGAATTTGCCGTTGGCCACCGCCACCAGTGCCATGCGCGCCTCGACCGGGGCACCGTCGTCGATGGTGATTGCGACGTCCTGGAAGCGGTAGCGGAGGAACTCCCAGACCGTGCGCCAGTAGAACATCGCCTTGGCGGAAACCTTGCCCTTGCGCTTGTCGGCGTTGACGGCCCGGTCGGTGGCGCCGGAGAGCCCGAGGCTGGCGATGTTGATGAAATGGCGGCTGGCAAGCGCGCCGTGGTCGTCGACATAGCTAACGCACCCGGCATCCACCTTGCGGCCTTTGGCCTCGGCAATCCGCTTCAGTGTCAGGTCGACATTGTTCGACAGGCCGAGCCCGCGCGCGAAGTCGATGCCGGCGCCGCACGGCAGCAGCCCAAGCTCGGCCGTCCGGCCGCTTTCCCGGAAAGCTTTCAGCAGCCCGTCGGCGACCTCGCTGGCGGTGCCGTCGCCGCCGGCCGCGATCACCAGCTCGAAGCCGATGGCGGCAAGGTCGAGCGCCAGCCGTTCGGCATCGCCCTCGGCCTGCGTTTCACGCAGCTCGAAATCGCCGAAATGTCTTTTCAGCGACGCCGCAACCTCGGGCCAATGCCGCTTGAGCCTGCCGCCGCCGGCGATCGGATTGAGAACCACCGCGACCTTCAAGCCCGCCTCCCCAAGGCCATCGAACACGCCTTCCAATCATTTGCCGGCATTGAAGCCCGCGCCGGCCCGCGGGGCAAGATCGAATGTCCGACAATGCGGTTTCGGCTTCGAGGCGGCAAAATCCCGACCGGCGGCGGCAGTCGCTGTTTTGGCAGGGTCAGTCCCCGATAATCCCGCTATCCACAGGCATGCGGCAGTTCCGCCAAACACTTATCCGACATACATTAAACCCATCTCAGGCGGCTACCGATCGCGACGCCGAAAGGCAAAGCGGAACGGCAGATTTCCTGAGGCCCGTACGGCCCTGAACGAGAACAGGCTTGCCTGTTGGAGGGATGGAAGCCGAGAGCTACGGGGCCGCGGAAAGCGTGCGAACGCCGACGGCGGACCGATGCTGCCATGAAGGACGGCAAAAACCTTCGATGGCGCGCTGGGCAAAGCTCGCAAGAGCGGAGACCGGCGTGGTCCGGAACGGACGCTACCCTCGGGTGGCGACTGGCAGGACCGTCAAAATCAAGGCCGGCATGGCGCGACACCTTTCGGGAGTTGCTGCCGCGACCGTGTCCTGATCTGACGGGGAGGCGCTGGGAGAAATCCCGGCGCCGACTGTCTTTGTGGCCCCGCCTGACGATTTTGTCGGCGACGCTTCACCCTGCGCCAAAATCAGCTACTATCCATTTGCCGTCGGGGGCCGCTTAAAAGGGCTGACGGCAGGGGGACATTTCATGACGCTCATCCAGAAGCTTGCTGTTGCCTATGCTTTCCTGTTCTTCGGCGTTGTTGCCATCGGCTATGTGCCGGCCTTCAACGATGCCGGCGGCAATCTGTTCGGCCTGTTCTCGCTGCAATGGTATGATGATTTGTTGCACGCCTTCTCCGGCGTCTGGGCGCTGGCGGCCGCCTTCATCTCGCACCGCCAGGCCGTGTTCTATTTCAAGCTGTTCGGCTCGGTCTATCTGTTCGACGGCGTGCTCGGCCTGGTCACCGGTTCCGGTTGCCTCGATGGCGGCATTTTCATCAACGGCTTCCGCTCCTTGAACGACATCGAATTCCCGGCCCGCTTCTTCGCCAACCTGCCGCACATCGTCATCGGCGGCTTCGCCGTCTATGTCGGGTTCTGGCTGTCGAAACGTGTGTACGACCATTTCGCCACGGCCTGACCGGCCATGTTCCTGTTCCGCTGGCTGAAGCGCATCATCAAGGCGATCCTCTGGCTCGTCGTCATTGTCGTGTTGATCCCGATCGCCGGGCTGGCCTACGGCTTTCTCACGACGCCGTCGCTGGACACAACGCCATTGTCGGGCGTCGCTGAGGGTGCCCCGCCGAAGGCGCTGGCCGACAAGATCCGTGCCGAAATCCCCGGCTACCAGCGGACGGAGGAATCGACCTTTCTCACCTATCCGGAATGGGCCATCGTCTACGCCGCCCGCGAATATGCCGGCTTCGTCGACAAGAACCAGCCGAGCGGTTTTCCCTATCTCTCCTATATCGGCCGTTTCTGGCAGGACTATGCGACGGTCATCCGCGCCAGCTCCGCCTACAAGTTCAACCTCGACAACCACCAGATGCTGGTGATCATCGGCACCAGCCACACGATCGAGCACGCCATCCAGTGGGCCTATGAAAATACGGTCGGCCGCGTCACTGAAGCGACCGCCGGCAAGCGCACCGCCGTCGATATCTACCAGGCCAAGGTGGCGGCGGACTATGCCGGTTTTCTCGACCAGGTGCCGTGGTACCAGTTTCCCTATGCCGAAAAGCGTGCCGGCCTGTTCGCCGTTCAGCCGGCAGCGGACGACAGCGCCTTCCGCACCAGCGAACGCAAGCTCGCCTTCGGCCTCGCCGACACCATCAAGCAAGGCTACGCCGATCTGATCAAGTCGGCGCTCGCCGCCACCACCGACCCGGCCTTGCTCGACATTCACGTCTGGGCCAAGGGTCCGGTCAGCGAGGTGACGCGCAACGAGCCCGACACCTTGCTGGAGCGCGATCTCGGCGCCGATGGCATGGTCTTCGTGACAAGGCGCTATCAGGTGTTCACCGACATGATCCCGCGCCTGATCGGCAAGGGCATCTCCTTCGTCGAGATCGGCGGCAATGACGAGATCATGGTCACCATGCTTTCCAACGACGAAATCAATGTTCCCGAAGGTGCACGCACCTTGTTCAGCTACCCGCTTCCGGCGGAACCTTCGACGCGACGCACCGGCCTGACCGTCGCCGTGCGCAAGCTGCACATCGTGCTGCCGGCGCTGATGACGGCGGGCGCCAGGCTCGAGCACGTCTACGATTACTGAGGCCTTTCGGCCACAGCCGGCCCCGGCAAGACGTTGCGTGATGCTCCGCCACGCTCATTCCACAATCGCGGCCAAATCCCGCCTTGTTCCGCAACGATTGATGACCCCGCAGCACTTTGTCTTGCGCACATCGCCAGGCAACTCGGAGGGACAAGATTGTGATCAAGACCGCCCTTGTCGCCATGACCATCGTCGGCTGCGATTGCGACGCCAGGCTTTGCGAATATATCGGCGAGACGCCCGCCAAATGGTCGACCATCGCCGAATGCGAAGCGGCGATGAAAAGCCAGATGCTGCACGAGCGCAATTTTGACTATCCGCTGGTCTCCGGCATCTGCCGGACACAGAACTCGTCATCTCAGCTCGCGGCGACCGCTTCGGAGCCCGAATTGACGACGGCCAGCACCGCCGCGACAGACCCGCTGCCACCGGAACTGAGCCATCGGCCCAGTGCTGCCGTCGGAACGCAGGCAACGGCGACGGAAACGGAAACCGTCCGGCCAGTCGCCTATGAAGCGGCGGTCGATGGCGGCCGCGCGGTGCTCTACCGCACGAAGGCGGGTTACGCCGTGGTCAAGACCGATCTCGGCCGCGCCGCAGCGGCAACGATCGGCATCGCCAAGCGCTCGGCGAACTGGCTGGCGGCGAAACTGCCTGACGGTCTGTAACCGACGCTCAGGCCGTGCCGATCAATGCCCTGATGGCGCGATAAAAAGTCGACGAAAACAGCTCATCCGGATCGTATTGCCGCTTCTTCGCCAGGAAGGACGGCAGTTCCGGATAGGACGCAAGCAGTTCCTTGCCCGTGTAGTGGAGCTGGTAGGGCAGGAAGAAACGCCCGCCATGCTTGATCGTCACATCGATCAGCGCCCTTGTCAGCGCCCGCATCCTGGCATTGCCGTCGGCGTCGGTCGGCTGATTGATGTAGAGCACCAGCGAATAGGCCGGCTCCGGCGCATAATTCAGCGCCACATCCTCTTTGTGGACGACGCGCACCGACGCGTTGAGCACCGGCAGGCTCTGGTTGCGCAGGATCTCGCGCGCTTCGGCGATAAACGGGTTATAGGCGGCGCGCGGGATGAAATACTCGTGCAGGATGTCGGTCTCATCGAGCAGATCGTTGAACAGATAGGGCACTGAATCATGCATCGGATTGTTGCGGGTGACGAGGCAGGCCTCGCCTTCGGCCATTGCCGTCGTGCGCGCCACCGTGCAGCTCTCGAATTGCGGCTCCAGCGTCTTTTCGGTGAACCATTTCAGTTCCTGGAACAGGCTTCCCCATTTCGCCAGGTTGATGATCACCCGTTTGAGCCCGACTGAACCCGGTTCGCCGATTGCCGGCTGGTCGGCCGGCGGCTGGTTGGCCACCTTGTCATAGCGGTAGACGATCATATCCTCGAGGAAATTACCCGGCGCTGTCGACAGGTGCCCATAAAACAGACCGATCGCCCTGTTTGGCTCCAGCCCCTCGGCGAAAAACCTTGGAAAGTCGTCCGATTTGATGATCTCGCGCGAGGTCCGGTAGACGTCGTTGTCGACAATGTCGAGCGTCGCCTCCAGCACCACGCCGAACAGGCCGTAGCCGCCGACGACGTGGCGGAACAGCTCGGTGTTTTCGGCCGGTGAGCAGGTTGTCACCGAACCGTCCGCCAGCATCACCCGCATCGATCGGATCGAGCCGGCGACCGAGCCGGCCTGGTGGTCCATGCCATGCGCGTTGACCGACAGCGAGCCGCCGACCGAAAAGATGTCGGTCGACTGCATCGCCTTTACCGCAAAGCGCGGGTGCAAAAGGTTCTGGATGTCGTGCCAGCGCGCGCCCGGCTGCAAGGTCATCCTCTTCGCAGCCGGGTCGATGCTGACCCTGTTGAATTTGCGCATGTCGAGGACCAGTGCGTTGTCGTCGAAAGCGTGTCCGCCCATCGAATGGCGCACCGCCGCGACCGAGACCTTCAGGCCATTGGTGCGGGCAAAGGCCAGCGCGCTCGCAATGTGGTCTTCCTCGCTGACTTCGACAACGCCGTAGACCGGCGTCATCGACAGGCCGCTGGCATCGTTGATGTCGCCGCCCTTGGTCAGCCATGGCAGCGACGGATCGTAGGCTGGCGGGCCCTCCAGCGGCTTCTGCGCCAGATCGATGCCGTCAATGTCGGCGATGCGCCCGGAATTCTTCTGCCCCGACGGACCGCGCGCCAGCCGCGCCACTGTCGTCCCGCCCCAGACCATCGCGCCGCCGACCACCGCCGCACCCAGCAGCAGCCGCCGCGACAGGCGAAACCCCTTGCGTTCTTCGAACATGATACCCCTCGCTGCCTCAGGGATAGCGCGGGTTTCCGGCAAAAACCAGAGCCGGAGTGCGTAGCAGAACTAGCGGCAGTTGCGGCATCAGGAGCATTTTCTTATGGTTGCAATTAAGGTATGCTTCGCGCTATGATTGAAGATCCGAACGGATCTATGATGATGCTGACCATTGTATGGGCGCCCATTCCATGAAGCTCGTGTCCCGCGCGATACTGTCCCTGATGCTAGAGCTTGCTCCGATATGCGCCGAGGCTCACGACTCCAGTCAGGGCGACGACAGCGTCGTCGCAGTCGCGCCTGACGATCCAGATATGGCGGCGGCGACTGCACAGGCACGTGCCACCCTGGATGCATTCCTGGCATTATCCCAGACACCGCCACCTGGAACGGACACATTCAAACTGAAGGTGATGATCAAGGACGGACATGTGACCGAACACTTCTGGGTCATCCCGTTCCAGCGGAACGAAACCGGATTCGTGGGGATATTGGCGAATGAGCCACATAGCGTCCACAACGTCGTGGCTGGCCAGTATGTAGAATTCAACCGAGACGATATTTCCGACTGGGGATATACCAAAAACGGTCACCAGGTTGGCAGTTTCACCGTCTGTGTGATGTTCAAGTCGATGCCGAAGGAAGAAGTCGACTACATGCGTAGCCAACGCGGCTTCGATTGCTGACCGCCCAGCCGGACTACCCCGCCTCCTCGTCCCTCGCCCCGATCTTGCGCACCAAAGCCGCCGTCGTCAGCATCGCGCCCATGTCGGCGATCATCGGCGCGACATGCTTGGTGTAGTCGAGGCGCGTGGAGCTATCCGGGAGCTCGAAGAAATTCCTTTCCTGCGGCAGCAGGAGGAAGCCGTCGCTGCCGTTGAGCGCGACGCGTGCCGGATCGTTCGGCCGGGTCTCGCCGAGCCATTGCAGCGCCTGCGCCAGCCGGCCCGTCACCAGCGGCCGCGCCGCCTCGATATTGTCGGTGCGGAACTCATAGGCGGCATCGAGCTCCGGCACGCCGCTGGATAGTTCCTGCATCTTGCTGCCGAAGATGCCGCGGAGAAAGCCGACGACCTTGTTGGTCCGGCGCGCGGCCACCAACGTGCCGGGGAACGGCACGATCGTCTCGAAGGCGACGATCACGCCCTTGAACACTGCCGTCGTGCTCTTGCCCGTCCCTTCCCGTAGATCTGCTTCGTACAGCTCGAATGGAAACCCTTCGTAGCGGCCGGAGAAAACATCGTCGAAAGACTGTCGGTTGAACGAACCAAGCGTCTCACGCGGCAGCCGGTCGAACGAATTCGGCTTGACGTTGTGCCGATACCGCATGTCCTCGATGAAACCGAAGATGATCGGCAACAGCGTGCTGCGAAACGACTGCTGCAATTTGCTCGCTGGCTTGATCGCCCGGAAATAGAGCAAGATCGCTGCCAGGAGTCCGCCGACATAGAGGAACACATGCGGGGTCGAGACCCACTGCTCGTTCGGGTCGGCAACCCCGTTGAAGAGCCAGGCCACAAACACCACGAACGCCAGCACCAGCCCGATGAAAAGTGGGACCCGCCAGCGCGTCCGGCGATGGGCCGAAGCTCTTTCGGCCTCATAGGCCTCGATGTTCTTCCTGAGGCCGGCGATCACCGCTTCGCTCGGCATGAAATCCGCAGTTTCCATCACCCACCGCCGCCACAAGCCTGCCCGCGTTGGGCATGATAGCCGGTTTGGCGGACCGCGTCAGCGCAGCCGTCACCGCCCGGCACTGAAGATCGCATCGAGGCGGGCCAGAACCCTTTGCCTTGATTTTCCCCTCAACATTTCAACCGGCACCAGCCGCTCGTGATCGCCGGCGCGCAGCCGCATGAAGGCATGCAGCCGGTAGGCGGCAATGGCGCCGCGCGTGCCGGAATCGGCGCTGATGTCGACGACGAAAATGGCACCGATGCGGCCAGGCCAAGGCTGGCGCGCGAAGGCGGTGCCGAAGAAATCGCCGAGTCCATAGGCGACGAGCGTCTTGCCGATCCGCTCGATCGGCTGCACGACATGAGCATGATGTCCGGCGACCAGGCCGACGCCGTGTTCGGCCAGAAGCCGCGCCAGTGCCCGCGTCCTCGCACGTGGAAAATGCCGGAATTCCCAATCCCAATGCGGCACCGCGCAGAGGAGGTCGACACCCGAAGCGGCATCGCGCGGCCATTGCGTCGGATTGCTTTCCATCGAGACTCGGCCCGCGAACTGAGCCGCGTCGGCATTGCGCCACAAGGTAAAGGCGGCAAGGCCTATGGTCAGCGAACCAACCGCAAACCGCTCGACCGGAGCCGCAGTGCCGATCGTGCGGATGCCTAATTGCTCCAGCACGGCGACCGTCTCGTCGAAGCCGGCGATGCCCTGGTCGAGCACATGGTTGTTGGCCAGCGACAGCACCAGTTTTTCGCGCGAAATGCCGGCAGCGGCCAGCGCCTCGGCAAGGAACCGCTCGTTCATCGCGTGGTGCGTGCCAAACCTCGTACCCAAAACAGCGCTCGGCCGTTCCACCACCGGGCTTTCGCAATTGCCGACCACCAGATCGGCCGAGGCAAGCAGTGCCGCAATCGCCGGATCGCAGTCCGGCGGGCTGCGATTGGCCACCGCCGAGATATCGCCGACGAAAGCCAGCCGCACCGTGCGCGCCGGCGGCGGGTCGAGCAGGGCTGCGGCCGCCGGAGCAAAGCCGCGCGCGTCGCCATTGAGCGAAGGCCGGAGGAAGCGTGGCAGCCAGGACAGTTTGTAGGAAAGCGGATAATTCGACACGCGACGGCCCAATGGTTTGCCTTGTGTAGACCGCCAGCCGGATTGATTGAAGCGCTGACTGTTGTCGTTGAACCACAGGGCTACAGGCGCGCGAACCAAATGCGTGTATGATCCATTGCGGAGCGACAAAAGGGGTGATCACGATGACGCGTTTTTCCAGGCTGGTGGCGTGCGCCATCGTTCTTTTCCTGCCGCTGTCTTCGGCCGGCGCCGCAGTGCGGGATGCCGCGGCACTGTTCGAGGCAAAAACCGTGACTGAGCGTAACGGCGCTCTTGCCGCTCTTGAAACCGCCGCGCCAGGCGATCCGGCAGCCGCCTACGCCGCCGGCGCCGGCGAATTCTTCACCGCGCTGGAGATCCTGGCCGGCGGCCTGCATCGCCACGGTTTCGAAAGCCCGCAATCCTTCATGCTGCCGCTGATGCGGCTGCCGGTGCCGGACAACCCCGATCCCGAGCCGCTGACCTACGGACAATTCCGCGCCATTCTCGTCGCCTTCCGCGACCGGCTGGAGAAATCCGCAGCCACGCTGGGTTCGGTACCCGCCGACGCGGACATCGGCATGGTCATCGACCTCACCCGCCTCGGCATCGATCTCAACGAGGATGGCCAGATCGCGCCGGACGAAAGTGCCGCCGCGATCATGGCGTCTCTGTCACGCGGCGGCGGTGTGCCAGACGCGGCCGCACCCGCCCTCACCTTCCGCTTCGACCGCGCCGACGGCTATTGGCTGCAGGGCTATGCCGAGTTCCTGATGGCGCAGGCCGACTTCTGGCTGGCGCATGATTTCAGGAACACGTTCGACGGCTCCTTCCACATGCTGTTCCCGCGCGCAAAACTGCCGCTGCAGGATACGCTCGTGCCGCTGGACGGTGGCATGAATGGTGGCATCCTAACGTCCGAATGGCGCCTCGCCGACTTCATCTCCCTGGTGCATCTCGTCAACTGGCAAGTGGTCGAGCCTGAGCGCCGGCAAGCGGCGCGCCGCCATCTGATGGAAATGATCCGGCTGTCGCGCGAGGACTGGAAAGCCATCCGCGCCGAAACCGACAATGACCGCGAATGGCTGCCCGGGCCGCAGCAGAAAGGCGCCAGCCCGCTGACCGGTCTCGAAGTCGGCCAGCAGCAGGTACAGGCCTGGCTCGCCGCCCTTGATAGGGCCGAGGATCTTCTGGAAGGCCGCACCTTGCTGCCGCATTTCCGCATCGCCGACAAAGGCATCAACATGAAGCGCTTCTTCGACGAGCCGAAGCCCTTCGACCTGGTGCTGTCGATCACCGGCCCGGCCATCGCGCCCTATCTCGAACACGGCAAGATTCTCACCAGCGAGGAGTTCAACCAGATCCAGCGCCAGTTCGGCGGCGCCGGGTTTCTGACGTTCGCGCTTTGGTTCAATTGAGGGAGTGCGTCGACGCTATTCCTGACAGCCTGCTGTCAGCAGCCAAATTGCCCCTCGCGCCACCCGCCACTCCGCTCTTTCCATTTTGGCCGATACCTCCCATATTCGGGCCATGGCCAGACTCTCCGACAAGAAAACGCCGCCGCCGGCGAATGACGAGCGCGCTTCGCCGCCCAAGCGGCGCAGTCCGCTGACCGATTTCCTCGATGCCTCGGAGCCCCTGTACAAGAGCGGCTTTGCCGAGGCGCCGCAGGCCGAGTTCACCGGCGCGGCGCTGACCGGCTCGATCGCCGACTGGGCCGAGCAGATCGAGCAGGAAGCCGAGAAGGAAGGGCGCGTTTCCGGCAAAGTCGGCGGCAAATCGCCGAAACCGGCGAAGAAAATCCCCGAGCGCTCCTCTTCCCCCGGCCGGACGGCACGCGGCACCTCGATGGGCGGCGCGGCTTCGGCGCGGGAGCGCACTGCGGCCGGTCTCAACCCTGTCGCGGGCCTCGACATTTCGCTGGAGGACGCCGAGACCATGGCCTCGGGCGGCGTCACCGCCACCGTCGCGGCGCTGTCGGCGCTGATCGAATCCGGCAATCCGCTGCACAAGGACGGCGTGCTGTGGACGCCGCACCGCCCTGCCCGGCCGGAGAAGTCCGAAGGCGGCATCGCCATCAAGATGGTCTCGGATTTCGAGCCGGCCGGCGACCAGCCGACCGCGATCAAGGATCTCGTCGAGGGCGTCAACAGCAACGACCGCACTCAGGTGCTGCTCGGCGTCACCGGCTCGGGCAAGACCTTTACCATGGCCAAGGTGATCGAGGAGACGCAACGCCCTGCTCTGATCCTGGCGCCCAACAAGACGCTGGCCGCGCAGCTCTATTCCGAGTTCAAGAAATTCTTCCCGGAAAACGCCGTCGAGTATTTCGTCTCCTACTACGACTACTACCAGCCCGAGGCCTATGTGCCCCGGACCGACACCTACATCGAGAAGGAATCCTCGATCAACGAGCAGATCGACCGCATGCGCCATTCGGCGACGCGCTCGCTGCTCGAGCGCGACGACGTCATCATCGTCGCCTCGGTGTCCTGCATCTACGGTATCGGCTCGGTCGAGACCTATACGGCGATGACCTTCCAGATGCAGATCGGCGACCGGCTCGACCAGCGCGCGCTGCTCGCCGACCTCGTCGCCCAGCAATACAAGCGCCAGGACATCAACTTCGTCCGCGGCTCGTTCCGGGTGCGCGGCGATACGATCGAGATCTTCCCGGCCCACTTGGAAGACCGCGCCTGGCGCATCTCGCTGTTCGGCGACGAGATCGAAGCGATCACCGAATTCGATCCGCTGACCGGCCAGAAAACCGGCGAGCTGAAGAGCGTCAAGATCTACGCCAATTCGCACTACGTCACGCCGCGCCCGACCTTGAATCAAGCCATCAAGTCTATCAAGGAAGAACTTAAATATCGGCTGCAAGAGCTTGAAAAGGCTGGCCGCCTGCTTGAGGCGCAGCGGCTTGAGCAGCGCACCCGCTTCGACCTGGAGATGCTGGAGGCGACCGGTTCCTGCGCCGGCATCGAGAATTACTCGCGTTATCTGACCGGCCGCAAGCCGGGCGATCCGCCGCCGACCTTGTTCGAATACATTCCCGACAATGCGCTGGTCTTCATCGACGAAAGCCATGTCACCATACCGCAGATCGGCGGCATGTATCGCGGCGACTTTCGCCGTAAGGCGACGCTGGCCGAGTATGGTTTCCGCCTGCCGTCCTGCATGGACAACCGGCCGCTGCGCTTCGAGGAGTGGGACGCCATGCGGCCGCTTTCCGTCGCGGTTTCGGCGACGCCCGGCGCCTGGGAGATGGAGCAGTCCGGCGGCGTCTTCGCCGAGCAGGTCATCCGCCCGACCGGCCTGATCGACCCGCCGGTTGAAGTGCGCCCGGCCAAGACACAGGTCGACGACGTCGTCGGCGAAATCCGCGAGACCACGAGGGCCGGCTACCGCACGCTGGTCACCGTGCTGACCAAGCGCATGGCCGAGGATTTGACCGAATATCTGCATGAGCAAGGCATTCGCGTCCGCTACATGCACTCCGACATCGACACGCTGGAGCGCATCGAAATCCTGCGCGATCTGCGCCTCGGCGCCTTCGACGTGCTGGTCGGCATCAATTTGCTGCGCGAAGGCCTCGACATTCCCGAATGCGGCTTCGTCGCCATTCTCGACGCCGACAAGGAAGGCTTCCTGCGCTCCGAGACATCGCTGATCCAGACCATCGGCCGCGCCGCCAGAAACGTCGACGGCAAGGTGATCCTCTATGCCGACCAGGTCACCGGCTCGATGGAGCGGGCGATGGCCGAGACCAATCGCCGCCGCGAAAAGCAGATGGAATGGAACGCGGCCAACGGCATCACTCCGGAATCGGTCAAGTCGCGCATCTCCGACATTCTCGATTCGGTCTACGAGAAAGATCATGTCCGCGCCGACATTTCGCAGTTCACCGACAGCGCCGGCGCCATGATGGGCAACAATCTGAAGGCGCATCTCGACGCCCTGGAAAAGCAGATGCGCGACGCCGCCGCCAACCTCGATTTCGAAAAAGCGGCCCGCATCCGCGACGAGATCAAGCGGCTGCGCGAGATGGAACTGTCCATCTCGGACGACCCGCTGGCCAAATATGCCGACATGGAAAGCCCGGTTTCGGGCCGCGAAAAGGGCAAGCACAACAAGGGCGTGGCCAAACATCGTACAGCAGAGGAACAGGAGCGTTTCCGGAAGCTCGACGAGGCACATGCCGCCGAAGAGGCGGCCAAGGCTGCCCGGCCCAACCTCTTCCGCAAGCCGGAGCTCGACGAAATGGGCGCCGACGGCGCCGTGCCGGTCAAGAAGCCGCTGTTTGCGAAACCTTCGCTGGACGATATGGGACCTGGGACCGACATGCCGACGCCGTCAGGCGCGGTCTCCCGTTCGCTGTTCAAGAAACAGTCGGCGCAGGAAGCGCACGGTTCGGATTTCGGTATACCGGGTGAACCGACCAAGCCACTGTTCAGGAAGAACTCACTGGACGAGATGACGGTGCGGCGGACCGAGAAGCCGGTCGAGGGAAAAGCGCCGGCGAAACCACAGCCAATCTCCCCCCTCGTGGGGGAGATGCCAAGTGGTGGCAGGGTAGAGGGGGGCGCGAAGGAACGCCACGTTTCAGCCAAACCCATCGTCCGCCAGCGCGCTGGCATCGGCTCCTACGAAGACCCCGCCGACGCCCGCCGTGAAAAGCGCCGGCCGGGCAAGACGGGTCGGCCGGGACGGTAGCGAGCTTCCCTGCTCCCCTTGTGGAGAAGGTGGATCGGCGCGCAGCGCCGAGACGGTTGAGGGTGCTGGACGGATCGCCGTCGGTGCCAAGCTGGAGCGCCCCTCATCCGACCGCTTCGCGGCCATCTTCTCCCACCAAGCAAGGGGAGAAGGGGGAGCCTAGCCACTTGCCATCGGCGCTACCCTTGGTGTAGCCAGTTTCTACAACTTGAACGTCTTGAAAGGAGGGCTGCGTGTTATTTTCTCACCACCGTCAGCGCGGCCCTGTCTCTGCCCTGCGAGCTTGCTTGCAGGGCTGACCAGAGACGGTCCGGGTTCTCCCGCTTCGATTTTCTTGGTCTGCCCTTCGTGGTGCTGCAACGCCGAGCCTGATGGCCAGCCTGCGCACCGTCAAAGTGCATCAACCGGAGCTCACTCCGGACAGACCAGAGAAATCGACATGGCCCTGATCAGCCTCAAGTCCCTCGGCGTCACTATGAGTGCGCCGCTCTTCTCCAATCTCGACCTCACCATCGGCACCGGCGATCGGCTCGGCATCGTCGCCGCCAATGGTCGCGGCAAATCCACTTTGTTGAAGTGCCTGACCGGCGACATGGAGCCGACATCAGGCGACATCACCCGCACGCGCGGCCTGCGCGTCGGCTATGTCGAGCAAATCATCCCCGCAGCGCTGGCCGGGCGCAGCTTTCATGAAGTGGTGGCCGACGTCTTGCCGGCCGAGCAGGCCGAAAGCGAACAATGGCGCATCGATGTGGTTCTCGACTCGCTCGACGTGCCGCAGCCAATGCGCGTGCGGCCGATGCGGGCCTTGAGCGGCGGCTGGCAGCGATTGGCACTGATCGCCCGCGTCTGGGTCACCGATCCCGACGTCCTGCTGCTCGACGAGCCGACCAACCATCTCGATCTCGGCAAGATCAGCCAACTCGAAACCTGGTTGAACGCGCTGCCGCGCGAGGTGCCGATTGTGATCGCCAGCCATGACAGGGCGTTCCTCGACGCGACGACCAACCGCACGCTGTTTCTACGCCCCGAACAATCGCCGGTGTTTTCGCTGCCCTATTCGCGGGCGAGGCTTACGCTGGACGAGGTCGACGCCTCGACCGAGCGCAAATTCCAGCGCGACATGAAAGTGGCGCAGCAGCTGCGCCGGCAGGCGGCCAAGCTCAACAATATCGGCATCAATTCCGGCAGCGACCTTTTGACGGTCAAGACCAAGCAGCTCAACCAGCGGGCAGAGCGACTGGAAGAAGCGGCAGCGCCGGCACACCGCGAAAGATCGGCGGGCGCGATCAAGCTCGCCAATCGCGGCAGCCATGCCAAGGTGCTGATCACGCTCGACGACTTGGTGGTCGGAACACCTGACGGCACGGTTCTGTTCAGCACCGGCAAGCGCCATATCTGCCAAGGCGACCGCATCGTCCTGCTCGGCCGTAACGGTGTCGGCAAATCACGGCTGATCGGCCTGATCCGGAACGCCATCGTCGAGCCGGAAACGGTGGCGCAAAGCGTGAAGGTGACGCCGTCGACCGTGCTCGGCTATAGCGACCAGGCATTGTCGGGCATCAGCGGCGATGACACGCCGCTGGCGATGCTCTCGCGCAGATTCGATGTCGGCGAGCAGCGCGCCCGCTCGTTGCTGGCGGGCGTCGGCGTCAGCATCGACATGCAGGAGCGCCGGATCGGCGTGCTGTCGGGCGGACAGATGGCGCGGCTGATGATGCTGGCGCTCAGGCTCGCCAATCCCAATTTCTATTTGCTCGACGAGCCGACCAATCATCTCGATATCGATGGCCAGGAAGCGCTGGAAGCGGAATTGCTGGAACGTCAGGCGAGCTGCCTGCTTGCCTCGCACGACCGCTCCTTCATCCGCGCGGTTGGCAACCGCTTCTGGCTGATCGAGAAACGGCGGCTGACCGAGATCGATAGCCCGGAAGCTTTCTTCCAGGAGGTAGCCGAAGCGGGCGGTTGAAAAATTGCGGAAAAAAATCCGGCGCTCTGTCGGATGATGATCGCATGCCACGTCCTTGGGACGCCGACACGGTGATGCCGGCGCCAATCGAGGAGAAAGCATCATGTCTATTCTGTCATCCATAGGTCACGCCGTGACGCGTTACTCGGCGGCTCGCGCCCGTTATCGCAGCGAACGCGCCATCCTTTCATTGCCGATCGAGTTGCGCAAAGATATCGGCTGGCCGGAAATCGTCGTCGACGCGCAAAACAGCCCGCGGATTCGCATCGAAGGTTGAAAGGTGGCAGTTGGCCGTCGCGGCAGGCGCCATTTCGAATCCAAAAACCATCGGCCGTGTAGGATCTTCGCCGTTCCGTTCGTCCTGTGGTTCGCAAAGGCCAACCAGACGCAAAGAGGAGCATGACATGAATGATCAGCCGCAGACCCAGTCCGCCGCCAAAGTGCTTGGCGGATTGACGCCCTACCTTCAGCTGGACGGCGCTTTCAAAGCCGCAGAATTTTACCAAAAGGCCTTCGGTGCCGAGCAGGTCTTTGCCTATCCGCCGGATGAACAGGGCCGCACCATGCATATCCATCTGCACATCAACGGTTCGACCCTGATGCTTTCCGACTTCTATCCTGAGCATGGAATGGCCGCTGTGAAGCCGCAGGGCTACACCATGCAGCTCCATCTCGGCAGCGACGACATCGACGCCTGGTGGAAGCGGGCCATCGAGGCGGGTTGCGAGGAAGTCGTGCCGTTGCAGGTGATGTTCTGGGGCGACCGCTGGGGCAATATGCGTGATCCGTTCGGCGTCGAATGGGCAATGAACGCACCGGTGAAAGCAGCTTAACATCCAACACAGGCTGTGTCTGAAATCACCTCTCCCCGCTCTAAAGGGAGAGGAAAACGATCACATGGAGGAAGTCAGATGTCCTATGTCGACGGTTTCGTACTGGCCGTGCCCAAGGCAAATCTCGATGCCTACAAGAAAATGGCGCAGACGGCCGGCGCCGTCTGGAAGGAGCATGGCGCGTTGGCCTATGTCGAATGCATTGGCGCCGACGTACCCCATGGCGAGCTCACCTCGTTCCCGCGCGCCGTGCAGGCCAAGGAAGACGAGGTCGTCGTCTTCTCCTGGGTCGTCTATGAATCCAGGCAGCATCGTGATGCGGTGATGGCCAAGGTGATGGCCGATCCGCGCCTCAAGCCGGACTGGGAGACCATGCCGTTCGACGGAAAGCGCATGATCTTTGGCGGTTTTCAGCCCTTCATCGAGCTGTAGGCGCCCCTCGATCAAGTTTATTGAGCAGCGGCTTCAGCCGGTCGCCATAGCGCTTCCACAGATCGAC
This sequence comes from Mesorhizobium sp. M0910, assembly GCF_040319465.1. Classification (NCBI taxonomy): domain Bacteria; kingdom Pseudomonadati; phylum Pseudomonadota; class Alphaproteobacteria; order Hyphomicrobiales; family Phyllobacteriaceae; genus Mesorhizobium; species Mesorhizobium sp. M0910. The sequence goes on from NZ_JAMYNZ010000001.1 coordinate 270,588, forward strand.
CGAGCCCTGATACATCGGCTGGCGCACTTGCGCGGCCGACGCCGTGCGCACCGGCCGGTCGGTCTGGTGAAACGACAGCACGGCGTCGTCCCACGGGAGGCCGAGATGGGCGATCAGCGCCCGCGACTGGCCTTCCTGGTCGGCGACGAAATCCTCGTAGCGAACGTCGTGCACGACATCAGGCAGCACGGCGTGCCAGTGCGCCATGATATCGGTGTAGAGGTTGTGGAAATCGGCGAGCTCGTCGAGATCGTAGCCGTAGCGGTGGCTGTCGCCGCGGAAATGCACTTTGTAGATCGACAGGCAGGTCGCCGCCGCATCGCGCGCGCAATGGATGATCTTGGCCTTCGGCAGCATCATATGGATAAAGCCGACCAAGAGGAAATTGCCGGGCATCTTGTCGGTGACGTGCCGAAAACCTGGATAGCGGGCGTGCAGCATATCGAGATAGGCCTGGCCGGCCTCGGCATAGGCCTTGTCGGACATGTCGGCGATGCCCCAGGGAAAGCCGCCCTTCATGCTGAGCGGAAACTGCTTACCGACCGCCGTCTTCAATATGCTGAGCTCGCCGGCGCCATAGACCTGCGGATGGCTGGCGATGATCTGCTCGACCAGCGTGGTGCCGGATCGCGGCATGCCGACAACGAAGATCGGCGTGTCGTCGGCGATCCCGCCCGGCCTGTGTTTTTCAAAAAAGGTCTTGTCGAATACGGCCTTCATCGCCTCGAACTCGCCGCGCGTCTTGCCGGCATCGTAGTCGATGCCCTGGCGGCGGATCGCGTTGCCTTCGGCGAAATAGTCGAAAGCGCGGCCATAATCCCTGAGGTCGTCGTTGGCCTTGCCGAGGCCGAAGGAAAGCTGCATGCGCGCCAGGCTGCCTTGCGGCGCCTTGGCGTGCTCCGCCTCCATGCGGGCAAGCTCGGCGTCGCGCTCCTTCTGGCGCTTGACCTGCGTGAGCATCAGCCAGGCCCTGGCCATGCCGGGGTCCACGGCCAGCGCCTGCCTGAAAAGATCCGCAGCCTCGTCGAGATTGCCCTTTTCCATCAGCCCGACGCCCAGGCCGTGCAAAAGATCGGCATCCTTCGGCCGGATCGTCAGCGCCTCGCGAAAAACAGCCAGTGCCTCATCCAGCCGGCCCGCTTCCTGCAGCGTTTCGGCAAGCCCGACGCGGGCGCGGACATGGAACGGGTTGCGGCCGATCGTGCCGCGATAAATATCTTCGGCGCCTTCGAATTGGCCGAGCTGCTTCAGCGACGAGCCGAGATTGTCGCGCGCCGCCAACTGGTCCGGCCGAATCGCCACCACCTTGCGGAAGAGATCGGCCGCGGCCGCTACCCGGCCGAGGTCGCGCAGCACGGTGCCGAGATTGTTGAGGAAATCCGGATTGTTCGGCTGCAGACGCACCGATTGTTCGATCAGCGCCAGCCCCTCGGCGCTGCGCCCGGTCTGGTGCAGCAGAAGCCCGAGGAAATGCGCAGCAGCCGGGTGGTTGGCCTTTTGCGCCAGCACCTGACGGTAAAGCGCCTCGGCTTCCTGCCGGCGCCCCGCCTGGTGCAGCTGCAGCGCCCGCTGCACGTACTGGTCAAGCCCCAGCGGCGGCTGTCCGCCTGAGCCGTAACGTGCGCCTGCCGGTTGTCTCGGATCTCTGTTGATGGGAAACCTGCCGTGTTGTCCGCCTGCCGCGATCTAGGCCATCGCTGCGGCACGTGCAAGAGCAGACGGCGGTCGCTACGAAGCAAACCTCCGAACCCGGGGAACTTACCGAAAGTCGGCCGGCGTCAGCACATACATGTTCTTGCGGCCGTGCGAGTAGGCTTCGCGCGCAATATCGTGGATCGACGAACGCTTGGCGTCGAAGGCACTGAGGAATTCGGCTTCGGCTCCGCTTGCAGCCGGGTTTACCGTCGAAAGTGCCGTAACCTCGATAAAGAACGGGACTTCGAACATGCCGTCATGCCCGACGAAACGAACGCGCTTGGCCGCAGCGTCGTAGGAGCGGCTGGGATTGGGAAAATTGAGTGTCATGGCTTGCGCGTCAAATAAGGCGGTTGCTTTCGGCAAGCTGGCGCGCCCGCCGCACCGTGCCGTCGGTGTCGGCAATCCTTCGCCTTGCCGCCTCGTCGCTTCTTATCGTGAGGCGCGGCGACATGACCTTTGTCGGCTTGACGACAGGATCGACTGCAACTGTCGGGACATCCGGTGTTCTTGCGGAACTCATGACTCTATTCCCTTCATACCTAAATAAACACAAATGCCGGAGGAACTCTTCCGGAACTTCTTCAAACATTTTTTGAGGTTCTGGGCACCGTATCATCGTTTCGCAAATAACCATAGAAAAGTAATTTTACGTTGGTAGCGGCAAAAAGCCGGAATCTTCTTGAATAAGCCGCATTTTCAGAATATTGGTATGGAACCGTTTTTGGGCCGTGCTTGGTCCCCTCGCGGCGTCAGGGGTTCTCGGCCCGTCAAAACTCATACAAATCGCCGATACCCGGTACCGCAATGCAGGCCCCGTTTTCAGGGCCAGGCCGGAAAGAAACTTCAAGGCACAGGAATGTCTGCCCGCACCACTCATTCCATCGCGCATTTCGCGGCACCTTTCGTGCTTGGCGGGCTAGATGGCGTACAGCCGGCCGGCGAGTATGACATCGACCACGACGAGGAACTGATCGACGGCATGTCGTGGCTTGCCTGGCGCCGCGTCGCCACTTTCATCCACCTGCCGTCAAGGACGGTGAAAAGCCCGACCAGCCAGCTTGTCGCCGTCGACCACGCCGAACTCGAAGCAGCGCTTCGGCACGATCAGGAGAATGTTACATGATCCGCTTCCAGCAGAGTGCGCGGCGCACGGATACGCCGTCGCATATCTTCACCGTCGGCCAGACCGTCCGCATGAAGAGCCGCATCGGCCTTGTCCAAAAGACCGCGGAGCTGTTCCAGATCAAGAGCCGGCTGCCGGTCAAGGACGGCTCTCCGCAATACCGCATCCGCAGCGAGCAGGAGACCCACGAGCGGGTCACCACGGAAGACAATCTCGAACCGGTCGACAACCCGGCCGGCTGAGCGATAGCACTCTCGACATTACCACCCACGCACGAGGGATCAGAAATGGCCAAGGGTCAACAGCGAAGCAACCGCGAGACACGCAAGCCCAAGAAGGACAAGGTGGCTGCAAAGCCGGCCTCGCCGTTCGGCTCGGCGGTCAAGCAGGCGGAGACCGGTACGAAACCCAAGTCCAAAGGCTAGGGTCGATCGCAGACAATCTGCTGGAGGCGTGCTTGAACTTCGTCATCGAGTTCTACCGCTCGCGCGACGCCGACGAAGCGACACTCGACCGGGTGTCGTTGGAGGCGCCGAACCTGCGCGCCGCCCTGCAAGGCGCCGCCACGCTGCTTCACACGCTGATGATGCCGCAGATCCCCGATCGCCTGCGCATCTCCAACGAGGACGGCGCCGAGCTCTACGTCGGCCCCGCCGATGGTGCCTATCCGGACGAACAGTGAGGCCGGTGCGCTAGCACGGCCCATCATCGACGACCCTATAATCAGCCGCGCGGGCCTCGCATTCATTGGGGAACGTGCGCAGTTCGCCATGGCGACGGGCACAGACCGGGCGGTATTCGCGGGTACAGAATGTCTGCTCCCCGCCGCCACCACCGCGACGGCACTCGCCTTCACGGATGATGCGGTATCCGGCGCGTTCGGCAAGGCAGGCGTTGGCGAAGGTCTGGCGGTCGCCGCCGCGCCTGGCGCAGACCGGGTCATATTGCCTGGTGCAGAATTGCGGTCCCGGCCATGGCGGGCGCGGCCCCGGCCCCTCATCGACCACGACGGTGCAGGCCGCGAGAATTGCCGACAGGAACAGGATGGAAAAACCCTGCCGCGAGAAGATTGCCGCAAGAAACCGCATGAATGTTCCCTCCCTCGAAGCTCGTGCCTGCACAAATGGTGCCTGCGTCCGGCCGATCCTCGTCATCCCGCCGCCAAATGCAACCCCTGTTTGCAACGGGCGGCATGGCGAACCAAGGCGATATGCCGGCGCAAAGGCAAAACAGCACCGGCCCCGCTTGCTGGACCATGCCTGGGCTGCGTCTGGCCGATGACCGCGCGGAGAACCGGGACTATCGCTGCGATGCGTCGGGATGCGCCTGTTGGGCCGCCCGCGGCTCTATCTTGCAAGCATCACGTTTCCGTGCGATAAATTTTGTGTTCGGGCATTTGCGACCCGGAGAGCGGAACGTTTTGGACGACCTTTCCCCGATACTGTGAATCTCTGACAGCCCCGTTTTCGGCGGGGGGTTTTACCATGCGCCAGTGCATGACTGCCGAAGCAACCACCGGGACTTGCCCACGGCGCCAGGCGGCGGGCGGAACCACCAAGACTGACACGGGTGAAGGAGTTTCCCCAATGGCCCAGACCGGCACCGTTAAATTCTTCAACGCTACCAAAGGCTTCGGCTTTATCACGCCCGATGGCGGCGCCAAGGATGTGTTCGTCCACATCTCGGCGATCGAGGCTTCCGGGCTGCGCACGCTCGTCGACGGTCAGAAGGTCACCTTCGATGTCGAGCCCGACCGTATGGGCAAGGGTCCGAAAGCGGTCAATCTCCGCGCCGCCTGAACGGCGGCGTGCCGCGCGTCCTTTCGGGTGTGAGGATGCTGCAAGGCTTGGTGTGACGTGAATTTTATAAAGGCGCGGCGGTTTTCGTCGCGCCTTTTGTGTTCTGGGATGCTTGCCGGCACCCGCAAAACTTTCTCTTGCCGATGGCACTAAAATAAAGGACAAATTTCCGTCCGGGCATTTGCCGGCCCGAGACTGGACTTGTGGGATCAAAGGAGCTTCCCATGCCGCAGACCGGCACCGTCAAATTCTTCAATCACGCCAAGGGCTTCGGCTTCATCACGCCGGACGACGGGGCAAAGGATGTCTTCGTCCATATTTCGGCCGTGCAGGCGTCGGGTCTTCCCGGTCTTGAGGATGGGCAGAAAGTGACATTCGACACCGAGCCGGACAAGCGCGGCAAGGGTCCGAAAGCCGTCAACCTGTCGATCGGCTGAACCGGCCCTGAACAGAATGGACGTGGGCCGGTCTGGCCTGCGGTGTTTGCCGCACGCTTGAATCGTCCGGTTGGATGAACCCGCCTGGCCAAATTTCGTTCAGCCCCCGTTCAGCCACGGTCCCATATTAATCTTCGTTAAAGCCGGACCGCATCCCCGAAAACGACCCGGGCCGGCACGAAGGAGACCGACATGAACCGAATTTTCAAGACTGCCATCCTGTCCGCCGCGGTCGTTGCGACCACGCTTGCGACCTTGCCCGCGGCCAGTGCCGATGAATGGCGCCATCACCGCCGGCACCACGGCAACGGCGACGCCGTTGCGGCAGGCGTGCTCGGCCTTGCGGCCGGTGCCCTGATCGGCGGTGCGCTCGCCAGCCCGCAGCCCCGCTATTACGACCCGGCCTATGATGATGAATACTACCGGCCTGCCCCGGTGCGCCGTTATTACGTGCAGCCGCGAGTGGCCTATGCCGAAAGCTATGCGGAGCCCTGGACCCGCGGCTGGTACGAATACTGCTCGGACCGCTACCGGAGCTTCAACGCGCGTACCGGCACGTTCACAGGCTATGACGGCGAACAGCATTTCTGCACCGCCAATTAACGGAGGCAGTTTCCTGCCGGAAAAAAAGCGCGGTCGCACAGGCCGCGCTTTTTTGTTTCCGGCAAGCGGTTCAGATCAGGAACGGATTGCTCCGCCGCTCCTCACCAAAACGGCCGCCGGGACCGTGGCCGCAGATGAAGCCGATGTCGTCGCCCAACGGCAAAAGCTTCTCCTTGATCGAGGCGATCAGCGCGGCGTGGTCGCCGCCCGGCAGGTCGGTGCGGCCGACCGAACCGCGGAACAGCACGTCGCCGACATGCGCGAACTTCGCCGCCCGGTTATAGTAGACGACGTGGCCGGGTGCGTGGCCCGGACAATGGAGCACCTCGAACACGTGTGAGCCGAACGAAACGGTCTCGCCTTCGGCAAGGAACCGGTCGGGGACACAGTTGCGCACGGGATCGGTGATGCCGTAGCGCTTCGCCTGGTTCTCGAGATTGGCGAGCAGCGGCCGGTCGGCGGCATGCGGGCCGATGATCTCGATACCGAGCGCCTCCTTCAGCTCCATGGCCCCGCCGGCATGGTCGATATGGCCATGCGTGATCCAGATCGCGCCGGCTGTGATCGCATTGTCCTCGAGCGCCGCCAGCACCTTGTCGATGTCGCCGCCCGGATCGACGACAACGCCTTGCCTGTCGTCCATGTCGAAGAGAATGGTGCAGTTCTGCTGGAACGGCGTGACCGGCACGATGCCGGCGTTGAGCTGACCCATATTCGTCCTTTCACGCTGTCGGAGCGCTGCGCGCCCCCTCGAACGCGTCAGGAAAGCCCTAACCTTACCCTGATGTAGAGACACACGCGAACGGCGTCCACCGCTCCACAAAAAAACGGCAAACGGAAAAACGCAAAACGGAAAACGAAATGGGCGGCCGAAGCCGCCCATTTAAAACCCTGAAACGTCAAAGCTTATTTCTTCATCGCGTTCATGACCGCACCGATGATGCCGGTCAGGATGGCGCCGCCGCCGGCACCGCCAACGATATTCGAAATGTTCAACGCGCTGCCTGCCCCTGCCGCCGTGGCCGCGGCTGTCGGATCGACCGCGCCACCCAGCAGACTGTTGAGGATGGCCGCACCGCCGACGCCGCCAACAGCGCCGCCCAGGATTTTGGTAAGCTGCCCCATCGCCGCCGTCTTGATAGCCGCGCCAACCGCCTGACCACCGATGATACCCGTAATCACCTGAATAATGATCGGAAGAAGCGTGTTCATATCCATATTTCCAGTCCCTCCATAGCTGCCAGCCTCCCGGGCCGACCCCATCATGAGACGCCGAATTGTGTGAAAGTCAAATGCAGAAGCGCTTAAATAAAAAGGGCGGCCCGAAAACCGCCCTTACTAGTTAAAAAAGCTGTGACTTTCGTTATTCTGCAGCGATTGCGTGCTTGGGCTGAACGGCAGCAGAATAGTCATTCATCAGCGTCTTGGCGATTTCGCCGACCTCGAATCGGTATGGACCGATCTCCGAAACCGGCGTCACCTCGGCTGCCGTCCCGGTGAGGAAGCACTGCTGGAAGCCTTCAAGCTCTTCCGGCATGATGGCGCGCTCGATCACCTCCACACCGCGGTCCTTGGCAAGGCCGATGACCGTGCGGCGGGTGATGCCGTCGAGGAAGCAATCGGGCTTGGGCGTATGGATCTTGCCGTCCTTGACGAAGAAGATGTTGGCGCCTGTCGCTTCCGCCACCTGGCCCCGCCAGTCGAGCATCATAGCGTCGGCATAGCCCTTGGCCTCGGCGGCATGCTTGGACATGGTGCAGATCATATAGAGGCCGGCCGCCTTCGATTTCGACGGTGCGGTGCGCGGGTCGGGGCGGCGCCATTCGGCCATGTCGAGGCGGATGCCCTTGAGCTTCTGCGCCGGGTCGAAATAGCTCGGCCACTGCCAGATGGCGATGGCGCAGTTGATCCGACTGTTCTGTGCGGAAACGCCCATCTGTTCGCTGCCGCGCCACGCGATCGGCCGGACATAGGCGTCCTGGAAACCTTGCTTCTTCAACAGCGTACGGCAGGCGTCGTCGATCTCGGCGACCGAGTAGGGTATCTTGAAGCCAAGCAGGCGCGCCGATTCATGCAGGCGTTCGGTGTGGTCGGTCAGCTTGAAAATTTCGCCCCCATAAGCGCGCTCGCCCTCAAATACCGCGCTGGCGTAGTGCAGCCCGTGGGTCAAGACGTGGATCTTGGCGTCGGCCCATTTGACGAATTGGCCGTTCATCCAGATAAAGCCGTCCAGTTGGTCGAAGGGAACGGATGCCATGGTAACCTCCCGCGGGCGGCAGCCCGCACAGTGTCGTTGCGTGTTTCGCCTCGGCCGCTGCGGGCGGCCATTGTCTCAAAGCGTAGGCGGATATTTAAGGTCTGGCAAACTCCGGAAGTTCCGGAAAAAACGGCTTCGCTTGCCTTTTCGTTCGCAATCCGCCGAAAAGCTTGCCAAAAATTACCATCGCGCGGAAAATACGTCAATAGTGCTGACATAATTTCCTGCTTCACACGGAGAAAAGATGACGAGCCACGCAGCCGCAGAGCCGATCAGGACGGCGATCACCGACGAGGACGGCATCGATTTCGCCATCATCGAGTTGTTCTTCTTCGCCTATCGCGACTTTACCTCCGATCCGGACCAGATCCTGGCCGATTACGGTTTTGGCCGCGCCCATCATCGGGTGTTGCATTTCGTCAATCGCCGGCCCGGCCTGACGGTCGCCGAGCTCCTCGACGTGCTCAAGATCACCAAGCAGAGCCTGGCGCGCGTGCTCAAGCAACTGATTGACACCGACCATATCGTGCAATTGCAGGGCCCCCGCGACCGCCGCCAGCGCGAGCTTTATCCGACGGCCAAGGGCCGTGCGCTGGCGCTGGCGCTGGCGCGGCCACAGTCGCGCCGCATCCATGCTGCATTGGAAGATTCCGGAGCCACCGAACGCGCCGTTATCGAACGGTTCCTTGAAGCGATGGTCAATCCGGAACTAAGGGCGCAGATCGACATTGTGCCCGCAAAGATGTCAGGGAAAAGCCATGGAGACCATTGAGAGGGTTGATCATCCGACAGCACCGGAAGACGACGCGCCGCATCTGCTGGTGGTCGACGACGACACCCGTATCCGCAATCTTCTGAAACAGTATCTGACCGAAAACGGCTTTCGCGTCACCGTCGCCGGAAATTCCGGCGAGGCGCGCCGAAAGCTCGCCGGCCTCGACTTCGATCTGATCGTGCTCGATGTCATGATGCCGGGTGAAAGCGGCGTCGATCTCACCAAGGCGCTGCGGGCGGAGAAAAACGTACCGATCCTGATGCTCACCGCACTGTCCGAAACCGACAGCCGGATCACCGGGCTCGAGGCCGGCGCCGACGACTATCTGCCTAAACCGTTCGACCCGCGTGAGCTGATCCTGCGTATCAACAATATCCTGCGCCGCGGCGGCCCCGCGACGACGCCCAAGGTCGAACAGCTGGTCTTCGGTCCCTATACGTTCCAGATCGCCAGGCGTGAGCTGAAGCGCGGCGGAGAGGCGCTCAAGCTGACCGACCGCGAGCAGGAAATCCTGGCGATCTTCGCTGCCCGTGCCGGCGAGACGATACCGCGGCATGAGCTTGTCGGCGACGAATCCGAGGTCGGCGAGCGCACGATCGACGTCCAGATCAACCGGCTGCGCCGCAAGATCGAACGCGATCCGTCCAATCCGGTCTGGCTGCAGACCGTGCGCGGTATTGGGTATCGGCTCAGCGTGGAATAGAATGCCGCCGACAGCGGCCCTTTGCCGGGTCCCGGTGAGCGAAAAGACGAATGGCGACCACGCAACTCGAACGGCCGGGAGATGGCGGCTTCGGCGCCCGCGCGACGCGGGCGCTGAAGGCCGTGCCGCGCGCCTGGAACCGTTTCTGGCGCCTGGTGTCGCTTTACATGCCGAAGCGGCTCTATGCCCGCTCGCTGATCATCGTCATAGCGCCAATGATCATGCTGCAGTCGGTCGTCGCCTTTGTCTTCATGGAGCGCCATTGGCAGACCGTGACGCAACGCCTGTCACAGGCCACGGTGCGCGACATCGCCGCCATCATCGACCTGATAGAGACCTATCCGCATGACGCCGACTACGCGAACGTCATCCGCATCGCCCAGGATCGCATGCAGCTGAAGGTCGACCTCCTCCCCCCCGACCCGCTGCCGCCACCCGGGCCAAAGCCGTTCTTCTCGATCCTCGACGAGATCCTTTCGTCCGAGATCACCCGCCAGATCAACCGTCCGTTCTGGATCGATACGGTCGGCAATTCCAATATCGTCGAGGTCCGCGTCCAGCTTGAGAACAAGGTGCTGCGGGTCTTCGTGCGCCGCAGCCAGGCCTATGCGTCGAACACCCATATTTTCCTGATCTGGATGGTCGGCACCTCGCTGGTGCTGCTGATGATCGCCATTCCCTTCCTGCGCAACCAGATCCGGCCGATTCTGACGCTGGCCGAGGCGGCCGAGAGCTTTGGCAAAGGCCGGCCGATGCCGCGCGATTTTCGCCCGCGCGGCGCCGAGGAAGTCCGCCGCGCCGGCTTTGCCTTCATCCAGATGCGCGAACGCATCGAACGCCAGCTCGAGCAGCGCACCGCCATGCTGAGCGGCGTCAGCCACGATCTGAGGACCATCCTCACCCGCTTCAAGCTGCAATTGGCACTGGCCGGGACCAAGGCGGCCGACACCCAGGCACTCGACCAGGACATCGACGACATGCAGTCGATGCTGGAAGGTTACCTTGCCTTTGCACGCGGCGAAGCATCGGAAGATGCCGGCCGGTTCGACCTCGAAGCCTTCTTCGACAAGCTTCGCGAGGAAGCCGCGCTCCGCAAGCGCAAGCTGTCGACCGTACTTACCGGCGATCCGCACGTCCACGTGCGCCCCAATGCCTTTGCCCGGCTGCTCTCCAATGTCGTCGGCAATGCATTCCGCTATGCCAAGACGGTGGAGATCAACGCCAATCATGGACGCGGTTCGCTGCTCGTCACCATCGACGACGACGGTCCGGGCATTCCGCCCGAAAAGCGGGAGGATGTATTCAAGCCGTTCGTGCGGCTCGACGAGGCCCGCAACCTCGACGCCAGCGGCACCGGCCTTGGCCTCTCCATCGCACGCGACATTGCCCGCAGTCATGGCGGCGACATCGTCCTCGAACGCAGCCCGCTCGGCGGCTTGCGGGCGGTGATCAAGGTTCCGGCTTGACGGCAGCAAGACCCGGCCTTCATTCGCCCGTCATGAAACCATGGTGAAGAGCGCCAATGAAGCGCGCGATCCTGATTGATTCGGCCCTGCGGCCTCATTTCGACCCCGCGCCTGCCCGGGTGCGCCGGTGCGACGCCAGAGCTGCGGCGTGGTCGCCGCTCAGGCATCGCGGCAAGCCAATCAAGCTTGCCGCCAAGGGACCGCCATGCGCATCCTGATGGTCACCGACGCCTGGCGCCCGCAAGTCAACGGCGTCGTCCACACGCTGGAGCGCCTCTCGGAGACCCTGAAATCCTTCGATGTCGAGACGGATTTCCTGACGCCCAACATCTTTCGCACCCTGCCTCTGCCGACCTATCCCGATATCAGGCTGGCGCTGACGACGCCGCACCGCGTGGCGCGGCTGATCGAGGCGCGCAAGGTGGACCACGTTCATATCGTCACCGAAGGACCGCTCGGCATTATGGCCCGGCGCTACTGCCGCAACGCCGGCCGCCCGTTCACGACCAGCTATCACACACGTTTTCCGGAATATCTGAGCGCACGCCTACCGGTGCCTGAAGCATGGGCCTATCGCTGGCTGCGCGATTTCCATAATTCAGGACAGGGAACGCTGGTCGCCACCCAGTCGCTTGCCGACGATCTTGCGGCGCGCGGCTTCACCAAGCTCCGGCCGTGGACGCGCGGCGTCGACACCGATCATTTTCGGCCGGATAAAAGAAAGGACCTGGGATTTCCCGGACCGATCTTCCTCTGCGTCGGCCGCGTCGCGATCGAAAAGAACCTGCCGGCCTTTCTCGACCTCGACCTGCCGGGCAGCAAGGTGGTCGTAGGCGAAGGGCCGGAACTAGCGAAGCTGAAGGCCAGATATCCCGATGCCCATTTCCTCGGCCATCGTCCGAATGACGAGCTGGCCGAGATCTACGCCTCGGCCGATGCCTTCGTCTTCCCCAGCCGCACCGACACATTCGGCAACGTCATCATCGAGGCGCTGGCCAGTGGCACGCCGGTCGCAGCCTATCCCGTCACCGGACCGATCGACATCGTCGGAGACGGCATCGGCGGCGCGGTATCGGACGACCTGCGGCAAGCAGCGCTCGCCGCCCTTCACGTCGACCGCGCCGAGGCGCGGCAACGCGCGATGCGCTACAGCTGGAAGGCCTGCGCGGAAATGTTCATGGAAACGGTTGAAGAGGCGCTGGGCACCACGCGTAAACTGGCTGCGTGAGCAACAGCGCAGCTAGAACAACCTGCCTCCGTCCGGCACCTTGCGCTCGATCGCGCCAAGCACGACGGCGCCCTCTTCATCGGGAAAGCCTAGCGTCAGCACTTCCGACATGAATGGCCCGATCTGGCGCGGCGGGAAATTGACTACAGCGAACACCTGCCGGCCGATCAGGGTTTCGGGCGTATAGTATTTTGTGATCTGGGCCGAGGATTTCTTCACCCCGATCTCGGGACCAAAATCGATTTTCAACTTAATCGCCGGCTTGCGCGCCTCGGGAAAAGGCTCGGCCTCTACGATCGTGCCGGCGCGGATGTCGATACGGTCGAAATTGGCAAAGCTGATCTCGGGTTTTCGCGTGTTGCTCGAACTCATCGACGGTCAGGCGTTTCCGTAGGTTTCGAACAGCACGCCGGCCAACGCATCCTTGGCCGAAGTCCCCGACCAGACGACGAACTGGAACGCCTGGAAATAGCATTCGCAGGCTTCCAGCGCCGACGACAGCAGCACCTCGACCTGCTGGCTTGACGGCTCGACCCCACCGGCCAGCAGCAGCGACTGGCGGAACATGATGGCGCCTTCCTGCTCCCAGAGATCGAAATGGCCAAACAGCATCTGCTCGTTGATCAGCGAAAGCAGCCGCATCACCTCGAGCGCGCGCGCCTCCGGGACTTTGATGTCGAAGGCGCAGGCCAGGTGCAGCGCCTCGTAGTCCTCCATCCAGGAGAATGAAACGTGGTAGTCGGTCCAGCTCCCGGCAACCGAAATCGAGATCTCGTCGTCGCCGGCCCGTTCGAAGGACCAGTCGTTGTTGTGCGCCACCTGCTCGATAACATCCACCGGATGGATTTCGCGGGAGAATTCGAGTTCGAGAAGTTCCATGAAATGCTTCCTGTCGTTCTGGGAGCGCCACCACACAGGCACACTCGAACAATTCTGCCTAGAACTCGGACGGCCAGGACTTCGTCAACGCAAAGACCCCGGACCGGACCCCACCGCCCGGCGCATGACCCTGCTCCGAATCATGCAACAAATTCAGTCTATTGATCGGGAGTCGCGTGACCAGCCAAATTTTTCGCACTGCGTCATTCGCATGTGGAAAGGCGATGTCACAAAGATTCACGCAGTACCGGTAAGCGATTCACGACAAAGCGCTTTTTACGATCCGGCTTTGTGGAAAAGTTTAACGATTTATTTCTGATTATTTTTTTGCACGCGGCTTTGCCGCAGCCACAGGCGCTGCTTGACCGGTCAATTCGGCAAGCCTGGCCTCGAGCGCCTCGATGCGAGCGGCAAGCCGGATGTTTTCTTCCCTGGCCTTCGCCGCCATGTCGCGAGCAGCGTCGAATTCCTCGCGCTGCACCACGTCCATGGAGTTGAGTATGCGCTCGGCCTGGCCCCTGAAGGCGGTCTCCACCTCGCGCCGCACGCCCTGCGCGGCACCGGCTGCATCGGTCATCAGCTTGGCGAATTCATCGAGAATGCGGTTCGGTCCGGTCGCCATGGCAAATCCTCGCTTGGTTGAATTGACGTAGTGGCGCACCATTCGGAATGCAAGCATATGCTTGCCTTGACCGCGCCAAAAGCCTGCCGCATGGTCCGCGCCCGAACCTGATTGGAACCCGGAGACCCTGTTGAGCGAATATTTGCTGCCGCTGGCCGCCCTGCCCTTTCCCAACATCGACCCGGTCATCGTCCGGATCGGACCACTGGCGGTGCATTGGTACGGCGTCGGCTATATCGTCGGCATTCTGTTCGCCTGGTGGTATGCCAAACGCCTCGTCACCAACCCCAAACTTTGGCCCGACGGCATCCTGCCGATGAAGCCCATCGACCTCGACGACTTCATCGTCTGGGCAGCCATCGGTGTGGTGCTCGGCGGACGCACCGGCTACGTGCTGTTCTACGACCTGCCGCGCTACATTGCCAATCCGCTCGATATCGTCGCCGTCTGGCAGGGCGGCATGTCGTTTCATGGCGGCCTACTCGGCGTCATTCTCGCCATGACGCTGTTTTCCTGGTCCCGCGGCATCCGCACATGGTCGCTGTTCGACGTGGTTGCCGCCGGCGTGCCGGTAGGGCTTGGCCTCGTTCGCCTGGCAAACTTCATCAATTCCGAACTATGGGGCCGGCCGACCGACGTGCCATGGGCATTCGAATTCCCCAATGGCGGCCCATTTGCACGCCATCCGAGCCAGATCTATGAGGCGCTGCTCGAAGGTTTGGTGCTGTTCCTGGTCCTGCGCTTCCTCACCCATTCCAGGCTCAAGCTGAAGACGCCGCGCTTCGTCGGCGGCGCCTTCATCGCCGGCTATGGCGCCTCGCGCATCTTCGTCGAATTCTTCCGCGAGCCCGACCAGCAGCTTGGCTACCTCCTTGGCACGAGCTGGCTGACCATGGGAATGGTGCTGTCACTGCCGATGGTGCTGGCCGGCATCTGGGCGATGGCTACAGCCAAGCCGGTGACAAAACCGCAGCCGGCATGACGCGGCTGAAGACCCGCATCGCCGAGCTGATCGGTGCGGTAGGACCGATCCCCATCAGCGAATACATGGCGCTCTGCCTGTTCGATCCGCAGGACGGCTATTATACGACACGCGAGCCGTTTGGCGCCGCCGGCGACTTCGTCACCGCGCCGGAGATCAGCCAGATGTTTGGCGAGCTGGTCGCCATCTGGCTCTACCAGGCGTGGCTGGCGATCGACCGGCCGACGCCGGTCGCCATCGCCGAAATCGGCCCCGGCCGCGGCACGCTGATGAGAGATATGCTGCGCACGCTTTCGCGGCTCGATCCGACGCTTACCGCCAGCGCATCGTTCGCCTTGATCGAGGCCAGTCCGCGGTTGACCGAGGTCCAGAAACGGACGCTTGCCGGGACGTCGGCCACCATCGCCTGGCATGAGGCCGTCGACACGCTGCCGCAGGGGCCGCTTCTGATTGTTGGTAACGAGCTGTTTGACGCCGTGCCCATCCGCCAGTTCGTCCGCGCTGGAGCCGGCTGGAGCGAACGGATGATCAGTCTCGACGACGCGAACCGGCTGCGCTTTTTCGTCGGCGCCGGCTCGCTTGACCCGATGCTGCTGCCGGAGGGTGCCGAGAATGCGACGCAAGGTGCCATCGTCGAGGTGGCGCCAGCCCGCGCCGCCCTGATGGCGGCCATCGCCGGGCGACTTGCCGGATTTGGCGGAGCCGGCCTGTTTCTCGACTACGGTCATCTCCAGCCCGGGATCGGCGACACCTTGCAGGCCTTGCGCAAGCACGGTCATGAGGACGTGCTGGCCAATCCGGGGCAGGCCGATCTCACAGCCCATGTCGATTTCGCTCCCCTCGCGGCAACCGTTCGGGCACACGGCCTCGATGCCCACCTCTCAACGCAAGGTGAATTCCTGCTCAAGATGGGGCTTCTCGAACGGGCTGGCCGGCTCGGCGCCAACGCCGATGAGGCAGCTCGCGAAAAGATCGCGGCCGACGTCGAGCGCCTCGCCGGCCCGCAGGCCATGGGCGAACTCTTCAAGGTGCTTGCCGTCCTCCCTGCCGGCATTGCCGTTCCGCCGTTTCCAAGCACGGATTGACTTTTCGCTGCCGCCTCTCTCACTCTCCCGTCTCCGACTAGCGCCCGACATCAACTTCGCCAGCCTTCAACCGACCAGCCTTCAACTGCGCCCCTTCAACTCGCTTGACGAAATCGCCCATACGGACAACAAAGCCGCCATGCTGAATCAGACCAAACCGGATCCCGTTCGGTCGCCCTTGCTGGAAACGGCGCAAGGCATCCGCCACGGCTACTTCACGCGAGTCGGCGGCATTTCCAGCGGCATCTACCGGGGCCTCAACATCGGGGCCGGTTCGAACGATGACCAGACGCTGGTGCGCGAAAATCGCCGCCGGGTCGCCGAATGGATGGGCGTGCCCGCAAACCATCTGCTGACCGCTCACCAGGTTCATTCGCCGGACGTCGTCATTGCCAGGGAGCCTTTTGCCGGCGAGCGGCCCAAGGCCGACGCCATTGTCACCGACCGGCCGGGCATTGCCGTCGGTGCCTCGACCGCCGACTGCGGACCGGTCCTCTTCGCCGACGCCGAGGCGCGCATTATCGGCGCCGCCCATGCCGGCTGGAAAGGCGCTTTCACCGGAGTGCTGGAAAACACCATCGCGGCAATGGAAAGCCTCGGCGCCCGGCGCGACTGCATCGTCGCAGTGCTCGGTCCTTCGATCGGCCCACGGAATTACGAAGTCGGACCGGAATTCGTCGCCCGTTTCGTCGACGCCGATACCGGCAATGCTCGCTATTTCGCGCCTTCAGCAAATGCCGGACACGCGATGTTCGATCTCAACCGCTACACGGTCGACCGGCTGACCAAGGCTGGCGTCAACGCCGAAGGACTTGGCCGCTGCACCTATGCCGAGGAAGAGCTTTTCTACTCCTATCGGCGCAGCACGCATCGCAACGAGCCCGACTACGGGCGGCAGGTTTCGGCAATCGTTTTGGAGGCTGACTGATGGCGCTGCATTTCGAACGCTCGGAATTCGACGCGCGGCGCGATCGACTAATGATCGAGATCGCCGAAAAGAAGCTCGACGCCGTCCTGCTGTTTGCCCAGGAAAGCATGTATTGGCTAACCGGCTACGATACCTTCGGCTTCTGCTTTTTCCAGTGCCTGGTGGTCAAGGCCGACGGCTCGATGGTGCTGCTGACGCGTTCGGCCGACTTGCGCCAGGCGCGCCACACCTCGATCATCGACAACATCGTTTTGTGGACGGACCGCAACGGCGCCAATCCGGCGGTAGACCTGCGCAACCTGCTCAACGAACTCGACCTGCTCGGTGCCCGCATCGGCGTCGAATACGACACCCACGGCCTGACCGCCTATAATGGCCGGCGCCTCGACGAGCAGTTGCAGACCTTCGGGCAGATCGCGGATGCCTCCGGCATTGTCAGCCGGCTACGGCTGTTCAAGAGCCCGGCAGAAATCGCCAAGGCGGAAAAAGCCGCAAATCTGGCCGACGACGCGCTGGACGCAGCACTGCCGCTGATCAAGCAGGGCGGCGATGAGGCGCTGATCCTCGCCGCCATGCAAGGTGCCATCTTTGCCGGCGGCGGCGATTATCCGGCCAACGAGTTCATCATCGGCTCCGGCGTCGACGCCCTGCTTTGCCGCTACAAAGCCGGCCGCCGCAAGCTCACCAAGAACGACCAGCTGACGCTCGAATGGGCCGGTGTCTTCCACCACTACCATGCGGCAATGATGCGCACGGTGTTGACCGGCAAGGTATCGAAACGCCACCAGGAATTGTTCGATGCCGCCCGCGCCGCGCTACTTGCAGTCGAGAAGGCGATGACGCCCGGTAATACGTTCGGCGACGTGTTCGACGCCCATGCCCGCACCCTCGAAGCCCACAATTTGACCAAGCACCGGCTTAATGCCTGCGGCTATTCGCTCGGCGCCCGCTTCACCCCGTCCTGGATGGATATGCCGATGTTCTATCAGGGTAATCCCGAACCGATTGCGCCGAACATGACGCTGTTCGCCCATATGATCATCATGGACTCCGAAACCGAAACCGCGATGACGATTGGCCGCACCTATCTGACGACCGAATCCCAGCCGAAGCCGCTGTCCCGCCATGATCTCGACTTGATCGTGCAGTGAATCCATAATGCAAAGAGTGTGAGGGGCGTTCATCGCCAAGGAGTTTTCAGGCTAATGAGACGATCGCATGTGACGACCGTGTCATTGCTCGTGGCGCTGGCGCTGGCGGCCTGCACCAATGCGAAGGACGTTCTCGAACCGTCGGCCATTGCCCCGCAATCGACGCAATCGCTCTCCGGAGCCGGAAGTGCCGCAACGCCCCCCGCAACTCCGGCTCGGCCTGCCGGCACCGCGCAAACTGCAGATACAGCGCAGCCTTCGGCTGCAGTAGCCGTGCCGCCCGCCAAAAGCGCGGCTGCCATTGCGCGGACCCGGCTGCAGGTGGCGCCGATCGTCGGCGCCTCGGTAGAAGCCGCGACACCGCTGACCACCGAGCTTCAGACACGCGCCAGGCAGCGCGGCATCACCTTGGCCGGCAGCACCGACCAGACCCCAACGCATGTGCTCAAGGGCTATTTCTCGACCATGACGGAAGGCAAGGACACCACCGTCATCTACGTCTGGGACATCTATGACCCGGCCGGCAACCGGCTGCATCGCATCAACGGCCAGCAGAAGGCGCCCTCTGTTGGCGGCGGCGAAGGCTGGGCGGCGGTCGCCCCGGCGACCATGCAGGCAATTGCCGACCAGACAATCGACCAGTTCGCCACCTGGCTTGGCGGCGGCGCCGGCTGACCTGGAGCATGATTTCCGAAAATGGAATCCGGTTTTCGGAAGAGATCATGCTCAGACTGAAAGATAGAGCTATCCCCGATTCCGTCGGCATCGCAGTGGACCTATCGCCGCATCGTCAAGCCGTAAGCGTTTATTGAGATTAGCCGGCGGATTCCCATTCACGACGCTTGCAATACCGGCGCGGGCCGCTAAAAGCCCGACTAAGAGGCTGGAGTGCTATCGGAGTCTCTCAATCCTTCGCCAGGAACGGTGCATGAAGCTCTTCGCGGGCAATTCCAACAGGGTGCTGGCCGAATCAGTCGCCCGCTACCTCAACATTCCGCTGGGCAAGGCCAGCGTCAGGCGCTTCGCCGACCAGGAAATCTTCGTCGAGATCCAGGAGAATGTGCGTGGCGAGGACGTCTTCATCCTGCAGTCCACCTCGTTCCCGACCAACGATCATCTGATGGAACTGCTCATCATGATCGACGCCTTCATGCGCTCTTCGGCCAAGCGCATCACTGCGGTTATTCCTTATTTCGGCTATGCCAGGCAGGATCGCCGTGCCTCGGGCCGCACACCGATCTCGGCCAAACTGGTCGCCAACATGATCACGAGGGCGGGCGTCGACCGGGTGCTGACCCTGGATCTCCATGCCGGCCAGATTCAAGGCTTCTTCGACATCCCGACCGACAATCTGTTTTCCGTGCCGGTCATGGCCCGCGACGTAAAGGCGAAATACAAGCAGCTTGCCAATGTCATGGTGGTTTCGCCGGATGTCGGCGGCGTGGTCCGCGCCCGCGCGCTCGCCAAGCGCATCGATGCCCAGCTCGCCATCGTCGACAAGCGCCGCGAGCGCCCCGGCGAATCGGAAGTCATGAACGTCATCGGTGACGTGCGCGGCAAGGATTGCCTCTTGATCGACGACATCATCGATTCGGGCGGAACACTGTGCAATGCAGCCGATGCGCTGCTTGCCGACGGCGCCACCAGCGTCACCGCCTATACTACCCATGGCGTTTTGTCCGGGGGCGCCATCGCCCGCATCGGCGCCTCGAAACTGCAGGAACTGGTCATCACCGATTCCATCCAGCCGACCCAGGCAGTGCTCGACGCCGCCAATATCCGCGTCATCTCCATCGCCGAACTGATGGGCGAAGCGATCTCACGCACGGCGACCGAGGAATCGGTGTCGAGCCTGTTCGATTAATGCATGTCGGCGCAAAACTGTGCAGCGGTTTTGCGATAACGACATGCATGAAAACAAGAATCCAAAGCGCGTCGCATGAGGCCGGTCGAACGCTACGCGCTTCAGGGCTGCGACTCAGGCCGAGCCGGACCGCTTATTCGCCGCACCTTCGCCAGCATCACGGGCGCCCCGCATGTAACCGCGTGGCGAGGCTCCCAGCATGCGCTTGAACATGGTGATGAACGCCGGCACGCTGTCATAGCCGAGATCGAGCGCCACCCTTGTGATCGGCTCGCCGTCGGCCAGCCGTGGCAGCGCCGCGAACAGGCAGGCCTGCTGACGCCAGGTCGACAGCGACAATCCCGTCTGGCGGTGGAACGCGCGGGTGAAAGAGCGGCGACTCATGCCAACGATAGCGGCCCATTGGTCGATCGTCGCATGCGGTGACGGTGCCGAGACGAAGCGCCGGCACAGCGTCGCCAGCCTTGCATCGGACGGGAACGGCAGGCCGAGCGGCCGTTCCGGCAGGTTCGGGATTTCGTGCAGCAGGAGCTTCATGATCAGTCCGCCCCGGCCCTCCAGCTCGGCGCCCTGCGGCAGCTTTTCCGATTCCACGATCAGGCTGTGCATCAGGTCGGTGATGCCCACGACACGCAACCCGTCCGGTAGGCCGGGAATGGCCTCCGACATCACATAGACGGACCGCATGCTGACGTCGCCCAGCATCTCGACGGAATGTTCGGTGCCGGCGGGGATCCACATCGCGTGGTCCGGAGGCACCATCCAGCGCCCATGCCGCGTCGTTACCAGCACGACCCCGACCAGCGCGTGCAGCAACTGGCTGCGGCTGTGATGGTGCCGTGGCACATGGTAGCCGTCCGGATATTCGGTCGGCAGCGCCACTGCCGGCCCTACGGCCTGCTCCAGCCATTGCCAGCGACGCTCATGCAGCAGCCCGAGATCAGCGTCGCCCGCCTTGAACATTTCCTTGCCATGCGGCATCAGCTATGGCCCACTTGCGAAACTATTGGACCAACCACGAAAGAAGTCGCGTGACAAGCGACGTATAAGGCAGGCGGCCCCATAAGACCGCGTGCGGAAGTGCCCGCCAAAAAGACCACGGAGCATGCCTTGACAGATACCACAGCAATCGCCGAGGGCGAGCCGGCAGCGGCCGGCCACATCTCAGCTCAGGCGACGGCCTTCACCGTCATCCTGGCGGTGAGCTTCTGTCATTGCATCAACGACATCATGCAGTCGCTGCTGTCGGCGATCTATCCGCTGCTGAAGGCCAATTACGGTCTCGATTTCTGGCAGATCGGCCTCTTGACTTTCACTTTCCAGGTGACGGCATCCTTGCTGCAGCCGGTGATCGGCACGATCACCGACAAGCGGCCGATGCCTTATTCGCTGCCCTACGGCATGGCCTCCTCGTTGATCGGACTGGTCGTGCTGGCCTACGCCGGACACTATTTCCTGCTCCTCATCGGCGCCTCGCTGATCGGTATCGGCTCGGCGATCTTCCATCCGGAATCCTCGCGCATCGCCCGCTTCGCCTCCGGCGGCCGGTTCGGTCTTGCGCAGTCGCTGTTCCAGGTCGGCGGCAATTTCGGCCAGGCTATGGGGCCGCTGCTGGCAGCCTTCATCGTCGTGCCCTTCGGCCAGACCAGCATCGCCTGGTTCGCCGGCGGCTCGCTGATCGGCATCATCGTGCTGTGGCAGGTCGGCGGCTGGTACAGCCGCCTGCGTGCCGCGCAGGGCGCCCGCAAGGCGGCAAGCTTCGTCTCGCCCTTCCCGCGCCGCAAGGTGATGGGAGCGCTGCTGGTGCTGACGCTGCTGGTACTGACCAAGAACGCCTATATTTCCAGCCTTGCCAGCTACTACACCTTCTATTCCATTCATAAGTTCGGTGTTTCGGTGCAGATGTCGCAAGTCATGCTGTTCCTGTTCCTCGGCGCCTCTGCCCTGGGCATCCTGCTCGGCGGCCCGTTCGGCGACCGCTACGGGCAGAAGGCGATGATCTGGTTCTCGATCGTCGGCGTGCTGCCCTTCACGCTGGCCCTGCCCTACGCCAATTTCGAGTGGACGATGGTTCTCACCGTGCTGATCGGCCTGATCCTGTCCTCGGCCTTCTCGAACATCGTCGTCTTCGCCCAGGAACTGGTGCCCGGCCGCGTCGGCATGATCGCCGGCATCTTCTTCGGCTTCGCCTTCGGCATGGGCGGCATCGCCGCCGCCGTGCTTGGCGTCGTCGCCGACCTGAAAGGCATCGATTTCGTCTTCCAGGTCTGCTCGTATTTGCCGCTGCTCGGGCTACTGACGGTCCTCCTGCCTAACATGAAGGCAGCGAGGAAGCTGGAGGCGGCGGCCAGCTAAACATCAGTTCATCTTTCGGAATTGATAGGAGGGGGTGGCAGTTGCCGCGCCCTTGATGATTCTTTCACCATACGCCGGGTGAAAAGCCTGTTAGAGAGGGTCACCCCTGAAGGCAAAATTGTGGTCAGCAACGCTTCCAAGTTGAACATATCGGGCTTACCCCTGATGCTGCGCAGCGCTCCGCGCCAGGAAAGGCAATTCGCTTATGTCCAGACTAAAAGGCAAGGCCGCATTGATTACCGGCGGCACCAGCGGCATCGGCCTAGTGACGGCACAACGTTTCATCGAGGAAGGTGCGCGCGTCGCTATCACCGGAACCAATGCGAGCCGTCTCGAGGAGGCGTGCACCACCCTCGGCAGTGACGTACTTGTCATTGCCGCTGACGCCGGAGATGCCGCTGCCCAGAACGACATAGCGCGGCGGATCGAGGAAACCTTCGGCAAGCTCGACATTCTCTTCCTCAATGCCGGTATCGCCGACCTGCGCCCGCTTGGCGACTGGACCGAGGCCGCGTTTGACAGGAGCATCGATGTCGACCTCAAGGGGCCCTACTTCCTGGTCAAGGCGCTCGTTCCGCTGTTTTCGAACCCGTCGTCGATCATCCTCAGCGGCTCGGTCAACGCACATATGGGAATGGCTGGAACGCACGTCTATGCGCTGGCCAAGGCCGGCATGATTTCGCTCGCCCGGACGCTCTCGGGCGAACTGATAGAACGGGGTATTCGCGCCAATGTGATCAGCCCGGGTCCGATCGACACGCCGCTAAACGACAAACTTGGGCTGGCCCCCGAAGCGGCGAAGGCGCGCGCGAAAGCTGTGGTCGGCCTGGTGCCTGCCCGTCGTTTCGGAACCGCCGAGGAAATTGCCAGTGCAGTGGTTTTTCTTGCTTCGGACGAATGCCCGTTCATGGTCGGAGCGGAAATGCTGATCGATGGCGGCTTGAGCATCGCCTGACATCGGCACGACGTGACAAAAAAAGACACTCGCCAGAAGGCAGTTTTTTGTCACGTTCTTAAAGGCCTGAAGAAGGCCAGCAGGTCGGCGCTGATGACACCGGCATGGGTGATCGCCATGCCATGGGAAACCCTTGTAGACCTGCCTGCCATGACCTTGCCTGCCATGACTTGCACCCTTTCCCGCCTTCGGCTATAGAGCCGCCACCCGCGTAGACACCCTTGGAGGCAACGCGGCGGAAGGCTGCCTTCCCTTGTGATCCCGAACAAAGGTCCGCTTGCTTATGCGGCTGCCGCTTTCGGATATGCAGGCCCGGCGGCTTTCGACGTTTACGGCCCAGCCACGCTGGCCGCGAACGCTCCAGAACAACGCGAAAGGAAATGCCATGAGCCACGATACTTACGAGCTCAAGGCCGAAGCGCGCGAACAGGTCGGTAAGGGGTCCGCCCGTGCAGTTCGCCGCAACGGTAAAGTGCCTGCAGTGATTTACGGCGACAAGCAGCCTCCCCTGGCGATTGCGCTGACCTATAAGGACATCTACTACAAGATCCATGGCGGCGGGTTTCTGACCACGGTCGCCACGATCGACGTCGACGGCAACAAGATCCAGGTTCTGCCCAAGGATTTTCAGCTCGACCCGGTCAAGGATTTTCCGGTCCATGTCGATTTCCTGCGCATCGGCAAGGACACCGAAGTCAATGTCGACGTGCCCGTGCACTTCATCAATGAAGACAAGTCGCCCGGCATCAAGCGCGGCGGCGTGCTCAACATCGTGCGCCACGAGGTCGAGTTCCACTGCCCGGCGAATGCGATCCCGGATTTCATCACCATCGATCTCACCGGCACCGATATCGGAGATTCGATCCACATTTCGGCCGTCACCTTGCCGGCCGGCGTCAAGCCGGTGATCTTCGACCGCGACTTCACCATCGCGACCATTGCCGGTTCCTCGGCGATGAAGCCGGAGGCGGTAGAAGAGACGACTGAAGCGGCTGCGCCCGAAGCGGCTCCTGCCGCCGAAGAGAAGTAACTCCTTCCCGCCCGGAGGCGACGATGCTTGTCTTTGCAGGCCTCGGCAATCCGGGCGCGAAATACGCCAGCAACCGGCACAATGTCGGCTTCATGGCGGCGGACGCGATCGCCCGCCGCCATTCCTTTTCACCCTGGTCGAAGAAATTCCAGGGTCTGATCGCCGAAGGCACGCTTGCCGCCGAAAAGGTGATCCTGATCAAGCCGCAGACCTTCATGAACCTGTCCGGCCAGTCGGTCGGCGAAGCCTTGCGCTTCTATAAGCTCGGCCCTTCGGCGCTGACTGTCTTTTATGACGAGATCGACCTTGCTGCCGGCAAGGTGCGTGTCAAGGTCGGTGGCGGTTCCGGCGGCCACAACGGTATCCGCTCGCTCGACCAGCACGTCGGCAAGGATTTTCGCCGTGTGCGCATCGGCGTCGGCCACCCCGGCGTCAAGGAAATGGTGCATGGCCATGTGCTCGGCGATTTCGCCAAGGCCGACCGCGAATGGCTGGACGTGCTGCTCGACGCAATCGCCGACGGTGCCGGATTGCTTGCCGAGGGCGACGACAATTCCTTCATGAACCGCGTGACGCTGGCCCTGCGCGACAAGCTCACGCCGACGGGCGACGACGACCGCCCGCCGCCCAAGGCGCCAAAGGCACAAAGCCACGTCCGCCAGGCGCGGCCGCAGCAGCCGGCGGCCAAGCTGCCCGAAACCGGCCCGATGGCGGCCATGCTGAAGAAGCTTTTTGGCGGCAAGGACTGAGCCATGGCGCCGTCAGCGCCGCGGGCATGAGTGCTCAGGGCTTGACGATCATCGGCGCTTTCGCCCATAGCCCTGATCAAATTCGATTTCCCGATAGGACCAGACAAAAATGGGTTTCAAATGCGGCATCGTTGGCTTGCCCAATGTCGGCAAGTCGACGCTCTTCAATGCGTTGACCAGAACGGCGGCGGCACAGGCCGCCAATTATCCGTTCTGCACCATCGAACCGAACACCGGCGAGGTGGCGGTGCCCGACCCGCGCCTGCAGAAGATCGCCGCGATCGGCAAGTCGAAGGAGATCATCCCGACCCGCATCTCGTTCGTCGACATTGCCGGCCTGGTGCGTGGCGCCTCGAAAGGCGAAGGGCTTGGCAACCAATTCCTCGCCAACATCCGTGAGGTCGACGCCATCGTCCATGTGTTGCGCTGCTTCGAGGATGACGACATTACCCATGTCGAGGGCCGCATCGATCCTGTCGCCGATGCCGAGACCGTCGAGACCGAATTGATGCTTGCCGATCTCGACAGCCTCGAGCGCCGCATCGTGCAGATCCGCAAGCGTGCCGCCGGCAAAGACAAGGAAGCAGCGACCGTACTTCCGATGATGGAAGCGGCGCTCGAACTGCTGCAGGCCGGCAAGCCCGCCCGCATCCTGCTCAACGGCATCTCGGGTGAGGATCTGCGCATCCTGCAGGGGCTGAATCTCTTGACCTCACACCCGGTGCTTTACGTCTGCAACGTCGCGGAAGCCGACGCCGCCACCGGCAACGCGCATACCAGGGCGGTAGAGAAGATGGCCGCCGCGCAAGGTGCCCGCACTGTCGTGATTTCAGCGGCGATCGAGGCCGAAGTCGCCCAGCTCTCGGACGAAGAGGAAATGGAATTCCTGGCAACGCTCGGCCTGGACGAACCCGGCCTGAACAAGGTGATCCGCGCCGGCTACGAGCTTTTGCAGCTCATCACCTATTTCACCGTCGGCCCCAAGGAGACGCGCGCCTGGACCGTGCACAAGGGTGCCAAGGCGCCGCAAGCGGCAGGCGTCATCCACACCGATTTCGAGCGCGGCTTCATCCGCGCCCAGACCATCGCCTATGACGACTTCGTCAGGCTGGGCGGCGAAGTGGCGGCCAAGGAGGCCGGCAAGGCGCGCGACGAAGGCAAGGAGTATGTCGTCCAGGACGGCGACATCATGCTGTTCAAGTTCAACACCTGACCCGGCGAGACGCGCCCGGCCTCCACAATGGCTGTTGCTCGATCACAACTTCATAACAGGCATCGCGGCGGCGTCTGCCGCTGCTTGACGGCACGTCACGCCCGGTCTAAGGGGCCTCTGCGCTGGTCTCGAGCCTCACATGGCCATATCAGTGCGATCTGACTGACGCGCCCCTTCCGAACGAAACCCTCTTTAGCAACAGCAAGGGAGACCGGCGATGATCAAGGCCTTCATCGTCGACAATGATCGCCTGCGCCCTGTCGACGATCTCCTGCAAAACAGCGATGCTGTCGTCTGGGTCGACCTTCTCAGCCCGACAAAGGAAGAAGAGACCACGATCGAGACCTGGCTCGGCATTGCCGTTCCGACCCGGGAAGAGATGGAGGAGATCGAGATCTCGAGCCGTCTCTACGTCGAGGACGGCGCCTACTTCATGACCGCCATTCTGCCGGCTCAGACCGAACTGGATGATCCCTTGATGTCTCCGGTCACCTTCGTGCTCGCCGGCAGCAGGCTGATCACCGTGCGTTACCACGAGCCGAAGGCGTTCAAGACCTTTCCGCTGCGCGCCGAGAAGGTGGCGACCGGCTGCACCAGCGGCGACACCATCCTGATTGGCTTGCTGGAGGCGATCGTCGACCGCCTCGCCGACATTCTGGAGCGCGCCGGCCGCGACGTCGAGGCGATCTCGCGCGATATATTCGAGGCACGCTCGACCAAGGTTTCCAAGCGCAACCGTGACTTCCAGGAACTGTTGAAAGGCATTGGCCGCAAGGAGGACCTCGCCTCCTCGGTCCGCGACAGCCTGATCTCGCTGCAGCGCCTTGCCGGCTTCCTCGCCCATGCCTCCACTCAGACCAAGATGAGCAAGGATACCCGCGCCCGCATCAAAACGTTGTCGCGCGACGTGCTGTCGCTTGCCGACCACGCCACCTTCCTGTCGCAGAAGATCAGCTTCCTGCTCGACGCGACGCTGGGCATGATCTCGATCGAGCAGAACGCCATCATCAAGATCTTCTCCGTCGCCGCTGTCATCTTCCTGCCGCCGACGCTTGTCGCTTCAATCTACGGCATGAATTTCGACATCATCCCTGAGCTCAAATGGCACTTTGGCTATCCCTTCGCCATCGGCATGATGGTGCTTTCGGCAATCCTGCCCTTCTGGTATTTCCGCCGTCGCGGCTGGCTATAGGGTTGTCAATGCGCGCTACGGCTTGGGCACAGCAGGCTGGCGCACCAGAAATTGCTTGACCAAATGCCGCCCTGCCTGCATCCGGGACCCGACGCGTAGCGATTGTACAATCCTGAACAGGATTCCAGACCATGACCACAAAGACCTGGGCT
Organism: Mesorhizobium sp. M0910; assembly: GCF_040319465.1. Taxonomy (NCBI): domain Bacteria; kingdom Pseudomonadati; phylum Pseudomonadota; class Alphaproteobacteria; order Hyphomicrobiales; family Phyllobacteriaceae; genus Mesorhizobium; species Mesorhizobium sp. M0910. Next base: position 297,834 of record NZ_JAMYNZ010000001.1, read on the forward strand.
TATGAGGATTTTGTCGAGGGCGCTTCGCTCGACCTCGGCACCAAGCTGGTAAGCGCCGCTGAAATCATAGAATTCGCCGACGAGTTCGATGCCCAGCCGATGCATCTCGACGAGGCCGCGGGCAAGGCCAGCATCCTCGGCGGGCTGGCGGCTTCGGGCTGGCACACCTGCGCCATGTTCATGCGCATGCTGTGCGATGCCTTCCTGCTCGACTCGACCTCCCAAGGCGCGCCAGGCGTCGACCAGGTCAAATGGAAACGGCCGGTCCTGGCCGGTGACCTGTTGAGCGGCAGCACCACCGTCCTTGCCAAGCGACTGTCCAGATCGAAGCCCCGCCTTGGCCTGGTGACCATGCGCAGCGAGTTGTTCAACCAGCGCGGCGAAGGTGTTTTCGAGCTCGAAAACACCGTCATGTTCCTCACCCGCGAGGGCAGTGCGTGAGCCTCGACGAATTCTTCTGCATCGGTATCACCGTCACGCTCGGTTCACATCGATTCGAACCGGAGGCGATCAAGGCGTTCGCCCGCAAATACGACCCGCAGATATTCCATGTCGACGAAGAGGCGGCGAGGAACAGCATATTCGGCGGGCTCTGCGCCTCGGGCTGGCACACCGCCGCCACCTGGATGAAATTGAACCTCCAGGCTGGCATGGAGGCAGAGGTCGCCCGCTGGCCCGGCCCCGGGCCGGTGCCGGAATTCGGTCCCTCGCCCGGCTTCAAGAACCTCAAATGGCCCAAACCTGTCTATGCCGGGGAAACCGTGACTTTCACCCGCACCGCGCTGGCCCATCGCCCCATCGCCTCGCGACCGGGCTGGCGGCTGCTGACGCTCCGCTCAGAGGCCTTCGATTCGACCGGCGACAAGGTCATCGAATTCGAAAGTGCCGTGCTGGTGAAGGTGGAGTGAGCGGAGTTCTTCCCCTCTCCCCCAGGGAAGAAGGAAGAACCGCTCAATGCCCCTCAAACCCGATCAGCGTCCTCACCGGTACGTCGAGCGCCTCTAACCTCTCTCGGCCGCCAAGGTCCGGCAGGTCGATGACGAAGCAGGCGGCGAGGATATCGGCGCCGATCTGCCGCAATAGCTTGACGGCCGCCTCGGCCGTGCCGCCGGTGGCGATCAAATCATCGACGAGGATTACCTTCTCGCCTGGAGAAACACCGTCCTTGTGCATCTCCATCTCGTCCAGCCCGTATTCCAGGCTGTAGGCGACCCGCACCGTCTCGTAAGGCAGCTTGCCTTTTTTACGGATCGGCACGAAGCCGGCCGAGAGCTGGTGGGCGATGGCGCCGCCGAGGATGAAGCCGCGCGCCTCGATGCCGGCGATCTTGTCGATCTTCAGGCCGGCATAGGGATGCACCAGTTCGTCGATGGCGCGGCGGAAGGCCCGCGCATTGCCGAGCAGCGTGGTGATGTCGCGAAACAGGATGCCCGGCTTGGGATAATCCGGAATGGTGCGGATCGCGGCAAGCAGCGTCTCTTCGAGCGAGGATTTCATCGAGCGGCTCTCCGGGCTATTCAGATTCGGCTGAAGGCGTGAAAGGAATGGGCCAATCGTAACCCGGCGCCGCCAAGTCCGGCTACCGCCATGTGATGCCTGACGGAAAATTGTCCGGCAAAGGGCCTTGCTCAGCGTCGGCTACGATCAATCGACATGCCTGCAATGAAAAGGGCGCCTTTCGACGCCCTCGCATTCTCGTATATCGCAAGGCTCAGTGCGCCACGCCGGCCCACACCTTGCGCTTGGTCAGGTAGACCAGCGCACCGAACAGCAGCAGGAAGACCAGCACGCGAAAGCCGGTCTTCTTGCGGTCCTCGAGGTGCGGCTCGGCCGCCCACATCAGAAAGGCCGACACGTCGCGCGAGTACTGGTCGACCGTCTGCGGCGCGCCGTCATCATAGGTAACCTGGCCGTCGGAGAGCGGCTTCGGCATCTTCAGCGACACGCCGGACAGGAAGTACGGATTGTAGTGCGTGCCTTCCGGTATGACCATGCCAGCCGGCGGCTGCTGGTCGTAGCCGGTCAGCAGCGAGTGGATGTAGTCGGGGCCGCCCTGCGCATATTGCGTAAAGATGTCGAACACGAAGCGCGGGAAGCCGCGCTCGACGCCGCGCGCCTTGGCCAGCAGCGACATGTCGGGCGGTGCTGCGCCGCCATTTGCCGCCGCCGCTGCTTCCACATTGGGGAACGGCGCCGGGAAATGGTCGGACGGCTTGCCGGGGCGATCGAACATGTCGCCGGCATCGTTCGGTCCGTCGTGGATCGTATATTCGGCCGCCAGCGTCTTGATCTGCGCATCCGAATAGCCAAGGCCTTCCAGCGTACGGAACGCCACCAAATTCATCGAATGGCAGGCCGAGCAGACTTCCTTGTAGACCTTCAGCCCGCGCTGCAGCTGGGCCTTGTCGTAGGTGCCGAATGGCCCGGCGAAGCTCCAGTCCATTTCCTTCGGTTCGTGTATCGGGAAATGCGTCGGCGCCGCCTCATTGTGCGCCTCTTCCTGGGCGCTGGCTCCAGTGCTTGCGGCACCCATGCCCGCGGCCACAAGGCCAAGCAGCGCCAGCGAGGAGAGAATCTTTTTCATGCCAATTCCCCTTGAGATTCTCTGACGCGCTGTCATCGTCTCGAGCATGACCTTGTCCGAGTACCGGTTTCCACTTTTCGGGATCATGCTCAGCCCTTGGTTTCCGGGGCGGTCATGGCGCCAGCAGGATGTCCGCCGCCGCCCTTGTTCTTCTCGAGCACCGCCTCGGTGATCGAATTCGGCAGCCGTCGCGGCTTTTCGATCAGCCCGAGCACCGGCAGCGCTACCAGGAAGAAGGCGAAATAGAACAGCGTCGCCATCTGCGCCATGAATACATAGCTGCCCTCGGCCGGCTGCGAGCCCAGCCAGCCGAGCAGGATGGCGTCGGCCACGAACAGCCAGAAGAACAGCTTGTACCAGGGCCGGTAGACTGCCGAGCGCACCTTCGAGGTGTCGAGCCACGGCACCAGGAACAGCATGACAATCGCGCCGAACATGCAGAGCACGCCCCCGAGCTTGGAGTTGATGGGCCCGATATTGAAGGTGATGGCGCGCAGGATCGCGTAGAACGGCAGGAAGTACCATTCCGGCACGATGTGGGCCGGCGTCTTCAGCGGGTTGGCCACGGTGTAATTGTCGGGATGGCCGAGATAATTCGGCAGGTAGAACACGAAATAGGCGAAGACGAACAGGAACACGATCATTCCGAACCCGTCCTTTATGGTCGCGTAAGGCGTGAAGGCGAGCGTGTCGGTCTTCGATTTGACCTCGATGCCGGTCGGATTGTTCTGGCCGACGACGTGAAGCGCCCAGATGTGCAGCACGACGACGCCGGCAATCATGAACGGCAAAAGGTAGTGCAGCGCAAAGAAGCGGTTCAGCGTCGGATTGTCGACCGCGAAGCCACCGAGAAGAAGCTGCTGGATCCAGTCGCCGACCAGCGGAATGGCGGTGAAGAAGCCGGTGATGACGGTGGCGCCCCAGAAGCTCATCTGGCCCCAGGGCAGCACATAGCCCATGAACCCGGTCGCCATCATCAGCAGGTAGATGATGCAGCCGAGGATCCACAGCAGCTCACGCGGCGCCTTGTAGGAGCCGTAGTAGAGGCCACGGAAAATATGGATGTAGACGGCGACGAAGAAGAATGACGCGCCGTTGGAATGGAGATAGCGCAGCAGCCAGCCCGAATTCACGTCGCGCATGATCTTCTCGACCGAATCGAAGGCGAGAGTGCTGTCGGCTGCATAGTGCATGGCCAGCACGATACCGGTCAGGATCTGCGCCGCCAGCATAAGCGCAAGGATGCCGCCGAAGGTCCAGGCATAGTTCAGGTTGCGCGGCACCGGATAGGCGATGAAGCTGTCATAGACCAGCCGCGGCAGCGGCATGCGCGAATCGAACCAGCGTCCGATGCCGGACTTGGGCGTATAGGTCGAGTGTCCCTCGCTCATGGAAATATCCCCTGCCTCAGCCGATACGGATCTTGGTGTCGGAAACGAATTGGAACACCGGTACCGCCATGTTCTCCGGCGCCGGCCCCTTCCGGATGCGGCCGGCGGTATCGTATACGGAACCGTGGCATGGGCAGAACCAACCGCCGAAATCGCCTTCCTGGCCGAGCGGGATGCAGCCGAGATGGGTGCAGACCTGGACCATCACCATCCAGGCTTCCTTGCCCGGCGTGGTTCGATTGGCGTCGGTCGCCGGCGCGTCGGCCGGCAGGTTGGCATTGCGGGCGATTGGATCCTTGAGCTCGGCGAGATTGACCGCCTCGGCGTCCTTCATCTCTTTTTCGGTGCGGTTGCGCACGACCACCGGCTTGCCGCGCCACTTCACGACGAGCGACATTCCTGGCGTCAGCGACGAAACGTCGACCTCGACCGAGGCAAGCGCCAGCGTCGAGGCATCCGGACGCATCTGGTCGATGAACGGCCAAGCAACGGCGCCCGCGCCGACCACTGCGGCCATGCCGGTGGCGACGTAGAGAAAATCACGACGGTTGGGATCCTGGGTGTCGGTTGCGCTCACGGGTGCCTGATCCTTTCGCCTCTTCCGTGCCGGCGGCCGAGCTTGTTCCCCGCTCAATCGCGCCGGCCCGACAGCGCATGGCGAACAGGCTAGCGAATTCCTCCGGCATTTGGGACTTGGGTTTATGCGTGAAGCCTGTTTTTGTCCAGACGGGCGAAGGCACAAGGGCAGATTGTCGCGGGGGCGTAATTTGCCCAGCGGAACGATTGGAAAACAGCAGCAAAACCAAACGGCTGCGTTCACCTCGACAGCGGACGCTCGCCCGGTTTATCCTCGCCCCATGGCGCATGTCATCGACCGCGACAAATGGGCCAAAGCGCCCGACCAGTTGCCCGACCACTGGCAAGGCGAGTTGCAATGCGGGCCTTACGGTTCCAGCAGTTGCCTGATCTTTAACTACCTGCCGGAGACCGGCGGCGGCCCGAGGCTGCACAGCCATCCCTATTGCGAGATTTTCATCATCCGAACCGGGACCGGTCTGTTCACCGTCGGCGACCGGCAGATCGAGGCCACAGCCGGCCAGATCCTGGTCGTACCGCCGAACACGCCGCACAAATTCACCAATCTCGGGCCAGGCCCGCTGGAAACCACCGACATACACGAGAACGGCAGCTTCATCACCGAGTGGCTGGAATAACACTATCCAAACCAGTTCCGGTTCGGATCATGCGCTGGCGCCGAGCCTGGCCAGCACGGCCTTGGGGATGTTGTATTCCCGGATCACCGCGTCGTGCTTGCGCAGGCCGCAGAGTTCGCGCTGGATGAAATACCCGTGCACCGCTTCGGCTGCATCCCTGAGCAGCCGGGCACGGTCGACACTGTCGCAATTCTCGCGCAGCCTCGTCAATGTTTCCTCGACGCGCCGGCCGGCGCGGCCGAGCGCGGCCGCCTTCTCGCCGAGGATTTCATGGCCAAGCAGGTCCAACGCGCTCTCCTGCGCGCCGGACCGTCCGAAATTCGAGGGCATTCTCACCGCCATGGTCTACTCCGGTTTTTCGAAACTACTCCGCCGGCCGGGTCTCGGCCAGCGCGCTCTCCTCGTTGAATAGGAAGCCGCCGGACTGCCGCTTCCACAGCCTGGCATAGAGCCCGTCGAGCCCGACCAGCTCGTCATGCGTGCCTTGCTCGACGATGCGGCCCTCGTCGAGCACCACCAGCCGGTCGAGTGCCGCAATGGTCGACAGCCGATGCGCGATGGCGATGACCGTCTTGCCTTCCATCAGCCTTGCCAGATTTTCCTGGATCGCCGCCTCGATGTCGGAATCGAGCGCCGAGGTCGCTTCGTCGAGCACCAGGATCGGTGCATCCTTGAGGAAGACGCGGGCGATCGCCACGCGCTGGCGCTGGCCGCCGGAGAGCTTGACGCCGCGCTCGCCGACATAGGCCTCGTAGCCGATACGATCGCGATTGTCGCGCAGACCGAGGATGAACTCGTGCGCCTCGGCCTTCTTCGCTGCCGCGACCACCTCGGCGTCGGTCGCTTCCGGCATGCCGAGCTTGATGTTGTCGCGCAGCGAGCGGTGGAAAAGTGCCGTATCCTGGCTGACGACGCCGATATTGGCGCGCAGCGAATTCTGCGTGACCCTGGAGACGTCCTGCCCGTCAATGGTGATCTTGCCGCTCTCGAGGTCGTAGAGGCGAAGGATCAGATTGACCAAGGTCGTCTTGCCGGCGCCGGACGGGCCGACCAGGCCGACCTTTTCGCCCGGCCGCACGACGACGTCGATGCCGTTGAGCACGCCGGACCCCTTGCCGTAGTGGAACTCGACATTGCTGACGTCGATGCGCCCGCCGCCGACGACAAGCTCTTTCGCGTCCGGCGCATCGGTCAGGCCGAGCGGCTGCGAGATCAGCGCCTTGGAATTTTCCAGCACGCCGAGATTCCGCAAGATGCCGTTGAGCTGCATCATCAGCCGGCCGAGCAGCATGTTCAGCCGCAGCACCAAAGACAGCGTGAAAGCCACGGCGCCGACTGTGATCGAACCCTCGACCCAGAGGTAAACGGCAAAGCAGGCGATCGCCGTTATCATGATGCCCGACAGCATCGTCAGCGCCATGCGCACGCCTGTCAGCCGGCGGGTGAACGGGCGCAGCGCGTCGAGATAGATGTCGAAGCCGTTCCTGATGTAGTGGTCGTCGCCATCGGCCGAGAACAGTTTCAGCGTCTGCACGTTCGAATAGGAATCGACAAGGCGGCCGGTGATCATCGAGCCGGCTTCGGCGGTCGCTTCGGCATGTTTGCGGATTGCCGGCAAATAGCGCCTGGCCAGCAAGCCGAAGGCGGTAATCCAGATCACCACCAGCACCGCCAGCCGGAGATCGAGCCCGGCGACCAGCGCCAGCGTCGTCACCGTATAGACGACCATGAACCAGACGACCTCGATGAAGCTTTCCATCAGATCGCCGGTCGCCTGTCCCGCCTGCCAGACCTTGGTCGCGATACGCCCGGCAAAGTCGTTCTGAAAGAAGGCGTAGGATTGGCGCGAGACATGGCGATGCGCCTGCCAGCGCACCAGATTATAGAAACCCGGCGTGATCGTCTGCTCGTCGACCAGGGCCGACAGGCCGACGACAATGGTGCGGATGACCAGCACCACCGCGATCATGAAGACAAGCTCCGGGCCGGCGGCAGTCCACAGCGCGTGCCAGCTGCGTTCGCCGGGAAGCTGGTCGAGGATGTCGACCAGCCGCCCGACGAAATAGAACAGTCCGGCTTCGACCAGCGGCGCGATGCCGCCGATCACCAGCATGGCGAAGAAGGCGATCTTCGCCTGCCCGACATAATGCCAGAGGAAACCCCTGACGCCAGCAGGTGGCCGAAGGTCCGCTGGCTCCCGGAATGGATAGACCCAGTTCTCGAACCAGCGGTAGATGGCAGTCATCATTCGGCGGCTTCACCCTTGGCGATTGCATCGTTGGCGGCTGCATCGTTGGAAGAAGGGCCGTCGTCGAGCAGGAATCCGCCCGACTGACGTTGCCAGAGCTGGGCGTAGAGCCCGCCTTTGGCAACGAGTTCCTCATGCGAACCTTCCTCGATGACTCGGCCCTTGTCCATGACCACGAGCCGGTCCATGGCCGCGATCGTCGACAGCCGGTGCGCAATGGCGATGACGGTCTTGCCTTGCATCAGTCTGTAGAGATTCTCCTGGATGGCCGCCTCGGCCTCGGAATCGAGGGCAGAGGTCGCCTCGTCGAGAATGAGGATCGGCGCGTCCTTCAGCATGACACGGGCTATGGCGATGCGTTGCCGCTGGCCGCCGGACAATTTGACGCCGCGATCGCCGACATGCGCGTCGAAACCCTTACGGCCGTTCGAGTCCGACAAGCCGGCAATGAAATCCAGCGCCTCGGCGCGCCGCGCCGCCTCGATCAGCATCTCGTTGCTGGCGTCCGGCCTGCCATAGAGGATGTTCTCGCGTACCGAGCGATGCAGCAGCGAGGTGTCCTGCGTGACCATGCCAATCTGGGCGCGCAGCGAGTCCTGCGTCACTGCCGCAATGTCCTGGCCGTCGATCAGGACCTTGCCGCTTTCGAGGTCGTAGAAGCGCAACAGAAGATTGACCAGCGTCGACTTGCCGGCACCCGAACGACCGACAATGCCGACCTTCTCGCCCGGCTTCACCGTCAGCGACAGGCTTTCGATCACACCCTTCTGCTTGCCGTAGTGGAAGCGGATGTCCTCAAAACGGATCTCGCCCTTGGTCACGGCAATATCCTTGGCGCCAGGCCGGTCTTCGACGAGGCGCGGCAGCGAGATCGAGGCGATGCCGTCCTGCACCGTGCCGATATTCTCGAACAGCGTGGACATCTCCCACATGATCCATTGCGACATGCCCCAGAGCCGCAGCACGAGGCCGATGACCAGGGCGACAGCGCCGATCGTCACGGCTTGGCCGAGCCACAGCCATAGCGAGATCGAGGCGACCGAAAACAACAGCAGCGAATTCAGGACATAGAGCAGGCCGTAGAGCTGCGTCACCAACCGCATCGATCGGTAAACGGTGTCGAGAAAGCCGGCCATACCGTCCTTGGCGAAGGATGCCTCGCGCCGCGCATGCGAAAACAGCTTGACCGTCTGGATATTGGAGTAGCTGTCGACGACACGGCCAGTCATGGTCGAGCGCGCATTGGCCTGCTCCTCGCCGACCTTGCCCAGTCGCGGGATGAAATAGCGCAACAGCAGGACATAGCCGGCAAGCCAGACGGCAAGCGGCGCAGCCAGCCGCCAGTCTGCCGAGCCGACAATGAACAGCATGCCGAGAAAATAGACGACGATATAATTGAGCACATCGATGAGCTTGATGACGCACTCGCGCACGGCGAGCGCTGTCTGCATCAGCTTGGTCGCGATGCGCCCGGCAAACTCGTCCTGATAGAAGCTCATCGACTGCTTGAGCAGATACCGATGCACCTGCCAGCGGATACGCATCGGATAATTACCCATCAGCGTCTGCTGGTTGAGCAGCGAATGGAACCAGACCGTTGCCGGCAGCGCGAAAACCACGATGAAGGCCATGCCGGCCAGCTTCAAGCCTTCGGTCTGCAGGAACGTCTCGCGATTCTGTCCGGACAGCCAGTCGACGATCCGGCCCATGAAGCCGAACATCCACACCTCGGCAAGAGCGATGGCCGTCACCAGTACCGCATCGAGAGCGATGTAGGGCCATGCGCCGCGCGTGTAATGCACGCAGAAGGCGATCAGTGTCCGCGGCGGCTCGACCGGCTCCTTGGCAGGGAACGGATCGAGCCTTTTTTCAAACCAGCTAAACATAGTGATGCTCACAATTTCCCGCTCACGCGGCACGCGAACGGACGAGGTCCCCAGACCGCATGGCGTCAAGGACCGGCGATACGGTATCGTCCGCCTCGCCGGCCCTGCTTCGCGCTATATAGGTTGTCGCGGGCCTTTCGCCGACAGTCTCGCTTGACGATGCTGACGACGTTTTGACAATCCGGATTTTCGCGCCGGTTTTTGCACCAGGCCGGATCAGCCTGATGATCCGGCGCACCAGCGACGGCCGGCTATAGTCCGGAACGGCGCGCGAGAAATCGACGTCCGGCAGCATGCCGCGATGCGGACGCCGGCGGGTCTCGGCGTGAACCGCCGACGAGTGGGTCTCGCCGATCAAAAGTGCCCAGGTCGCAGTCTTGCGCTCGTGCAGGCTTCTTGAGCCGGGTATTCTACAGGGATCGAACATCGGTCCGTCCTCCACTTGAAGATGCAGATAGAAGGGTGAGCCAACCCAGGCCGCGGGCATGCGCGGTGCGGCAAAGGTGACATCGCTCGAATTGTGTTCAGGCGGGGCGTTCAGCCCCTTGCACAGCTTGAAAAACATCGCAGGATTCCTTCAAAGGCCGAAAAAGGTTTCGGCGGGAATCGGTGCGATTAGAAGTCTAGAAGGTCAGGAGAATCGTCGTACCGAAACCGCCGTCGGGCTGGTAAGCCCACGAGAGAGGTGGTGGATGTGCATGGCCATCATGAATTACCCCTCCATCGGTTCGGGTTGACAATGCTGGCCGTATAACCGACTTCGCAGAAAATGACCACCCGCCAGTCCAGGAATTTCCAAAACCGCGAGAGCTCTGTGGCTGATCTGCCACTTATTAGAAAGACGCGGAAATGAACGACCGTCTCCGCATCGCGCTCTACCAGCCTGATATCGCCGGCAACACCGGGACAATCCTGCGCTTCGCCGCTTGCCTCGGTCTCGGCGTCGACATCATCGAACCGGCGGGCTTCCCGCTCGGTGACCGGGCGCTGAAACGGGCCGGCATGGACTACCTCGAAATGGCGGCGCTCACCCGGCATGTCGACTGGCACGCCTTCGAGGACTGGCGCAAGCTTGCCAAGCGGCGGCTCGTGCTGCTGTCGACCAAAGCAGCTGCCGCCTACACGGATTTCGCCTTTACCGGCGACGACATTCTCCTGTTCGGCCGCGAATCCGCAGGCGTGCCGGATGCCGTCCACGAGGCGGTGGATGCGTGCCTGACCATCCCGATGCAGCCCGGGCGCGCAGCATCAACGTCGCGCTTTCCGTTGCGATGGTGGTGGGCGAGGCGATCCGGCAGCTTCGCTAGGACGTGAACGCGATCGCCGGCCGCAGCGACCAAGGCATCGTCCTCACGCAACACTGCGTCCTCTCCGGTCATTCTAATCCAGACGCCCATCGCCATCCCCTGCCGTTTGCATCTTCGAGGCTTCTTCGCTACAAGCTCAACTTAACTTGAGGTCAAGCGGAAAATCGGAGATGGCTGCGGCAACGGAATTGACGGTCGGCCAAGTGGCGACGCGCAGTGGCGTGGCGGTGTCGGCGCTGCATTTCTACGAAGCGCGCGGGCTGATCCGCAGCCACCGCACATCAGGCAACCAACGGCGTTACGGCCGCGACGTGCTGCGACGTGTGACGATCATCAAGGTAGCGCAGGAGGTCGGCATTTCGCTGGCCGAGATCGGCACAGCCCTTCGATCGCTGCCCGAAGGACGAACGCCGACCCGCGAGGATTGGAACCTGCTTTCGACGGCTTGGCGCGACGAGCTCGACCAGAAGATTAGTCAGCTCAAGAAGCTGCGCGACGGGTTGACCGACTGTATCGGCTGCGGCTGCATGTCGATCGACAAATGCCCGCTGCGGAATAAGGGCGACCGGCTGAGCATCCGAGGGCCCGGCGCGAGGCGCTTGCTGATCGAGCGTTAATCCGCCGCCGGCAGCCGCCTGATCGTGAATTCGATGACGTCGCCCGGCCGCTCGAACCAGCTCTCGATCTCGGTCCAATAGGCCTGCTTGGGAAAGCGCTCGAACCATTCCTTCGCCTTGAGACGAGCGTCGGAACGCGGCAGCACGAAGGTCTCGCGCAGGAAACCGTCGCGCGGCATGCGCGCGTTCTCGGCGCGTGAACGGTCGAGCCTCTTCTTCAGGCCATCCAGCGGCGGTCTTGCCGGGGTGCGCACGAAAGACCTCCATTCACACTTGACCCTTGCACCTAAGAGATTAGGGATCGCGGCCGGAAAAGACGAGTCATTTGTCGGGGTACGCCCGCAACCGGAGACAGGATTTGCAACGACCCGAAATACCGGCGGGGCTGCCAGCCGACATCGAACAGAAGAAGACGAAGGCACGGCTGTGGTTCGAGACGTTGCGTGAGCGCATCTGCGCCAGCTTCGAGCAGATCGAGCAGGACCTGCGGGGGCCGCAGGCCAGCTGGTCGCCCGGCCGCTTCGAAAAGACGCCGTGGCAACGCGATGCCGGCAAGGGCGGCGGCGGCATCATGTCGATGATGCACGGCCGCGTCTTCGAGAAGGTTGGCGTCCACACCTCCACCGTCCATGGCGAGTTCTCGCCCGAATTCAGGAAGCAGATGCCGGGCGCCGAAGAGGACCCGTCCTTCTGGGCAAGCGGCATTTCGCTGATCGCCCATCCGTGGAACCCCAACGTGCCGGCCGTGCATATGAACACGCGCATGGTCGTCACCTCACGCCAGTGGTTCGGCGGCGGCGCCGACCTGACACCGGTGCTCGACCGCCGCCGCAGCCAGGACGACCCCGACACGATCGCCTTCCACAGAGCGATGCAATTTGCCTGCGAGAAGAACGCGGCGATCGCCGACTACGTGAAATTCAAAGCCTGGTGCGACGAGTACTTCTACCTGCCGCACCGCGACGAGCCACGCGGTACCGGCGGTATCTTCTTCGACTGGCTGCATTCGGATGAGGACAAAGGCGGCTGGGACGCCGATTTCAACTTCGTCCAGGACGTCGGGCGATCTTTTCTCGTCGTCTACGGACATCTCGTGCGCGCCAACTTCAATGACAACTGGACCGATGGCGACCGTGACGAGCAGCTCATCCGCCGCGGCCGTTATGTCGAATTCAACTTGCTTCACGATCGCGGCACCATCTTCGGGCTGAAGACCGGCGGCAATGTCGCCTCGATCCTGTCCAGCCTGCCGCCAGAAGTGAAATGGCCGTAAAATCTCGGTGAGCACGAGGTGAGCCGCAATCGGGTCCAAATCCCCGAAATTTGACGGCGAATGTGGCGCAAGGCGTGCCAAAAAATATCTTTTTCGTCTAATATACCATTGTAAAGATTGGGCTATTTGTCGCGTGGGGCCGGGAAACGCCGGCGGTTCTTTACTCCCGAGAGCCGCGACCCGACGTGACCGGACGGCCCATGATTGAATGGGGCACCTTTCCCAAGCGGTGCCCGCATTTTCCAGGAGAGCATGCCATGCGCAAGCTTATTATGACTGCAGCCGCCGCTGCCGTTCTCGCCTCTGGTACTGCCGCATTCGCTGCGGGCAAGCACACCACCGGCACGATCAAAAGCTTTGATGGAACGGCGATGAGCCTGGTTCTGGATAACGGAGCCACCTTTACGTTGCCCCAGACCTTCAAGGATCCTGGCCTGAAGGTCGGCGAAAAGGTCCGCGTCACGTGGGATATGAACGGCAAGGATAAAATTGCCGAGGCAGTCAAGATCGTGAAGTGATGTCCTGCCCGCTGGAGCAAGACGAGGTCTTACTCCTGGGTAGCGTAAGAGGGCGGAGCAGCGATGCTCCGCCTTTTCGCAACCCGATCACCGCGTGTCGGCTTGGACGCACGGCACTCTAAGGCAACCAAAACCATTCGATCGTGTTATGCTAACCTGGCCAGCGTGTAGCCCGGATACCGGACGCGGTTTCCGGATCGCGCAATCAAAGGTCTGGAGCTTCCGTGTCAGTGCGCGGTGCTCCAAGGAGGAGATGAGGAGAAGCCGATGAAGGAATTCCATTGCGGGTCGCTCGTACCCGGCTGCGAGTGGCACACACGCGCCGAGGAGGAGGCTGAGGTCATGCGCCGTGCCGTCGAGCATCTGCGCGAGACGCATGGCGAGACGGTGATTCGCGAGACGATGATCGAGGCGATCCGCTCGCGCATCGAAAAGGTCCGCGACGCAGCGTGACGGTCAGGATTCGAGTGCCTCTGCGGCGCGCTTGAGCAGCGCGCCGCGATCGAGAGCAAAACCGGACTCGACCCATTCCTTTTCGAGGTTCTTCAACGTTGCACCAAGCTTTGGCCCCGGTGACGCGCCAAGTGTCGTCAGATCGGCGCCCTTGAGCGGAAAAACAGGGTTTTGCCATTTTTCGGCGAAGGCAAGCAGGCGCGAGAAGCCGCCGGCTTCGAGCAGTGCGTCACTGTCTTCGACTGCGCGGGCTCGAGCGGAAGCAAGCAACAGCCGCAACCGATCGACAAAGCCTTGGCGGTCGCCAAAATAAAGCCCTTTCGCCAACTCTCCTTCGGTCGTTTTCGGATCGACGGCAGCCGTGATCGCCCAATTCCGCAGACGGCTTGCCTCGCTCACGGAAAGCCTCAATCTCTCGGCAAGCGTCTTCATGCGCGCGGCATCCGGCGGCACGACGGCTTCCAGCCTGAGCAGCGGGTCCGGCGCCCAGGCCAGGTCCTTCTCCGTCTTGGTCAGCCCGTGAATGGCATCGATGCCCCATTTCTCGCTTTCCGGCAAAACGGCGGTCAGAACGCCGGCTTGGCGCATCCACAGCAGCGCCCGCGAGGGATCCGGCGCCGACAGCAATTTCTTCAATTCCCACCAGACGCGCTCGACCGAGAGCTGGTCGAGGCCCTGCTTCAGCCGGGCGCAAGCCTTTAACCCTTCGGCATCCGGCCTGCCGTCGCCATACCAGGCGAAGAAACGGAAGAAACGCAGGATGCGCAGATAATCCTCGCGGATACGCGCTTCCGGATCGCCGATGAAGCGCAGCCGCCGCGCCTCGATATCGGCGATACCGCCGACCAGATCGACGACCGTTCCATCGGCTTCCGCATAGAGTGCATTGATGGTGAAATCGCGCCGCTCAGCGTCGGCTTTCCAGTCGCGGCCGAACGACACTTTGGCGCGCCGGCCGTCGGTTTCGATATCGGCACGCAGCGTGGTGACCTCGTAGGCCTTGCCCTGGGCGACCGCGGTGACCGTCCCATGCTCGATGCCGGTCGGCACCGTCTTGAAGCCCGCCGCCTCGGCACGCCGGATGGTTTCCTCGGGGACCGTTGTGGTGGCGATATCGATGTCGGCGACCGGCTGGCCGATGAGCGCGTTGCGCACCGCACCGCCGGCGACACGCGCCTCCTCGCCGCCGTCGGTGAGCGCGGCGAGCAGGCGCTGCAAGTGGCTTTCGCCGAGCCAGCCGGCCTTGCCAGCAATCGACACAGGATTGCTCACGAATAGAGCCTTTCATAGAGCGTTCGGATGATGCCCGCAGTGACGCCCCAGATGCGCTGGCCGCCATAGGGCATCTCGTAAAAGAACCATTCGAGGTCGTTCCACATGCGACTGTCTCTGGTGTGGTTGGCGGGGTCCATCAGAAAACCCAGCGGCACCTCGAAGACAGCATCGACTTCGTCGGAATTCAGCGTCAGGCTGAAACCGGGCCGCACAATCCCGAGCACCGGGGCGATGCGATAGCCGCTGCCGGAAACGTAGTCCGGCAGACGGCCGATGATCTCGATGTAATCCCTATCGAGACCTATCTCCTCGAATGTCTCGCGCAACGCCGCCGCTTCCGGGCTCGCATCGGTTGGATCGACGGTGCCACCGGGGAAAGCAACCTGCCCCGAATGGTTGCGCAGCTTCTCCGCCCGCCTGGTCAAAAGGACCGTGGCTTCATGGCCATGGTCGACCACCGGGATCAGAACGGCGGCATCGCGCAGCGCCTTGGCCAGCTTCAGCCTGGGATGGCCCGGATTGAAGCGGTGGTCGCCAAAATCGTCGCCGGCATGCGCCAGCGGCTGCGCCGCGACGCGCTGGCGAAACTCGGCAGCGGAAAACGCCAACTGCGTCACCTGATCCATCATAGGCGGTCCATCATGCGCTCAGCCGTTTCAGTTTCTCAGCCGGCATGATTGGATAGACCTCGCCTTTGGAACGGACGGCAAACATCGTCTTGCCACTGATGTCGATCTCTTCGCCGTGCTCGACCAGCTCGTACATCACCGGCCGTGCCACCAGCGCCTCCAGCCGCCCGCGCACCAGCATATAGGGCTTCAGGCCACCTGTCTCGTCCTCATCGACGAAGCGCAGCGGGTGTCCCACCCCAGCCTCGACCACGTCGCCGACATTGGTGCGAAAGGTGATGATTTGTCCGTCGCCCGCGCCAGACACGTCCATCTCGACGGCAATGAAGGGCGCATCGGCGACGCGGATGCCAACCTTTTCCACCGGCGTCACCAGGTAGGTCCTGCCGTCCTCGTCCTTACGCAGCACCGAGGAAAAAAGCTGCACCAGCGGCATCCGGCCGATCGGCGTTCCCAGATAGAACCAGGTGCCGTCCTGCTTGATTTCCATGTCGAGATCGCCGCAAAACGCCGGATTCCAGCGTTCCACCGGCGCCGGCCCCTTGCCGGCGCGCGTCGCGCGCGAGACCAGCGCTTGCAGCCCGCGCGCCTCGGTCGCGGCCGTCAGGCTCTCTTCACGATTGTCTGCGGCTTCCGTCATGGTCACGAAATAGTCACTGTTGTTCCGCTTGTCAGCCTAAGTCTGTGATTTAAATTCAAAGACAGGCGCCCTGCGAGGCCGAATCGCGGCATTCTGCGGCACCCACTGTGCCAAGCGGTATTTCCAACCAGAAGGATCGATGCTGCATGAGCGTGATGATCAAGGAAAGCCCGATCAGCGAAAAGGACATGGTGGCGCAGGCCGAGAAAGCGCTGGCCGACATTTCGAGGGTTCGCAACGGCGTCGGCCGGGTCATCTTCGGCCAGGAAAGCGTCGTCGAGCGCACGCTCGTCGCATTGCTGGCCGGCGGCCATGCACTGCTGGTCGGCGTGCCCGGCCTAGCCAAGACCAAGCTGGTCGAAACGCTGGGCATCGTGCTCGGCCTCGATTCACGCCGTATCCAGTTCACGCCCGACCTGATGCCGTCCGACATTCTCGGCTCAGAGGTGATGGAGCAGGATGAATTCGGCAAGCGTTCGTTCCGCTTCATTTCCGGGCCGATCTTCGCGCAACTGCTGATGGCCGACGAGATCAACCGCGCCTCACCGCGTACCCAGTCGGCGCTGCTGCAGTCGATGCAGGAATACCACGTCACCATTGCCGGCGTGCGCCACGACTTGCCGTCACCGTTCCATGTTCTGGCGACACAGAACCCGCTGGAGCAGGAAGGCACCTATCCGCTGCCCGAGGCACAGCTCGACCGCTTCCTGATGCAGGTCGACATCCTCTACCCCGAGATCGAGGCGGAGCGCCGCATCCTGCTGGAAACCACCGGTATCGAGGATGCCAAGGCTGAAAACGTGCTGCAGCCGGCGCGGCTGAAGGACATCCAGACGCTCATCCGCCGCATGCCGGTGCCGGAAAGCGTCGTCGAGGCGATCCTCAAGCTGGTGCGCTCTGCGCGTCCCGGCCAGGGCAACGCCGATACCGACAAGCACGTCGCCTGGGGCCCAGGCCCGCGCGCCAGTCAGGCGCTGACGCTGTGCACCCGCGCCCGCGCCCTCTATGACGGCCGGCTGGCGCCGTCGGTCGACGACGTCCGCGCACTGGCCGAGCCGGTGCTGCAGCACCGCATGGCGCTGACCTTCGCCGCCCGCGCCGAGGGCACCACGGTTCGCGACGTCGTGGCGAAGCTCGCGAAAGGGATTTGATGGCGCGCATCGGTGAAGCGCAGGCACCGGCAGCGACGCGCGATGCGCTCGCCAGAGGCCGGTTGCGGGCTTCGTTGGTGCCGGACCTGCTGGTCGAGGCGCGCCGCATCGTCAACACGGTAATTGCCGGCTGGCACGGCCGCCGCAAGCGTGGCATCGGCGAGAATTTCTGGCAGTTCCGGCCCTATGTCGAAGGCGATTCCTCGCGCATTGACTGGCGCCGTTCCGCCCGCGACGACCACACCTATGTCCGCGACCGTGAATGGGAGGCCGCCCACACGGTGTGGCTGTGGGCCGACCCCTCGCCTTCCATGCTCTACAAATCGACCGGAGCCGGCGTTTCCAAGGAATCGCGCGCCCTTGTGCTGGCGCTGGCCATGGCCGAGCTTTTGTCGCGCAGCGGCGAGCGCATTGCCTGGCCCGGCCTGACCGACCCGTTCACCGCCCGCAATGGCGCCGAGCGCATCGCGGCGCAACTGATGCACGCCGGCGACCTGCCGGCAAAGCCCGACCTGTCCGGCATTCGCCGCTTCTGCGACATCGTCCTCGTCAGCGATTTCCTCGACCCGGTCGAGGACACCATGGCCTGGCTGGACGTGCTCGCCCGCCACGGCGTACGCGCACACCTGATCGAGGTCGCCGATCCGGCCGAGGAAAGCTTCCCCTATGCCGGGCGCACCGAATTCACCGATCCTGAGACCGGCGACAAGCTGACCGCCGGCCGTGCCGAAATGCTGGGCGAGGACTATCGCCTGCTTTATGCCGCCCGCCGCCAGGAACTGGCCGCCTGGTGCAAACGGCTTGGCTGGAGCTTTACCGTGAATCATACCGATCGCCTTGCCTCCGAGGCGCTGGTGCGCATCCATATGGCGATGACCGCCGAGGGCAGCTTTGCCGGGAGGGCCCGCGCATGAGTTGGCTGCCGCTCTCCTTTGGGGCGCCGATGGTGCTGTGGGGCCTGCTGGCGCTGCCGGTGATCTGGTGGCTTCTGCGGCTCACCCCGCCCAGGCCGCAAACCGAGGTGTTTCCGCCGCTCAGGATTCTCGCCCGCGTGTTGAGGCGCGAAGAAACGCCGCGGCAGAGCCCTTGGTGGCTGACGCTGCTCAGGCTGCTGATGGCCGCGCTTGTCGTGGCGGCACTTGCCGAACCCGTCTTCAACCCGCGCGAAAAGCTGCCCGCCGAGGGCGCCGCCCTGGCGCTGGTGATCGACAATGACTGGGCAAGTGCCGCCGACTGGGGCAAGCGGGTCGCCACCGCCGAGCGGCTGATCGCCGATGCCAATTCGAATGGCGTGCCGGTGCTCATCGCTTTCACCGCCGAGAAGCCGAATGCCGAGATCGGTCCCTTCGATGCCGCTGCCGCGCTCGACCGGCTGCGCGCGGCAAAGCCGCGGCCGATCCCGACCGACCGCCCCGCCGTCTACGCCCGCGTCGCGTCAGCCCTGGAGTCGCTGCCGGGCGCCAGCGTCGCAGTGCTCGCCGATGGCTTGGCGGCGCAAGGCGACGAAACCGCCTTCAACACGTTGTTGTCAAAGAACGCGGCACGTATTGTCTGGGCCGTCTCCGACCGGCTGTCGCTGACCGGCCTGACCGGCGCCGACAACCAGGTCGACGGCTTCGCCCTGACCGCCATCCGCGCACCGGGCGACCCGGCACCTGCACAGGTGACGGCCGGCGCGTTCGACGACAAGGGCCGCCGCATTGCCGACGCGACGCTTACCTTTGCCCCGGGCGGAACCACCGCGACCGGCACGATGGCGGTGCCGTTCGAACTGCGCAACGACTTCGCCTACATCGCGCTCGATGGCGAGCGCCAGGCCGGTGCCGTCCGCGTGCTCGATGAGAGCTCAAAGCGCCGCCGCGTCGGGCTGCTGTCGCAGTCCGAGGCCGATCAGGCGCAACCGCTGCTGTCGCCGCTCTACTACATCCGCCGCGCCCTGCAGCCCTTCGCCGATCTCGTCGAGCCGTCGAGCGTCGATCTCGCCGACGCCATTCCGCAACTGCTCGACCAGAAACCGGCGATGATCGTCATGGCGGATGTCGGCACCATTCCGGAACAGGCGCGGCAGAGGCTGGTCGACTGGGTCGACAAGGGCGGCACACTGGTGCGTTTTGCCGGTTCGCGGCTGGCCGCTGCCGGCAATGACGACGATCTGCTGCCGGTCCGGCTGCGCACCGGCGAGCGATCGCTTGGCGGCGCGCTGTCATGGACGGCGCCGCAGCCGGTCACCGAATTCCCGAAAACCGGTCCCTTCGCCGACCTCGCGCCGCCCACCGAGGTCACCGTTACTAGGCAGGTGCTGGCCGAGCCGACGCCCGACATTGTCGAGCGCACCTGGGCCACGCTTGCCGACGGCACGCCGCTGGTGACCGGGATGAAGAAGGACAAGGGCACCCTCGTACTGTTCCACGTCACCCCCGAGGCGACGTGGTCCAATCTGCCGATCTCCGGCAGCTTCGTCGAGATGCTGCGGCGCATCGTGCAATTGTCGCGCAACCAGGGCTCGGCGGTCGCCAATGCCGAGGCAGCCGCCACGTCGCTGGCACCCTATCGCATGATCGCCGCCGACGGCACGCTGGTGCCGCCGACGCCGGATGCCAGGCCTCTGGTGCCCGGCGCCGGCCCGCTGCCGGTGACGCTGGAAAACCCGCCCGGCCTCTACGGCTCCGAGACAGGAGTGTTCGCTCACAATCTGCTCGGTGGCGACAGCGCATTCACGCCGCTGGCCCGGCCTGAAATCACGGTGCCGGTCACCACCATCCAGTATGCCTTCGACGAGCAGCGCAACCTCAAAGGTCCGCTTGTCACGGCCGCCCTGGTGCTGATGGTGCTCGACACGCTTGCCGTATTCTGGATGGGCGGCCTGTTGTCGCGCCGGCCGCGCCGTGCCGGCGCTGCGGCGACGGCAGCCGTCCTGCTGATTGCGCTCTGCGCCTTGATTGGCCACGCGGACGTCGCGCGTGCCGACGACGCCAAACCGGGAGATACGGAGGCGATCGGGGACATTTCAAAGACCCGGATCGCCTACGTGCTGACCGGCGAGCCGGGTGTCGATTCGATCAGCCGCGCCGGGCTCGAAGGGCTGACCCGCTTTCTTATCGAAAAAACCGCGCTCGAACCCGGAGCACCCGCCGGCGTCGACATCTCGAAGGACGAACTGTCCTTCTACCCGCTGATCTACTGGCCGATCGATCCCTCGGCCCCGATGCCGAGCGAGGCCGCCATCGCCCGCATCGACGCCTATATGCAGCAGGGCGGAACGGTCTTGTTCGACACCCGTGACCAGTTCGCCAACGGCATTGGTGCGGATTCGACCAGCCCGGCTACGGAGCGGCTGCGCGACATCCTCGGCAACCTCAACGTGCCACCGCTGGAACCGGTGCCGTCGGACCACGTGCTGACCAAATCCTTCTACATTCTTCCGGAGTTTCCTGGCCGTTTTGCCGGCAGCCCGCTTTGGGTCGAGGCATCGCTCGAAGCCAGCAACACCGAGAACCGCCCGGTGCGCACCGGCGACGGCGTTTCGCCAATCATGATCACCGCCAATGATTTCGCCGGCGCCTGGGCGGTCGACGAGAATGGCGACCCGCTATTGCCGACGGTGCCTTCGGATCCGATGCAGCGCATCTATGCGCTGCGCGCCGGCGTCAACATCATGATGTACATGCTGACCGGCAACTACAAATCCGATCAGGTGCACGTCCCGGTGCTGCTCGAACGGCTGGGGCAGTAGACCATGAACTGGTCGCTCTCCTTCGAACCGCTCATCACCTGGCCGCTGCTCGCAGTGGTCCTGGTGCCGCTGCTGCTGGCGCTGGCCGGCCTTTGGTTTCGCCAGCGCGGTGCGATTTTCCGCCTGGCAGCCCTGATTGCCCTGGCTGCGGCGCTGCTCAATCCGGTGTTCCTCGACGAAGAGCGCGAGCCGCTGAAAAGCATCGTCGCCGTCGTCGTCGACCGCAGCCAGAGCCAGGATATCGGCGACCGCACCAAGCAGACCGACGCGGCGTTAGCCGGGCTTCAGCAGCGTCTCGGCCGCTTCAAGCAGTTCGACGTTCGTGTCGTCGAAGCCGGCAAGGCCGAAGCCGCCGACGAGCGCACCGAGACGCGGTTGTTTTCCTCGCTCGAAAATGCTTTCCGCGACGTGCCGCCATCGCGCATCGGCGGCGCCATCATGATCACCGATGGCGAGGTGCATGACGCGCCGTCCGGCACACCCGACTTCAATGCCCCGCTGCATGCGCTGATTACCGGCAACGAGCATGAAAGGGACCGTCGCATTCGCTTCGAGAATGCGCCGCGCTTCGGCCTCGTCGGCAAGCCGCTCGACATGACCTATCGCGTCATCGCCACCAACAACGACACCGGCCCGGTCGATGTCCGCGTATCGGTCAATGGCGAGCAGGTATCGGTCGAGCACGCCAACATCGGCCAGGCGATGCCGCTGCAGGTGACCATTCCCAGTGCCGGGCGCAACATTGTCGAACTCGCCATCAACCACGAGCCGGGCGAACTCACCGACACCAACAACCGCGCCATCGCGCTGATCGACGGTATTCGCGAAAATCTGCGGGTACTGCTCGTTTCCGGTGAACCGCATGCGGGCGAGCGCACCTGGCGCAATTTGCTGAAATCCGACGCTTCGGTGGACCTCGTGCACTTCACCATCCTGCGCCCGCCGGAAAAGCAGGACGGCACGCCGATCAACGAATTGTCGCTGATCGCCTTCCCGACGCGCGAGCTGTTCGTCGAGAAGATCAAGGATTTCGACCTGATCATCTTCGACCGCTATCAGCACCGCGACGTACTGCCGATCCTCTATTACGACTATATCTCCGAATATGTCAAAAAGGGCGGCGCGCTGCTGATCGCGGCAGGCCCCGAATATGCCGGCGAAAGCTCGATCGCCCGCACGCCGCTGATGTCGGCGCTGCCGGCAATGCCGACCGGCGAGGTCATCGACAAGGCCTTCTATCCGCGCCTCACCGATACCGGCCAGCGTCATCCGGTAACGCGTGGGCTCGACGGCTCCGCGACCGAGCCGCCGCACTGGAGCCGCTGGTTCCGTACCATCGGGGTCGAGAACCCCGAGGGCGAGGTGGTGATGAAGGGCGCCGACAACCGGCCGCTGCTGCTGCTCGACCGCAAGGGCGAAGGCCGCGTCGGCATGCTTCTGTCCGACCAGGGCTGGCTGTGGGCGCGCGGCTTCGAGGGCGGTGGGCCCCACGTCCAACTCTACCGGCGCATCGCCCACTGGCTGATGAAGGAGCCCGAACTCGAGGAAGAGCGGCTGACCGCCGACGGCCGCGGCATGGTGCTGGAAATCCGCCGCCAGACGATGAGCGACGACCCCGGCCCGGCGCAAGTCATCACGCCATCCGGCAAGGCACTGATCGTCAGGCTCGAGAAATCCGAACCAGGTGTCTTCCTCGGCAGCGTCGAGACCAGCGAAATCGGTCTCTACCAGGTCGGCAATGGCGACCTGACGGCATTGGCCCATGTCGGGCCGGTCAACGCCCCGGAATTCACCGATGTGGTCTCCACCGAGAACCGGCTGAAACCACCGGCTGAGGCAACCGGCGGCAGCGTTCGCCGGCTGGCGCCGGCCTCGCCACTTGGCAATCTCACCAGCACGGTCATGCTGCCATCAATCGTCCCGGTCCGCTCCTCGGGAGCGGCTTCCGGCAATGACTGGATCGGCCTGCGCACCACCGACGACAGCGTGCTCAAGGCCGTCTCGCGCGTGCCGCTGTTCGGTGGCTTCCTCGGACTCGGCCTGCTGCTTTTGGCGATGGGCTCTATGTGGTACCGCGAAGGGCGGTAGCGGCACCGTCCTTCCTTCTCCCCTTGTGGGAGAAGGTGGATTGGCGCGAGGCGCCAAGACGGATGAGGGGTGCCGGAAGAAATGAGGCGTCGGCGTTCCCTGGAACACCCCTCATCCGACCGAGCTTCGCTCGGCCACCTTCTCCCGCAAGGGGAGAAGGGAAAAGGAGCCCTACTCCTCCGGCTCCGTCGTGAACATCAGCGGATAACCCTTGGCCTTGCCGGCATCGGTTGCCCGCGCCGCCTTGGTCTCGGCGACATCCCTGGTGAAGACGGCGACGACGCAGACGCCGCGCCGGTGCGCAGTAATCATTATCCTATGCGCCTGGTCTTCGCTGAGCTTGAACTCGGCCTTCAGCACAGTCACGACGAACTCGCGCGGCGTGAAATCGTCATTGACCAGGATAACCTTGTAGAGCTTCGGCCGTTCGACTTTCGGCTTCGTGCTGGTACGGGGTTTTGTCGTGATTTCAGGCATTGGACCGGCAATTGAGTACGACGGCTTTGCGGTCATTTTGACATGGGCAAAAGCGGTCGTCCATTCAACCGCGCGCGAGCGGCTTCCCGGCGGGCGCAGTTCAAAAGTCCGTGCCTATGTGGGAACTGCCGTCTGGCGTTCAACGGGGGTGTGGGCCGGGACTGCCCCCATTGTCTGCACGCAACAAAAAAGACGACCGCTCCAGGCAAATCGCAACTGGAGCGGTCTTCTCATAGGGTAGAAAGATGTCGCTTGATCAGGCCTTCGGAGCTGCCTTGACCGCGTGCTTCTTGTGCTTCTTGACGGTCTTCTTGGCAGCGACCTTCTTCACGGCCTTGGCCGGCGCAGCGGTCGTCGTTGTCGTCGCAGCCGGGGTGGTGGTCGCGGCATTGGCGCTGCTGGCGCCGAGAACCGGCATCGAGACGGCCAGCGCGATGGCGAGACCGAGGGCGGAGAGGAGAGACTTTTTCATGGCTTCACTTCCTTTTTGTGCAGATCGGATTGAGTGTCACTGAACGGGATCGATCGGTGTCACTCCAAGCAGCTTCAAGGCGTTCGCGAGCATCCGGATTCCCTGTGCCTGTTTCTTGTTGGCGCAGAACCGGTTTCCCTTTCTTTGAAGTGCTTTCGCCGCGGTGACCTGCGTTGCCGCGGCATGGGTTTCGAGGGCTTCGTCAAACTGGCGGTTCAGATCGATGCAACGCTCGCTGCGGGTGGTCGCCACCTTTGCATCGGCCGCCTTTGCATTGGCCACCTTTGCATCGGCCAGTTTTGCATCGGCTTGTTCAACCGCGGCCGTGACGAGCGAAATGGAAAGCAACGCACCCATCAGACTGATCGAGAACCTTTGCATTGGTCTATCCGTATCCCGTAACGCGTGTCGCAGCCGATGACCTGACCGCCACGGCACCACTTATGACCTTGATTTTTTTCGGCAGTTTTTCCGGATTGTAGAATTTTGTTTCTGGATTGTTTCTGGGCAGCCCGGATCGGGCCGCCGATCTTCACTGGCCAACTTATGGCCTGAATTCTATCGTCTGGCTGACGGCCGAAGCACCGCTTGGGCGATCCACAAATGACAGGTTTCCTGTGAAATCCGACCCCCACATACTGATCGTCGACGACGACAAGGGCATTCGCGACCTGCTTCAGGAATTCTTCCAGAGGCGAGGGCTGCATACATCTGTCGCCGCCGACGGCACCGAGATGGAGACCGTCCTGCGCCGCGCCCAGGTCGACCTGATCGTCCTGGACGTCATGCTGCCCGGCAAGAGCGGGCTGGAGCTCTGCCGCGAGTTGCGCGCCAATTATTCGACGCCGATCATCATGCTGACCGCGGTTACCGAGACAACCGACCGCGTGGTTGGGCTGGAGATGGGCGCGGACGACTACGTGCCGAAACCCTTCGATCCGCGCGAGCTGCTCGCACGCATTCGTGCCGTCTTGAGACGCAATGGCGCCGCCGAGCCGCGACGCGCCGCCTCGCGGCAGATCTACCATTTCGCCGGTTGGACGATGGACTGTTCGCGCCGCCGGCTAATGGCGCCCGGCGACGTCAGGATCGAGCTGACGATGGCCGAATTCAATCTCCTGCAGACCTTCGTCAAGAGCGCGCAGCGCGTACTGAGCCGCGAGCAGCTGATCGAGCTGTCCGGCGGCGACAGCGGCTACAGCTTCGACCGCAGCGTCGACATTCTGGTCAGCCGGCTGCGGCGCAAGATGGAGGACGACCCGAAAACGCCGAAGCTGATCCTGACCGTGCGCAGCGGCGGCTACCAGTTCCTGCCTGAGACGACCTCCGAATGAGACGCATCCTGCCGCAAACGCTGCCGGTCTGGGTGCTGCTCATCGTCATCGCCGGCCTGCTGATCAGCCAGATCGCGACCCTTTACATCGTTTCGCGCGACCGTGCGGCCGCCAATGACGTCGTCGATCTCTATCGGCTGAACGACCGCGCCTTCTCGCTGGTGCAGCTGATGCATGATGCCACCCCAGAACAGCGCAAGGCGACGGCCTCCGGGCTGTTCAATGCCACCTATGCGCTCACCGTCTCCGACACGCCCGCCGTCACCTCGTCGATAGCGGGCGACGACGAGCTGGCCGAACTGGAAGACATATTGGTCGGCCGGCTGTCGAAGTTCGGGATCACCGATGCACGGGTCCGCCGCGACCCGGCAACGCACGAAGCGGACGCTCCCGGTGGGACGGTCGCCGGTCCCGATATCGGCCAGGTCGAGCGCGACCTGCTGGTGCTGGCGGCCGATTTCGCCCAGAGCGACAAGCTGACGGCTTCGCTTCGCTTTGCCGACGGCCAGTGGCTGAACTTCACCGAACCGAACACGCCGGCCGGGCCGATACTGAGCTTCGATAGCCTGCCGCTCTATGCCTTAATCGCCGGGCTGGTGGTGGCTTCCTCGATCTGGTCGCTGCGCCGGCTGACGGCGCCCTACAGGATGATGGAGACCGCGGTGAAGCGGATCGGCGAGGACCTGAAGAGCCCGCCGATCGCCGAGAGCGGCAGCCGCGAGGTGCGTACCGCGGCAAAGGCGGTCAATGCCATGCAGGCGAGACTGCGCGCCTACGTCGAGGACCGCGAGCATCTTGCGGCCGCACTGGCGCACGACCTGCGCACGCCGCTGACCAGGATGCGGCTGCGCCTCGAACTGCTGAGGAATTCGTCCGTGCGCGCCGCACTGGCGCACGACCTCGCCGACATCGAAGGCATTGCCAGCTCGGTCATCGACTTCGCCACTTTCGAGGTGACCGAGGAGAAGAGCGAGAGGATCGATTTCTGGTCGCTGGTAGAATCGATCGCCGACGGCTTCGACGAGGTCTCCTTCGAGAATGAAGACGGGCGCTCGCGCGGCTTGATCTGCATGGCGCGGCCGGTCGCGCTGCGGCGCTGCGTCACCAACCTCGTCCAGAACGCGGTGACCTATGGCAAGAGGGCGCATCTCAGCCTGCGTCAATCAGGCAAGACAATCACGCTGGCGATCCATGACGAAGGGCCGGGCATACCGCAAGCCGAGCTCGACGCCGTGTTCGGCTCGTTCGTGCGCCTGGAACAGTCGCGCAACCGTCAGACCGGCGGCCTCGGCCTCGGCCTGACCATCGCCCGCAACATCGCCCGCGGCGCCGGCGGCGAGGTCATCCTGTCCAATCACCCCGATGGCGGCCTGTTGACGGAACTGAGATTGCCGCTGGCGGTTTAGCTTGCGGTATCGGGCTAAGCCGGCGTTCCTTCGCGCCGGCGTTTGGTCTCGGTTCTCGCCAAGGAGAAAAATTATCTTCGCAGCACCGCGCTCAGCACATCCCTGACGCCGATGGCGCCGACGAAGCGCGACTGGTCGTCGAACAGCGCCACCGGTGCGGTCTGCGAGCGATGCATGGCCAGCATCACGGTCTTCAGCGAGGTGCCGGGATTGGCCCAGAACACCTGCGCCGTCTCCTCCGGCTGTGCCTCGACATCGGCGCAGGACACCCATACCGCCGGCTTGCCGTCGCGCTCGGCCGCCGCCACCAGCCCATGCTCGTCGATCTTGAAGCGCGTCGTCTTGCGCCGGTCGAGCCACACCCAGCCGTTCTCGCCATGTTCGAGGTCGCGGCGGTCGCGCATGACGTTCCACGCGGTCAACACCGAGAGCGGGTTCACATTGGCGATGAAGTCGCGGACATAGTCGTTGGCGGGCCGCAACACGATGTCTTCCGGCGCACCGGTCTGCACGATGCGCCCGCCCTCCATGATAGTGATGTGGGTGCCGATCTTCAGCGCCTCCTCGAGGTCGTGGCTGACGAAGATGATGGTCTTCTTCAGCTCGGCCTGAAGCTGCAGCAGCTCGTCCTGCAGCTTGGTCCGGATCAGCGGGTCGAGTGCCGAGAACGGCTCGTCCATCAGCAGGATCGGCGCCTCGGTGGCGAAGGCGCGCGCCAGGCCGACGCGCTGCTGCATGCCGCCGGAAAGCTCATGCGCGTATTTCTTCGACCACTGGTCGAGATGAACCAGCTTCAGCTGTTTGGTCACCCGCTCCTTGCGCTCGGCTTCAGGCACGCCGGCGAGCTCGAGGCCGAGGCCGACATTTTCCTCCACTGTGCGCCACGGCAGCAGGCCGAACTGCTGAAACACCATTGCCACCTGTTTCTGCCGCAACCGCCGAAGCGTCGCCTCGTCGCAGGTCACGACGTCGACCGTGCCGTCGCCGTCCTTGACCAGCACCTGGCCGCGCGAGACCACGTTCAGCCGGTTGACGGCCCTGAGCAGCGTCGATTTGCCGGAGCCGGAAAGCCCCATCAGCACCGAGATCTCGCCCTCGTTCACGGTGAGGCTGGCGCCGGCGCAGCCCAGTACGTTGCCGGTCTGTTCGAGGATCTCGGCGCGGGTGGCGCCGCTGTCGATCAGCGCCAGCGAGCCTGCCTGGTCGGCGCCGAAGACGATGTCGACATTTCTGAAATCGACGGCGACGGTCATTTCTTGCCTCCCACGCCGATGCGCGTCATTCGGTCGAGCACGATGGCAAGCACGACGATGGCCAGCCCTGCCTCAAGCCCTAGGTCGATCCGGCGCGAACCGAGCGCGCGGTTGATCTCGGTGCCGAGGCCGCCGGCGCCGATAAGGGCGGCGAACACCACCATCGACAGCGACAGCATAATCGACTGGGTCAAGCCGGCCATGATGGTCGGCAGCGCCGAAGGCAGCTCGACCTTCCACAGCAGCTGGCGTTTGGTGGCGCCGAACGCCTCGCCCGCCTCGACGATCGATTTCGGCACCGAGGTGACGCCGAGATGGGTGAGCCGAACCGAGGTCGGAATGACGAAGATGATGGTGACGATGAGGCCGGGCGCATTGCCGAGGCCGAACAGGGTCAGCACCGGGATCAGGTAGACGAAGGTCGGTAGCGTCTGCATCAGGTCGAGCACCGGCAGCATGACGCGATACACCTTCGGCTTGTGCGCGGCCCAGATGCCGAGCGGCACGCCGATGGCCATCGACACGGCGGCGGCGGCGACCACCAGCACCAGCGTCTCGACCGTCTGCTTCCACAGGTTCTGGTTGAGGATGAACAGCAATCCAATGAATACCGCCAAAGCCAGGCCTTTCGAGCGCTGCAGGAAATAGGCGAGCAGAGCGATCAGCGCGATCAGCAGAACCGGCGGCAGCAACAGCAGCCCGTCGACGATGCCGTCGAGCAGGAAGTTGAGGGTGTTGGAAAAAGCCCTGAAGATGGTGTCGAAATTGTCGGTGAGAAAGCCGAAAAACGCCTTCCCCCATGCCCCGATGGGAATCTTGTAACTGACCAGGAATTTGGAGATCGGATCCATCTAGCCCCTCTTCTGCCGGCGCCGTCCTTCGCCGCACGGTCATCTTGTCACAGGATATGAAAAAGGGCAGCCATTTCTACCGTGGCTGCCCCTTGTCTCGTCATGCCAGATGGTCGGGTCAGCTTCCGAGCGCCGTTTTCACCCCAGCCGCCGCATCGCCGCCGTCGAAGGTGGTGACGCCGGCGATCCAGGGGGTGATCGCGTCAGGGTGTTTCTTCAGCCAGTCGGTCGCGGCGGTATTGGCGTCGGCGCCCTTCAGGATCGCGTCCATCATCTCGCCTTCCATGTCCAGGTTGAACTTCAGATTGGCGATGAACTTGCCGGCGTTCGGGCATTCGCTCATGTAGCCCTTGCGCACATTGGTATGCACGGTGGCGGCGCCGAAGCCGCTGTCGCCCATCCCCTCGAGATAGGTGATCTTCATGGCGCCCATCACCGGATGCGGCGTCCAGCCGAGGAAGGCGATCCATTCATTGTTCTTCATCGACTGCTCGGCCTGGGTGAGCATGCCGGCCTCGGAAGACTCGACCAGTTCGAAGCCTTCGAGATTGGTCTTCGGATCCTTGATCATATCGAGGATAATGCGGTTGCCGTCATTGCCGGCCTCAATACCATAGATCTTGCCGTCGAACTTGTCCTTGAACTTGCCGAGATCGGTTAGCGTCTTGACACCGGCATCGGCGACATAGGTCGGAACGACGATGCCATAGCCGGCACCGCTGAGATTTTCGCTGACGGTCTCGACCGAGCCTTCGGCGGTATAGTCCTTGATGTCGTTGGTCATCGACGGCATCCAGTTTCCGAGGAACACGTCGAGGTCTTTGTTCTTCAGCGACGCATAGGTCACCGGCACCGAAAGCTGGATCACCTGCGGCTCGTAACCGAGCGCCGTGAGCAGCACCGAGGCGACGCCGGTAGTCGCCTGGATGTCGGTCCAGCCGACATCGGACAGCCGCACCGTCTTGCAGCTTTCCGCATCACCGGCGAAGGCCCCAGTCGTGGATAGAAAAGCCGCCAGGCCGAGACCGGCGACGAATGAACTCATGCGCGACATAGAAATTCTCCCATTTCAGTTCTCGGTGAAGCGAAGTGGCGGTTTTATTTCCACCTTTGTTCCGTCAGCCAAACACCATTCTGCTGCGGTTTCAAGCACTAAGGCAATCACGAACAACGGCGCAGGCTGGCCGATCGGCGACACGCCCGCCGCTTTACGGATGGAAGTCGTCTTTTCCCGGTGGAATGTAGGCGCTCCCCCTCCCCGCTTTGTTGCAACTCGGCTTAAAAGGACGGCATGGCCAAGCTGTACTTCCATTATGCGACGATGAATGCCGGCAAGACGACGATGCTGTTGCAGGCCTCGTACAATTACCGCGAGCGTGGCATGACGACGATGCTGTTCATCGCCGGCCACTACCGCAAGGGCGATACCGGGCTGATCTCGTCGCGTATCGGCTTGGAGACGGAGGCCGAGTTGTTCCGCGACGGCGACGATCTGTTTGCCCGGGTCGCCGAGCATCATGACCACGCCACGGTGCATTGCGTCTTTGTCGACGAGGCGCAGTTCCTCGAAGAGGATCAGGTCTGGCAACTCGCCCGCATCGCCGACCGGCTGAACATTCCGGTCATGTGCTATGGCCTGCGCACCGATTTCCAGGGCAAGCTGTTTTCCGGCTCGCGCGCCCTGCTGGCGATATCAGACGAGCTGCGCGAGGTGCGCACCATCTGCCGTTGCGGCCGCAAGGCGACGATGGTGGTACGCCTAGGGGCCGACGGCAAGGTGGCGAAACAGGGTGAACAGGTGGCGATCGGCAAGGACGTCTATGTCTCACTCTGCCGCCGCCATTGGGAAGAGGAAATGGGCCGCGCCATGCCCGACGATTTCATCGGCTTCATCAAAACCTGACCAGCGCGTTGCGTCCATCCGTCCGCCCAGCCGACATTCGTTCCGCGATCGCGTCATCGTGCGGCGCTTGTTAAGGCTTGCTTCCTATTTTCAAAACCTCTCAGCCAGAGCCGTCGGGGGGTTCCCATGCTTCGAGCCATTTCGTCTGCAACTGCTTTCCTCATCGTCGGAGCTCTTGCCGCGCATGCCGACGGCGATGCCGCTCTCGGCAAGAAGGTCTTCAACAGATGCATGGCCTGTCACGAGGCAACGAGCGAACGCGACAAGGTCGGCCCGCATCTGCTGGGTGTCGTCGGACGCACCGCCGGCACCGCGGACAGTTATCTCAGCCGCTACTCGCAGGGGATGAAGGACGCCGGCGCCGCCGGCCTGGTCTGGGACGAAATAAGCCTTGCCGAATACCTGCGCGCGCCGCGGCAGAAGGTCCCCGGCAATAAAATGGCCTTCTCCGGCCTGACCAGCGACGAGGACATCGCCAATGTCATCGCCTACCTCAAGGCTGATCCCAAGCCCTGAGCGTGACCCCAGTTGCCTCGTTTCCTGGTGTCGCCCGTCTTCCGTCTTTCATTCGCCAAACCCGGCACATATAGTCACGGCGGTTCGCGACACGAAAACCGATGCCGAAGCGGGAGGCCCCAATGGCGACATTGCAGAATTTCGATGCCGAGATTGCCAAGACCAAGCAGGTCGTAGAGGACATGCGCACCAAGATCGAGCAGTCCGGTAGCGTGCTCGACACGCTCGCCACCGCCGACAAGAAGATCGGCGACGCCAATTTCGACATCGAGAATGCCCGCATCGAGGACGTGCTGAAGCAGCAGAAGGTGATGGAAGGCAATATCGCCGACCTGATCATCGGCCTGGAGGACGCCACCAACGTCTTCGGCGCCGAATTCGAGAGCATGAAGAACTACACCGGCTGGGAGAATTTCGTCGGCGTCTTCTCCAGCCAGCGCAAACAGCGCATGCGCACCGACCGCGTCCGCAACATGTCGCTGGCCGGCAATTTGCAGGAGCTGTTGGCGAAATCCGACACCATCGTCGGCATCCTCAAGGCGCAGAAGCAGGTTCTCGACACGCGCTACAAGACCTCCGAGGCCAGCCTGTCGCAGGTGATCGAGCGCCGCAAGACAACCATGTCCAATCTCGAGACCGTGCAGAAGCGCATCGAGGAACTCAACCCGATGCTGCTCGACATCGAGAACAAGATCGCCGCCTCGACCAGCCAGAAGGAGCGCACGCAGCTTGAAGGCGAACGCTCGAAACTGGCCACGGAATACAACGAAAAGCAGGCCAAGGAGCAGGAATTGCTGGCCGAGAGCCAGACGCTGGAGCGCTACACCTCGATGTTCCAGACCTTCGTCGATTCGCTCAACAATCAGATCGCGGCGCAATCGACGCTGATCAACAAGCTGACCATCGATACCGAGCAGCGCATCGTGCTGTACAAGGCCCTGGAAGATTCGCTGAAGACCGCCGCCCAGCAGGATGTCGCCCATAAGATCAACACGCTGGGCAGCCAGGTCGACAACACCGCCGAGGAGACCATGGCCGGCATTGGTGCCGCCTCGCAAAAGCACATCGGCGATCTGCTTGAAATGCACGAGAAGAACATGGTCGCCACCGCCGACATCCAGCGCCGCAAGAAGCTCGCCGACGACGCCTTCGCCCGCCGCTTCGACGATGTGATGAAGAAGCACAATTCGGCAAATTACGTGCAGTCGTAATTGCTGCACGTGCACTGCTCCCAAGGGCTGGCAGCATGACCCCCGAAAACGAAGCCGCGGCGCGCTATTTCTCGGCGATCGCGGCTGCACTTGGCGGCCTCGAAGTGTTCATGCGCGACGATCGCTCGCCGCTCTATCGGCACGGCATCGTCGCCAAGGTCGTCGCCGAATATATTGCGCGGCTCGAAAAGTCGTTCTCGTGCTGGCGCAACCGGCTGGGTTTCACCGAGACGTTCCGCATCTCGCGCGCCGAAAGCGGTTTTCCGGTTTTCCAGAACCTGCTCGAACTGGAAAACGACCGCCTCCAGGCCGACAGCCGTCTCGCCGTCATCCCTTCGGCCAGCGAGCTGCGCGAGGAAATGGCCGACTTCATTCTGCGCCACAAGGAATTTCCCGAAGCGTTGCAGAAGTCGATGGCCGAGCGGCTTTACCTCGAAGACGTCAAGAGCGGGACCACCTTCGGCCCGTTCACGCTCGCCCAGACGGCCAAGGTTTCGGTCAACCCGAAGACGCTGCGGCCCTATTATCTGGTCCACTGGGCCTGCTTCGACGGCAGCGCCAACCTGCCGCTGGTCTACATGGCGACGGTCGAGGATTCCTCCGACGACATGATCCGGCAGCTGGTCGATAGCAGCGGCAAGCTTAATGAGAGGGTCGACATTCCGCTGCCGGTCGACGGCTTGCTCAATCCCGAACTCGCCCACCGTTTCGACGATTTCACCGAGAAGAATTCCGCCTACACGCTGTCGCCGGCGACGATCGCGGTCAACCTCGACAAGGATTTCGAGACGCTGCATCCCAAGCAGCTGCGCCGCGTCGTGCTCGGCCCGTTCTATTCTGCCGGCATTACCGACAACAATTCGACGGTGAACGAAGTGCTGGCCAAAGTGCGCAAGCCGGAAAACGCCTGGCTGCTGACCTGGACTATCCAGGAGGTCTTTTCCAAGGCCGAGAAGCCCGGCCGCAAGGGGCTGTTTTCGAGCGAGAAGACGACGCAGGAATTCTTCATCAACACCGACGATCTCGAGGCCGCACGCCAGGGCGTGTCGAGCTACGAGAACCACGCGCTGATTCCGCATGAGGCCTATCAGTCGCTTTACGCCGCCGGCGAGGCGCAGAAGATCTTTTCGGGCTACAAGGTCCATATCCTGTCCAAAGGGCAGGTCATCAGCGACGTCTGACCATCAAATCGCGGAGTATCCTCCATGGACACCGGTCTGACCACCATCCCGGAAGCAGCAATCGAAAAGCACCGCGCCACTGCGCAAAGTTTCATCACCCGCATCGTCGTGCTGGAGGACCCATCGCGCGAATCCGGTACCGCGCTTGCCGGCACCAACCGCCGCTTCGTCTCGACCGTTTCGGTGGGCTCGGTTCGCCGCACGCGCGAGGTCGAGTTCGCCAAAACCGTCGCTGCCGTCCATCCCGACGACCAGCTGCTGACCATCCCGCAGCACACGCTGCTGTTTCGCGCCCGGCGTGGGCTGGCCATTGCGTTGGCAATATCCGATGTCTTCGCCGAAGGCTCTGACCTCGAAAGCCTGCAGGCGAAAAACGCCCGCGCGCCGCTCGAAGGCGACGAGGCCGCCACATTCAAAAAGCTGCTGTCGGCTTCGGCCTATATTTCCGCCTTCAGCTTCGCCTCCTATCTGTTCCAGCTGATCGATAGCGACGGCGAGGCGCCGAACGACACGCCCGAGCCGGACTTTCTGTTCGACACGCCCCAGGATGCGGTGAAATCGATCGTGGCCGGCCTCGACAGGGCGATATCAGGCGCGAAGGACGACGCCGACCTGATGACCCGGGCGCGCGCCTTTGCCCGTATTGCCATCGATGGGCTTTTGGCGCGAAAAGGCCGCTTCGACGGCATCGGCCCGTTCGAGAACGCGCATATCCGCATCGACGTCGACGATTTCACGCTCGATGGTTTCGACGTCGCGCCGGGCAAGCGGGCAAAACCGTTGGTCATGACCTTCAAGAAGCCGGAAGAGGTCGTCGGCAACCACATCGCCAAATACCAGTCGGTCAAGCTCGCCAAGATGCTGATGGCCTACGACTTCGAGCGCGAGCTGAACCCATTCGTCGAACTCGGCGGCTTCCTGTTCACCTTCATCGGTGACGGCTCGCCCGGCACCGGCAAGACGACGCTGATCCAGATGATCGCCGGCCTTCTCAACGGCTACTGCCAGGTCGCCGGCTATCCCTTCGCCTACGAGAATTTCGGCGTCGACCAGATCTCCTCCTACCAGGGCAAGTCCGGCCAGAACTGCCGTCAGTTCATCAACAATGTGCTGAACCCGCGCGTCATCGGCTTCGGCACTATCGACGATATCGACCAGGTCGCCGCACGCCGCTCCGACGATCGCGCCTCGGCCGGCCAGCAGGAAATCACCGGCGTCCTGATGGACGCGTTCGGGGGTGCCGGCACCGTGGTGCGCGGCAATTGCTCGTTCGGCATGTTTTCCAACTATCCCGAGAACGTCGACGACGCATTGCGCCAGCGCGCCGGCGCGCGCTGGCTGGTCGATGGCCCGCAGAGCCGCGACGACTACATCGACATCTTCGTTCTGCTCGCCGGCAAGAACCACAAGATCCCGCTCGGCGAGCACAAGCTCTACGCTGCCCAGGAAATCCAGCGCGCGGTGATGGAGGCCTATGAGGAACATGAAAAGCCGCAGGAAGACGGGCTGATGAAGGTCTACGAGCGCTATATGAAGGAGAACGGCGCACCGAAGACGATGGCCGACATCGGCACTTATCTGCACATGATCAAGGATGCCGAGCCGCGCTTTACCGGCCGCGCCATCAAGAACGTCACCGACGCGATCAAGATGCGTGCCATGGACATCGAATTGCCCGACGAGTGGTTCGAAAAGCCGGAAGCCTTCATGCACAAGGGTTACGACGACAAGAAAGCCATGATCGAGGAACTGCGCGGGCCATTCTCGATGGACATGGTCATGCAGGAGATCAATCGCTATGCGGATTCCGAATTCCGTTATTCCGACAAGTCCGACGATGCCGCGGTGAGCAAGATGATCCGCGATACTCGGCTGCGGGAGCGTGCCGTCCGCGAGATCGAGGAGATGAAGAAGAAGGGGCTGTGGAATGCGTGAGATGCGCCGACGCCCCCTTCTCCCCTTGTGGGAGAAGGTGTCGCCGAAGGCGACGGATGAGGGGTATTCGTCAAGCTGGAACACCCCTCATCCGACCGAGCTTCGCTCGGCCACCTTCTCCCACAAGGGAAGAAGGGGCGTTCGCGCCCCTCATCCGCCGTTCGGACACCTTCTCCCCGTGAACGGGAAGAAGAAAGCATGAGCCCCGCCAAGAAGCCCGATCTGTTGCGCGACAACGAGCTGATCTATGGTCGGCTGCTGACGGTCGACGAGCCGCACCTGATCCAGCGCTACAACAAGGCGATGGTCGCCTTCGGGCTGAAGCCGACCAAGCTGAAAAGCTTCGAGATCGATCGCACCGGCTTCTCGCCGCAGGTCGCCGAGGAATGCGGCGACTACAGCTACCTCGATCCGAACGAGGTCAACCGCCGCTTCATCATCCTGACGCCGTCGCAGATCGACCTGCCGGTGGTGCACACGGCATTCTCCAACACCTCGCTGCTGATGTACGAATTCATGTCGAAGAACCAGCGCGCCATCGATGCGCTGACGATCAAGGACGTCATCTACGGCGAGATCGAGGACTCGGTCCCCAAGGTCGACGACATCGAGGACCTGCTGTCTATCAACCAGGTGGAATTCAAGGTGCTCTCGGCCGAGGATGTGCTCGGTAAGGCCGCCGAACTCGGCAAGCTGGTCGACCGGCTGAAGCAGGAGCCGGATGCCTGGCGCGACAACGCCATGCTGGCCCACATGGTCGAGCTGGCGAAGATCTGCGGCGACATCCGCGAGAATGCGCTGGTGCCGGACCAGGTGATCTTCCGTCACAATGCCTATTGGACCAGCCATTTCGGCGGGCTCTATGTGTTCGTCGATCCCGACGTGACGACGGTGATCAGCGACCCGACAGCGCCCGGTTTCCGCCGCTCGCGGCCGTGGCAGGTGAGTTACCTTTCGATCCACGATGCCGACAAGGTGTTCAAGTTCCTCGCCTCGACCGGCCGCATCGAGCTGCCGCGCGCCTCATGGATCGAAACCTCCGGCTATCTCGAGCATCGCGCCGAAATGGTGGTGCGCGCGCTGATCCGCGACGCCGAGCCCGACCGCAATCTGACCGATGTCGACAAGGTCTGGCTGCAGACCTGGATCCACGGCCATGCCGATTTGATCACCAGGGACGGCAATTTTCCCTTCCTCAACGCCGCCAAGCGCGAGATCGCCCAGCTCGGCCATCTCAAGATCGAAGATGTGTTCCCGCAGCAGCGCTTCCTGGTCATCCGCGCCAAGCCGGACCATCCCGACGCCTGGCTGACCAACCAGCTGATCTCGGGCTTCGTGCCGCAGGACTTCGTCTCGCGTTACGTCTTCAACAAGCCGGGCTTCTACAGGGATTATGACGGCTTCAGCGACGCCTGGCGATCGCATGTTGTGGACGTTCTGAAAACCACATATTTGAAGGACAAGGTGGCGTTTCGCACACGCCTCTATGGCTTGACTGACTGAGGGGGTGACATCGCCATGCTTGATCCGATCGTGAGTTTCTTCACCCGGATTTTCCAGTGGATTGGCCGCGGCATCGGCTTGCTCGTCGGTGCGATCCTGTGGCCGTTCCTGTGGGCGGGGCGCTGGTACACGCAACGCGGCTGGATCCTGAAGGCGGTGCTCGGACTGGCTGTGCTCGTGCTGATCGGCCTCTATGTCAATTTCTTCTACGCCACCCAGTGGTGGAACAATTTCGACCCGAATTACGTCGACAAATACACTTTCGAAAAACGCAACAGCTCCGCCGGTGAACAGGTTTCCGCCGGCGCCGGCACCGACACGGCCAAGACCTGCGGAAATTCAGCCATTGCCCAGGTTGCTGCCGACCTGACCGACTTCAACGTCAACCAGAATGCCTGGGTGTCGTCGATGATCCTCTACAAGCTCGGCCTGTTCGGCATCGACTGGGACCACACGCCGTTCATGGACAACAAGGCTTCGTTCCAGCGCGGCATCAACCAGGCGGTGCGGCGCACGGCGACCGAGCTTGCCGATAATCTCGGCCGCGTCCGCACCACCTCGCAGATCGACGCCGACCTGCAGGACGCCCGCGGCAATCTGCAGTTCGATGAGGAAACCTGGTATTTCGGCTTGAACCCGTTCGGCCCCAAGACGCCGACGCCGAGCTACTATCGCGACGCGGTGCGCAAGCTGCGCTCCTTCAACGCCCGGCTGGCCGCGTGCCAGGCGACATTCGATGCCCGCGCCGACAATCTCAAGCAGTATATCGACCGCATCTCTTCCGATATCGGTTCGACCTCGGCGATCCTCAAGGAGCGTGCCGAAAACCACAATAATGGCTGGTTCGACACGCGCGCCGACGACCGCTTCTGGTTCGCCTATGGCCAGCTCTATGCCTATTACGGGCTGATGAAGGGCGCACAGGCCGACTTCGAGGACGTCATCAAGGAAAAGCACCTGCAGAACCTGTGGGATACGATGGACGCGCAATTCGTCTCGGCGCTGCGCATCCAGCCCTTCATCATCGCCAATGGCCGCGAGGACGGCTGGCTGTTGCCGACACATCTGACGACGATGGGCTTTTACATACTCAGGGTGCGCTCGAACATGGTCGAGATCAGCAACGTGCTGACGCAGTAGCGGATCGTTCCGCACAGCCGGCGCTGGTGAATTTGCGCCGTTGCTTCTGTCGCTTTTCGCGTATTAGGCGGCTGTTTTGAGACGGTGGAACCGCCCCTGCTCTGGCTTCTATACGGCGCTGCAACCGGCGCAAAAAAGAACCTGTAGCAGAGCGGCCGGCGGCAGAGGTATTTTCTTCGCAGGAAACATAGTTGCATGAAAGTTGACGCCGGGGCAGCGACAGGGGTAGAACATGCTCGCGCCTGCAATGCCGGGCTGTTCTTGCGACCACACTAGTCAAATCCGTCCAATCCAGAGGGAAGCCGTCATGGCCGAAGTGAAGTCCGACATCGAGATCGCGCGCGGCGCCAGGAAGAAGCAGATCCAGGAGATCGGCCAGAAGATCGGCATTCCGAGTGAACATCTTCTGCCCTACGGCCACGACAAGGCGAAGATCTCGGCCGAGTTCATCAAGTCGGTGAAGGGCAACAAGGACGGCAAGCTGATCCTGGTCACCGCCATCAACCCGACACCGGCCGGCGAAGGCAAGACGACGACGACAGTGGGCTTGGGCGATGGCCTCAACCGCCTCGGCAAGAAGGCCATCGTATGCATCCGCGAGGCTTCGCTCGGACCGAATTTCGGCGTCAAGGGCGGTGCCGCCGGCGGCGGCTACGCGCAGGTCGTGCCGATGGAGGACATGAACCTCCACTTCACCGGCGATTTCCATGCCATCACCACTGCCCATAACTTGCTGTCGGCGCTGATCGACAACCACATCTATTGGGGCAACGAGCTCGGCATCGACACCCGCCGTGTCGTCTGGCGCCGCGTCATGGACATGAACGACCGGTCGCTGCGCGAGATCATCTGTTCGCTCGGCGGCGTCGCCAACGGTTTCCCGCGCGAGGCCGGTTTCGACATCACAGTCGCCTCGGAAGTTATGGCCATCCTGTGCCTGTCGACCGACTTGAAGGACCTGGAAAAGCGCCTCGGCGACATCATCGTCGCCTATCGTCGCGACAAGTCGGCCGTCTATGCCCGCGACCTCAAGGCCGACGGCGCGATGGCCGTACTCCTGAAGGACGCCATGCAGCCCAATCTCGTGCAGACGCTGGAGAACAACCCGGCTTTCGTCCATGGCGGCCCCTTCGCCAACATCGCGCATGGCTGCAACTCCGTGGTTGCCACCACGACGGCGCTGAAGCTAGCCGATTACGTCGTCACCGAAGCCGGTTTTGGTGCCGATCTCGGTGCCGAAAAGTTCTTCGACATCAAATGCCGCAAGGCCGGCCTGAGGCCGGCAGCGGCGGTCATCGTCGCCACGGTTCGCGCCATGAAGATGAATGGCGGCGTCAAGAAGGAGGACCTCGGCAAGGAGAACGTCGAGGCGGTCAAGAAGGGATGTGCGAATCTCGGCCGCCACATCGAGAACATCCGCCAGTTCGGTGTGCCGGCTGTGGTCGCCATCAACCATTTCTACTCCGACACAGAGGCCGAGATCCAGGCGATGAAGGACTACGTCGCCTCGATGGGCGAAGAGGCGATCCTGTGCAAGCACTGGGCCCAGGGATCGGCCGGCATCGAGGAACTGGCCAAAAGGGTCGTGGCATTGGCCGAATCCGGCGCGTCGCAATTTGCCCCGCTTTATCCCGACGCCATGCCGCTGTTCGAGAAGATCAACACCATCGTCCAGCGCATCTATCGCGGTTCCGAAGCGATCGCCGACAAGTCGGTGCGCGATCAGCTCCATGCCTGGGAGCACGCCGGCTATGGCCACCTGCCGGTCTGCATGGCCAAGACGCAATATTCCTTCTCGACCGATCCGAATCTGCGCGGCGCGCCGACCGGCCACACCGTACCGGTGCGCGAGGTCAGGCTGTCTGCCGGCGCCGGCTTCGTCGTCATCATCTGCGGCGAGGTCATGACCATGCCCGGTCTGCCCAAAGCGCCATCGTCGGAAAAGATCTTCCTGAACGAAATCGGCCAGATCGAAGGCCTGTTTTAGGGATAATCAGTGCTCGTACGGCAAAGGGCGCCGCAACGCTGCGGCGCCCTTCTGCCTGTCCGCAATGGTCTCCTACGCTGCGCTCCGCGCCAGCGCGCGCTGGTTGGAGGCATAGGGTGTGTCGTGCTGGGGTACCACGCCGGTCTTCAGGCACTCGATCCATTCGGCGGTTTTGAGAACGGCCGCGAAGCGCGATTGCAGGACGATCGTCATGACGCGATGGATTTCCTCCCCCGACGCGTAGCCGGCGCTGTTGGCGTAGGGCAATGACCCCGTTGCGTCCGATAGGAACTCCACCTCGAAGCCCATATGCACGGCGTGGATGACCGTCGAGAGGTCGCAATTATGCGTCATGTAGTCGATGACAGTGATCGTATCGATAGAGTTGGCGCGCAGCCACTCCTCGAGGTCGGTGCCGGTGAAGGCGCTTGGCAGGTGTTTTTCGACATAGTGGTCGCGGTTTCGCCTGGCGATTTCCGGGTGCAACTCGGCGCCGTGGCTGCCCTTGGCGAAAACCGGTGAGGTTTCCGGTGCCAACTGCTTGACGACCACCACCTTGACGCCTGCCTCGGTGGCCGCATCCATCGCTCGCGCTACATTGACGACGCTCTCGCGGAAGGGCGGATGCTGGATGGCGAGGTTGCCGCCGTCATAGTCGTTTTGAACGTCGATGACGATGAGGGCGCGGCGTGGAGCTTTACCTGTGGCTGGGTGCGACATGGGGGTTCCTTTCCCGTTGGACAGTGATGGGTGGACGATAAACTCGGCACCGGATTGCAAAAAGTGTCCCGATTGACATTATTCGAAAGAATTGGGACAATCGGCCTCACCCGTTGCTGGAGCTCCCATGACCGATCCTGCCGTTGCCGCCATCGCCTTCGATGGCATCAGCCCGTTTCATCTCTCCGTGCCGTGTCTCGTGTTCGGCGCGGATCGCACGGAGCTCGGCCTGCCGCGCTTCGACTTCCGGGTCTGCGCGATTGAGGACGGGCCGATCCGCACCGATGCCGGGCTGACCATCAGCGTCCCGCACGGGCTTTCCGCGCTCGATGACGCCGACATCGTCATCGTGCCAAGCTGGAAGGATCTCGGGAGCTCGCCTCCAGCCGCATTGATCGACGCGTTGCTTGGCGCGCACGAGCGCGGCGCGCTGATCGTCGGGCTGTGCTTGGGAACGTTCGCTGTTGCGGCGACCGGACTGCTTTCGGGGCGGCGAGCGGCGACGCACTGGGCCTACGCGGATCAGCTGCAGGAACTCTATCCCGACATTCTCGTCGAACCGGAAGTGCTCTACATCGACAATGGCGACGTCGTGACATCCGCCGGCGTCGCCGCCGGGCTCGACTGCTGCCTGCACGTCGTACGGGCTCGTTACGGCGCGGAGGCGGCACTTCGCCTGGCCCGGCAGATCGTGCTTTCTCCGCATAGGCAGGGCGGGCAGGCTCAATTCATCGAACGTCCCATCGCCAGGACCGGCAATGCGGACCGCTTCACCCAGGCTCTCGAAGCGGTGCGCAAAACCCTGGGTGAGCCGCACAGTCTGGACAGCGTTGCCGGTCACGCCGGCCTCACCCGCCGGACGTTCACGCGCCGTTTCCAGAAAACGATCGGCACCAGTTTTGGTGACTGGCTGACCGACCAGCGCGTCCAGCTGGCGCAGCGGCTGCTGGAGGCAACGGAGAAATCGATGGACACGGTTGCCTTCGAGGCCGGTTTCGGCAGCGCCACCTCGCTGCGCCAGCATTTCGCGGCGCGGCTCAGAACCTCGCCGGCGCAGTACCGGCGCGAATTCTCGAAGAGTGCTCAGGAGGAGCGCGTGGCGCACATGCCGAGGTGAAATTCGGCTCGCGCTCGATTCCAGGGCAATCGCTTCAGTGCCGACGTTGGACTGCCATCCGGCCCGAGCAGGCTATCTTTTTCTCGGAGCATTTGCCCTGCTCTCGATCCTGTCGTACTTGAAAGGCTCTGCGTCATCTGTCATATATTAAAGCGACAGATGACGCGAAGAGGGCTCGCCGTGGCGATGGTATTGGAAAAGGCTGCGCCAGCAGCAAAAAACAATGAACTTCAGAAGGTGGCGAAATTGCTAGGCGGCAGCCGCATTCTGGCAAGGCGCCTCAGCAGCGCTTTGGATGCCCACGAGTTGCTTCTGCACGGCCTGCCGGCTTCAGCGCTGGACCATCTTATCGGGCAACTCGTCTTCATCCAGAAGACTGATTCGCTGGAGAAGGCCGTCGGCATGAGCCTACGCACCTACCAGCGCCGCAAGGATGCTCCTTCCAAGCCTCTCAGTCAGGACCAGAGCGGACGAACCTGGAAGTTCGCGGAGATCCTGTCGAAAGCGACCGACGTGTTCGGTTCGCAGGTGGAGGCAGAGCAATGGCTGGAGCGCCCGGCGATTGGGCTCGACCAGCGTCGTCCAATCGACCTTCTGGCGACACCGCCGGGGATCGAGCTTGTAGAAGACTATCTGGAACGGCTTGAATATGGCGTTTATGCATGACGCCGCTGCCGGCGGCGCTT
This sequence comes from Mesorhizobium sp. M0910, assembly GCF_040319465.1. Classification (NCBI taxonomy): domain Bacteria; kingdom Pseudomonadati; phylum Pseudomonadota; class Alphaproteobacteria; order Hyphomicrobiales; family Phyllobacteriaceae; genus Mesorhizobium; species Mesorhizobium sp. M0910. The sequence continues at coordinate 340,533 of NZ_JAMYNZ010000001.1, forward strand.
GGTGGCTCCGACCTCATCGGATGGCGCCTGGATCAAGCCGCGTTTGCGCCTGCATGGGATAGTGGCGAGGGCGCATACAGGGTGGGCGGACGCTGGAACAGCAAGGGCGTGCGCGCCGTCTACTGCTCGATCGATCCGTCGACTGCGATCCTCGAAGTTGCGGTCCATAAGGGCTTCAGGGCGCTCGACACGATAGCGCATGTCATGACGGCAGCGATCGTCAGCGATGTCGCGGATGTGCATATCGTCGACCCTGCGGCCGTGCCCAACCCCAACTGGTTGCGCCCGGGCATTCCGAGCTCCGGACAACAGGCGTTTGGCGACGATCTTCTGCAACGGCACCGCTTCGTTGTGATTCCGAGCGCCGTATCGCAGCATAGCTGGAACCTGATCTTCGACGCGAGCCTCGCCAGAGGGGCATACGCCATGAAGACCCAGGAGGCGTTTGCGCTCGACACACGGTTGCATCCACCTCCGGCCAAGTGACACAGCCGCCCCCATGTCCACCAGAACGACGACATGACCGGCGACGGAAGCACAGGTGCTCAGCCGTTCCTGATTATCCGTGCCGGATTACCAACCACCGTGGTGTTCGCCGCGACGTCGCGCGTCACCACGGCACCGGCGCCGACGATGGCGCCGTCGCCTATCCTGACCCCGCCGAGGATGATGGCACTGCCGCCGCTCCAGGCATTGTCGCCGATCTCGACGGGCCTGGCGATCTCCAGCCCTGCCTGCCGCCCCGCAGCCTCCTTGTGGTGCTCGGCGCAATAGATCTGCACATTGGGGCCGAGCAGCGTTCCCTTGCCGATGCGCACTGGCGCCGTGTCGAGGATGGTGCAGCCGGCATTGAGGAAGACGCGGTCGCCGAGAAAGATGTTGAAGCCATAGGCACAGTGGAACTGCGCTTCGATCCGGGCGCCCTCGCCCGCAGCGCCGAGCAGCGCCCGCAATCCAGGCCCGATGTCGCCGCGCTGCCGGGGCGGCAGGCTGTTATGCTCGAACACCGCGTCACGCGCTGTGATGCGCAGCGCCTCCAATTCCGGATCGAGGCAGCGATACCACTCGCCCGCCGCCATTTTCGTGTGTTCGCTCGCCGTCATGGCCGCAACTCCAGTTTCAACTCTGCCAAAGCACAAGTGGTGAAAATACGGAAGCGCCGGCGGCGACACCACCTCTGGTCAAATACCCGACCTATGGTAGCTTGCTCTCTCGGACCTGTCCCAAGCCGGCCATCGAGGGGATCGATCATGCTGTACATTCTTGCACTCCTGATTGGCGTCGTTGCCGGGCTTCGCGCCATGACCGCGCCCGCCGGGGTCGCCTGGGGCGCCTGGCTTGGCTGGTTGCCGGTCGCCGGCACCTGGGCGAGCTTCATGGGCCACTGGATCGCCGTCGGCGTCTTCACCATCCTGGCCATCGCCGAACTGGTCACCGACCAGCTGCCATCGACGCCGAGCCGCAAGGTGCCGCAGCAATTCGGCACGCGCATCGTCCTGGGCGCGTTCACCGGCGCGGTGATCGGCGCCACCGGCGGCGCCACCATAGGCGGCCTGATCGCCGGCGCCGTTGGTGCGGTGATCGGCACGCTGGGCGGCGCCGAGGCGCGCAAGCGCCTGGCCACCGCCTTCGGTAAGGACCCGCCCGCCGCCTTCATCGAGGACGCGGTGGCGATCGCCGGCGGGCTTCTGATCGTGGCGGCGGCGGCATGACTGCAAAGACATTCGATGCCATCATCGTCGGTGCCGGGCAGGCGGGCCCGCCGCTCGCCGGCCGGCTGAATGCGGCCGGCATGAGCGTGGCGCTGATCGAGCGAAAGCTGGTCGGCGGCACTTGCGTCAACACCGGCTGTACGCCGACCAAAACGATGGTGGCAAGCGCCTATGCCGCGCATCTCGCCCGCTCCGCCGCGGATTATGGCGTGACGCTCTCCGGTCCCGTCAGTGTAAACTACAAGGCGATCAAGGCGCGCAAGGACAAGGTCTCCAACGACGCCCGCGGCAATCTCGAAGACTGGATTGCCGGCATGGACAAATGCACGCTCTATCGCGGCCATGCGCGCTTCGTAAGCGCCAACACGGTGCGCGTCGGCGACGATCTGCTGAGCGCCGAAAAGATATTCCTCAACACCGGCGGGCGCGCCTCGGTGCCCGACCTGCCCGGCATCGACGGCATTTCTTACCTGACCAACTCGTCGATGATGGATCTCGACGAGCTGCCGCGCCATCTCATCGTCGTCGGCGGCAGCTATGTCTCGCTCGAATTCGCGCAGATGTTCCGCCGTTTCGGTTCAGAGGTCACGGTGATCGAAAAGAGCCCGCGGCTGATCGGCCGCGAGGACGAGGACGTCTCGGACGCCATTTTGTCGATCCTCGAAAACGAAGCCATTGCCGTCCATCTCGGCGCCGACGACATCCGCTTCGCCAGGCGAGGCAACGAAATCGCCGTGACCTTCTCGCCAGGCAAGGCGGCTGCGGTCGGCTCGCATGTTCTGCTGGCGCTCGGCCGTACGCCAAACACCGACGATCTCGGCCTCGACAAAGCCGGCGTCGAGGTCGACAAACGCGGCTTCATCGTCGTCGACGACCAGTTGCGCACCAGCGTGCCCGGCATCTGGGCGATGGGCGACTGCAACGGCAAGGGCGCCTTCACCCACACCTCCTACAACGATTATGAGATCGTCGCCGCCAACCTGCTCGACAACGATCCGCGCAAGGTCAGCGACCGCATCGAGGCCTATGCGCTCTATATCGACCCACCACTCGGCCGCTGCGGCATGACCGAGATAGCGGTAAGGAAATCCGGCCGCCGCGCCTTGGTCGGCCAGCGGCCAATGACCCGCGTCAGCCGTGCAGTCGAAAAAGGTGAGACGCAAGGCTTCATGAAGATCCTGGTCGATGCCGACACCAGGGAGATCCTCGGCTGTTCGGTGCTCGGCCCGGGCGGCGACGAGGCGGTGCACTGCGTGCTCGACCTGATGTATGCCAAGGCGCCGGTCAGCACGCTGGCGCGCGCCGTCCACATCCACCCGAACGTCTCGGAGCTTCTGCCGACCATCGCCCAGGAATTGAAGCCGCTGGTGTGAACCGGGCGTATCGCGCGACCCCTCGCGCATCCCGCAGGGAGGCTCATTGCGCCCATAGCGCCGCTGGCTGGCCCAATCGACAAGCGCGCCGGCGACGGGCATGTCTTCCGAACTCTTGACGGAGGCAGCATGCAGAAGTCCATCGAACGCATCGCCGGCGACAGCGAAGGCGTTTCCTACGAATTCCCCGTCTTCCGCTTCGCCGGGTCGGACAAGACGGCGCCTTCCGCCTATCTGCAGGCGGCGCTTCATGCTGGCGAATTGCCGGGCGTCGTCGCCATCGACACGCTGATACCGATGCTCAGCAAGGCGGAAGCCGAAGGCCGCATCACCGGCAATATGACCATCGTGCCCTGGGCCAATCCGATCGGCCGCGCGCAATATCTTTACGGCGACCATCAGGGCCGCTTTCATCTGGGCACGCGCACCAATTTCAATCGCGGCTTTCCGCGGCTCGCCGCGCCCGACGTCGCCCTGCTGCCGACGCACGGCACGGTCGACCAGCGGCTGAAAACGCGGCTGCTGCAGCTCTCCATCGGCCACGACATTGTGCTCGACCTGCATTGCGACGATGAGGGCCTCGCCTATCTTTATGTCCACACCAGCCTGTGGCCGGCCATGGCGGATTGTGCAGCGGCCATGGGCGTCGATGCGGTGATGCTGTGGCACGAAGATCCCGACGGCACCTTCGAAGGCGCCTCGATCATGCCGTATCAGAACGCTCCAGCCGACGTGGCGCGCCTGGACCGGCGCGTCGCCACCACGGTCGAATATCGCGGCATACTCGATGTTGACGGCGCCCTGGCCGGCGCCGATGCCGAAGGGCTCTATCGGCTGCTGGTGGCGCGCGGCGTCATCCAGGATCAGGCGCTGCCCGCGCCTGGCAGCTTCGTTGGGCCAAGTTTTTTTACCGGTATTGTCGCGCCGCTCGAAAACACCGAGATGATGCCGGCGCCCCGCTCGGGCGCGATCCTCTACGACGTGAAGCCGGGCGACCGCGTCACCAAGGGTGCGCGCCTTGCCACCATCGTCCACGCGCCCGGCGAGCCCGACGGCCGCACGGAAGTGTTGGCGCCGCAGGCGGGCCTCATCCTGACGCGGCGTTCCCGGCGCGTCATCCGCGCCGGCGAAGACCTCTTGAAGCTGGTCGGCGACAGGAAGAGCGCCGATGCAAGGTCGGGGACGCTGGAGGATTGAAGCCTTCATTTGAATCCAGTTGCGCGGCCGGCCAATCGCCGCTATGGGAATCGCCATGAACATGCGTTCGATCAAGACCATTTGGTGGTGGGCTCGCTGACAGCGGCCTGTTCGAACGCGTTCGCGTGACAATAGAGGGTGGCCGCAGCGGAATGTCCGGGCGGCCATTTGTTTTTTCAAGCCATTCCCGGGTCCGATGCCCCAAAGACGCTGATGGAGACGGCAATGACGACGAAAATTCTGGAGAATGGCGCCGAGCGCTTCGTCACCGCGGGCGGCGTGGCGATTACCCGCCAGCGCCATGATCGGCCGTATGAGGGAGCGATCGATGGCTATGTCGACGGGCTGAATTCGCGCCGCGGCGCCGTGTTTTCCTCGAATTACGAATATCCCGGCCGCTATACGCGCTGGGACACCGCCATCATCGATCCGCCGGTGGTGATCTCGGCACGCGGCCGCGCCATGCGCATCGAGGCGCTGAACCGCCGCGGCGAGGTGCTTTTGCCGGTGATCGGCACGGTGCTTGCCGGCCTTGACGATGTCACGATCACCGAGACGTCGAACAAACTCGTCCGCCTCGAAGTTGCCAAGCCCGGCCGTGTCTTCACCGAGGAGGAACGCAGCCGCGTTCCCTCCGTCTTCACCGTGCTGCGTGCCATCACCGCCTTGTTCAAGACCGAGGAAGATGCCAATCTCGGCCTCTATGGCGCCTTCGGCTACGACCTCGCCTTCCAGTTCGATCCGGTCGACTATAAGCTCGAGCGCAAGCCAAGCCAGCGCGATCTCGTGCTGTTCCTGCCCGACGAGATCCTCGTCGTCGACCACTATTCGACCAAGGCCTGGACCGACCGCTACGACTATTCCGGCGATGGCTTCTCGACCGAAGGCCTGCCGCGCGACGAAATCGTCGAGCCGTTCAGGACCGCCGACCGCATCCCGCCGCGCGGCGACCACGAGCCCGGCGAATATGCCAAGCTGGTGCGCAAGGCGATGAAGAGCTTTGAGCGTGGCGACCTGTTCGAAGTGGTGCCGGGGCAGATGTTCTACGAACGCTGCGAAACCCAGCCCTCCGAGATTTCCCGCAAGCTGAAGAGCATCAACCCTTCGCCCTATTCCTTCTTCATCAATCTCGGCGAGGGCGAATATCTGATCGGCGCCTCGCCGGAAATGTTCGTGCGCGTCAACGGCCGCCGCGTCGAGACCTGCCCGATCTCCGGTACCATCAAGCGCGGCGACGACGCCATCTCCGACAGCGAGCAGATCCTGAAGCTGCTCAATTCGAAGAAGGACGAATCCGAACTCACCATGTGCTCGGACGTCGACCGCAACGACAAGTCGAGGGTCTGCGAGCCGGGCTCGGTGCGCGTCATCGGCCGCCGCCAGATCGAGATGTACTCCCGCCTGATCCACACCGTCGACCACATCGAGGGGCGGCTGCGCGAAGGCATGGACGCCTTCGACGCCTTTCTGTCGCATGCCTGGGCCGTCACCGTTACCGGCGCGCCGAAATTATGGGCAATGCGCTTCATCGAGCAGAACGAGAAGAGCCCGCGCGCCTGGTATGGCGGAGCGATCGGCATGGTCAATTTCAACGGCGACATGAACACCGGCCTGACGCTTCGCACCATCCGCATCAAGGATGGCATCGCCGAAGTGCGCGCCGGCGCCACGCTGCTCTTCGACAGCATTCCCGAGGAAGAAGAAGCCGAAACCGAACTGAAGGCATCCGCCATGCTCTCCGCCATCCGCGACGCCAAATCAGGCAATGCCGCCAGCACCGAACGCAGCACCGCGCGTGTCGGCGACGGCGTCAACATCCTGCTGGTCGACCACGAGGACAGTTTCGTCCATACGCTCGCCAACTATTTCCGCCAGACCGGCGCCAATGTCTCGACGGTGCGCACACCGGTGCCGGACGAGATCTTCGACCGGCTGAAGCCAAACCTGGTCGTGCTCTCGCCCGGCCCCGGCACGCCGAAGGACTTCGACTGCGCCGCCACCATCAAGCGGGCCCGTGCGCGCGACCTGCCGATCTTCGGCGTCTGCCTCGGGCTGCAGGCGCTGGCCGAGGCCTATGGCGGCGAGCTGCGCCAACTGCACATCCCGATGCATGGCAAGCCGTCGCGCATCCGCGTGTCGAAGCCGGGCATCATCTTCTCCGGCCTGCCCAAGGAGGTGACGGTCGGCCGCTATCATTCGATCTTTGCCGATCCGGTACGGCTGCCCGATGGTTTTGTCGTCACCGCCGAGACCGAGGACGGCATCATCATGGCCTTCGAGCACCGCAAGGAGCCGATCGCCGCAGTGCAGTTCCACCCGGAATCGATCATGACGCTCGGCCACAATGCCGGCATGCGCATCATCGAGAACATCGTCGCGCACCTGCCGCGCAAGGCCAAGGAAAAGGCCGCTTAGTTCGAGGGCTCAGTGTTGGGATCTTTTCCCCAGTGACCGCGGCGGAAATCAAAGCCGCCGCCAGGCAGAAGGTCGCCAGCCTCGCCTTCTGGTCGATCGTCGTCGCCTGCGTCGTGCTCGGCCTGAAGCTGGTGGCCTGGTACGTCACCGGTTCGGTCGCGCTTTATTCGGACGCGCTGGAATCGATCGTCAACGTCATTGCCTCTGCCGCCGCCTATTGGGCGATCCAGGTCAGCTACAAGCCAGCCGACCAGGACCATCCGTTCGGCCACCACAAGGCCGAGTATTTCTCGGCCGTCCTCGAAGGCGTGCTGATCGTGCTTGCCGCCTTGCTGATCCTCAATGAGGTCTGGTGGTCCTGGCAGCATCCCGCCCTGCTGGAAAAGCCATGGACCGGCCTTGCCGTCAATGGCGTCGCAACGGTCATCAACGCCGTCTGGGCCTTGACGCTGATCCGCACCGGCCGACGCGAAAAATCGCCGGCTCTCGTTGCCGACGGCAGGCACATCATGACCGACGTGGCGACCTCGGTCGGTGTGTTCATCGGCCTGGTCGGCGCCGTACTGACCGGCTGGCAGGTTCTCGATCCGGCTCTTGCGGTGATCGTGGCGCTGAACATTCTGTGGCAGGGCTGGCACGTCATCGGCTCGTCGATGAACGGGCTGATGGACCGCGCGGTCGACACCCAGGAACATATCCGCATACGCGACATCATCTCGGCCAATTGCAAGGGCGCGCTCGAGGTCCACGACCTGAAGACGCGCATCGCCGGCCGCGCCACCTTCATCGAGTTCCACCTGGTCGTCGACGCCGACATGTCGGTCGGCGCCAGCCACGTCATCTGCGACCGCATCGAGGACGCGCTGCAGGCAGAGATCCCTTCCGTGCGGGTCATCATCCATGTCGAACCCGACGACGAAGCGAAACTGCCCAAAGGCACGACCGCCGTGCCGTTCGCGTGAGGCGATAGCGGGACGCCGCCATCCAAAACCTTGAGGTTGGCGGGACAGCACCCCCCTCTGTCCTGCCGGACATCTCCCCCTCAAGGGTGGAGATTGGATGTCGCTTCGGCTTTCGCCAATTTTCAAAGAAGAACGCTGTCGGTGAAGCTGCCGATCTCCCCCCTTGAGGGGGAGATGTCCGGCAGGACAGAGGGGGGTGCTGTCCCGCCGGCATCGCGTCTCTGAACTGCTACAGCCCGCAGGCAGCCTGCGGCATCGGCTCCAGCCGGTAGACCTTGTCGTCGGACATTGTGTCGCCCTCCGCCGAACACAGATCGATGATCGGCAGACCGCTGTTCGGGTTGGCCAGCATCATCGTGCCGTTGGCGCCGCGGCGAAGGAAGACCTCCTGTTGCCCGATATCGCAGGAGGCAGCACCCGTCTTCGCGCTCGCCGCGCAGCGCCACTGGTCGCCCTCGCCCTGACAGTTATAGACCTGCGTGACCTTGGCCGATTTCTGCCGCGTGGTAACCGAAACGGCGATATCGGCGCCGCTTGGCCAATTGGCCGGATCGCCCTCCTTGGCGAAAGACGCCAGCTCGACCGGTCCGCGGAAAACCCTGATCGACTGGGTCAGCTGATCGGGATGCGAGCCGAGATGCTCGGCGTCGTAGTCGCGTCCGTAGCAGAAGGGCTGGTCCGGCTTCAGCCGCTCGCGCAATGGCGGGCCAAGGGCCGGGTCGATCGGGTCGATGCGCGCGAACTCCGCCTTGCAGGTGGCGGCCGGCATCGGGTCGAGCCTGAAGCCGTTGTCGTCCTTGCCCAGCGCCTGCCTTTCATACTCCGCCTTGCCGAGCTCGTCTTCCGATCCCGCGTCGAGATAGAGGTCGGGCTGCACGTCCGAGACGATCAGCCGGCCTTTGTCGTCGACCTTCAGCGAAGCCATGGTGCGGTCGCAGTCCATGCCGCAACGGATCGGGCCGGTCTTGCCGTCCTCCGACTCATGACTGCACCAGCCGCCGAGCCATTCAGGCGCCTCGGCGCCGCGCACCGTCGTCGCCATGAAGCCATTGTAGGAGGAATCGATGCCGGTGCTTGGCTCCTCGTTTGGCCGGCTGACCGGATCGCGGCCGTAATAGAAGAAGATGCGCGTCACCTTCTGCTGCGGATGCGACTTGAGATGCGCGGCGTCATAGACGCGGCCGAAGCAGGCGTCCTTGCCGTCGGGGCTGAGCTCGGTGAGTTTGAGCGTGTCATCGGCGAAAGCAGAGCCGGCGACGGCGGCGAGCAAGGCAACCCCAACTCCGGCGCCCATCACGGTCCTTGATATCATGCTGGCTCCCCCTGCCCCGACAAGACATGGCGTGAACTTATGTTAGGATCGAGGCCGAGGCCACGCAATTTGCGCCGGCCGGCCAAATGGGAGATGAAGCCATGCGACGCCGCGATATTTTCCGCGTCGGTCTTGCCGGGGCCGCCGGGCTTTTCGGGCTGCGCCCCATCAAGGCCGCAGCTAGTGAAGTCAAGCCGGCGGCGGCCGAAGAGGAAAGGCAAAAGGTCGCCTATCACCTCAGCGACCTCGACAAGGTCAATTTCGTGCTCGGCAACATCAAGAACCACTTCGAAGGCACCGACGGCAAAGTCGACATCGCGCTTGTCGTGCACGGCCCAGCACTTGCCGCCTTCAAGTCGAAGGGCATATCGGCCGCCATTTCCGGGCGGTTCGCCGGCCTTGTCCAGGATGGGCTCAGCCCGCACGCTTGCGCCAACACCATGCACGGCATGGATATCGGCCTGGCCGACCTGCTCGACGGCTTCCATGCAGCCGACAGGGGCGGCGTCGTCAAGCTCGCCGAATTGCAACGCCAGGGCTACGCCTATCTCAGGCCATAGGGCAATTCCAGGAAAAGTGTGAAACGGTTTTCCGTCCGGAATTGCGTCAAGACAAAGAGGGAGCGGTTCGCCGTTTCCGTGAAACGGTGAACCGCTCTAAACTTTTACGGACTTGAACGCGAGGACTGCGAGGGCCTACGAAGAGCAGGCAGAGTCCCCGGAGGAATAGACGTGCCAGCCACCACCACCCTTGTCAGCCCCTCTCTGGTCATCCCCGACCTTGCCGGAAAGGCGGTCCTGGTGACCGGCGCCTCGACCGGCATCGGCGCGGCGCTCGCACTCGCCTACGCCGCGCAGAAATGCCGCGTCGCGCTGCATTACAATTCGAGCCGCGCGGCTGCCGAAAACCTGGCCGCGACCATTCGCAACGGCGGCGGCGACGTGTTCCTCGCCCAGGGCGATTTCTCGATCCCCGCCGATGTCGAGCGCGTCGTCGAGGACAGTGCGCAACATTTCGGCCGGCTCGACGGCCTCGTCAACAATGCCGGCGGCATGCTCGGCCGCGTGCCCTATGCCGAGCAGACCGAAGCGCATTACGACGCGGTGATGGATCTCAACGCGCGTTCCGTGCTGACAGCTTCGCGCAAGGCGATCCCATGGCTGAAGCGGCAGGGCGGCTTCATCGTCAACACCTCCTCGATCGCCGCGCGCGACGGCGCCGGTGGCGGCGCCGGCCTTTACGGCTCGGCCAAAGCCTTCGTCTCCAACGTCACGCGCGGCATGGCCAAGGAGCTGATCGGCTTCAACATCCGCGTCAACGCGGTGGCGCCCGGCACCATCGCCACCCCTTTCCACGAGCGCTACTCGACCGACGACCAGATGAAAGGCATGATCGCCACCATCCCGCAGGGCCGCGCCGGCACGGCCGAGGACTGCGTCGGCGCCTATCTGTTCCTCTCCTCCGATCTGTTGAGCGGCTACATCATCGGCCAGGTGATCGAGGTCAATGGCGGGCAGTTGATGCCGTAGACGGCGAACTGCATACTCCTGGTTGCGTCATCTCAACGGAGCAAAGCGAATGTACGGACTGATCGGCAAGATGCGGGCGATGCGCGGCCAGCGTGACGCAATGATGGATATCCTGCTCGCCAGCACCGGCGCCATGCCCGGCTGCCTGAACTACATCATCGCCACCGATCCGGCCGATGCCGACGCGATCTGGGTGACCGAGGTGTGGACCGATGCCGAAAGCCACAAGGCTTCGCTGCAGCTGCCCGAAATCCAGGCGGCAATCGCCAAGGCACGGCCGATCATCGCCGGGTTCGAGTTCCAGGTGGAGACGCATCCTGTTGGCGGGTTCGGCTTGCCAGTGAAGGCGGAATAGAGGGAGAGGCCGGCGGGACAGCGCCCCCCTCTGGCCTGCCGGCCATCTCCTAGTGCAGTCGTCACCCAAGGCCAACCCCGCAAAAAGGGTTCGCATTTTTTCGCGGCCGGTCTAAGAGCCCATCTATGGATTCTTCCCCGAACCCGCCGGCCATCGAGCACCTGGCGCGGATCCACAAGGCCTGGCAGTGGCCCGTCCTGGTGGTGGTCTCGGTGCTGTTTGCCGGCGCGCTGGAACTCGCCGCCCTGCCGGCCGCGCTCTTGATCGGACCGATGCTGGCGGCCATCGTCGCCGGCACCAACGGCGCCACGGTGCGCGTGCCGCGGGTTCTGTTCGGCTCAGCCCAGGCGGTCGTCGGCTGCCTGGTCGCCAGTTCCATCTCGGCCGATATCTTTCCCGTCTTCTACAAGGAATGGCCGCTGTTCCTTGGGGTCGTGATGGCGACGGTCGCGGCATCCAGCCTGCTCGGCTGGCTGATCAGCCGCTGGCGCATCCTGCCCGGCACCACCGCGGTCTGGGGCTCGTCGCCGGGCGCCGCCACCGCCATGGTGCTGATGGCCGGTGCGTTCGGCACCGACCAGCGCCTCGTCGCCTTCATGCTTTATCTGCGCGTAATCTGCGTCTCGATGACGGCAGCCCTGGTGGCCAAGCTCTGGGTCGACACCTCGGGCATCGAGGTGCCGGCCATCGTCTGGTTCCCACCGGTCGACCCGCAAGGCTTAGCCGCGACTTTCGGCGTGGCGCTGGTTGGCGGCCTCGCCGGCAAGATTTTCCGGCTGCCGTCGCCGTTCTTCCTCGGCACCTTCATTTTCGGCACCGTGATCCATCTTGGGCTCGGCGTGACCATGCAGTTGCCGCCCTGGCTGCTTGCCTTGAGCTATACGACGATCGGCTGGAGCATCGGCCTGAATTTCACCAGGGCCATTTTGCGCCACGCGGCCCGCGCGCTGCCGCAGATCGTCGGCTCGATCATTGCCCTGATCGGCTTTTGCGGCGGCCTCGCCTTCCTGATCAGCCGCCTGCTCGGCATCGATCCGCTGACCGCCTATCTGGCAACCAGCCCGGGCGGCATGGACAGCGTCGCCATCATCGCCGCCGCCGCGCAGCATGTCGACATATCCTTCGTCATGGCGCTGCAATCGGCACGCTTCCTGATCGTGCTTCTGGTCGGCCCAAGCGTGGCGCGGCTGGTGGCGAGAAGCCTGCGGGAGTAAAGACCAGCTGGGCTGCGTCAGCTGATCACCAGGCTCGATATACGCTCGCCGTCCAGCGTGAAGACCATATCGCCCTCGCCGTTGAAACCGTTGCCTTCGACGGCGATGCGAACGCGGCAGGTGCCGTCCGCTGCTGCGATGCCGAGGATGCTGAACCTGGACTGCACGCCGATATTGTCCGACTGGTTCCAGCGCGCAATCTGCTCGCGGCCCCGGAACGACCGGCCCCAGTCGCTCAGAAAGGCATCCGGCGTGAAACTGTCCAGGAAGGCTTCGGTGTCGCCGGCATTGGTGGCTTCGACAAAGCGGCGGATGGGATCGGGCGTGTCCATGTCTTTCCTCCTGGACCGGATTCCGGTGCTCTGGAAGGAGCGGCCGGATGGGACGATAGGGTAGTCCTCGAAGCATGACGCCGAAAATAAAAACCCGCCTCGGGAGGCGGGTCGTTGGAGCCAATTAGCACCATACCCAGATTAGTAGCATAGCTGCCGGCACAAAGCAAGAACAAAATGTGGCTACCCCGGACAATCGCGACAGGTTTGCGCCGCCCTGCGTGAAGGGCAGCGCCGGCATCGGTCATCCTTTTGATTGATTTCCCTGGCATCGAACAGCCCCAAGCCGACAGCGAGGCTCCCACTTGCCTCGCTTTGCCCGCTCCTGTATGAAAACCGCCATGAGCCCGCGCGCCACCTCTTTTGCGTCCCGTCCGACCGGCATTGCCGGCCAGACCGTTCGCGCGCTTGCCTCCACCCTGCTGCTTCTTGGCCTTATCGGCGATCGCCGGGTTCGCTGAAGGAGCGCCCGGCGGTCGAATTCGCCGCTCACGCGCACGCTCCTTGGCCAGTCTACAAATTGGCACGTCACATCAAGCGAACGAAATTCTGGTAAAGGCGCCGCTCGCCACCAATCCGCCTGAAGCTGGATCCGCGAGCCGCCGGGAGAAAAGACGATGAACGCAAGAGAAGATATCCGTCTGAACGTAGAGGAAACCACCAAGCCCGCAAGGGGCATGCCGGACGCTGCCCGCAAATACCAACCCTATCCGACCGTCGGCCTTGCCGATCGCACCTGGCCTTCGAAAGTGATCGACGAGGCGCCGATCTGGTGCTCGGTCGACCTGCGCGACGGCAACCAGGCGCTGATCGATCCGATGGGCCAGGAACGCAAGGCGCGCATGTTCGCCCTGCTGCTCGACATGGGCTTCAAGGAGATCGAGATCGGCTTCCCGTCGGCCTCGCAGACCGACTTCGATTTCGCCCGCTGGTGCATCGAACAAGGCAACGTGCCCGCCGACGTCTCGCTGCAGGTCCTGGTACAGTGCCGGCCGGAACTGATCACCCGCACTTTCGAGGCGCTGAAGGGCGCCACCAACCCGATCGTCCATTTCTATAACTCGACCAGCGAGCTGCAGCGCCGTGTCGTCTTCGAGAAGGACGTCGCCGGCATCAAGCGGATCGCCACCGATGCGGCCAAGATGATCACCGACATGGCGGCGAAGGCCGGCGGCGGCTACCGTTTCGAATACTCGCCGGAGAGCTTTACCGGCACCGAGCTCGAAGTGGCGCTGGAGATCTGTAACGCGGTCACCGAGATCGTCAGGCCGACGGCGGAAAACAAGCTGATCATCAACCTGCCCTCCACGGTCGAGATGTCGACGCCCAACATCTATGCAGACCGCATCGAATGGATGTGCCGCAATCTCGACAACCGCGAGAACCTGTTGATCTCGCTGCACCCGCACAATGACCGCGGCACCGGCATCGCCACCACAGAACTCGGCCTGATGGCGGGCGCCGACCGCGTCGAAGGCACGCTGTTCGGCAATGGCGAGCGCACCGGCAATGTCGACATCGTCACGCTGGCGCTCAACATGTACACGCAAGGCGTCGATCCCGAGCTCGACTGCTCCGACATCAACCGCATGAAGGACGTCTACGAATACTCCAACCAGCTGAAGATCCCAGAGCGCCATCCCTATGTCGGCGAGCTCGTCTACACCGCCTTTTCCGGCTCGCACCAGGACGCCATCAACAAGGGGATGAAGGCGCTGCGCAAGGCCAACACGCCGCACTGGGAGGTGCCCTACCTGCCGATCGACCCGGCCGATGTCGGCCGCAGCTATGAAGCTATCATCCGCATCAACTCGCAGTCCGGCAAGGGCGGTATCGCCTATGTGCTGCATGCGGATTACGGCCTCAACCTGCCGCGCAACCTGCAGATCGAGTTCAGCCAGGCCATCCAGGCGATCACCGACGCCGAAGGCAAGGAAGTGCCGGCCAGGCGCATCTACGAGCGCTTTCTCGATACCTATGTCGACCAGCCCGGCGCGCGGCTGAAGTTCCTCGACCACCACACCTACCCCGACACCGAGGTCAAGGGCCGGCGCGTGGTCGAAGCGGTGATCCTCGACAAAGGCAAGGAGGTGACCATATCAGGCACCGGCACCGGCCCGATCGACGGCTTCGTCGATGCGCTGTCGCGCCATGTCGGGGTGCCCATGTCGGTGCTGGATTATTCCGAGCATTCCATGCAGCGCGGCTCGAATGCCTCGGCCATTTCCTATGTCGAGATGGAACATCCGGACGGCAAGCTGTTCGGCGCCGGCATCAACACCAACATCGTCGCCGCCTCGCTCGAAGCCGTGGTTTCGGCCGCCAACCGCATCGTCGGCCGAAAGCTCGGCTAGCCGAGACTGCCAGACTTGCGCCATCGGCCCACCGGACTTTTATCCGGTGGGTACGCTATCGCACCATAAGCACACGCTTGTAAGGCGCCGCCAGCGCTATATGATTGTACCTCAACCTGTGCCGAATTCGAAGGGATCGACACTTGCAGCATACCACGCCTGCCGCCCCCGCAGTGCGCGAAACGCTGGAGCGATTGCTTGCCAGCGAAACGTTCGGACGATCCGAGCGCGCGCGCAAGCTGCTCCGCTATCTCGTCGAGCGCGAGCAGGCAGGCGAAGCCGACCGGCTCAAGGGCTTCTCCATAGCGATGGACGTCTTCGGCAAGGACGGCGATTTCGATCCGTCGACCGATGCGGTGGTGCGGGTGCAGGCCGGCAGGCTGCGCGAGCTTCTGCAGCAGTATTTCGCCAATGAGGGCGTTGCCGAACCGGTCCGCATCGCCATTCCGCGCGGCGGCTATGTTCCATCCTACGAACTCAATGCCATTCGCTTGCCGGCGGAGGTGGAGGCAAAGAGCAAGCCGCAGCCGGCGACAGAGGAGGCGACAAACGCCCCGCCCGGATCGCCGGAAGATGCCCGCAACCGGACACATCCGGCTGCATTGCTGAGCGTTCCAGCCGTCGCCCCTGCTGCACCTTCGCTGCAGCGCCATTTGCAGTTCTTCTGGCTGGCGATCGCGCTGGTCATCCTCATGCTGGGTGTGCTGATCCTTCGTCAGGGCAGCGTGGTGTTGCTGACCGGCGGCGACACGGCGGTCGAGACCGCGGTGGCGACCGCCAGCATTGCAGCGCCTCCGGTTGAAAACCTTCCCCAGGTCTACATCGCCATCAAGGCCGACAGCGACGTGGCTCGCCGTGTCGCCGCATCGCTGCGCGCCGGCCTTAGCGGCTTCGACACCATCAATTTCATCGGCCGTGATGCCGACAGCCCGCCCGATCCAGTTACCGACGCCGCCAGCTTCGTATTCGATGTCCTGCCCGGGCCGCGCAGCGGCGACATCATGCTCGAGCTGCAAAGCGTGGCAACAGGCCGCGTGCTGCTGTCACGCAACCTGACCGCCGGCGACAGCGCGAACACCGCCATCGAGGACCAGATCTCCGGCATTTTGAGCTCGGCTCTTCCCGCCTCGGGCACGATCTACAACTACATCGAGCAGAGCGGCATCCAGACCGGGCTGACGGCGTGCCTGGTGCTCAACGGCAAATATTATCTCGACCAGAATGCCCAGACGCACGAAGCCGCCTACCGCTGCCTCGAAGATCTTGCCAACGGGAAGGCGAAGTCGTCGCTCGTCTATTCGGAGCTCGCGTCCTTGCATCTTGAAGCGGTCACCGACCACTATCCCTACCCCGCCGACGCGACGATCGAAAAAGCGATGACGTTTGCCCATCGCGCCATCCAGATGGGCCCGACCAGCCCCTACGCGCACCGCGCCCTTGGTTATCTCAACTCGCGCATGGGCGATTCCGCGGAATCGATCCGCTGGATGCGCAAGGCCTATGAGCTCAATCCGTATGATCTCGCAATGGCCGCCGCCTATGGCTACGGGCTGGTTTTCGCCGGCAGGTACAGCGAGGGCACCCCGATCATCGCTCACGCGGTGGACATCGCCAGCGCCCATCCGACATGGTGGGATTACGGGCTGTTCGCCGGAGAGTTCATGATGGGCGACATGAACAAGGCGACGCTCGCCGGCGACGGCTTGCGAACGACGGAAATGAAATCGCATTATCTGGCCGCGCGGCTGATCGGTGCCAAAGCTGCCGGCCGCGAGAAGCTGGCGAGCAGGCTGCTGCAGGAACTGACCACCAAATTCCCGAAATTCGCAGCCGATCCGCGCGCAACCTTCGTCGAGCGAAGATATCCCGCCGATCTGACCAACCGGCTGGTGGAGGCCCTGCGCGCCGCCGGGCTTGGCGGCGCCAGCTGACGTCTCCCGGCGCGTGCACGACGTCAGGTGATCGCGAAGATTTTACTGGCCATCCGGACGGCCAAAGCGCAATTCAGACACAATTTGAACCGGCCAATCTGATCCCACATAGGTCTGATCGCGCATAAGACTGATCTCCGCATAAGTCTGATCTCCCGCAAAGACTGATCCTCGCATAAGACCGCCCCCGGGCATCTGATCCATAAAGTTTGCATGAGCCCATCTCTTTACGCTGCCGAACGGGGCACCGGCCCGACAACCATCGCCTTGCTGCATGGTTTCGGTGGCTGCCACGACGACTGGCGCGAGGTGGCCGCGTCCCTGGCACTCGGCGCGCGGACGTTGGCCTATGATCTGCCGGGGCATGGGCTGTCGCTCGATTTTCCGGGCAGCGGTCCGGCCAGGATTGCAGCCAGTGCCGTCCTTACGGATTTTTCCGCTCGCGGGATTAAGCGGGCCCATCTCGTCGGCCATTCGATGGGCGGCGCCGTGGCCGCCCTGATGGCATTGAACGAGCCGGAAAAAATAGCCTCGCTGACGCTGCTGGCGCCGGGCGGTTTCGGTCCTGAGATCAATGGTCCGCTGCTGCGTCGTTACGCCGCCGCTGCCGGCACGGATGAAATCCGCGCCTGTCTTGCCGACATGTCGGGACCACAAAGCCGACCTTCGCAGCATAGGGTCGATCTCGTCAACGAGATGCGGCAGCGTCCCGGTCAGCTACGGACACTTGTCGAGCTCGGGGCCGCCATGACCAGGGCTGATCGGCAAGGCGTCATCCCAAGCGAGCGGCTTAAAACGCTGAATATGCCAATCATGGTGGTTTGGGGAACCAACGACGCGATGCTGCCCGTCAGCCAGGCGGACGGCCTGCCGAAGCATTTTCATCTGCACCACGTGCTGGAAGCCGGCCACATGCTGGTCGAGGAAGCGCCCGGCCTGGTCGTCGAGGCTGTCCGTCGCAACATGCGGCGCCGCAGCAGGCGGCCTCGTCCAGAATTGGCTGCGGCGGCGAGCTGATCCGCCCTCGCGCGGGACGGCCGCGGCGCAGGTGCTCCTTCCACCGAACCCTTGCCGGCCCGTCGATCTGGCAAGTGCATTTTGCCGGCGGCTGTGTTAATTCGGTGTTAACCTAACCCGCGAGGCAACGCCGATGAAGGACGCAGGCGAGAACATCACCCAGATCGATCAGTCGCGAAAACTGTCCGATGCCATTCGCGACGTCAAGAACGCCTTCGCCGACCGCGACGATGTCGTCGTCGACATGCGCGAAGCGCATCGCATGCGGCTCGATCTGCTTGCCGCCGAACTCGCACCGGTCTTCGGCGACGTGCCCACCGACATGGACAGTTTCGACTTCGCCGTCTCGTCCGGCCTGCAGCCACGGCTGTGGATCGACGCCGTCAGCCATGTCGCCATGGGACGCGACCGCCGCACCTACCGCTTTCTCAAGGACACACGCATCGGCCGCGTCGTCCTCGCCGAATCGACCGACATGAAGGTCGTTGCCGACCAGGTGACGCGCTATGTCGCCGAGCGCGTTGTCGAACGCCAGAGAATGATGGAAGGCGGCATCGAGCAAGCCGTCGCCGGCCTCAAACGCGCCCTGGTGGCGGAGGCCGAGCCGCCGCTGCAGATCGCCGCGCGCAGCAACGGCTGGTCGGCGTTCTTCTCGGGCCTCGGCCTGATCGCCGCCGGCGCCCTGGTCGGCCTGGCGATTTCGCTCGTACTGTTCTGGGATCGCATCGTCGCGATGAAAATCAGCTTCTAAAGCGGTTCAGCGTTTCACCGAAATGCTGAACGGCTCTATCTCTTTGTTCTGACGCAATTCCGAAAAACCGCTTCACACTTTTCCTGGAATTGCTCTAGCCATCGACGCCTCGGCCTCGACGCCAAGCTCCAGCGTCTGCAGGTCGCTGGGCGGCAATGCCGGCCCGGTCAGGCCGCGGCGCGTCAGCCTGATCCGCCAATTGTCCTTTTCACCGTCGATGTCGAGCAGATTGTATTGCGCCGGCGCATGCGAACTGCCGGGGGCCTGCCCGGCGGCGGCGACGCCGACCACCGGGATTTTTGTCTTGCGGGCGCCGATGAAGAACAGCGACGGCACATGCGAATGGCCATGCAGCACAAGTTCGGCGCCGTGCCGGTGAAGCACCCTGTGGAAGCGCGAGATGCCGAACAGCCGCTTGTTCTGCGAAACGGCGCCGCGCATCGGCGGGTGGTGGATCATGATCACCCGGAACAGGCCGCGCTTGCCTGTGGCGTCGAGCATGCCGCGCAGCCGTTCCGCCTGGCCTTCCAGAAAGAAGCCGTTGGCCATGAACGGAGCCGTGGCGCGCGCCGTGGAGACGCCGATCAGCGCAACATCGCCGCGTACGCGCAGATACGGAAAGGTGTTGCGGTCGACCGGCGTATTGACGCCGTCGCCGGTCATCCATGCCGCCCACGACCGGCAGGTCTTGTCGAAGGCGCCCGGCACATAGGCGTCATGGTTTCCCGGCACCACCGACACGTCGTTGGGCGAGCCCAGCGTCTCCAGCCAGTGCTTGGCCATCTCGAGTTCGCCGTCGAGCGCCAGATTGACCAGGTCGCCCGTGATGGCGAGATGGTCCGGCCCGCTGGCCTTCATGTCGGCGACGATCGTGTCGATGACGGCGTCGTGCATGTGGCGGCGGCGGTTGCGCTGCCAATTGACGTAGCCGACCACGCGCTTGGAGGCGAGATCGCGATAGGTTACATCGGGGAGCGGCCCCAGATGGACATCGGAAATATGCGCGAGCCTGAACATCTTTTCTTCATAGGCGAGGCGCGCGCCGCTTTCCACTCACGGTTTCGCGGACGATGACGACGCCGGATCCGGAGCAAGCGCTGCGCCAGACCGGATGGCCGGGCCTCAGGGCAAGGCTGTTTCACCTGTATTTCGTACTGCGGCGGCCGATGACGCTCGGCGTGCGCGGCTTGATTCACGACCGCCCCTCCAATTCCGTCTTCCTCATCCGCCATACCTATGTTCCTGGCTGGCACCTGCCCGGCGGTGGCGTCGAGTTGGGCGAGACGATGATCGAAGCGCTGACACGCGAAGTCTTCGAGGAAGGCAACATCGCGCTGACCGGACCGCCGGTGCTGAAGTCGCTGCATTTCAACCGCCGCGCCAGCCGCCGCGATCATGTCGGCCTTTATCTGGTCGAGGAGTTCGACCAGCCAGCACCCAAGCTGCCTGACCGCGAGATCGCCGAAGCCGGCTTCTTCCCGCTCGACCGCTTGCCTCAGGGAACGACGCCGGCAACTTTGCGACGGATTGCCGAGGTTTTTGATGGCGCAGCGGTATCGCCTTACTGGTAAAATCAGGCAGCCTTCCTGAACCTGTCGCGGTCATGCGGCGCGCCATAGTCGAGCTCTGGCCCGACCGGCACGATGCGCGTCGGGTTGATCGTCTCGTGGCTGCCGTAATAATGCGCTTTGATGTGGTGCAAATTCACCGTGCCGGCAACGCCCGGCACCTGGTAGAGGTCGCGCAGATAATTCGACAGGTTCGGATAGTCGGCGATGCGGCGCAGATTGCATTTGAAATGGCCGACATAGACCGGGTCGAAGCGGACCAGTGTCGTGAACAGCCGCCAGTCCGCCTCTGTGATGCGGCCGCCAACGAGATAGCGCTGCTTTGACAGGCGGTCCTCCAGCGTCTCGAGCGCCGAGAACAATTCGCCGAACGCCTCCTCGTAGGCTGTCTGCGTGGTGGCGAAGCCGGCACGGTAGACGCCATTGTTGACCGCGGGATAGACCAGCGCATTGACCGCATCGATCTCGCCGCGCAACGGTTCCGGATAGAAATCGAGCTTGGCATCGCCCCATTCGTCGAACGTCGAATTGAGCATGCGGATAATCTCGGAGGATTCGTTCGAAACGATGGTCTGCTCGCGTTTGTCCCACAGCACGGGAACGGTGACGCGGCCCGAATAGCCGGGATCGGCCCTGGTGTAGATCTGGTGCAGGAAATCGAGGCCGTAGAGCGTGTCGCCGGTGGCGCCGTCCTCGGCCAGGAACGTCCAGCCGTCGGCGCCCATGAAATGATGGACGACCGAGATGGAAATCACGTCCTCGAGTTTCTTGAGCACGCGAAAGATCAGCGTCCGATGCGCCCACGGGCAGGCGAGCGAGACATAGAGGTGATAGCGGCCGGGCTCGGCCTTGAAGCCGCGTTTTCGTCCTTCGGCCGGCGCGCCGTCGCGGGTCACCCAGTCGCGCCACTGTGACTGCGCGCGCACGAATTTCCCGCCGCTCTCCCCGGTATCGTACCAGCGGTCCTGCCATTGGCCTTCGACTAGCAATCCCATGAAATATCCTTTCGCGTTCCTACCCGATGTAGGGCAGCAAGCGGCCCCGCGGAAATCCTCGACGCTGAACAGATCGTCAACGGCTGCGTCGAGTGCGTGTCGGCTGCGCCGGCCGATTGCGGCGGCTGAAAATTGGTGGTAGCGGACATCCACATGTTTGACTTTGCCGTGATCCGGTTCGACCGACGACGAAAGAGCGCCCGCGCTTGATGAAGCGCTGACTGGCGAACGCTGCCGCTTGCAGCAAACCTTTCCTCGTATACCGGAACGCAAAGACCATGAGCCTTGCCGACGTGAAATACCTGCCGGAAACTCCGGCGCATGATCCTGAAATCGAAGCCATCAACAACGAGGCTTTCGGGCCGGGCCGTTTCGTGCTTGCCGCCTACAAGATCCGCCAAGCTGGCTCGCACGAACGCGCTTTGTCATTCGTGGCCGTCGACGGCGCAATCGTCGTCGCCTCGGTACGGATGACGCGTATCGCCGCCGGTGCCGGCCGCGCGCTGATGCTCGGGCCGCTCGCCGTGCGGCCGGCCTTCAAAAATCTCGGCATTGGCCGCAAGCTGGTGGCAATCGCGCTGGAAGCCGCCGCCAAGGCCGGCGCGCCGGCCGTGATGCTGGTCGGCGACGAACCCTATTACGGCCCGCTCGGCTTCAAGAGGCTGCCGCGCGGGCAGATCTCGATGCCGCGTCCGGTCGATCCCGATCGGCTTTTGGCGCACGAGATCATGCCGGGCGCGGTGGCAAGGCTGGTGGGCGAGGTTTGCCACGCCGACCAGGCAAGGATTGCCGAGCACATCGCCGCGATGGCGTGACCGTGCCGGCGCTGTTGCACGGTGGCTTCGCAGCATTAGTCTGGGCAGGGAGGCGAACGTCAAGATGAACCCGAACGGCCAGATTGCGATCGTCACCGGCGGCGGCTCTGGCCTTGGCGAGGCGACGGCGCGCGCTCTTGCCGTCCGTGGCGCCAGGGTTGCCGTCCTCGATCTCGGCATTGACCGGGCGGCCAAGGTGGCGGCCGACATCGGCGGCATCGCCGTCCAATGTGATGTGAGCAACGCGGAGAGCGGTGCCGCTGCTGTCGCGGGAGTGGGTGAGACGCTCGGCGAGCCGCGCATTCTGGTCAATTGCGCCGGCATCGCCATCGGCTTGAAGACGATCGGCAAGGATGGAGCGCACCCACTCGATCAATACCGCAAGGTGATCGAGGTCAATCTGATCGGCACCTTCAACATGATCCGCCTGGTCGCCGACCGGACCGCGAGGCTCGAACCGCTACAGGGCGGCGAGCGCGGCGTGATCGTCAACACCGCATCGGTCGCGGCCTATGACGGCCAGATCGGCCAGGCGGCCTATTCCGCGTCCAAGGCTGGCGTCGTCGGCATGACGCTGCCGGTGGCGCGCGATCTCGCCCGCTTTGGCATTCGCGTCTGCACCATCGCGCCCGGCATCTTCAGGACGCCGATGATGGCCGGCATGCCGCAGGAGGTGCAGGATTCGCTCGGCGCCGCAGTACCCTTCCCTTCCCGTTTGGGCGAGCCTTCGGAATACGCGGCACTTGTCTTGCACATCGTCGAGAACCAGATGCTCAATGGCGAGACCATTCGCCTCGATGGCGCCATCCGCATGGCGCCGAAATAAAAGCGACGGTGGTGCTTTGGACGAACCCAGGAAAGACGTGATCCGCGCGACCGACGCCGAGGCGATCAGGCTGGCAAAGACGCTGATCCGCAGCGCCCGTTTCGGCGCGCTGGCGGTGCTCGAACCAGGGACCGGTTCGCCGCTGGCCAGCCGGGTCGGCGTCGCCACCGACATCGACGGTACGCCATTGATCCTGGTCTCGATGCTGTCGGCCCACACCGGCGCTATCCTTGCCGACCCGCGCTGCTCGTTGCTCGTCGGCGAACCCGGCAAGGGCGATCCGCTGGCGCATCCGCGACTGACGCTCGTCTGCCGCGCCGTCCGGCTCGAACGCGGATCGAACGAACACGCCCGCGCCGAGCGGCGCTACCTCAACCACAATCCCAAGGCGAAGCTCTATGCCGGACTCGGCGACTTCTCGATCTTCCGGCTCGAACCGGAGCGCGCCAGCCTGAACGGCGGCTTCGGCAAGGCCTATCTGCTCGACCGCACCTATCTGGTCGCGACGGGAGCGATCGTCGAAGAGCTTGCCGTCGGCGAGCAATCGGCACTCGACCATATGAACGCCGACCATCTCGATGCGATTGCCCTCTACGCAAGTCATTTCGGCGGGGCCGAGGGCGACGGCTGGATCGTCACCGGGTTCGACGCCGACGGGATGGATCTCGTATCCGGCGACGATGTCTGTCGGGTCTTCTTCCCCGAGCCGCTGGCAGCGGCACGCGACCTCAGGCCTGTCCTGGTCGATATGGCAAAGGCCGCCCGATCGGCAAATTAATCACAGCCGCACAGTTAATCGGCTTGCATGGAAAGCAAGCCTTGAGATTTGAGCGAAATGTTCTACCTTTGCGAGTGACGCTGAATCGCTGGCGTGCATCTATAGGGAAAGTCTATGGAATCCGACGCTATTGCCCCCATAGCGGCGGATGAGCAAGAAGGCATGGGGGATCTATGGTCTCGAACAAACTAGTCGCCAACGCCGGAACCGCGGCTGCGTTTCTGACGCTGATGGGCAACGAAAAACGTTTGTTGATCATGAGCTATCTGGCCGAGGGCGAGATGTCGGTCGGCGCCATAGCCGAGAAGGTGTCGCTCAGCCAATCCGCCCTGTCACAGCATCTGGCCAAGCTCAGGGCTTCCGACCTTGTCGAGACCCGCCGCGATCGGCAAATGATCTATTATTCCTGCAAATCCGGGGCGGTGCGCGAATTGCTGCATATGCTGGACGGCATTTTTGGCGAAGGTGAACTGTCGCAGATGGCTCACCGGCTGCGTCGCGCCGGGACTTGAGCGGCCGAGGCGGAGAACACCCCGCCAAATCCGCTTGCCGCCAAATCCGCCTTGCTGCCAAATCCGCCTTGTTGCCAAGTCAGCCTTGCTACTGAACACGCTCGTCGGCGGCCTGCGCAATCTCCTCCTTGAACTCGACCTTCGTGCCCGGCTGCACCTTCGAGGCAAGGTCTTCGGCATCCCAATTGGTCAACCGGATGCAGCCATGCGAAAAGGTCGTGCCGATCTTGCCGGGTTCGGGCGTGCCGTGGATGCCGTAGCTTTCGATGGAAAGGTCGATCCAGACCGATCCCACGGGATTGTTCGGCCCGGCAGCGACGGTGAAGGGCCGCTTGGTCTTGACCCCCTTGAAAGCGAAGTCCGGATCGTAGTGATAGGTAGGGTTGTGCACCACGCGCCTGACCTCTGCCATGCCGCTTGGCGCCGGCTTCTCCTCGCTCCCAATCGAGGCGGGGTAGACCGCCAGCCATTTGCCGGCACGGTCGAGCACCCGCACCAGGCGAGCGCCCTTGTCGACCTCGATGGTGGCGACGCCGGCGGGAGGGTCGCCCCTGTCGACATCCGGCACCACCAAGGTCCTGCCGGGCTTCCTGAGGCTGGTGCCCGGATTGAGCATTCTCAGCAATTGTTCGCTGATATGGAAGCGCTCGGCCAACCTCTCCACCGCATTGCGGTAGCCGAGCCGCCGCAAGCGGGCCATCCTCTCCAAGCGGGCGGGAATACGCCGGGTGAACGGTCCACGCACATCCTTGCGCATCACCTCATAGGTCGCCAGCACCGGCTTGGCGGAGGTTGCGATGAGTTTGCTCCAGGTCTGTGGACTGAGCTTGCCATCGGGCGGAAGTCCGTTTGCCGCCTGAAACGCGGCGACGGCCTTGGCGAAGTTCTGGGAAAGGCGACCGTCGATCAGGCCCGGCGAGAAGCGGGCGCGATCCAGAAGGATCTGCGCCTTCAGCAGCATCGGATCGACACCCTTCGGTTCGCCGACAGTGAATTGGGCCTGATTGACGGTGGCCGGATCGAGCTTGGCGGCGCGGGCCACGCCGCATGCAAGGGCAAGCGTGGCGGCAAAGACGACGAGGAGCCTGATCATCGATGTCCTTCCAGGACCGCAGCAGGAGCCCGCTTCTATGACGCGGCATGGCCCTGTGCGGTTCCCTCGCCCCATCGAAATTCTGCATTGAAGCGGCTTTGCCGAAGAGCCGTACCGCGGGAATCAATATTCCCCCGTCGCCAAAGCCCGGGCAGATTCCATCCTGGCCCGGCGCCCCAGTGACTGGATGACTATTAGAACGGCGTGCATCCATTTCGACGCTGAGATACGGTCTGAGCTTCGGATCCGGCATCATGCCTTCCGAAACCGAGTCCCGATTCGTGCCCGACGCCATGGTCCGCCGAGGAAGCCATGAATCCGATCCGCATAGACGATCCGCACGATCCCCGCGTCGCAGCCTATCTCGACATCCGGGAGCGAGATCTTGCCGGCCGGCAAGGCCGTTTCGTCGCCGAAGGCAAGGTGGTGCTCGACACGCTGCTCGCCGCCCGGCGCTTCGAGGCAGAATCGGTGCTGGTACTCGAAAACCGGCTGGCCGGCCTCGATGACGTCTTGCGCAAGGCGCCTGCCGGGCTTCCGATCTATGTCGCATCCGGCGAAATCATCGACAGGATTGCCGGATTCCACATGCATCGCGGCATATTGGCGATCGGCCGCAAGGGCGCGGCCATCTCCGCCGAGGCCTTGCTTGGCGCACTGCCCGCCCGCGCGCTGATCGTGGTGCTGGTCGGCATCGCCAATCATGACAATATGGGCTCGATCTTCCGCAATGCCGCGGCCTTTGGCGCGGATGCCGTGCTTCTCGACCCGACCTGCTGCGATCCGCTGTACCGCAAGGCAATCCGCGTCTCGGTGGGTGCGGCCTTGAAAGTCCCCTTCGCCTGCTTTGCCGATACCGCCGGCTGCACCGCAATGCTCGACCGGCAAGGCTTCAGCCAATTCGCCTTGTCGCCGCGCGGGCAGATCGACATTCGCGATGCCGAGAGAAACGAGCGGCTGGCGCTCTATCTCGGCACCGAGGGCGAAGGCCTGCCGGAAAGCCTGCTTGCCCGCCTGCAGACGCTACGGATCGGTATGGCGCAAGGCTTCGACAGCCTGAACGTCGCCGCCGCGTCAGCCATCGCGCTGCATCATTTTTCCGGAGCCTGATGCAGGCTGCGCAAAAGCGTGCAGCGGTTTTGCGATAACTTAAAGCGCGTCCGATGAGGCCGGTCGAACGCGACGCGCTTTGGAGCCGCCGCACTCGCACTTGCGGTATCTCAGTCGGTCGAAGCGGCCTTCTGCAGCGCTCGCACCCGATCGGCAAGGCTGCGTCCGCCGCTCCCCGGCCGCGTATCCTCAGCCGCTGCAAGCGCCCGGGCGATCGGCGAATCCGGCCCGTCGAGCTTTGCCGTCAGGGCCACGACTTGCGCCGCCAGATCGTTCATCTCTTCGCGCAATGCCGCGCCGGCTCTGCCGGCATCATCTCCGGCCCGTGATTTCGACGTTTCAACGGCAGCAAGATCTGTCTTCAGCCGCCTGTTCTCGCGTGCCAGCGATGTCAGCCTGGCCTCCAGCCGCTCGCGGTCGGCGTCGAGCTTGGCGGTTGTCTTTTCGATGTCGCCGTTGGCGGCCACATTGACCTGACTGCCTGGCACGCCGGCAAGACCCGCCGCAGGCGCCCTTTCAGCGCCTTTCGGCTTTTCGCGAAGGCGCACCAGTTCCTTCTCGCGGCGCTCCAGCCTGTCCTCGCGATCGGCCAGCGTGGCGAGCAGGCGTTCGATTTTCTTTTCGAGGTCGCCGGTTCTTTTCTTCTCGGCCTTCAGCGCGTCCCGCAAAGCCTTGCTTTCGGCTGCCAATTCCTGGCTGCGCCTGTCCGCCTCCTTACGCTGGCCGCGCAGCAGCGAAATGTCGCTCGCCAGCTTCTGCAGCTCGGATTCGCGCGCCACCAGCTCGATCTGCCGGCTGCTGGATGAGAAACTGGCGTCGTCATACATGTGCTCCAGTTTCCGCAGTTCGAGCCCGCGCTTTTCGAGGGCGCGCTCGGTCTCCGCAAGCCGCTCCGACAGCTGCTGCAGCTGCTCATCGCGCTTGCGAAGCTCCTCGCCCCTGGTTGTAAGATCGGCGACGACCCGGTTCTTGTCCTGCCGCTCGGCCGCCAATTCCTTCAGGGCTTCGCGGTCGCGGCCGATCTCGACCAGCTGTTCGGCGGCCTTCTCGCGCAATGACTTGACGGTCATTTCCAGCCGGCGCACCGAAACCGCGAACTCGGCGCGAATGCGATCCTTGTCCGCCTGGATCTCGGCCAGCGTCAACGGCATCGAACTCTCGACGCGCTTGCGCGTCAGCGCCACCGCCCGCCGCCACACGGCCGGAGCAATCATCAGCGCCAGAAAGCCCGCGCAGAGAAAGCCGAGAACAAAGAACAGGATCGACTGGACCAAGATGACTATCCGTTGTGCATGGCAACCGCCAAAGGTCGACTTTGCCATCTTCGCATGACGGAAATCCGGCGCCACGGCAAGAGTATGTCGCGGCAAAGCTCGGGCCGCTGGATCACAGGCCCAATCGCCGTCGCTCCGTCATGCCGGTCAGAACGGATTCCAGGTCGCGCGCTGGGTGAGCTTGAGGTAGCCGAGATTGACGCCGAGACGGGCGCCGACGCCGGTACGGATCGGCACGAGCAGCACATTGTTGTTCTTCAGCACGTTGAAACCGACGCCGGCGACGACATAGGCGGAGCCGGCGACGCCGCCAAAACGGTTATAGAGGCTGCTCACATCGTCCAGATTGTAGACCAGCATCATGACGCGTGAGCCTTCGCCGCCGAAATCCCAGCCGAGCGACGGGCCTTGCCAGAACACTTTGTGATCGCCGGCATTTTTGGTGTAGAGCGTGCCTTCGCCATAGGTCAGGCCACCGATCAGCGCCCCGGACCCCTCCTCGCCGAGCAGATAGCCGTTCGGCAGGCCATAGGTGGCGAAAATCTTCTCGACGACGGTGGCGAGCCCGCCCGATGTCGCGCCGAAGAATTTATGACCGGAATCGACGATCTCCTGGGCCGTGTATTCCTGCGCCCGCGCCGCCGATGCCGAAAAGGCGACAAGGCCGATGAGCGCGATCGTCATTGAGATGACACGGAAAAAAGTCCGGTCGTAGAATCGGGAAACCATGCTTCCAATCTCCGTCAGGGAGCACTTTCGCCGACGCCTCGCATCCGTACGGCTCTTTGGCGGCCGTTAAGGATGACTGTTAGGGGCAAACTATGCCGTAATCCTTTTTCAACCATTAAACTCTCACATGAAGATGGCGGTTCGAAGGCTGTTTCGCATCGCCCGCGCAGCACCCTGCTGCGTGAACACACCATTTTCGACAATCAAAATTTTGGATTTGTTGCTGCACGCATAAGCGCTGTGTATTCAGAATGCTTGGGAGAGAGCGTGATTCGTGTTGACAGGCGTGATCATGATCGCCCGGTCATTGTGTTGTGAAATTTGCAGGGATTTTTGCCGATGGCCGAGCTTTTCACCCTTTCCGCACCCGACCTGGCTGCGCTTTTGTGCAGCCGGGTCTGCCACGACATCATTTCGCCGGTCGGCGCCATAAACAACGGGCTTGAGCTGCTCGACGAGGGCGGCGCCGACGAAGACGCCATGAAACTGATCCGCCAAAGCGCCAAAAACGCTTCCGCCCGCCTGCAATTCGCCCGCATCGCCTTCGGCGCCGCCGGTTCCGCCGGCATGCTGATCGACACCGGGGATGCCGAGGCCGTGGCCATCGCCTTCCTGAAGAACGAGAAGCCGGAACTGGTCTGGAACGGGACCCGTGCGCTGTTGCCCAAGAACAAGGTCAAGCTGCTGCTCAATCTCATCCTCGTCGCCAACGCCGCCATTCCGCGCGGCGGCAGGCTGGCGGTCACGCTGGAGAACCTGGAGACCGAGCCGCGCTTTGCACTCGCGGCGAGCGGCCCGATGCTGCGCGTGCCGCCCAAATTCCTGGAATTGCATTCCGGCAACAGGCCGGACGAGCCGATCGACGCGCATTCGGTGCAGCCCTATTACACGCTGCTCCTGGCCCGCGAAGCCAACATGACGATTTCGATCCACGCGACCGCCGACGAGATCGTCCTTTCGGCAGCCTGAAGTTCTCCGAAAGAGCGGGGAAAGTATTTTCTCCAAGTCCTATTTACGGCGTGGTCTTAATATTTGTGAGAGACGCGCTTGCAGATTGATTGCGTGAAGCATTGCGAAAGAAGATTTCACTAAAAACACCTTCAGGAAAGTTTTACCTAACGGCTTTTCGGCTTCTTTACCAGATCGGCCTATGTTCCCCGGCAGATGCCACGACGCTGCCGGTTCGCCAAACGGCAAGAGGGTCCGGGAATGAAACGCTGCATGTTCGTCGATAATTCGAGCGTCATCAGGAAGGTCGCAAGGCGTATCCTGGGCGGTTCCGGCATGATGGTGATCGAAGCCGCCAGCGGCCACGAGGCGATCGAGATGTGCGCGGCCGACATGCCTGATATCATCGTCGTCGACGGCGCCTTGCCGGACATGCAGGCGCAGGACCTCATCCGCCGCGTGCGCGCCATGGAAAGCCCGGTATTGCCGCAGGTTTTGATTTCGCTGGTCGAGGTCGATGTCGGGGCGATCATGCGGGCAAAACGAGCCGGCGCCCAGGGCTACCTGCTGAAGCCGTTCAACCGGCCGCAACTGCTCGAGTGCTTCCGCGCCTTGAAGGTTGCCGCCTGATCAGAGCTGTTCAATTCCGACGAAAATCGGATCGGCTCTATCTTGTTGTTTGCCAGGTTCTTTCCGAAAAAACCGGCGCCCACCTTGGGATCACGCCCCTAGCTCAGGCGCTGACGCGGATATCTTCGGGCTCACGCAGCACATAGCCGCGGCCCCAGACGGTCTCGATGTAATTCTGCCCGCCAGACGCGGCGTCAAGCTTCTTGCGCAGCTTGCAGATGAAGACGTCGATGATCTTCAGCTCCGGCTCATCCATGCCGCCATAGAGATGATTGAGGAACATTTCCTTGGTCAGCGTGGTGCCCTTGCGCAGCGAGAGCAGTTCCAGCATCTGATATTCCTTGCCGGTCAGATGCACGCGCTGGCCACCGACCTCAACGGTCTTGGCATCGAGATTGACCACCAGGTCGCCCGTCGTGATGACCGACTGGGCGTGGCCCTTGGAACGCCGCACGATGGCATGGATGCGGGCGACCAGTTCGTCCTTGTGGAAGGGCTTGGTCATGTAATCGTCGGCGCCGAAGCCGAGGCCGCGCACCTTGTCCTCGATGCCGGCCATGCCGGAGAGGATGAGGATCGGCGTCTTCACCTTGGAAAGGCGAAGCGTTCTCAAAACTTCATAGCCCGACATGTCGGGGAGATTGAGATCGAGGAGAATGATGTCGTAATCATAAAGCTTGCCTAGATCGACGCCCTCTTCGCCAAGGTCGGTCGTATAGACATTGAAACTTTCTGATTTCAGCATCAGCTCGATGCTTTGTGCGGTTGCACTGTCGTCTTCTATCAGCAGAACGCGCATTTCATTCCCCTTTTCTGCTGCCGGACCATTTCACGACCCGTCCAGGACCGGAGCAGTGATTGCCCTGAGCAGAGGCTGCCATCGAATGGTTAATAAAACCTAATTCCCCGTCCGTGACGGTATCAGATTTTTTAACCCCTTTCTACACCTTGTTGAATCCAATAACGAATCACAGACCCAAACCGTTAATGCGGCACATTAATAAGCCAGACTAAGTGACTCTTCGGACTCGTTGGCCGGGTTTCGCGACGAGAAGCAGAATTTTTACCCGCCCTTAAGTCCTGAGCCGTATGATTAACAATGCCCGTAAACGAATGGTTACCGCCGGCAAAAAACTTTAGGAGTTTGTTTCCCATAGTTCCGGGAAAGCCGGTGGAAACGGGTCACGCCTGGGCCTTGCCGGGTGAATTGGACGATATGTGCAGGTGTGCGTTTCCGGGAGTACCGAATCATGAAGTCACGTGAAAACCTCGTTCGGCTGAAGCAATTTCAGGTGAGCGAGAAGCGGCGGCAGCTGCTGCAGCTCGACATGATGATCGCCGAATTCGAGCGCATGGCCGTCGAGCTGGAACTTCAGATCGCTGCCGAAGAGAAGAAGGCCGGCATCACCGACATCAATCACTTTGCTTATCCGACCTTCGCCAAGGCGGCACGTCTACGCCGCGACAACCTTAGAAATTCGCAAAGCGACCTCGCCCAGCAGCGAAATGTCGCCGAATCACTGCTGAGCGAAGCCGAAGCGGAGCTTTCCAAGGCCGAGATGCTGGAATCGCGCGACACCAAGGCGCGCGACACGGAAGCCGGCGGCCGCAGCGCCATGATCGGCTGAAAACAAGACTTTAACGCGCGTCGCGCTTGCGCGCTATTGCTGCGCACCGAACTGTGCCCACCTCAGGCACTCAAATCTTCTTGCTGTTCCGCCGCCCGTGCGCGCGCATTTTTGATGTCGGGCACATGCTGCTCCGACCAGGCTCTGATCTGATTGAGCAGTCCTGCCAGGTTCTTGCCAAGTTCGGTCAGCTCATATTCGACCCGCGGCGGAACGACCGGGAAAACCTCGCGCCGCACAAGCCCGTCGCGTTCCAGGATACGCAGCGTCTGCGTCAGCATTTTCGGCGTGATGCCTTCGAGCTTGCGCGCCAATTCGCCGTTGCGGAGCCGGCCCCGGCGCAGCGCACAGATCACCAGGTAGACCCATTTGCTGGCGAGCGTCTCGAGCACGGCGTGTGACGGGCACGACCGCCGAAAGGCGTCATAGCCGAAAGGGGAAACATCTTCACTATCCATGAGGTGCGTATATATCAAAAAGGTACATACTAGACAAGAGAATGTAACTATCCAAAATGATAGTGGCACATCAAAACCAGCAGGAGAGCCTTCCATGCGTGCCATTATTCAGAATTCCTTCGGCGGACCCGACGTCCTCGTCATTGCCGATCGCCCCGCGCCATCACCCGAGGCCGGCGAAGTGCTCGTCCGCATCGAGGCGGTCGGCATCAATCCGGTCGATGGTGCGGTGCGCGGCGGCCACTATCCGCTGCTTGGCGAGCCGCCTTTTGTCCTTGGCTGGGACGTTTCGGGAGTTGTCGAGGCGCTGGGCTCCGGCGTCTCCGGCCTCAAGGTCGGCGATGCCGTGTTCGGCATGACGCGCTTTCCCAAACAGGCGGCAGCCTACGCCGAACTCGCCGCTGTCCCGGCTGATGAGCTTGCGCCGAAACCCGAAGGCATGGATCACGCGCAAGCCGCCGCACTGCCGCTGGCCGGCCTGACGGCCTGGCAAGGCCTTGTTCGCCATGGCCGGCTCGAACCTGGTAAGCGCGTGCTGATCCACGCCGGAGCCGGTGGCGTCGGCCATCTGGCGGTACAAATCGCCAAGGCGCACGGCGCTTACGTCGTCGCGACCGCCAGCCCGGAAAAGCTCGATTTCGTCGGCTCGCTCGGCGCCGACGAGGTGATCGACTACACAAGGGATGATTTCACCGGGAAGGCCCGCGACATCGATCTGGTTCTGGACCCGTTCGGCGGCGTGCATGCGGAGCAATCACTGAAAGTGCTCACCGCTGGCGGCGTTCTGGTGTCGCTGCTCGATGTCAGCGATGCCACCAAGGCAAAGGCCAGGACGCGAGGCGTCCGCGTCGAGCGCATGTCCGTAGTGCCCGACCGTGCCGCCCTGGTGGAGCTCGGCAAATTGATCGACGCGAAAAAGCTGGCCGTCCACGTGGCAAAGGCGTTTCCGCTCGAACAGGCCGGTGCCGCCCATGCCTTTCTCGCCACCAGGCCGATCGGCAAGGTGGTGCTGACGGTCTGAAATTGCAGATCGTCGCCCCTCGCAAACGTAAGGGCGCTGATCAGCGCCCTTACCGGCCTAATGCCGGTATTGCTGGATGCGCGTGGTGCGCAGGCCGGCAAGGCCGTATTCGTCGATCGACGCCTGCCAGGACAGGAATTCCTCGGTGGTGAGCTTGTAGCGCTGGCATGCCTCTTCGAGGCTCAAAAGCCCGCCACGCACCGCCGCCACCACTTCCGCCTTGCGCCGGATAACCCAGCGACGTGTGTTTGTCGGCGGCAGATCGGCGATGGTAAGTGGGCTGCCGTCTGGCCCGATAACATATTTGACTCGCGGTCTAATTAGATCGGTCATCGTACTCTCTACAAAAAACTCAAAGACCCAATCCCCACCACATTACCGCCACAGCTTTAAAATTTGCCTAAGCAGACCCTAATGGTTAGGTAAGGATCATGAACGCGGCGTTAGCCTTTTCATCGGCATTTGAAACATCTGCCGGCATGCGCGTTGAACCCGGCAGGAAAAATGAACCGGCCCGGCAAAGCTGGCGCAGTCGAGACGCTTGACCTATATTCCGGCCATTGGCACTGAAGCGCCGCGCAGAACGAAAGAACCATGAACAGCCTCGATCTTCCCGGACGCCCCGAAAACACCCGCGTCGTCGTCGCCATGTCGGGCGGTGTCGATTCGTCGGTCGTTGCCGGCCTCCTGAAGCGCGAGGGCTACGACGTCGTCGGCGTCACGCTGCAGCTTTATGACCACGGCGCGGCAACGCACCGGGCCGGCTCATGCTGCGCCGGCCAGGACATCGACGATGCCCGCCGCGTCTCCGAGACGCTCGCCATCCCGCATTACGTGCTCGATTACGAGGAGCGCTTCCGCAAGGCGGTGATCGACCCGTTCGCCGAAAGCTATGTCGCCGGCGAAACGCCGATCCCTTGCGTCTCGTGCAATCAGACGGTGAAATTCGCCGACCTTCTCGCGACCGCCAAGGAACTCGGCGCCGATGCGCTGGCCACCGGCCACTACATCCGCTCCGGCGCCAATGGCGCCCATCGCGCGCTTTACCGGCCGGTCGACGCCGACCGCGACCAGAGCTACTTCCTGTTCGCCACCACCCAGGCGCAGATCGACTATCTGCGTTTTCCGCTCGGCGGCCTGTCGAAGCCTGAGGTTCGCGCCATCGCCGAGGAGATGGGCCTGACGGTTGCGGCCAAGCAGGACAGCCAGGACATCTGCTTCGTGCCGCAGGGCAAGTATTCCGACATCATCGCCAAGCTGAAGCCGGCTGCCGCCAATCCGGGCGATATCGTCCATATAGACGGGCGCGTGCTTGGCCGCCACGAGGGCATTTTGCGCTACACCGTCGGTCAGCGCCGCGGCATCGGCATCGCCTCCGGCGAGCCGCTCTACGTCGTCCATCTCGACGCCGACCGGGCCCGTGTCGTCGTCGGCCCGCGCGAGGCGCTGGAGACCCACAAGATCTTCTTGCGCAACATGAACTGGCTGGGCGATGGCCCGCTGACCGATATCCCGGCGGCCGGGCTTGAGCTTTTCGCCAAGGTACGCTCGACGCGGCCGCCGCGCCCGGCGGTGCTGCATCACCGCGCCGGCGTCACTTCGGTGGAGCTGGTTGACGGCGAGTCCGGCATCGCCCCCGGTCAGGCCTGCGTGCTCTATTCCGACGACGGCAACGAGGCGCGCGTGTTCGGCGGCGGCTTCATCGAGCGCTCCGAGCGCGGCGCCGAAGCCGAGGCGATGCTGACGCGGCTTGCCGTCCAGCCGGCGCGGGTTCCCGCCGAATAGACGGCGTTTTCTCTTTAGGGTCTGGTGTGGGCAACGGTGCCGGCGGTCAGGATGCGCAGCACGCGGATGGCTTCCTCACCGCTGGTGCGCGGTTCGGCCCGCGTCTCGATGCAGTGGATGAAATGCTCCAGCTCGCGCGTCAGCGGCATGCCCTCCCCGACCGCCACATAGGACGGCTCGTTGGCGGTGAACGCCCATTGGCCGCTGTCCTGCCACACCGCATGGCGGTAGACGGCAAGCTTGCGCTCCCACGGCTCGACATCGTCGAACACCGCCATCGCCTTGGTGCCGACCACGGTCAGCCGCCGTTCGCGGTAAGGGTTGAGCCGCGAGGCGAACAGATGGCCGCGCAAGCCGCTGGGAAAGCGCATATGCAGATGCGCAAAGTCGCTGAGATTGTCGAGAAGGGCAGCGCCTTCGCCGCGCACCTCGACCGGTTCGGTGCCGGTGATGGCCAGGATCATCGACAGATCGTGCGGCGCCAGATCCCACAACGCGTCGTTTTCGGTGTGGAACTTGCCGAGCCCGAGCCGATGCGAGTGGATGTAGCGGACTTCGCCGAGTTCGCCATTGTCGATCAGCGCCTTCAGCGTCTCGAAGGCGGGATGAAAGCGCAGCACGTGGCCGACCATGAAGACACGGCCATTATCGGCGGCCGCCTGCACCGAGCGCTCGGCATCGGCCACCGTCAGCGCGATCGGCTTCTCCACCAGCACGTCCTTGCCGCCGAGCACGGCGCGCACCGCCATGTCGGCATGGAACTGCGGCGGCAGCGCCATGACAATGGCGTCGACATCGTCGCGGGCAAACAGCGCCTCCGGCTCGATCGCCAGGCAATCCTGCTCGCTGGCAAAACCCTCCGCACGCGCGGGGTTGACGTCCGAAACCGCGTGCAGCGCGCCGAGCGCCTTTAGGGTGCGGATGTGGTTGCTGCCCCAGTATCCGCAACCGAGGACTGCAATGCGCGGTTTCATCAATTCATGACCATGGCTTTCGTGGCCGAGACATAGCGACGTGCCTCGCTGAACTCAACCCCGGCCTGTGCGCCCAAATGTCTGCCCGGCAAAGCTTTAGGCGCCAGCAATATGCCGGCGCGGCAGCCACTTCGATGCTTGACAGGCTTGGCCTCGCAACCTTATATCCGCGCGACCTTGGCGAACGCGCCGATATGCCTGCCGATTTAAGCTGGATTTCGGGCCTTCGCCGCCCTGGCGGGGTAGCTCAGTTGGTTAGAGCACGGGAATCATAATCCTGGGGTCGGGGGTTCAAGTCCCTCTCCCGCTACCAAAAATCGAATAAGTTACTGAAATAACTAGTAAATCATGCATATGTGGTAGCGCCCCCCAGACGGCTCCAGCTGGAGCAAGGTCATTTCCATTGCTGCAGAGCGCCGGACTTCGCGTCGTTGCCGTCCAGAACCCACTGACCTCGCTTGCAGACGACGTCGCTGCCACTGAACGGGCCATCGAGGCCGCGCCGGGAGATGTGATCCTCGTTGGCCACTCCTGGGGCGGAATGGTGATCAC
Source organism: Mesorhizobium sp. M0910 (assembly GCF_040319465.1). Lineage (NCBI taxonomy): Bacteria > Pseudomonadati > Pseudomonadota > Alphaproteobacteria > Hyphomicrobiales > Phyllobacteriaceae > Mesorhizobium > Mesorhizobium sp. M0910. Next base: position 376,683 of record NZ_JAMYNZ010000001.1, read on the forward strand.
CGAGGGCGGAACGGCGGACAAGGTCAAAGCCTTGGTCTACGTTGCCGCCTTCGCCCTGCCGAAGGGCCAGTCAGTCACCAGCGCTACGGCGGGAAGTCCGCCGGCGCCTTGGACGTCGACCCCTGCAGAAGGACAGCGGCGACTTCCTGACCGTACCCCAGGAGGGGCTGGGCAAGTATTTCGCTCAGGACGCGACGCCCGAGGAGGTTGCGGTTCTCGCGGCGACGCAGCAGCCATCGGCGGCCCGTCTCTTCGACGAACGGCTGACCCGGGCGGCGTCCGAGACCAAGCCCAGTTGGTTCGTGGTTGCGAAGGCTGACGGTGCGATCCCGCCGGCGTTCGAAGGTTCGATGGCCAAGGCCATCAAAGCGCATATCACCGAGCTCGAGGGCAATCACTTGATCATGTTGACCAAACCTCGTTCGGTCGCAGACGTGATCATCGACGCTGCAAAATCGGTGCGGTAGCTGTGACGGCGATGTCTCGATAGCGGTGGCAGCGCGCCTAGTGTGCGCTGTCGCTTAGGACTGTGCGAGTGGCGCCCTCTCGTGACCATCCAGCGACGCTTGCCGCGGGTCAAACTTAGCTATCCACATGCCATTGTGCGCCAAGGCCCGACACGGTGACTTACGGGCCCCTAGCGCGACTAATTCCGCTATGAAGGGACCCTGTCGATTTCAGTTCGTTGCTAGGTCTTTTGGTTCAATAGGTCCGCCAGCAAGTGCCTGCTTGGAACTACGGGCCAAGAGCGAGGGAGGGGGTTCGTTTCTTTCACTCCAAGGCGCCAGCAGGCGAGGTTCTTGTTGCGCAGCTCGTCGGCGTTCTCGGCGACGAACTGGCATGTTCGCTCCAGCGCCTCAATATCGGGATCGGCGCCGACGCGCAGAAAGGCCGGCGAGCAGCGCCTGCACCTCAACGGTCAACGCTCACGATCTGCGCGAGATGGCCGTCGAGGAGCGCCGCGAGTTCCTGGGCGTCATCCCGCTGGACATCCGTATCCAGTTCAGCCAGGCGCTGCCGATGCGCTTCGATACCATGCCCTCCAGTCCGGCCTGATCGAGGAATATCACCTGCACGTGAGGCCGTTCGTGCTCGGCAGGGGCAAGCAAGGCCTCCGCTGCAACTGGTGTCGAGCACATTGATCGATGACGATACGGTTCATTTGATCTATGTGTGCCGCGAGACTGAACGATAAGGCGCTTCAGCGCCAACAGGCGAACCAACACGTACGTCCGCAATGGGCCTGATCCCGGATCTTCGCACCGAGGTCTCACATGTCCGCTCGCGTGCTGGGTACCCTAGCAGCGGACGGTCTGCTCGGCCCCATTTCTGCCGCCTCGGACCGCGTGGGTAGTGGAGAAATACGCCCGATTCCATTCATCCGCCCCCGGCTGTCGCAAAAGTTATATAGCGCACACGATGACATAGGGGGTTCTCAGTTTCATCCTGTCGGGCGTAGCATTGCCGCGGTTCGCTTGCCGACAACTATTCCTGCTGGAATTGACAGGGCCAATCTTCAGGCCTCGTCAAGCCAGAAGGCAACTCGGTCCGGGCGTCTCCGCAAGCCATGTTGATCTGCCACTGGGACAGACCCACCGAATTGGAAAGGTCGACGCCCTCGATACGGGTCAGAAAGAAAAAGGCGCGGTCAAAGTCTATCGGCGCGGTGAACGTCGCTCCTCGGAAGTCCGCCCGTGCGAGATTGGCAAACGAGAAGCGGCTGCCGCTGATATCGGCGTCATGGAACTGCGCACGCCCCAGTTCTGCCTTTGTGAAATCAACATTGGTCAGATTGGCGTCCTGGAAATTCGAGCGCTGCATTTCCGCGCTCGCAAACGCAGCGCCCTGCGCGTCCATACGGCTGAAGTCGGTCCTGTAGCCCTCGATTCTGTCGAACCGGGCGCCTTTGGCGGTCGAGTCGGCCAAGGAAGCACGCACAAGCGTTGCCTTCTCAAGATTTGCGGCAACGAGATTGCTGTTCCTGAGGTCGGTCGAAGTGAAATCAACACCGAACAGGTTCGCCCCGCTCAGGTCCTGTCCTTCTAGGATGAGAAGCTTCTTGTCACACTCGTGCCAATTGACGCCAGGCGTCGCGGCTGCGTCGCAATTTTGAGCGGCAGTGGCGTTCTGCCAAGCAAACACAGTGCAAACCGCTAGAACCAAGCCGGATGCGCCGTAAGCTCTGGTTCGCCTCAAAGTCATTGTTGCTCGACCTCTGCCACTCGCCGACACTCAACCTTACCACATCTGCTGACACTCGAGCCACGGTGACCACCGCCGTCACAGTTGGCGCATTTCTGATATTCAAGCTTTGATGTTAATCAACCGATCAACCCGCGCGTAGGGCGCGATTTGCGAGCGCCTCCCCATATCATCCGCGGTCCAGCAGAGATTCATTTGTCACCGGCCAGGCGCATCATTCCGCAGGTATGTTTGACTAAGCCGAGGAGAGCGGTCGTTCAGGATGGCGCAGTCGCGTGCCAAGATTGGCCTCCGCTCTGGACGTTTGTCTTGCTAATGAGGAGCCTGCTCGGGTGCTGATCGCCACCGCCGGCGTCCGCTGCCGACAAGCGTGAATCCGCTTGGTTCCGCACCGATCGGTACTTGCCGACGGCGAGGTTGACCCGGCACGGGGTGCTCGTCGCGTATCCTGATTCCGCTGTCGGATAAACCCCACGACTTCGCTTAGCGAGGCCGAAGTTGATCTCTGCCATCTACCAGGTCGAACCATCAACCCCGCATATTTGTGTCGTAAGCTGACGTGCCGCGAATACGCCGTTTTCGGTGAGGGAGGATTCGAACTCCGCGCTTGGAAGAGCGTCCTTCTCGTCTTCACCGTGCACGCCGGTTACGTGGGCGGCCGAGTGCCCTTCCGCGCTTCGCCAAACCTGCCGTGGAAAAGGCCTTGCCGTTTTTTTCCGGCGGGGCTTTGGTCAGATCGCGACTAGTAGTGATTTATGCTGAAACTGGTTGCAGAGTCCGGAGTCGGACTTATTTGCGCTGATTAAGAGGCCCCGTCAGCAAACGAACTCGGTCACAGCACTGTATTGGCGGTATCCCTCTACCGACTCGAACCGCGACCGTTTCTTAGGTCGCGCCTACCGTTTTGCACGCCCTCCCCTGCCCGGCCGTGGCGGAAGGTTGAACCAGTTGGGCGACTGCTAGGTTCCAGACTGGAGGTAAGGTCGGCTCGCTGAAAGCACGGCAGGTGGCACGCGGCACATGCGCGACAACGGCGGTGGAGGGTTTGAGAGGGCCGGAGCCCCGACAGCTTTCGGGAGTTCGAACGATATAGTCGAACGGCCGAAATCGGGGCGCAAAGCTGCCATTCGGCACAAAGATAACAAATAGCATCGGCGATCGGCTGAAGCCGCTCCTTCTCAGTCTGCTGGCGAACCGCGTAACCGGGGCAGATTTCCGGGCGAAGGGGTTTGCAGGCGAGCGCGTTCGTGATTCACCCTATGCGTGACGCTACCACCGACTGATTCGTTTGAAGGCTGTCGCTCGCGGAACTCCGCGGGTTGGTTACTGCGCTGATCGGCGAAGTGCGCGGTCCAAACATGGTTCGAAGTGGTCGATCGCAGGGCCGCGTCGCACGGTGCAGAAGGCCATGCATCGTTGATTATGCGCAAACTGCTATCGCGCGCCTAGTCGGAACTCGCGCATCGAACAGTACATCACATCGTCCGTCCCCAGCGCACCGGCGGCCTCCCCGCTCGCAATCCAAATAGACGTCTTTCAGCTGTTTGATTGGCATGTCAGCGTGAGCGAACGCGAGGTCCTGGGCGTCAGAAGCCGACAATGAAGCCGGACTGATTGCGATCAGCACGGTGCCGAGCGTCACAGGCGCGAGGGACTTAACAACTGACATGATCATTTTGAGATCCTCCCCAGCTCCCGTCGGTCAACATCCAGTCCTTGGGGTCGCAGGTGTAGTGCCGTTCGAAGGTCCCGTCCGCGCGCCGCTGCTTGTCGAAACCTCGATGTAAGGCTCGATCGCGCGCTCGTGGACCAGCCAAAGGGGATCTCGGCCGAGGCGTAGCCACTGCCGGCGGCCAACCGTTTCGGGATCGAGGCCGAAGCGATCCTGGTGCGCTCGATCGTCGTGCCGGCCGCGCCTGCCTCCGCATGACGGATGGCGCGGCTTCGCAAATCGCACATGATTTCGTCACGTGAGATGCCGATGTCGCCAAGGACGTCATCGGGTAAACGGCTCAACTGGTCCGTTGCCGACAAGAGAGCTTTTCGCTCGGCGCGGAGGCGTAACCACCTGCGAAATGGACCAATGGCGGCAGCATGAATTATAACCATGATCAGATCCTCCCTTCATTGATCTGAATTGACCGGTACGGAACGGCGCGAACGGCACTCCGGGCGAGAGCGTCAGGCGTCCGCGAGGCAAATTAGGCGTAGTGGTCGATGGATTGGTTTTGCCGCGGCGTGCCCATACGGCGGGCGGTGGCTGGCCCCGGGCCACGCATGTAATAAAGCTCCGGGCGGTAGCGCGGCGCGACGAATTTGCGAAACCCCGCAGCAAGTTTTGTGACGGGAGCCAAGAATTTCATGACTGTTCCCTTTCCCTTCGCCGGCTTGCGCACGAGCCGGCGGGCCTGACGTTGCAACAAGGATATGACAGTCGAACCAGGCTCGGCTGTGGGAATTCCCACACCGGGGAAAACATTGGCGAAATCCGCTCCCAGTTTGCATCCCGGAAAGCGGGACCTACGGCCATCAAATTTCCTTGGATAGGGAGTAAGGTGAAGTACACTTGATTGAACAAGAGACCGTTGTGACAGGCTCTCTGGCCTTCATCTCAAGACTTTGCGATGCCGACCTGGCCGCGCTGACCAAACGGTGGCACGAGCGCAGCTATCGACACAACGAGCTAATCATTTCCCACGGCGACACTGGTCGCGATGTCTTCTTCCTGCTGGAAGGACGTGCTCGCGTGACACTGGTTTCAGCGGACGGCAGGGAGATAGCGTATCGCGATGTCGAACCGGGTGACATTTTCGGGGAGCTCGGAGGCATTGACGGGATTGCACGCTCTGCCAGCGTAGTCGCGCTGGAGGCAACCCGCGCTGCACGGCTGTCCGGCACAGCATTCCGGGATATCGTGATGACCCACCCGACTTTTGCCTGGGTGCTGCTTGAGCATCTGTCTGCCCAGCTCCGGCGCATGACCGAGCGGGTATTCGAATACAGCACTCTGGTCGTGCGAAAACGGCTGATCGTCGAGATCCTGCATCGGGCGGAGAAAGCCGCACTCGTGGACGGCGAGGTGTCCATAAGCCCGGCACCGACGCATTCCGAGCTGGCGGCAACGATGAGCACGCACAGGGAAGCGGTCTCGCGCGAAATGAGCGACCTCGCCAAGAGAGGCCTGATCGAAAAGCGCGGCAGCAGGTTATTGCTGCATGACGTCTCGGCACTACGGGCGCTGGTCGACAAGAAGGAATAGCGAAGGCTGTCGCTGCGGCGGGGGGCACCGCACGTTTCATACTCCTCGGCCGCAAGTGAAGCGTTCCCGCATCTCCCGGTTCAAGGTGATAAAGGCGCTCCCGACATAGCGTCCTGTGCCACGCTCGGCCATTAGGGCGAAAGCCGGCTCGGCGTAGATGATCGACTGGATGTAGAACGCTTCGTGAGGGGGATAAATCCCGCCATACTGAACTGCAGTCAGCGTCTCCCGCCGTTTCCGAGTGTCTTCGTCCAAACCTTCCACGGCAATGCTCCCGATCCCGTCTTCTGGCCCCACTTAGTCCTTCCCGAGGACAAGGCGCAATCGTCGGTCGAAGTAACGCTTGTGAAAGACCTCACGGCCGCTCCGGAGCTTATAGGTCGTCCAGAAGTAAATGGCGTTTCTGTTGCTGCCGGCGAGATCAATCCCGGCCATTGCCTCCATGTTCGGTCTCGAAGCGGTTCGGCGGCATTCCTCAAGAAGTGCCTCGAATGGCACCGTCAGAAACTGCTTCAGTTCCGCTTCCGCGAACAGGTCCTCCACGGGATCGAACTTGCCGATGCCGACCCGCTCGCATTCGCCCAGCGGCCTAGCTGGCTTAATGCTGCGAAACGCTAGTTCAAAACCCCTGATTTCCCCCCTCCACCGGTCGCCGGTCCATCACCTCGCATACCCGCGCGGCGTGTTCAGGTTTGACACGGGGACCCAGGCACACGCGACGAAGCGCATCGTCGAGAAAGTGCTTAGGCCCGGCTTGGCCAGTAACGAAGCGCCATTCCTTCTCGTGAGCCCATTCACCGCGCTTGCGCGTGATGCGAGCAATCACCGCCTCTTCGAGATGCTGCGCCCCCATGTCGGCGAGCGTGAGCGATGGCAGAGCGTTGCGCGCGCATAGGTCACCGGGCGCAGTTTCTCTGCATGGAAGTCACTGATCATGAGGTCAGCAGTATCGAACTCTAGGCACATGCCCGCGAAGTTGCTGCCGTGATAAGCCCACATCGGCAGATGGGTGGGCCGATCTTGCTCATGAGGTTCTGGGCTTTGGTAACGTTCTCCAAGATCAGCGCCATCAAGCAATGCTCCGTTCGTAACAATCAAAGGCAACGTGGGACCCCCTGTCAGGAAGGCGCGGCGACTACTTCGGCACGGCTTTGAGCATTTCACCTTTAATCCTGACGGTCTCAAGCTTGTACGCCCCGCCGTCGTTGTTGAACCATTGACACATAAACCCGCCGGCACTCTGCGCCTCGTTGATCGTCATGTTAGGACCGCCAGACTTTAGCTCCACCACATCGCCAACTTTGAAATCAGACATAAATTCTCTCCCAATGTTTGAGAACGACCAGTAATCAGACGTGAGACGCGGTGGAAAGCGGAATGGAGACCTAGCTAGATTTAGCGTAGCACCCCCTCCTCCTCGGCAGCGGCCTCGAAGGCTTTACGAACATCCCTGGGTGACACCTGGCCCTCAAAGGCGTCGCTGCAGGCTTGCACCGCCAGATTCCACTTCGGTCCCCTCTCGGTCCACTTCATGAGTTCCTCGGCGGCACCCTCGACATTGTTGCAGCCGTAGGTGACCCCAAGTCGGTCAGTCTTGACGTACACCGGAGGGGAGAACCAATGGGTTGCCATGAGGGGGCCGCTCTGCGCTCATCATCGAAGACCGTGGGCATACCGCTTCGCGAACCTGAGGTCCGCTTTTCGTTGCCAGACGGGCAGAGCGCCTAAACTTCAAATCGCACGGCCCAGAGCAGATGAAACTACAGCCGCATGTGTTGCCGGCAGTTCGAACAGCATGGGCAGGTGGCGACACTCGGCTTCGTCCACGATCAGCGCCTCAATAGTCGCGATGGAAAGATGGCTTCTGAGGCGCAGCCGGACAACCGCGGCGAGCTTGTGAACGGGCACCGGTACCGCCCCGGCGTACTGGTCTAGAAGATTGTTGATTTCGGCAACTACTTTTGGATCGACGGCGTGGGGCAATGGCAGCATGAGAGCGCTTCCTTTCGGAAGTAACTCTAAGCCGATCGGGGCGATGAGTCTTGGCGGGTACGTTTTTAACCAAATATCGCGGACATCATTAGACGTCAGGTCACGCTCGTTAGCGTTGCGCGCATTAGAGCGGCCAGCGCCCGCTGCACAGCCAATCGCAACGCAAGCGTGAACCATTCTCGCGTTACTGTGTTTGTAGGGATGCCGCGCTATTTCTTCGACTTCACCGACACTGGCAAAGTCTTCCTTGACGTTGTTGGTACCGATCTCCCGGACCTCGAAGCTGCAAAGGCGGAGGCGGTAAAGGCCTTGGTTGAGATTACCAAGGATAAGCTGCCGGATGGCCCTTTCGAGGATTTGTGATGACCGTTCGCGACGAGTCCAACGAAACGTTCTTAGAGGCTATGATCAAGTTTGAGATGCGGGCGCGCTAGCTCTGCAAAGATGGTTTCCGATTGGTATCACTTGATAGACAGCTCTCGCTTACAAATAGACAGTTCTCGGTTGAATGAGCGTCGCGCGCGCACAGACATCGATGACCTTCGGCTCTCACTTGATGAAACCCGCCGCGTAATTGCGGCATCCCGTAAGCTGCTGGACCGGATGGCGAACCGGTTCGATGAACACGAGTGGAGGGTTCCTACTCTGGTGAGAGATACACCTTGGCTTCCTTGGCGGCAGCCTCAAAGCCCTTTCGTACCACCTGAGGGTCAATCGGATCGCTCTCTAGATCTGACAGGCAAAGGTTCACCGCCTTGTGCCAGCGGGTCCTCTGCGGGTCCACCTCTTGAGTTGCTCAAGGGCTGCCCTCGCATTGTTGCAGCCATGCCTGTCGCCGGTTTCAGTCTTCACGAACACGGGAGGGACGAACCAATGGGTTGCCATTGAGGGATAATTAGAGGGGGTGGAATGTTTGGTAGAGATGTCTGGACCGGTGATCGAATTTGGCTCGCGCGAAGAGCGATGCGACCTGCTAATCAGGAAAAAGCCTACCCTCCTCCTTAGCGGCAGCCAGGAATGCCTTACGGGCCTCCTCAGCTTCCATCTCGTCGAATATCACGGCCATGCAAACGCTCACCGCGAGGTCCCAGCAAGGGCCACGCTTCGTCCACTTCAGCAGCTCCTCGCCGGCTGTCTCGGCGTTGTTGACGTTGCGAAGGGTCCCGGGACGCTCGGTCTTGACGGGGACCGGAGGGGAGAACCAATGGAGTGCCATACAGTCACTCTTTGTCGGCCCTATCAAGTTCCTGCAGCAAATGCTTTTGCTCAGCCGGCAGCTCCCGTTCTACGGGCAGATTTAGCAGGTTGCGAAGGTGATTGCGGATTACCTCTGAAGTGATCCACCGCCGCACAACTTCGGCAATAACCTTCTGTTTGGCTTTATCGATTTCAGCCATGTTCGGGCCTGCATGCTTAAAAGGACCGAACTGCACCGCGAGCGGATTTGTTCCTTTGAATGATGGGCGGAATGTTTGGTAGAAATTTCTCAGCAGGGGATCGGATTACTGGCTCGCGCGAGGACCCCCTGCCCTCTCGACCCTATAGAGCGCGCCTCGATCCGCCTTTGGTCCCACAACCCCGGATCGGTCGTCCCGACGTACACCTGAGGTCGAACCAATGGGCTGCCGGGAGGACTATTCGTGGAGGTCGAACGCGACTGACAGTCCGAAGGCCGGGGCCGCAGTGACTATAAGGTAGACCAGCTCATCGTCAGTAACCAGCAGATACGAAGAGTCTCGGCGTATCTCTGCGATGGTCTCCTTTACGGATAAGACTTCACCGCGAGAGGCTTGCAGGATCACTTTCTGAACAAGGTCCTTCGTGGCAGCTGCGGCGGGTGGAGAGTTCGGTTGATCGCCCATCCTGGGAGCCCCCTCAAGCTAAACCCAAGCGATCATTGATGATCCACAGTGGTAAAAAATCAACATACGATTTCGTGTGAAGGGGGCGGAATGTTTGGTAGAAATTTCTGAGCGGGGGATCGGATAACTGGCTCGCGCGAGACTCCCCCATGCGCCCTTCGCTTTCCGCCAGCGAGGCCGTAACATGTTGTGTCGGAGAGTTGGACCCCAACATGGTGAGTCTGAGCCAGAAGTTACGGAGCAAGCAGCCGTTCTGCATCTATTGTGCCGGATCGACTCGCGGCGTCGACATCGACCACGTACCGCCAAGGGGGCTGTTCGATGGAAAGTGGCGACCGAAGGGCGGGGAAGTGACTACCTGCAAGCAATGTCACTGAAGGGACACGCGAGATGGACGATGTCGCGGCGTTCGCAAGCCGCTTCCTGCCCAACCCGACGACGGCTGAACAGCATGACGACGTCAAGCGGTCGATCAAATCTGTGTACCGAAACTATCCCAGCCTAATCGCCGAACTGGGCAGACCGAAGGAGGACGGCCGCTACGTTGAAGGGCGGAGGAGTGCTGGCGGCGAACGGGCCGATCATGTCCTCCGTAATGACTACCTTCGCCGCTCGCATGGGTTTGCCCTTCACCACTGGGTTACTGGGGAGATTGTCGGCCCGGCTGGTGGCGTGTTTGCGCGATGGCATTCAAACTATGAACGATTTCAAGGCCGGCTGCCCCAAGCATTTCTGGACATCCTCGGGGCGGATTACACCATGTCGCAGGGCCGGAAGAATGTGGGAGATCAGTTCAGCTTCAGGTTTGTCAAAGGCATGGAGCTTGGGGTGACCGGGTATTGGGCAATGTTTCGGCAATCGTTCGCGGTCATGGCGTTCGTCTCCCAAAACATGGCTGAACTTCGAGACGCGGCGACCGGGGTTCCTCAAAGGCTATTCCGTCAAGTTCTTGGGGTCTTGGCCCGGTCAGTACGGTCAGCCGTTCCTGACGCCCTATTCCTTCATCAAGTGACCCACCGAGGCACCCGGTCTCGTATGGTATGCTCCAGCGGTACCAGCCAAACCGGAAACCATCTTAACTGAACTGAAGAGGGTTTCCGAACATGTCTTTCATCAGGGCCTATCTCCGCGCATCAACCAAGGAATAAGACGCAGGACGGGCAAGGGAAGACCTTGAACGATTCAAAAAAGAGCGCGGTCTGGCGGTGGCCGCCTGGTATGAAGAGAACGAGAGTGGGGCAACCTTGAAGCGTCCTGAGCTGGATCGGCTCATGCGCGATTGTCATCCCCAAGACGTGCTCTTGGTGGAGCAAGTTGATCGTCTTTCCCAGTTGAACGAGGCCGATTGGGAGAAGCTGAGAGCCGACCTGAAGGCGAAGCAGGTGCGCGTCGTGGCGCTGGACCTGCCGACATCCTGGCAGGCTGTCAGTGATGGAGGCGACGAGTTCTCCCGGCGCATGGCCGAGGCGATCAATAGTATGATGCTGGACATGCTCGCAGCCATTGCCCGCAAGGACTACACCGACCGAAGAAGGAGGCAGGTCCAAGGGATCGAGAAGGCCAAGGCCGACGGGCGTATGCGGGGCCGGCAGGAGGACGCGAAGCGGAACGCCGCTGCCTCGGCGATGCTGAAGACGGGCGCAGCTGGAATCAGATTGTCGACGTAATGGGCTGCTCTCGGGCGACCGTGGCGAAGCTGGCAAAGCGGGACAGGGCGGCATAGCGAGGAGCGCTCCCGCGACACCTTGCCTGCTTATCGCCGTTCATGCGACCGCGTATGCGGGGTGGCTATTTTGAAGACCAGAAATTTTGCAGATGGATCAGACTACCCCTATCGTGACCGAACTCGATGACGGAGAGGAAGAGCGCGACAGTCCCTTCAATGCCTATCGGTTCGCCGCATCGGAGAACACCAAGGCTATCGTCCAGGAAGCGATCGGGCTGCTCCTGAACTGCGAGGCCCATGTCGGGCTCAGGACGAACAAGCGCCGGAACCGGGATCAGGAAACATTCGACCTGACCGTTGACGCCGTTCTGTCGGGCCTCATGCACCATCACGTCGCCGAGGATCCAGGCGCTCCAACCGCGTTCTCGGCACAAAGAGCCGCTATCGACCACGCGTGTACAGCAAGATGTTCCCACACATTCTCGACCTCATGGCGAAGCCAGAGATGGATTATATCGAACAGCAGATCGCTGCGCCGGTGGAAGGCGCTGCCAGGGCGACGGTCATCCGGTCCGGTCTCCGGCTTCTTGACCGGATCGCTGAGCATGGGGTCGGAATCGATGACCTCGACGAACATCCGCACGGCGAGACCATTGTTCTGAAGCGCGTCAAGCTGGTGTCTACAAGATACTCAGCCAGAACAGGGCTGGCACCTCGATCTGCCGCCTTTTCTCGTTGCGGAAACGTGTATGCTGCAGCTTAGCGCGCTGTTTCCGCCCGGGTGGAGCTAGGCTGTCAGTTTAGTGAAGTCGTGGCGCCGCGCGCGAACATGTGCCAGCAAATTCGTTTCGTTTACGACCCCTGATTGAAAGAGATTCAGCGCGGTCGAGACCAGAATCTGACCGTCTATCGAAGTGCTGTACCATTTAGCGTCGGCGGTTATCTGGTCGACAACCCGCTGGCAAATCGCCCGATCTTTAGGTCTAAGGAACTGACTTTTCAGCACTGGTAGCATCTCGATGCCTTTAAAGGGGAGTCACTTGTCTCCCACGCGACCACGCGTGGGTCTCCCGAGAATGGATACTAAACGCATCTGGACAGAAAATTGCCATTCGTTTGAGCGGTACCGATGCGGGGCGTTGGGTCGATGACGTGGTTGCGATCCCGGCCGCGGTACGGAGGCGGGTCACCGACGACCGCCTCAGGGATACACGCACTTCCTTAGGGGGCGGCCCAGCGGCTTGGGTTAGGGGCCGCTTGGCCTGACCAGCGAGCGTTCGGGAATGCTCGACTGACTGGTTAGTACATTAGACAAATCTAATGTACTTGAACCATGCGAACAAAGTACGCGGCGGTAAGAAAGTGGCTGGCACGATTCACTTACCGCGCGCTTTTGCCTTGGGTTCTGGCGAGCTTTCTGACGGGTTTGCAGCCAATTTTGCAGATCGCCGATCTGTTACCCACAGGGACTTTTTCCTCGCCACCAAATCATCACGATCGCCCTCAGCGGTCGCTCGGCTATGCATCGCAGCTGTGGCGTAGTCGGCTCTGTTGGTTCGATAGTCTTCTTTTTGGACAGTCATCGTTTGCTCCCAGTTTCATAGCCCGTCTTTTTGCCCTGGCGGGGAGATTAACTGCCGGTGCCTTACGCGAGTCAATCGATTAAACGACCACCCCGCAGTCGCGAGGGACGGGAAGCAAGCCGACAATTTTGACGTTGGAACGGCTTACAAAGTGCCGGCAACACAGCCGCCCTTTTGTCGGTGTGCGTTGATCGCGTCCATGTTGCCCTTCAGCTCCCCGATACGAGCATGCGCTGAGGGCGGGACGAAGTCTATGTGCCTTGATGGGATGCGGATTATATTCCTATTTTGTGGATGCCGCACCATCGCCGACACGAAGCCGTGCCGGTCCTACGTCCTTCCTCTACGACCGCACAAGATTGTCAACAATCTGTAAAAGTTTTGTTGACAGATAATTGATTTGAGCCTTGACTCACAAAAGTCCGCGTATCGGTCGAGTTCTGTCGCAACAATGCGCGGCCTCCAAAGGGGAAAGAACAATGATCAACAGACGTTCAATAATCACATTCGCCGCACTCGGCGCCGTCTCTGCGCTGGCAATCATGGCCGGCGGCACAATCACAGTGCAAGCCGCCAACAAGGAACTCAAGATCGGCTTTGTCGGCGTGACGAGTGGCGCGGCCGCTGCGTGGGGCACATCCAACGTCCGCTCGATGCAGACGCGCGCCGCCTGGATCAACGAAACCGGCGGGGTGAAGATTGGTGACGAGACCTATGACATCAAAATCGTCACCTTCGACGATCAGAAGGACCCGAAGCGGGCGATCGCCGGCATGGAGAAGATGGCCCAGGAGGGCATCCACTATGTCGTCGGTCCGAATGTCGACGACGGCGCGGCGGCGGTGCGTCCCGTGGCAGAATCCAAGGGCATCATCTATTTTCCTTACGCATTCCCGAAGGAACTCTACACCCCGCCGGCGTCCAACGCCGTGCTCGGCATGATCGCCAACTACCAGTCAGCTCCGGCGATCTACAAATATCTCATGGAAAACAGGGGCGTGAAAAAAGTCGCCTTTGTCGCCGCCAACGAATCCGATCCGCTGAGTCAACGGGATGGCGGTGTTGCCGCGGCAAAGGCGCTCGGGCTTGAGGTTGTAGCTGCCACGGACGTCTACCAAAACGATACCCGCGATTTCACGCCGGTACTGACGCCGATCGTTTTGCAAAAACCGGACCTGCTGGTGCTTTCGGGTGTCGCGCCCGGCAATGCTCCGCTGCTGATCCGCGCCGCGCGCGAGCTCGGCTACGAAGGTCTGATCTCCACCGAAACGGCGCAGGATGCCAAGGTGCTGGAAGAGGGCGCGGGCGAGTTGGCCAACGGTTTCATCTCAGTCGGCGGCGCATCGACGCCCGAAATCGCATCCGACATGATGAAGGAGTTCGTCGACCGCTATACGAAAATGTTTGGCGAATACAATGACGAGTCCAACACCAAGGTCTACGCGCTCGAATACATCATCGAGACGCTGAAGGCGAACCCGGCCGCGATCGACAATGTCGAGGAGTTCAAGAAGACGATCGACACTTTCTCGGCGCCCAATCCCTATCTGAAGGGCGATGCCAAGCTGACCTATGTCGGAATGACGTCGTTTGGCCAGAAGCGCCAGCTTTCGGTCCCGATGGTGGTCACGGAATACCGCGACGGCAAGTTCGAGACGCTCTTCGTCGCTCAAGTCGATTGACGCAATTGCACTGAAGCGGATTGCCGCAGAGGCTCGTGCATTCGCCTTGAGCCTCTGAATGGCCGGGAACCATCCTGATGGAACAAGTCATCGCCAACGGGCTTTATCTTGGTGCGCAATACGCCTTGATCGCGCTCGGTCTGACCCTGATCTTCGCTCTGATGAACGTGCTAAACTTTGCCCATGGGCAGATGTACGTTCTCGGTGGCTTCATCACCTACACCGTCTATGGCCAGCTCGGCATGCCTTTCGTCGTCGCGCTCGTCGCGTCCGGGATCACGCTGCTGGTCATTGGAGCGCTGGTCGAGAAATTCCTTTTCAGAACGGTCATTAGGCGAAGCGTGCGGGAGGAAAGTACGATGCTTCTCGCGGCGGCGGTCGCATTCTTCCTCGACGCCGTGATCCTCCTCCTGTTCGGCGAAAAGCAGCGCGGCGTGCCGAAGATCGTCAACGGCGTCTTCGTCTCCGACAGCCTCATAATGCCTTACGACCGGCTGCTGGTCGGCGCACTCGCCATACTGTTCATCGCCTCCTTCGTGCTTTTCATGCAGTACAGCAAGCCGGGACGCGCCATGCGGGCGCTGGCGCAGGACCGGGTCGCGGCACAGCTTATGGGCGTCGAGGTCGACCGCTATTCGATGATCGGCTTTGCGCTCGGCGCGATGCTTGCCGGCATAGTCGGCGGGCTGCTGGTCGCCATCACCGGCGTCAATTCGGGCATCGGCGGGCCGATCTCGATCAAGGCGTTCTTGATGGTGATGATCGGCGGCGCCGGCGTGGTCAGCGGAGCGATCGCCGGCGGCTTCATCCTCGGCATGATGGAATCGGTCGGCCTGACGGTGCTACGCCAATATGGCGACGTCACTTATCTCGTCATCTTCGCCGCGCTGATGGTGTTCCTGAGCATCCGCCCGAACGGGCTCATGGGCAAGCCGTGGGGGTGATCGACATGAAGCGTACACGCAACATCCTCGGCGTCGCTGTCTTCCTGCTGGTCGTACTCATCGGCGTGCCCTGGCTGATCGAGGCGACGGGTCGGCTCGACCTCTACTACACGCTGACTTCGGTCGCGCTGCTCAGCATCGCCAGCGCCGGGGTGTGGGTGACTTTCTACATCGGCCGCATCAATATCGGCCAGGGTGCCTTCGCGCTTATGGGCGGCTATGTTTCGGCCATCCTTGTCGTCCAGTATGGTGTGTCGTTCTGGCTGACACTGCCGCTGGCTGGGCTATTCTGCGCCGCTGCAAGCGTGCTGATCGGGCTGCCCATCCTCAGGCTTCGCGGCGTCTATTTCGCCATGGTCACGCTGGTTTTGACCGAAGTGGCGCGGCTGCTCGCACTGGCACTGCCGATCACCAACGGAGCCAAGGGCATGGTCAGCATTCCGCTCCCCGGCGGCATCTCGATATTCGGGCTGACCATCCTTCCGGATTTCGCGACGCTCGCCAATCCGCGTCCCGCCTTCTATCTGGTGTCGGTTGTGCTGATGGTGCTGTGCTTTGCAGCGCTCTACCGCCTAGTCCATTCGCGCATCGGCAAACTCTGCCAGTCGTTGCAGCAGAACGAGGAACTGGCCTCCTCGATCGGCGTCAATATCGCCTATCTGCGCGTCATCGCCTACGCCATCTCCTCGTTCCTCGGCGGTCTCGGCGGCGCGATGTTCGTCGCCATCTCTCAGTCGATCTATCCGTCCAGCTTCACCGTCACCGACTCGGTGAACTTCATGCTGAACTGCTTCCTCGGCGGGCTCAGCTACGTCTTCGGGCCGATGATCGGCACCTTCGTGCTCTATTTCGGCTGGGATTTCCTGTTCGAGACCGGCGAGTTCCAGTTGCTGATCTTCTCGTCGGTGCTGATCGCGCTGATGCTGTTCCTTCCCAACGGCCTGCTCAGCCTCCGGCTGTTCGGCAGGGAGCAGGGCTAGGACCATGACTGACCTTCTCCAGATCAAGGCAGTGACCAAACGCTTCGGCGGGCTGGTCGCGGTCAACAATGTTTCCTTCGCGGTCCGCGAACGCGAGATCCTTTCCGTCATCGGCCCCAACGGCGCCGGCAAATCGACGCTGTTCAAGCTGATTTCCTCTTTTCTCAATCCGACCTCGGGCGAAGTGCTGTTCCGGGGAGAGCGGATTTCAGGCCTGGCGCCGCATATCGTCGCCCGGAAGGGCGTCGTGCGCACGTTCCAGGAGACGACGATCTTCAAGGGCATGACGGTGCGCGACAATGTCATAATCGCGCATCACCTGCGTTCCAATGCCAGCCTTGCCGGCTTCTATCTCGGCACGAATACCGCACGGCGCGACGAAGATGAATTCGGCCGCTCGGCCGACGAGATCATCGACTTCCTCGGTCTCGGCGCGCAACGGCATGAGATCGCCAGCACGCTGCCGCACGGCCATCTGCGCGCGCTCGGGATTGCCATCGGGCTCGCCACGAATCCGACCGTCCTTCTGCTCGACGAGCCCTTCGCTGGCATGAACCATGACGAAACCGTGCGCGCGGTGGAGATGGTGCGCGGCGTGCGGAAGCGCGGCGTGACTGTCCTGCTGGTCGAGCACGATATGCCCGCCGTCATGAACATTTCCGACCGAATCGTCGTACTGAACTTCGGTGTGAAAATCGCCGAGGGAACGCCGAAGGAAATCCAGGAGAACGAAAAGGTCATCGAGGCCTACCTCGGCGCCGAAGATGAGACGATCGGATTTTAGCCATGAGCGAACTGCTGAAAGTCTCCGACGTCGAACTCTACTACGACCATGTCTATGCACTGAAGGGTGTGTCGCTCAACGTCAACGAGGGCGAGACCGTCGCGCTAATCGGCGCGAACGGCGCGGGCAAATCTTCGATCCTGCGCGCCATCACCGGCCTGAAGAAGGTCCGCAGCGGCGAGATTCATTTCCAGGGCCACCGCATCGACGGAACGCGCCCTGACGAGCTGGTCAGGATGGGCATCGCCATGGTGCCGGAGGGTCGGCGCGTCTTTTCCTACATGACGGTGCGCGACAATCTGATGATGGGCGCCTTCACCCGCATCGACAAGGCCGAAATCGCAAGGACGCTGGACATGGTGCTCGGGCGCTTCCCGCGCCTGAAGGAACGCTATTCCCAGACGGCGGGTACGATGAGCGGCGGCGAACAGCAGATGCTGGTGATCGGGCGGGCGCTGATGGCCAAACCGAAGCTTCTGCTGCTCGATGAACCCTCGCTCGGCGTCGCGCCGAAGCTCGTTCAGGACATCGCCCGCTCCATCGTGGCGATCAATCGCGACGAAAAGGTCAGTGTTCTCTTGGTCGAGCAGAATTCGCGCATGGCGCTGCGCATCTCGCAGCGCGCCTACGCACTGACGACCGGAAAGATCGCGCTGGCCGGACATTCGGCTGAGCTGCTTGGCGACGACCGGGTCAAGAAACTCTATCTCGGCGGCGAAATATGAAAGCGCAAATGGACGTACTCGTCGTCAATCCCAACACCACCGCGTCCATGACCGAAAAGATCGGCGAGGCGGCGCGCCGCGCGGCTTCGGCCGGCACCAGGATCATCGCCGTCAATCCGAAGGACGGGCCGCCGAGCGTCGAAGGCTATTTCGACGAGGTCTTCGCCATCCCGGGAATGATCGGCGAGATCCAGAGACATCCGGCGGCGAGCGCCTGCGTCATCGCCTGCTTCGACGACACCGGCCTCGACGCAGTACGCTGCGTCCGGGAGATGCCGGTGGTCGGCATCGGCGAAGCGGCGTTTCACATGGCGAGCCTGATTGCCGGCAAATTTAGCGTGGTGACGACGCTGTCGCGTTCGGTGCCGGCGATCGAGCACAATCTGGTTCGCTACGGCCTCGCCAGCCGCTGCGCCAAGGTGCGGGCAAGCGACGTTCCCGTTCTGGAGCTCGAAGTGCCCGGCTCCAACGCCCGCCATCGAATTTCGGAGGAGATCGAGCGCGCCATCCGCGACGACCGGGCCGAAGCGATTGTGCTGGGATGCGCCGGCATGGCCGACCTCGCCGCCGCGCTCAGCCGCGAACATAGCCTTCCCGTGCTCGACGGCGTCGCCTGCGCAGTAAAACTCTGCGAGAGCCTCGTCGGCCTTGGCCTGTCGACCTCAAAGCGCGGCGGCTACCAGGTTCCACTCGAAAAATCCTTCGCCGGAATCTTTGCGCCCTTTTCGCCCTCCGGCCGTGTATCCTGATGCGTGCAAAATTGTTGACATTCCCACACAGGATGTTCGATGTGCGGCCGGAAACGCGGTGTTCGTGCCGCTATGCGATCCGGCCGCCGGGACAATGAGACGATGGACCTGCTTGGGCCAAAGCCACGGGATGGCGACAAGCCGACGATGCGCTGGTTTCCGGTCTATGCCGGCCTGCGCGACGCCATCGTCAGCCACCGCCTCGCACCGGGCACAAAACTACCCGAGGACGAACTCGCCTCGATCTATTCGGTGAGCCGCGCGGTGATACGCGCGGCGCTGCAGGCGCTGTCGCATGACCGCTTGGCTCGGCTCGAGCCGAACCGCGGCGCGTTCGTCGCCCAGCCGACCAAGCAGGAAGCGCGCGAGGTGTTCGAGGCGCGGGCGCTGATCGAGCCCAAGGTCGCGGCGCTTGCCGCCGAAGTGGCAAAGCCGGCCGAGATCGCGCAACTGCGGCTTCATCTCGAAAAAGAGCACGAGGCCCTGCATGCCGGCCGCGACAGCGACGCCATCATGCTGTCGGCAAAATTCCATGTCGGCATCGCCGAAATCGCCGGCCATTCTATCCTGACCGGTTTCGTCAAAGACCTGCTGTCGCGGTCGTCGCTGATCATCGCGCTCTACTGGCGCCGCCGCGACACCACCTGCGAAAGCCACGCCCATCACGCCCTCGTCGATGCCATCGAAAAGCACGACGCACAAAACGCGTCCGACCTGATGCGAAGCCATCTCGTCGAACTTCTGTCCGGCCTTGATCTCTCGCTTGGCGAGAAGAAGCCCGAGAGCCTGTCGGACATCTTGCGCTGATCTGCGTTGTCAAACTCTTCGCCAAGCTTCGCATTGCAGATGTCGTCGCGATGCTGGACGAATATCGGATCACCCGCAACCGACACCGGCCAACGAAGCTCGCGCGTAAGTGGCCGCTCTCAAAGCTAGTAAAGCCGAAGTGCCATACTTGATCGCCCCCGATCGGGCGCTCACGGCGAAGCCAGGATGCACGTCACCCCGCAATCCTGACTTGGCGCCTACCCCTGAAACGTCCCAATGCGACATTTCTACTTGCCAGCAACGCGACATTCGAACTTGGTTGCAACATGATCCCAGGTTGATTGGCGATCCTGCCCCCGGTCCACCCGGTTCCGAAACGGCACTATGCGCCATCTTGGGACGTTCAATGCGGCGGGGAACTTCGCGATCCGACCCTTCTTCCCGACCTTGACAGCCAAGTGCAATATGCGCCAGTTGCGTCTTCGGTCGTTGCAAGCCGTTGACACGATATGATTCAGCATTGTTGGGCGGTAGCCCGAGGATTGAATCCGATATTCGCCTCGCTGGAATGTCTAATGCGACTCCGTCATGATCCTTCCGGCCCCGTCGAGCGACGCTGCCAAAGCCGGTGACGCCAATGCAGGTGATGAGGTCAGGCTAGATCAGTGCAGCAGATCCGCCCGGCGACTTTTCTTTTTGCGGCCCGAGCCCTGCGGGACATGGGCGACGGCTTCGTGGCCGTTCTGTTGCCGGTATATCTCCTCGCATTAGGCTTCGCGCCTCTGCAGGTCGGCATCATTGCAACCGCATCGCTGCTTGGTTCAGCGCTCTTGACCATCGCCGTCGGACTCCTTGGTGCCCGACACGATCACCGCCAACTCCTGCTTGCCGCCGCCAGTCTGATGGTCGCCACGGGTGTGGCCTTTGCTGTGGTCCACGACTACGCGCTGCTTTTGGTGATCGCCTTCGCAGGCACCATCAACCCGTCGGCCGGCAGCGTCAGCGTATTCGTGCCCTTAGAGCATGCCGTGCTCACACGCGAAGTCACCGACGCCGCGCGGACCAAGATGTTCGCGCGCTACAGCCTTGTGGGTGCGCTCGCAGCCGCGGTTGGCGCGCTCGCTTCGGCGACACCTGATCTTCTGGCTCCAGCCGGCCTCGATCAACTCACCGGCATCAAGGCGATGTTCGTGCTCTATGCGTTGCTGGGCCTGCTCGGCGGTCTCCTTTACGCGCAGATCCCGCAGCGCCGTCCAACGTCGGACTCCGGCAGCACGTCCGCGCTTGGCCCCTCGCGGAATATCGTTTTCAGGCTTGCGGCCCTTTTTAGCCTTGATGCCTTTGCCGGCGGCTTCCTCGTCCAGTCGCTGCTTGTCCTGTGGCTTTTTGAAAAATTCGACCTGTCGCTTTCGGAAGCGGGCTTTTTCTTCTTCTGGTCCGGCATCCTTTCGGCGTTCTCATTCCCCGTTGCCGCCTGGCTGTCGCGGCACATCGGACTCATCAACACGATGGTGTTCACACACATTCCGTCCAGCATCGCCCTGATGCTGGCGGCGCTTGCGCCGACGCTCCCTCTGGCGCTCGCCCTGCTGCTGATCCGTGCCGCGCTTTCGCAGATGGACGTCCCGACGCGCTCATCTTACGTCATGGCCGTCGTCACGGCGGCGGAGCGGGCAGCCGCGGCGAGCTTCACATCGGTCCCGCGCAGTTTGGCTGCCGCAGCCAGTCCCGCCCTGGCG
Organism: Mesorhizobium sp. M0910; assembly: GCF_040319465.1. Taxonomy (NCBI): domain Bacteria; kingdom Pseudomonadati; phylum Pseudomonadota; class Alphaproteobacteria; order Hyphomicrobiales; family Phyllobacteriaceae; genus Mesorhizobium; species Mesorhizobium sp. M0910. The sequence goes on from NZ_JAMYNZ010000001.1 coordinate 397,618, forward strand.
GGCGCTCTGTTCGCTGCCTCGTTCCGGGCATGGCCCTTCCTGATCTGCGGCGCACTCAAAATCATTTATGATCTGCTGCTGCTGATGCAGTTCCAGAACGTCAAGCCGCCAGAGGAACGCTGATATTTGGGTTGCTTGACCGGGAGGGGTCAATGGCGAAGGCAAATGTTGGAAAGGTCGTCGATCATTTCGGCTCTGACTCCGGACTTGTTGAATGCCTAATGTGACCCGACATCCTCGACGCGATGCCTGCAGACCATCACCCGCAGCGCAGCAGACAACGAAAGTCTCCGCTGGGTTCGACCGATCAGGCCGGCCGTGCTTTGTAAAAGCGGCACCAACCATCGGGGCTGATTTCACCCGCGACAATCTCGCTTGCATTTCGGCTCCACGGGTGCATCCGCCGCAGCGGCGACCCTTGTTTGGAACATCCTGACAAAGCGCCACAGGCTTTGGGGTGGTGCCGCGCGCCGCAGGCTGACCTGTCATGCAGGAAGCAAGCCCACCTGCACCTGCAATCGCCCGCGCCGGTCATCGACACCTTAAGAAGTTTCCGGCGAGACAGCGCTTGGCCTGTTGTGCCGACCCGCAATTACCTCACCACGATCTTCTTTAATGATCTTTCCTCCCAATCGAACCCAAAGAAGCGCCGAGTGCTGATCAGATCGATTTGAGGTACTCGATCAGATCACTCTTTTCCTGATCGGTCAGAGCAAGGCCGAGATGGCCGTCATAGTGCTCCTTCTGCGCAAGACGTCGATCGGTTCCACTCCTCCTGCCAGGGGTCGATCAAGTTTAAGGACCCGACGTCTCCTCCCGGCTCCAGGTCTATTTCTATAAAACCGTGCGTCACCGTCCTGCTTCCTTGATCCCTTGCCTTCCCTTACAATCCCTTCCGGATACAGAGGAGTTCCGCCATGAGCGAAGACGCCGTCAACATGTCGATCCGCAAGTTCCTGAAGGAAGTCGGCGTCACCTCCCAGCGCAAGATCGAGGAGACGGTGCGCGAAGGGCAAATCGGCGGCAAGAAACTGAAGGTCCGCATGACGCTGACGGCGGAAGGCACCGGCCTCAACCACGTGGTGGACGGCGAGATCGAACTTCCATAAGCCGGGCGAAGCGACCTAGCGAAACGGCCGAGGCGGCCGAAAGCGGTCGAGACGGATCAGCGGTTGGAATGGCGTCTGGCCGTGTGGATGTAGTACCGTTCACCCCACGCTCTTGCGACTCTGACGGAACGCGAAAGACCGACCCTTTCCAGTCGTTGGTTCAACGAATCTATGGAGGCGCCCGACGACGATATGCGGTTGTCGAGGAACCGGGCCGACGTATCGTCGCGGAGGAACTTGATCGGAACGGCGATGTGCTACCCTGGGTTGACGCGGCGGCGTTCGCCCGCCGCGCCATTACGTGAAGCGGCCGGCGACCGTCTCCAACGCCGGTTGCCCGTTTGAAACTCGAGCGCGGCCGCAGCATCGATTTGATCTGTCGCCGGCGCGCAGCCTCTCCAGCGCGCCCCATTCGCCATGAACCATTTCCAAGGCTGGCAGGCTAATTTCGATGGGGCGCACCTCGTCCACTCTGGCGCCCGATCCCATATCGCTTTGCCCACACGAATGGTCCTGTCATCGCGGCCAGCGTAGTCGGCCGCTGATTTGATATCCCGCAGTTCATCGGGCCGCATCAGGACGGATCGAGGAGGCGCCCTGTTTCTGGCGCTGTGTTGACAGGGAGCGCGTTGGTCATTCGGCTCATCGCGCCTTTGTCGCGGCTGCAAAGACGGCCGGACCATATAGGCAGCGCTCATCACTGATAGAGGAACGGCGGCACCCCGCTCGCCCGATATCAGGGAACGATATCGCCCCCCATGTATTAGAAACTGATGGATACTATGGAACCCCACGGCCACGGGATAGCGGCCGATATTTTGACATCGGAAGTTGCCATTGCCAGGCAGCGCATCCATCGGACTGAGCTCGCGCTTCAACGCACTGAAGAAATGCTGGCCAAGAATCTCGCGCTTTGCAGCAGGATACGAGCTGCGGTCGAGGCCGCAGACCGCTTGGTGAAGATCGATCCCCCCAGCTTTGAAGGACGTCGCGCCGGTTGAACTGGGCCGGCGTTTCATTCGTCGCGACCTTCCGGCCGACGGCGCCACCACTCGCGCTCAAGCACGGCGGCAACCATGTCCACAGACGGCGAGCGCGGTTCATCGTGGGCGGACTGATGCTCGGCCAGGAACCGATCGTCGTCCGGCCGATGGCTTCAGCGACGTGGGCCAGCGGTTGGTCGATCCAGGCCGCGGCGGAGCGATCGGTCGACGTCATGCCAACGGCTCGGTGTCGGGAATGCTCGGGGCCGCGGTGGGTAGTGGTACACTCGCCGGAAAGGTCGGCAATTGGCGCGTTGTGCCGGTTCGGAACCGGGTGGACCTGGGGAGAACCGTCAATCAACCTTCGGTCTGTTACACTTCTCCGAAGCTGACGTTCGCGGTGCGGCCCGGAATGCCACCGAACCTGCCGACATCATAGCCACGCCTCGAGTAGAGGCTTCGTCTCGAGCACCTCGGCACGGTTCTGTTCGCGCGATAGAAGCAGCGGTTGGCGATTGAGCAGCATGGAATCGCCGAATTCATGCGCGCGGTATCGATACGCGGTGAAGGCTGCGGAGGCCTTAGCGAGCAGAGCATCGTCGGCAAAGGCGCGCAGGAGCTCGAAATGGCTTTCGCCGGGCTGGTGGACGCCTGTGAGAATCGCATCGACCACGCGAAGCCGCGTGCCCCGCGCGACGCACCCTGTCGCAATGCCATTTCCGGCACGCACATTGCCGCCGGGATTGGCGGCTGCCTCAAGTGCGCGCACTACGCTCGTGCCGATCGCAATGATGCGGCTGCCGCGCAGCTTCGCCCGCGCGACCTGCGCCGCGGTGCGCCCAGGGATGCGGTATGGCTCGTCGAAGGGAAGGCGCGAGTCGAGCGCGGGATCGCCGGTGGAAGACACGCCCGAAGCATGCGTGAGTGTTGCAAAGCCAACGTCGTGCCGACGCCAGGCTTGGAGCGTGCGCCAGTCGAGCGCGAAGCCTGCCGACGGCGCCTCGAACGCGACCGGCCCGGCGGCAATCTTCGTCCAAACATCCCACAGTGCCAACGGCTCGGGAACATGCGCGTATTGGATCGGCCGGCCGTGCTGCGCCAGTCCTGCAAGCACTGCTGCGCGGTTGCCTGGGAAGTGCAACTCGAGAAGGCGTGGATGGTCGAGAAGGCGCTCGACGACGGCGTCAAGCGAGCCGAGCCGGAGGCGATCGCCTGGTGACAGCGGAGGTGGGGGCAGCCGGTCTTCCGTGCGCGTGCGGTGATCGCCCGAGCCGAAGGCAATCGCCACGAAACGGGTTGGATCGGGAAGTGACAGCCAGCCCGCCAGGCGGATCTCGATCGCCTCACCGCTTGGGACGTGCGTGCCGTGCAAGCTGGCAGGCAAGGTCGCGGCGTCATTGGCGACGACCTGATCGCCGGGACCGAATAGCGTCGCGATTCCAGCACGCGGAAGGTCGCGCATCGTGCCGTCCGCCTCGACGACCAACAGCCTGGCTTTGCGCCGATCGGAACGATCGGCGGCAATCATGCGCATGCCCCGGCGTGAAGCGTAGCGCGGACCTGTAGCGCGTCGATCATCTTTTCGATGATCTCGGCAGCAGCCAGTTCGGGGCGTTTCAATGTAGACGGATCGGCGTCAGGAAGCGCTAGCGCGTGCAGCGGGGTGTCCATGTCGCCAGGGTCGGGTGCGAGGAGCCGTATGCCGTCGGCTTTCGCCTCCTCCTCCCAAATCGCCGTCAGATGGGCAAGAGCGGCCTTGCTCGCCCCATACGCGCCCCAGCCGGGATAGGCGTTCACCGCCGCGTCGCTGGAGATGTTGATCACCATCGCGCCACGGCCCTCGCGTGCGGACGCGGCAAGCGCACCGAACAGGGCCTTCGTCAGCCGGAACGCGCCGACCAGGTTGACCGCGAGCGCCACTTCCAGCTCCTCGCACTCAGTATCGGCGAGGAGCGCCAGAGGGATAGGGCCGAGGCTCGAGGCATTGTTGATCAGGACGTCGAGCCCGCCGAGGCTGGCAGTGACCTGTAGCGCGATCGAGTAGGTGTCCTCCTTCTTGCCGACGTCGCCGACAATGCCGTGCGCGCCCGTCTCGTCAGCAATGCGTTCGACATTCGCGGCGGTGCGAGCGACGAAGGCCACGCACGCACCCTGCGCGGTCAGCTGCCGCACAAGCGCCATTCCGAGCCCGGAGGTGCCGCCCGTGACCGCCACGCGAAGTCCTTGAAGATCAATATTCGACTGCATTACCGGTGCTCCTTCAAGCTTTATGGCCCTTGCTACAAGTTCAAGTTAACTTGAAGTCAAGCGGGAATCGTGCTTTCGTTCATGCATGGATTCCATGCTGACCATTACCGACGTGTCGCGGCGCAGCGGCGTCGCCTCATCGGCCCTGCGCTTCTACGAGGAGCGCGGCCTAATCGCGTCCGAGCGGGCCGGCTCGGGACACAGACGCTATCCGCGATCCGTGCTGCGCCGGATCGCCTTCATCGTCTTCGCGCAGCGAATTGGGCTGACTCTTGAGGAGATCGGCGCCGAGCTGGCCAAGTTGCCAGCCGATCGCGTGCCGTCGCGTCGGGATTGGTCGCGGTTGTCGGGCCAGTGGACTAAGCGCATCGACCAGCGCATCGCCGAGTTGCAGCGCCTGAGGTCCGGGCTTACCGAGTGCATCGGTTGCGGCTGTCTGTCGATCGACCGGTGTAGCCTTGCGAACCCTGCCGATATGGCAGGACGCAAGGGGCCGGGGCCGAGGTATTGGCTGGGGTGAGTTGGCAGCGTGCCTGTCACTATTGCAGGACTCGGCAGCGCAAGACTTCGCCAAGTGCGAGACGCTGCGGCCCGGTAAGGTTCAGCGGCGGTATTGTTCGTCGCTGACTTTCTCCATCCGCTCGACGGCCTTGCCATCAAGTGCTTGCGTCGTCCTGCCAGACGGTCGTTCCTTCTAAAAATGCGGCTGCATTTCAGCAGGCCAAGCGAAATAAGGAAATACGTCGAACTGCTCCGGGTGCGGCAGTCATTAACCTCTTCAGTCCCGCCCGAAACGTTTGAGTATTGGAGCCGTTGCGCGTTGGCACAGGCTGATCGGATTGATCCGGCGGTTGGGGAACCTTTCTTGCGGCAACGAAGGACGAAGATGGTGTTTAGGCCATCGGTAATGGTAGCCCGTTCAAAATTTCGCCAATCGTTGGTTGATCGCCCGAACGGTACTGCATTCGGTACCGCATGACCCAAGGTTTTACGTTAAGTATCCGAATTTGTCAGCTTTTTCGGCGCAGTTCGTCCCATCCATCATCGTCGAGTTCGTGGTTGCTCGATCTCGATTTGCTGTCAGGCCGCTTGCCAACGATAGCAAAAAAGCGCCCCCTCAATAGTGGGTGTCGCGATGTAGCGGTCTCCCACTACCAAGAATTTCTCAAGTAAACTTGACAATCGGCTAGCCCTTAAAGCTGGCCGATTGTGTTTCGCGCCATGTTGCAAGCAGCTACCGGTGATTTGCAAGGATTTCCTGCGACACTCGGCAAATCCACGCGACACGCGCGCGACATGGATTGACCTTTTCAGGAACCGGCTTCGAAACTGGCCCTGGCAGCTTGGTTCCTTTCGTTATGCTTGCCACCGAGGCTGCGGGCGTATCCCAGCGATCCGGAACAGCGTTATCGCCGCACACAGGGCGCTCCCTTCAACGTCCGCTTCAAAGTGTCGGCATTGAGTTTCTGTATGACTGCCCTAGGCGCAAAGCAGCCATGCCGCCGTCGTATGTGAGACTCTGCTTCGAGTCACAAGAAAAACAGCAACCTCTACGACTCGTCCCTCTCATCGCGCAAATTAGACACAACGCGGCGGTTCTGCGACCTGCAGGCGGTGTCGGGGCAGTCGCGGACGAGCCTGTCCTTGCCGTAGCCCTTGGCCCACATGCGATTGCGGTCTATACCGCCGGCGGCGAGGTAGTCCATCACCGCATCGGCGCGCTGCTGCGACAGCGCCATTTCACTTGCGCCGGGATCGTCGGCGAACCCCTGCAGCTTGAGCAGCCAGCGCGGATGCTTTGCTAACCAGGCGATCTGGGTGTCGAGGGTGGCCTTGGCGACAGAATCGAGCGCGGCCGAACCTTGCGTGAAATAGGTGCGGCGGCCGACATTGAGGATAAAATCCTCCTCGCTGCCCGGCTGCACGTTCTGGAAGCCGGCAACCTCGGTGTTGGTGATGTCAGGCGTGGAAGGGGCGAGCGTGTTGCTGGTCGAGCAGGATGCGACCAGCATCAGCAGGCCGGCAGCGAGCAGCCGGCGCGTGTTTTCAATCATGCGGTTCATGAGGCGCCAATCATTCGACAGTGGTGGAAGCGGGCGCCTGGTCGGCGATATGCGGCAGGACCTGCACCGCGGTGCCGATCGGGCAGCGCTGGTAGAGGTCGATGATGTCTTCCGGGAACATGCGGATGCAGCCGCTGGAAGCGTCGGTGCCGATGCTCCATGGCTCCAGCGTGCCATGCAGGCGGTAGCCGGTGTCAGCGCCGTCGCGGTGCAGATAGAGCGCGCGCGGCCCGAGCGGATTGTTGGACGCGCCGCCTGCGATCATGGGCGGTAGTTCCGGCCTGCGCTTACGCATTTCGGGGGGCGGGACCCAATCCGGCCACAGCGCGCGGCGGTCGATCGTCGCGCGGCCGTACCATTTGAAGCCGTCCTTGCCGACGCCGACGCCGTAGCGGATGGCGGTCTTGTTTTCCATGATGACGTAGAGGAAATGGTGGCGGGTATCGACCACGACGGTGCCGACCGGCTCGCTGCTGAAATACTTGACGATCTGGCGATGCCATCTCTTATCGATCTTGGCGAAGTTGGTCTTGCGATAGACAAAATTGTTGTCGCTGGCGGTACCCGCGAAAAAGGATTTTGCCGCCGCGGCTTGAGCAATATTGCTGGTTGCACCCACCGCGACCAGCGCCAGGCCGCCGAGCACGACACCCCTGCGTGACGAAACCATCGGCAATATCCCCCATGCCAAAAGCCTAGCTCAAGCATAGTTGAGAATTACTTCGCCTCAAAGTGGAAAATGCCGCGTTGCTGCAGTCCGCCGGAAGCGGACTGGCGAGAGGTGAATAGCTGCCATTCCAGCACTCCGCTGTACGCGCCCGCCGGTGCCGCAACGAAGCTGCGCCGAGTTAGCCTTGAGCACGTATGTCCATGACGGAGACGAGCCAAATCCCGTCGTCGACTTTGGTGATTCCGAGCCTCTGGCCGGCGAGCGTTGCGCTCGAAGCAGAGCTGTCGGTCTATTCTGCCAGCCTCCTGCATAGCCGCATTCCGTCGCGATCGACTGCGTCGCTCTCAGAAGGCGCCCGGCGGCGGAAACGGCTAAAACGCCTGCCTTTTCGCCGGCAGCTCAGCCGCTTTCCGTCGAAGGGTGAACCCGTTGCCTAGTCCGAAATGGTTACTTGCGCTTCAGCTAATGTAGTCACATTCTTGGGCAGTCGGAAGCCGCATGGATCGGCCAGGCGCGAGTAACCTCTTCGCCGGCGTCTCAAGGCAGTCGACCACACGTTTGCGGTGCTCTAAGGGGGGAATCAATGAGATTGGCGATTATTTGTGCGGCAATGGTGATTGCCGTATCCACCGCAGCCGTTGCGCACGAGAAAAAGAGGGTGGTCAACACAGCGTCGGCCTGCGCCGACGTGTCGCGCAGCACGATCAAGAAAACCAGGGAAACAAAGCTGGATCGCAGTTCAACCGGAACTGCCTCCAGCGGGATTTCGAAAGGCAAATCGGAGCCGCGCCTGGGCTATGAAATGGTTAATCCTGCAATCATATCGATCTATTAGCTGCGGAAAAGCAGGCAAGTCTATCGGCGTCCCGGCTACGCAGGCTTGATCCTGCGGGACAGAAGTTGCCACTGCCTGCGCTCAATGTTTGATGCGGTCGCGCCGTGCGTACCAAAGCATGCCGAGCACGTGGAGCGGGCCGCTCAGCGCCGTGCCGCCGGGGAACGGCAGCGTCGACAGGTTCACCCTTGCCCGAATAGCCATGCGCAAAATAGACCTCGCCGTAGCGGCCGACATGCGGCAGGCGCGGTGTCGTCAACTGGCATTTGCATTGAGTCGCAGCCGAATGAAAGTCATATCGGGCGTGGCGCTGTAGCCGAAGGCTGAGGTCGGAATCAGAAAGGCACCTACGCTCAACGGCCATTCGCCCGGCGGACCCGCCAGATGACATTACCGACGTCGTCGGCGACGAGCAGTGCGCCAGTCTGATCGATAGCTACGCCGACTGGACGGCCCATCGCCTCGCCATTACGCCCGATGAAGCCAGTGAGCACATCTTTCGGAGGGCCGCTCGGTTTGCCACCACGGAACGGCACGAAGATCACCTTATAGCCGCTATGCACGCTTCTATTCCACGAGCCGTGCTGGCCGACGAAGGCGCCGTTGCCGTAGGCCGGACCGAGCCGGGCGCCTTTGGAGAAGGTCAGTCCCAGCGAGGCGGTATGAGAGCCCAGGGCGTAGTCGGGCTTGACCGCCGTCGCCACGAGATCGGGGCGCTGCGGCTTGGCGCGTTCGTCGACGTTCTGTCCGTAGTAGCTGTAGGGCCAACCATAGAAGGCGCCGTCACGAACCGAGGTCATGTAATCCGGCACGAGGTCGTCGCCGATCTCGTCACGCTCGTTCACGGCGACCCAAAGCTCGCCAGTTTCAGGATTCCAGGAGAGCCCGTTCGGGTTGCGCAGGCCCGAGGCGAAGACCCGAGTACGACGGCTCGACCGATCCACTTCAAGGACAGCGGCGCGGTTCTTCTCCGCGGCTATGCCGTTTTCTCCAACGTTGCTGTTGGAACCAACGGTGACATAGAGCTTGCGTCCATCCGGACTTGCGATCACGTCCTTGGTCCAATGATGGTTGAGGTCCCCGGCCGGCAAGTCGATGATCTTTTCCGGCGACGTGCTGACTCGGGTCTGGCCGTTGGAATAGGGGAAAGCGACAAGCGCGTCGGTATTCGCGACAAAGAGCTTGCCTTTGGACAGCGTCATGCCGAACGGCGAATTGAGGCCTTCCGCGAACGTCGTTCGCACATCCGCAATGCCGTCGCCATCAGTGTCGCGCAGGAGCGTGATGCGGTTGGCGCTTTTGGTTGCGGCGCCGGCCCGCTTCATAGCCAGGTCCATGAAGACCTTTCTAAGACTGAAGCCTTCGTCATGCTTGGCAGGGGCATTGGTTTCAGCAACCAGCACGTCGCCGTTCGGAAGCACATGCAGCCAGCGCGGATGGTCGAGGCCGGTAGCGAAGGCGTTCACTGCCAGCCCCTTCGCCGGGGTCGGCATACCTCCTTTCTGCCAGCCTTTCGCCTCGGCGATGTTAACAGTCGGGATCAGCGTCGGTCTTGGTTTCGGTAAAGTGGGGTTGGGGCCATAGCCGATTATTGCCTCGGCTTTTTGCGCCGGAATGCCAGCGCAGCTCGCCATGACGGCTCCCAACACCGCTACGAGTACGCTTCCTCGGAAGCCGGCATGCATCGGAAGTCCCTTCGCATGGATTTGCGTCGTGCTCTTTGTGTAAACGGAAATCAGTGGCTTATTCTTCCAATTGCTTCGAAACAGCGGCGCGTGATCCGAGGGCCAGGAATTCGCGACAGATCTGCTCTCGGTAGAAATATGGCGCGAGGAGATTGTGGCAACCGCCCGAATATCTGTCGCGCGATATGAATCTCACATTCGTATCGCGCGAAATCGATACGGCTTGCGCTTTTCGGTATCGAGTTGCTCATGGGCCAACATGCGTTGGAAAGGAACGAGACCGTGAACGGCGGGACCCACAATGACCCACCGATTGCACTGGCTGGTGAAACAGCTGTTGTCGCTGCTTAGCAAGGCGCTGCAAATCTGCTAAAGTCTGCGGTGGGAGGAGACGGATATCCAATCGCTGCCGATAGCACATCCAAGTGTAGCGAAGGCGACACCCGGCGCATCACTTCCGCTCGCCTATTCCCTCGCGACGCTCTGCTGGCTCCTGTCGGCCGGCGTCTATATCGCCGCCAAGTGGGTTGCCCCCGAGATGCCGCCCTGGGCGCTCTGCTTCTGGCGGCTGACGGTTGCCTGCGCGATCCTGCTCCCTATCGTCCATCGTCATCACGGGGCGATGCTCGTGCTGATCCATTCCCGGGTGATCGAGGTGCTGGTCATCGGCGCCATCGGGCTGACCTTGTGTCAGGGCATGATCTACACGGGCCTCAACTACACCAACGCGACAACCGCCGGCATCATCATGGCGCTGTCGCCGATCATGACGATGGTGCTTGCCCGCTTCGTGCTCGGCGAGCCCCTCGGTGTCTGGAAAGCGCTTGGAGCGCTGGTCGCTCTGGCCGGGATGGTGGTGATCGTGGCGCGCGGCGACCTTGCCGCGCTGATGCAGCTGCAATTCAATCCCGGCGAGTTGTGGATCGTCGGCAGCGCCTTTTGCTGGGGCCTCTACACCGTGCTGCTGCGTCGCGCCAAATTCGCTATCGAGCTTCTGCCGATGGTGGTCCTGCTGCTGGGAGCCGGCGCGCTGGCCGCACTGCCCCTTTATCTCTGGGAACTGTTTTCCGGGGATCGTTCGGCGCTGCATGCGAACGGCCTGCTGGCCCTCGCCTATGTTGCTGGCCCGGGCGGCGCCCTGATGTACTATCTCTACAACCGTAGCGTCGAGACGCTTGGCGCCGGGCGCGCCAGCATGCTGCTCTATCTGCAGACCGCCTTCGTCGCTGTTCTCGCTTATCTGTTCCTCGGCGAAAGCTTGCACGACTACGATCTCGCCGGCGCCGCCCTCATCATCGCCGGCCTGCTGCTCGCCACAGCGATCAAGCCGAGGCAGCGCACGGTGCGTGTCGCGTAGTGAACCTCAGCACCGCCGCTTCGGCCAGCAACTCGTAAGTCTTTGACAGTCCTTTCGGCCGGTGCAGCCCATGACATTGAAGGCGGCGCGTGTTGGATCGCCATAACATCTTCTCAGCGGGAACACCGCCATGGCCGCGTCGAGCGGTGATCAATGCCGTTCAGCCATCATGCCAAAGGGAGACGGCTCTCGTGCCCGCCCATCCTCGAGCTCGAGCATCGAATCGAAATAAGTTTTCCAGCGCGTATCGTGGGTCACAACGCAGATCGCGACATTGCGGCTGTCCGCCAGATGCCTGAACACCTTCATCACCATCTCCGCCCGTGTACCATCCAGTGCGGCGGTAGGTTCGTCGGCTAGAATAACGGTGGGATCGTTTGCCAAGGCCCTGGCGATTGAAACACGCTGCTGTTCGCCGCCGGAAAGTTGGGAAGGATAATTGGAGCCGCGATGTTCGATGCCCAACGCGGCGAGAAGCCGGCTGGCTCGCGCCTGCGCCTGCTGGCGACCGACATCATTGACCTGCATGGCGATGGCAATGTTTTCGGCGGCCGTGAGAAAGGGGATCAGGTTCGCTTTCTGGAACACAAACCCAAGATGGGTCCGCCTGAAGGCCCGTAGCTCGTTGAGCTTCGCACCGGGACGCGAAATCACCTTGCCGTCGAACAGGACCTCTCCCGTTGTCGGTGTCTCCAGCAGACCGGCAATCATCAGCAGCGTCGTCTTGCCGGAGCCGCTGGGCCCGACGATACCGGTAACACTGCCGGGGCTCAAGGTCAGCGAACCTGCCGCCAACGCGGTGACCGGCGAGCCGCCGCTCTCGTAGACCTTGCTGGCATTCCGAACCTCCAGCGTGGCGAGGCGGCGCTTCGACATCAGGCCAACACTTCCTGGGCACGGACCGCGAGCGCGCGACGAATCGCAAACCAGCTGGCCGCAAGGCTGAGTGCCATCAGCACGAACGACAACACGCCAAGATCGGATTCGGTCATCAGCACAGTTCTCGGAAATCTCGGATAGATCGTAAACGAGATGGCTATGGCCAGAACGAGGCTGCAAAAGCCGATCAGCCCCGCCTGCTGCGCAATCATGCCGATGATCACCCGGTCACGGGCGCCGATCAGCTTCAGAAGTGCTATCTGCGCGACCTTCTCGATTGTCATCGTATAGATGGTCAGTGCTATGACGGCGCAGCAGATCAGCAGCGTCATCGTCGTGAAAGCCAGGATCTGGACGCGGAGCTTGCCGAGGCGGCCGTCCAGTAGAAGCGTTTCCTGGTCCTGCTGCGTGAGGACCTCGACGTCGCCCCAGCGTTTGATCGAGTCACGCACGACCTCCTTGTCAGCGCCCGGGAGAGTTTCGACGATGACCGCAGCGACACTTCCGGTCTCGTCGCCGAGACCCATGCGCGTCTTGCCCTTGGCCGCACGGTTGAGGAGGATCGCCTCGCTGGGCAGCAGTCGGTTGATGACCTGCGCGTCCGGGATGGTGACGAACAACAATCCGTCGCCACCCATGTCGACCTGCCCGGACGACACGCCGACAATCGTATAGCTATCTCGTCCAAGCCGGATCTCGTCACCCACAACCAGGCCTAAAGTCTTGTCGGCTATGGCCTCGTAGCGATTTGATTGGAAGTACCGGCCGGCGATCAACGGTATCCAGCTGCCACTGTCGCTTGGATAGTCCACACCAGTGACGGACATTCGCAGCGGAAGCGCGTCAATTTCGAACTGCTGGTTGTATTGGATGAACCGGCGCGTTGCCGCCACACCGGCCACACCGGCCACGCGGCGATCGAGATTGGCCGGTACGGCGGAGGATTCGGCGAACGGTCCGGACTTTCCCCCTTCGACGACCCAGAGGTCGGCACCAATGCCGTCGATCACGATCAAGGCTTCGTAGACGATGCCGCGATACATGCCCAGCATGCCGATCGTCGCCGCCATCAGCAGGCCGACGCCGAAAACGGTCAGGATGAACCTCAGCAGGTTATGCCTGATATCTTTGACCGCGAGATTCACCTGCTCAATGCCTGGAGGTTAACCGCTTGGTACTGGAAGCGGCCTGTCGGACTGAGCACGACATCACCGACCTTTAGGCCGCGCGTGATCTCGATATCGGTGCCGCTGGAGTAGCCCAGCGAAACAGGAGCCCAATAGGCCCGCCCGTCATGTGCAATCCAAAGACCCACCCGTCCCTGGTTTCTCGCCAGGAATCGCTGTGGCACCGCGATGCCCGGTGACGGCGATTCCGCTTGGATGGTGACGCTTGCACGCTGACCCACAGCCCAGTTCGCCGGCACCTCGCGCAATTTAAGATCGACCGTGAACTCGCGCGTCTCTTGATCGACCTGCCGGCCGATCCGCGCAATGGAAGCAGCGTAGGGCCGTTGCGGATCCGATGAGAAGGTGACTTTGGCTACTTGCCCCGGCCGAAGCGACCCCATCGCGGATTCGTCGAAGCGCGCCATGACCAGCAATGACGTCGGGTCGACGATCTGCATCAGTTCGACGCCCGGAGAAAGCAGGTCTCCCACCGTGCGGCTGCGGGAAATCACCACCCCATTGACAGGCGAGCGTATCGAGGTTTCGCCGAAACGGCTCCGTATCTGCTCGACCTCGGCGGAGGCGGCCGCGGCCTGGGCCTTTGCGCGCTCGATGCTAGCGGTCGCTCGCGCCAATGCGGCCTCGGCTTGCTTCTGGGTGCCTTCGAAGAGGTCGAACTCGGCCTGAGAAATCGATTTGCTGGCGAGCAGGCTCTTCCTGCGATCCAGATCTGCCTTTGCAGTACGGGCGGCGATAACCAGCCGGTCACGCTCCAATTCGGCCTCGCGCACGCTCTCCGCCGCGGCCCGGTCGTTGGCGACCGCTGCGGCAAGCTGATACTCGATTTCAGTCGCGTTTAGCGTGGCGAGGATATCGCCGGTCTTTACCTCGTCATTCCGGTCGACGCGAACGTCGGCCAGGAATGCCTGGATCCTTGCCGTCACGACGACCTGGTTGGTTGCACCAAGGAGGCCGGGTCCGGCGATTTCACGCGCGATCAGCCTTCGCTGGGCGACATAGGACTCCACCTGAGCAGGCCAGATATACCAACCAGAAAAGAGCCCGACTGCCGCCAGAACGGCAAACAAGATTAAGATGAAGCGAATCACGTGCCTTTTACCTGCACCGGCTTCCACCGGCCCCGCTGACCCCTGAATCGACGCATCACTATATCGCCGCCTGCTCGGCTGCATCGACCGCCGGTTGCCCAGCCAACAGTCGTTCGATGACTTCCCTCAGGATATCTTCTGCTTCTGCACGGTCATAGCCCAATTGGTCGAATATCAAGGTCAGACCAAGACCGTTCGCGGTCGGAAAGGTACGCAGATCCATCTCGCTGGTACGTGGTTTTTCTCGTCGCATGTCAGGCAGGGGCGTCACTTTGAACATGCCGAGATCAAGTTCGCCACCGGCATGGGCCCTTTGAAGGGGGGCCGACTGCGTGGCGCGTGTCCATCTGTCGACTGTTTGGGTGCCGGCGACGAAGAGGGAGGTATAGGAGCCCTTGGCCACGACTTCGTCATGCACGTCTCCGAAGTAGTTCGAATCCATGAAGGGCGCGAACTGGATAGCCTCTTCGATCCCTTCTCCGAGCGAACCGGCTAACGCTTCGATTGTCTCGAACCGAGACAGCCGCGCACGCACAGGGACGTCCGAGGCGACGAAATTGACATAGTTCTCCAGCCGCCGGTCGTGGCGCAACGCTGCTGGAACCTGCATCACCATATCGTCCACGCCGCCGCGCGACCCGATGGTCTGCGCAAAGGCCGCGATGATCATGGCCGTTTCCGTCGTGCCGGCTGCCCTGGCACGCTTGCGCAGCGCATCCTGCTGGTCGCTGGCTATCGAGAGCGTCACGTCCTCGCTAAGGCTGCAATCGATCAGGTTGACATTCGTCCGGCGGCCTTTCGCCTTGCGCCCGAGATTGGGAATTTGCGGCAAGGGCTCGGCGAATACCTTGCGCAGGAATGCGTCGCGCCGTTCGAACGAACCAGGCTTTCCGACATGGTCGAAATCCCGGATGAATCGGTCGATACTCATTTCCACCGGATCAAGAGGCAGGCCGAGATAAGCCTTGACTGTTTCCTCGACGATGAGGCCGAGGGAATAGCCGTCAACAACGAGATGATGTGCCTTGGCGACGATAAGGTCGCTCTCGGAGCCGAACCGGATGACGGTGACACGGAACATCGGCGCCTGGATATCTATGCCTTCCTGCGCGAGTTCGGTTGCGCGCTCCAACGCTTCGGATTCGTCGGCGACTTGCTCGACCCTGAAGAAATCGGTCGGCGTCCTTTCCAGATACGCGCCGTATCTAGCCCCCTTGCGGAAGAACCGGGTACGCATCACCTCGTGTCGCGCCATGACCGTTTCGATCGCCCGTCTGAGACGATCGGCGTCCATTTGCGGCCGGATCTTGAACTCCTTGCTTACAATGAATGCGGCACGCGCACGCGAAGTCGCGTCTGGATGTTCCTGGAAACGCAGTAATCCCAATTGCGTGCTAGTTACTGCTATCTCTCTTTCGACGTTGGGCACGCCGTCGAGCGGTGAGCGCTCGACATCCTGGCCTCCACTCGGCTGACCGGACCACTCGCGCAGACTCCAGCCCATTGCGATGGGCACCAGGCGGCCTGACGTTTCGAGCTCGCAGGAAAGCTCGTCGAGAAACTGATCGAGTAGCAACCGCGCTGCTGCTTCTTCGACAACGTCGAGATCCACGGTCAGCCGGCAGACAACGCCGGCTTCGCTGGTCGCTGCGGACAATTGTATCTCGTGCGCGGATGCGGGGATCGCATCGAGAGGATGGTCCAAGGCGGCGAGCGCCGTAACTTGGCTACGGTCGAGAAAAGCGAAGCCGAATTGGCGCAGCGAAACATGGCGAATGCGCAGATCTTCTTCGAGCGCCAGTTCCAGAGACGACGTATCCATTGACCGATGCGCGTGGCCGTTTGCGTCGGCACGCTCGACCTTCCTCAGCAGATCGTAACCGAGTTCATTCATGGCTCGCAGGACAATCGGATAGGACCCATCCAAGGGGCCTATCAATCCGCTTGGTGCTCCCTGCCCGCGCTCGCTATACCAGCGGTCGACGACGATTGATCGGAGCGAGAGGCGGCTTGCCAAGGCCTTGGCATAGGCGGCCAGAAAGCGCGCGGCCGGCAACTCCGATCCCGACGCGAATGCTGCTGCTGGAAGCGTGATCTCCAGCAACCCGACACGGCCCCTGTTGGTTCCCATACCGACGGGAGACGCGGCACGACTGCGGCCGGGGATCGGTGCGATCGCAGGCGCGTGGTGAAGTATCTCCTTCCAATAGGCGAGGTCGCGACGATACTCGCTCGATCCGGGCATCGGATGAGCTGCGCGCGCGTAGTCGGTAAAACTAGGCCCTGCTTCGACCGCTTCTGCTTCGCCTTGCACAAGCTGCGCAAGCAAAAGATGAACCGACAACGTGTCCGCAGCCGCGCGATGAGCCCGGATTTGTAGCTCGTGACCGCCATCCTGCCGCTGCCACGCGCCGATCCGCCATAGCGGACCAGGCAGCGCCACATCGCCCAAACGACCGCCCGGCGAAAGCACTTCAACAATCGGTTGAGCCTCGAAGCCTATCTCCACGGCGCCGGACGCCGATATCGCACCGGTCATCCGGAGCGCGTCGTGTCGCTCGACCAGTCGCGCCAATCTTGTCGCAAGCGCGGCCAGCGACACGCCAGGCTCAATACTCGTCTCGACCAGGATCTGATTGTCCGCCTTTGCGACCGCCGACGACATCGGCAGTCCGTCCAGCATCATCGCATTGACCTGGCGGCCAAGAGGCCGGAAGGCTTCCTGCGCTGCAACGCCATCGGAACTCGCTTGTGCGGCCAGGACCTGCAAGGCGGACGCCTTCAGTTTCGCCTCAAAAGCGGAAGCAACGAGGCGCGACAGTCCCGCGATCGTCGGCGCTTGCAGGAACTTGGCGACAGGGATGTCGACTTCGACCTGAGCCTCGACGCGATTTTTCAGTTCGAACGATGAGAGGGAGTCGAGACCGAGCTCACTGAGCTTGCGGTCATCCGCCAAGGCGCTTGCCTCGACCTTGAGGACTTTCGCCACTTCGCGCCGGATCATGTCGGCGAGCAGGTCGTCCCACGCCTCGCGCGGCGCGGCTGCAAGCTCGGCCTGAATGCGAGACCGCCCTCCGGTTCTGTCTCCAAGCAGCGGCGAAATCCTCGGATTCGTCGCTGCGCCGGGGTTCGTGCGAGCGATCGCAGCCCAGTCGATATTGGCAAAGCCGAGATTCTCCGATCTGGCGCGCACAAGATAGGACAGGGCCGCCGCCGCTTCAGAATCCTGAACCGGCTTGATGCCTACGCTATCGAGATAGTTGGTCATTGCTTCCGACCTGGCAACGAATCCACTGCCGGCGATCATGCCCCAGGCGGTGGACGAGCCGGCCAGGTTGCGACCCCTGCGGTACGTGGCGATTGCGTCCAAAACAGAGTTGGCCGCTGTGTAGTTGGCCTGCCCAGACGAACCGATAACCTGCGCGATCGACGAGAAATTCACGAAGAAATCCAGCGGAATATCGTGTTCGACAACGGCGACATGCAAGTTCCACCCGCCGGCTATCTTCGGCCTCAGCACGCGGTCGATCTTGCCTGCATCGAGCTGCGAGACGAAAGCGTCCTCTATCACCGCGGCGCCGTGCACGATGCCGCGCAGAGGAGCGTCACCCCCAGCATATTCGCCGATCAGCCTGCCGACGGCAGTAGCATCGGTCACGTCCAGAGCGGCGCGAACGATGCGCGTGCCACGTTGCTCCATGATCTCGATGGCCACAGCCGCTTCGGCATCTGGAACACCGCTTCGATTGGCAAGGATGATGGTTCCCGCGCCTTTCTGACTGAGCCACTCGGCGATCGCAACGCCAAATCCCTTGAGCCCACCAGTGACGAGGTAGGAAGCCTGAGCGGAGACGGCGAACTGTGCGCCGAGGTCAAGTTCGATGTCCACGGAAGGTTCGTCGAAAGTGACGATCACCTTACCGATGTGCAGCGCTCGCGAAAGCATGCGCATGGCTTCTGCCGCGCGCGATGCCGGGAAGCGGGTCGCCTCCAGCGGCTTATAGACGCCGGCGGCAACCTTAGCCTCCACCTCCACCAGCAATTGCCTGAAGAGGCTCTCCTTCTCGACGGGGAGCGTCGAGAGATCGATGACCGAATAGGCGTTGTTGCGATAAAGCGAGCGAAGCCCGATCGGCTTGTCGTCGGCGAGATCGCGCTTGCCGATTTCGACCATCCTGCCGAAGGGCGCCAGGCACTCCAGACTCTTGTCGATGCCGTTGCCAGACAGCGCGTTCAGCACCACGTCGACGCCGCGGCCACGCGTAAGGGAACGCACCTCGTCGGCGAAATCGAGAGCGCGCGAGTTCATGACCTCATCCACGCCCCATGTCTTCAGGAAGGCGCGTTTTGTGTCGCTGCCTGCAGTGCCGAAGACTCGAGCCCCCACATCATGCGCGACCTGGATGGCGGCGAGCCCGACACCACCCGAAGCCAGATGGATCAGCGCGGTTTCGTCCTGTGCCAATCGGCCGATATGTTTGAGAGCGTAGTGAGCGGTAAGGAAGGCTGTCGGGAGGGTCGCGGCCTGGATCAGATCAATACCATCGGGTACGCGCATGGCGAGATCCGCCCGGAGCTTGGCGAAGCGTCTGAGGTAGCCCTTGCCCATACCCATGATGCGATCGCCGGGCTTGAGATTGGTCACCCGTTCGCCGACCCTGCGGACGGTGCCGGCGAACTCCAGCCCGAGATTGCGCCAGTATGCCTCGTCATTCTCCAACTCGTCCGGCAAGATGCTGGTGGCCGCCATGATGTCGCGGAAGTTCAATCCGACCGCGGCGACCTCGACCATGACCTCGTCTGGCGCCAATTCGGGATCGGCGATTTCGCGTAGTACGATGTTGTCGATGGTGCCAGGCCCCGTCATGGTGACGGCGAAGTTGGAAGAATCCCGCGCGGTCTCCAGCGTCCGCCGCAACGGCGCCACTTCGTGCAAAGCCAGTTGCTCCAGCCGCGGGACATAGCGTTCGGCGCCACGCAGGATGAATTCCGTCTCTGCGGTTTCCTCCAGCACGGCGCCCGAAATGCTCACCCCCGACTGCAGCGATGTGGGATCCGCATCGATAAGGCGGATGCCCAAACCTTTGAACTCGTTTGCCATTGTGCGAGCAATGCCGATTAAGGCGCTCTCACTCAGGCCTGAAAGGCTCATCGGCTGGTCACCTTGCACAAGCCGGCTGCCGGACGTGACGACAACCAGTTCGGGCCGCTGTTCGGACGAACTGTGCAGCCGGTCGATGACTTTTCCAAGCGTGATCAATTGGTGCACGATAGGCGTGATCCTGGCGAGAAGCTCGTCCCCGCCTGCTTTGTCGTCGAGTTTTTCGGGGGTGGCGGCGCTGAACAGGATGCCACCTGTCCCACCCGATTTGGTCATGAATGCCCGGATCGTGGCGAGCGCTTCATCCGCATCGAGGTTCAGGAACGGCGCGGGGTTTGCGACCTCGACCGTCGCTCCGCGGCTAACCAGCTCAGCCAATGTCGCTTCGAGGCGCTGCGTTCCATCACCCACCACCAACCAGTGGGCGCAACGCAATGAGGGCGCTGCCGGTTTGGCTTCCTGCTTCTCGAAATGCTCCTCGAAAACACTGGAGCCCGAGCCGGCACCTTGCTTGGCCCTGCTGCTCCTGACCTTGCCCAGCGCCTTGGTCTGAAGGTTGTCGAGAACGATGAGCGGCTGCCCTTCCGGCGAGAACACGCTGAACCGCATCGAGTACGGGTCGAGACCCGGCTGGATGTCGACGATCACCTCGGGCGTCAAAGGAGCGCCCAGCAGGATCTTGCGGGCGCCGGTCGGCAGGCGCAACTGATACTGGGCCTTGTCTTCATTAGCCGGCGGCAGCGATTCACCTGGAACCCACACGCCGTCTCGATGTGAAGCCAGGCCGATGCCGGCCTGGAGCACCGCGTCCAGCAATCCGGGGAAGGCGAAATACTGCTTCGCCAAGTTGGGATCCTTGCTTGACAGCTTGGCAACCAGGCGGTCGCCGACAATGTCGAGTGCGTTCACCGACTGGAAATAGGGACCGTATTCAAGCCCGTGCCGTTCGGCGAGACGGTAGAATTCCGTCTTTTCGACTAGGTTCGGGCGATCCAGCAGCAGGTCGGCAGGAGCTGGTGCAAGTTCATATTTGTGGCTGAAGCCATAAGCTTCGGCACGCGTCCTCCAGCCATCCTCCGAACCTCGATGGAACGTGGCGATGCGCAGCCTGCTACCGACCGGATCGAACGTCGTCGTAAACAGTACGACGTCGTCCTCCGCGATGGAAAGCGCTTCGTACAGCTTGAAATCACGCAGTTCCACGGACTCAGAGCCGAAATGGTCGCGCAGTGCGGCCCCCATGATTTCGATGTAACCGACGGCCGGGAAGAGGCAATCGCCGCTGACCCGATGGTCAGCCAGGAATTTGAAGCCTCTGAGCGTGATTTCGTTCGTCCAGGACGGCGCCGCAGTGAAGTCGCGCCATCCAAGCAGTGCGTGCCGGGGTGCCTCGAACAGGAAGTTCTTGGTTTCCTCGGATGTATTCAGCAGGCGCTGGTTGTTCCAGGGTAACTTGGGAACGGCCACGTGGCCACTCAACGATTTCGGCCGGTCGAATTCGACGCCGGCAACATGAAGGCTGCCCTCGGCCCGCGCCAGCGTCCAGAAATCGTCAGTTTTGCGATCGAGCGAGTTCACCGCGGCGGCGTCTACCCCGCGCTCCTGCGAGATGCCTCGGATGAGCGGCGTCAGCGTGCGGTGCGGACCTATTTCCAGGAAAGTATTGATGCCGAAATCGAGGGTGAAATCCAAGGCCTTGGTAAAGCTGACGGGTTGGCGCAAATTGGCCCACCAGTAGTCGGCGTCGAACTTCGTCTCGAATATGCCGGTGACCGTCGAGATGATCGGCAGACGGCCTTCTTTCCAGGCGACCGGACCCAGTTCGCCGAGGAACCATTCCTTGCAGTCTTCCAGATGCGCGCTGTGCCATCCGAAATCCATGGTCATCCGGCGGGCCGTCGCATCGGGATAGGCTTCCGCGACCTTGGCCAGCACGCCAAGCACCGCGTCCTCCATGCCGGAAATCGTTTGCGCGATCGGGCCGTTGTAGGCGGCAATGACAACGCTTTCGTCACCGGGCAGCAAAGGTTCGAGTTGATGGACCGTCAGCCCTATCGTGGCCATTGCACCGCGCCGCTCGCTCTTCAGCGGGATGAGGCCGCGTTTGGCAATGATGCGAGCCGCCGTCTCGATATCGATGATACCTGAAACGTAGGTGGCCGCGACCTCGCCGAAGCTGTGGCCGATCAGAAGCTCAGGCCGCACGCCGGCCTTTGTCCAGCGCTCGTAGAGGGATATCTGCGTGGTGAAGATGGATGCCTGGGTAACGTCGGCATCGTTGATGCGGGTCTTCGTCTCGTCCCGCAGCATCTCCTCGACGGTCGACCAGCCGACCATCGGACGCAGCACTTCGTCGAACATCTCGGCGGTTCGGCGAAACGCACGGTCTTCCTTCAACAGGCGGCGCGCCATGGCCCACCACTGGCCGCCCTGGCCCGAGAAGGCGATGGCGAGCCGACGGTTGGATGCCCTCCCGGTGATGATGGTTGGCCCTTCCGCGCTTTGCTCGATGGCTCCCTTAGCCAATGCGCGCAGTTGGGTCTGGAGCGCGGCACGCTCCGGCTCGACGATGAGCGCAGCCCGTTGGGCGAAGTTATCGCGCGCGCTGCTCAAATGGGCGGTGATGTCTTCGACCGGCGTCTCCGCAAGGGAGCCTCCCTGCTCCAGCGCATCGGCTAGACGGCCGGCCCACAGTTCCAGTCCCGCCGTGCTGCCGGCCGAGATCGGGACGGCTATCGGATGGCCGGCTATCACCGGCCTTGGCGCACGGTTGGCGTTCGCGGACAACCCCCGCCATCCTTCCACTGCGATGGAGGCATTGGTGCCGCCAAAGCCGAAGGAGTTGACGACGGCCAGGACCGGCCGGCCGTGATGGTCGATCGGCGTCGGCGTGGTTGCTACAGCGATGTTGAGCGCGTCGAACGGAATGCTCGGATTCGGGCGCTCGAAATTCCGGTTCGGCAGCACGATGCCCTTTCCCGCCGTCAGCACCGTCTTGATGAAACCCGCAATACCGGACGCTGATTCGAGGTGGCCGAGATTGGGCTTGAACGATCCGACATAGGCCGGCTTTGACCGTGAATTCACACCGAACACGCGGCCGATGGCAGCCGCCTCGATTGGATCGCCGACCGGCGTGCCTGTCCCATGGGCCTCGACATAGTCGACATCGGCCGGATCGATGGCGGCGCCTTCCACCAGCGCCTCCAGCATCTCTTGCTGTGCTTCCCCGCTCGGCGAGGTCAGGGTGGGCGTATACCCGTCCTGATTGACCATCGAATGACGGATCACGCCATAGATCCGGTCGCCGTCGGCAATTGCCCGGTCAAGAGGCTTCAGCAAAACGAAACCGCAGCCTTCGCCGCGCACGAACCCGTCCGCCCTTTCGTCGAAGGTGTAGATTCCGCCGGTCGGCGAAAGCATGTTGGCGCTGGAGAATGCGATAAACGGGCCTGGATCGAGCATGCAGTTGACGCCGCCGGCGAGCGCCGTCTCACAGGTGCCGGTGCTCAGGTGGCGCACCGCTTGGTCGATGGCAACGAGCGCCGACGAGCATGCCGTGTCGACGGCGATACTCGGCCCTTTCAGATCGAAACGGTGGGATATTCGGTTGGCCGCGATCGAGAACGCCGAACCGGTGCCGGCAAAAATATCCCCACCACCGACACGTCCGCGGCGCAGGTTCTGCGCGAAATCGTTGGTCGAGATTCCGATGAACACGCCGGTGCGCCCGCGGCGCAGGTCGGCCAATGTGCGCTCGGAATCCTGGACGGCCTCGAAGGCCACTTGCAACGCCAGGCGCTGCTGCGGGTCCATCGTTGTCACCTCGCGGGGCGACATGTCGAAGAAACTCGGGTCGAAGCCGAAAACGTCGCTGGCAAGAAACCCACCCCAGCGCGTCCGCATCTTTCCCCGGGCATCGGGCTCCGGATCATAGAATGCATCGACATTCCATCGATCCGCCGGGATATCGACGATGCCGCAGTTCTTCTCCAGGAGAAAGTTCCAGTA
This sequence comes from Mesorhizobium sp. M0910, assembly GCF_040319465.1. Taxonomy (NCBI): domain Bacteria; kingdom Pseudomonadati; phylum Pseudomonadota; class Alphaproteobacteria; order Hyphomicrobiales; family Phyllobacteriaceae; genus Mesorhizobium; species Mesorhizobium sp. M0910. The sequence goes on from NZ_JAMYNZ010000001.1 coordinate 420,836, forward strand.
CGAGTCCGCGTCCTGGATTCCTCCAGGAAACCGGCAACCAATTCCGATAACTGCGATTGGCTGTGTTGACTCAATGACCTGCTGAGGGGCATCGCCCCCACGATGAATGTTCATGCCCAGACCCCCGCCTAGTATACACCGTGGGTTGCCCAACCCACGGCGCACTTACAGTCACGGCGTATTTAAGTGCATGTCCTAACGGAAGCTCCAAGAGCAAAACTCGCCAGGTTAGCATTTTTATCGCAAAATGTGTCTTTTAAGCCGATTTGATTACTTTTTAGGCCAATTTGATTAGTTTTTAGGCCGATGTGGCTGCTTTTGAAGAGAAACCCGTCCGCTCGATCCTCGTCGCCAAAAACAGGCGTCCCCGAGGCCCGTTCCGGAGCGTCAACGCAATCCCAAGTCGAAATCGAAGCGGCGTGCGACGACCTGAGGACTGCGTGCACTCCAGGCGACGGCGGCCACGTGGTGCGCGCTTGGGCGGAACTCAATGAGCCTGAGGGGTTCAACCAATTCCAGTGGCGGCGAGAGGATATAGGCCTCGCCGCTCCCGTCCATCCCAATCTCGAGTCCCACCCCGGAGAGGCCGACGCCGGCAGCCTTGAGCACGGCTTCGCGACAAGTCCAAAGCCGGCAGAACATGAGGCGGCGGGCCTCTGGCGCCAGTGACTCAAGTTGTGCGATCTCGCCGGGCGCGAACAGAGAACGGGCCATGGACATCTCGCCGCTCCGCGGGGCGACGCGCTCGACATCGACGCCGACTTGCCCGGCGGCAGCCACGGCCACAAGGGCAAGATCCCCCGAATGCGAAAGGTTGAAGGCGAGGCGCCCGTCCGCAAGGAACGGCTTTCCCTGTGGGGTCTCCCGCAGATCGAGTTCTCCCGGCGCTCGGCCGGTGTACATGGACAGCACCCGGCGTAAGCCGGCATGAGCTGCCAGATGGCGCCGCTGATCCTGCTCGAAAACAAACCGTCCGCCCCTGGTCAATTCGGCTGGATTGAGCACGGCCATGTCCGACTGCGAAAGGGGAGCATCGAGAGCAACCCGCCACACATGGACGTCGATCCCGAGAGCCGGCACCACCCGCCCACCGCCGTGCGGCAAGACAACTCCGCTTTGCTTCATCTTACAGTTTTCCCGGCCGGGCGAGAGGTAGGGCTCGGCCTGCTGCAGCAATACGGCATTGACGACTGCTCCCCAAGCTTTGCCCGTTAACACCATAAACCTACGCGATTCTTGTGACACCTCTCGGCACGCTCATCATCGGCCACGCTCTAACGCGCCAGAGTGAACCAGTCCAAAGGCCGGAGGGACTTGGCTGCGATGCGGGTGCGCACCGATTTGGAACAACGAGCCTCAGAGTACCACCCGGAGCGGAGTCAGGTCATTGAAGCCGGCTGTTGTGGCGCAGCACGAGGCCGACCGCGCCGAGCAGTGCGTCGTTCTCCGTGTGCTTGCCAACGATTATCCGCGTGCGCAGCGCAGGCGCCACATCGCGGGACTTGATGAGCGTATGGCGTTCATATGACGCGATCAGTGGCGCCAGGAGAATGTCGCCCGCCAAGGCCATGCGGCCGCCGATTATGATGAGCGGCGGATTGAGCACCGAACCGATCAGGCCAAGGCCACGGCCGGCGAACTCTGCGGTGTCCTCGATCATCCGCAGCGCCCTCACGTCGCCCTGCTCGGCCATCATGATCACATCGTCCATCGTGACCGGCCGCCGCACGATGCGCGAAATCTGCTCGAGCGGCCGGGCAAAGCTGGCATAGAGCTCCAGGCATCCGCGATTGCCGCACCGGCAAAGGTCGCCGCCGGGATCGATGCTGATGTGCCCGAATTCGCCGGCGCCGCCGGCGATGCCGCTCACCAGCCGGCCGTGCTGGACAATGGCCCCGCCCACGCCCAGATCGACCTTGAACAGCACGAAATCGTCGTGGCCGACGGCCGCACCCCACATCAGCTCGGCAATTGCCGAGCAGTTGCTCTCATTGTCGGCGAAGATCGGCTGTTCGAGGACCGGCCCGAACACATCGCGGATGTTGACCCCGGCCCAGGTCGGAACAATACTCGCGCGCAGCACCACTCCTTCGCGGCTGACTGGGCCCGAGACGGAGACCCCAACCCCCAGGAGCCCCGCCATCGGCAGACCGTTCTCTTCGTAGCATCGGGCAATTACTGACTTGGCGAGCTGGGCCGCCTGTTGCGGCTGGTAGTCCAGACCCATGGGGATAGTTTGTTCGGCAACGAAAGAATGCGAGACGTCGGCGACGACGCACCGCATCTCGTCGAGGCCCAGGTGGATGCCGACGCAGGTGCCCGCAGCGGGATTGAGCGTCAATGCCGTGGCCGGCCTGCCAATGCCCCTGGCCGCGTCACGATGGGCCGAGGATTCGATCACCATCCCTGACTTTCTCAAGCCGTTGAGCGCGGTTGAAACCGTCGACCGCGCCAAACCGGTAATGCGGGTAATTTGCGACGCGGAAAGCACGCCGCGCTCGCGCAAGCATCGGACGATCAGGCTCTCCGGCGACGCGGACGGCCTGTCGATCAGCCAATTTCTAAGCGAAGGTTTGTTCATGATGAGCACAAAGCATGTTGACTGATAGCTCAAATATGTCATCTTGGAAAGAACGGAGATTACTGCATCTCGCCGGCCACGACCTCAAATCGCAGGCCACAAGCGGTCGAAACGAACCGTGCATCACATATGGGAGTGAAACGATGAAATACCTGAGGACGGCCTTTGCGGCCGCTACCGCCTTCACCTTGATTACCGGAACAGCGCTCGCGGAGCCGAAGACCAACCTCTTGCATCAATGGGCCACCGGATCGGACGCCCAGGCTATCGCCAAGCTCGGCGAGATGTTTACCGCCAAGGGTGGCACCTGGCAGCAGACCTCCATCGCAGGCCATACGGCCAATACCCTGGCCAAACTGCGTGCCGATGTGATCGCCGGCAACGCACCTCCCGCTGTGCAACTCAAAGGCCCCGAGATCGCCGAATGGAACGAGACGGGCATGACAGCCAATCTCGACGACCTGGCGAAGGCGGAAAATTGGGAGAAGGTCGTCGCTCCCGAATTGCTGCCGGTGATGAAGCCGACCGGGAATTGGGTGGCAGCGCCGATGAACATCCACCGCATCAACTGGCTGTGGGCATCGCCGAAGGTCATGAAGGACGCGGGCGTCACCGAGATGCCGAAGACATGGGCGGAATTCAACGCCGCCTGCGACAAGATCGTGGCCAGCGGCAAGATCTGCATTTCGCACTCGACCGCCGACTGGACCGACTCGACGGTCTTCGAAGTGGTCGTGTACGGTCAGGACCTCGATCTCTACAGGAAAGCTTTCGTCGAGGGCGACGTCGATGCCATGCGTAGCGACGGCATGGTCAAGGCCTTCGAGCAGTTTCGCACCATGACCTCGAAGTACATGGACCCCGGCATGAACGGGCGTGACTGGGATACCATGTCGCATCTCGTCGGCCGCGGCGAGGCCGCCTTCCACATCATGGGCGACTGGACGATCGGCCTGCTGACGGCCGGCGGCTTCAAGGAGGGCACCGACTATGTCTGCGCACAGGCGCCGACCGATTGGGGCAAGCCCGGCTTCATCTTGAATTCGGACTCGGTCGTGTTCTTCAAGCAAAAGGACCCGGACTACATCGAGGGACAGAAGCTGCTTGCCAGCATCATCCTGTCGCCCGAATTTCAGACCATTTTCAATCAGACCAAAGGGTCCATCCCGGCCCGCCTCGACGTCGATCTTTCGAACGGCTTCAATCCCTGCCAGCAACTCTCGCAAAAGGATCTGCAAGCCTCGATCGCCGCCGGCACGCTCGTGCGTTCAATGGCGCACAACATGACGGTTCCGCAAAAGGTCCGCGGCGCAATAATGGATAGCATCACGGAGTTTGTAGCAACGCCGGATATGAGTGCGCAGGACGCGGCCAATGCGATGGCGGATGCGGCCGAAGCGCAGGAGTGACGCTGCCGATGATGGCCGGGGCGAAGCGCCTGGCCAGACCTCGCCGGAGCAGCCCGATGTCCACCCATGATCTGATTGTACCAGCCGCAGCTGCCGCGGCCCGTCCGTGGCGCGAGCGCCTGGGCACGATGGTGCCCATTCTGGTGCTGGCGCCATCGATAGCGGCGAGTTTCATCTATGTTTTCGTCTTCACACTCTGGACGCTCTACATCTCCCTGTCCAATTCGTCGCTGTTGCCGACCTATGGGTTCGTTGGCCTGGACAACTACGCTTCGCTTTGGGCAAACCGGCGCTGGAACATCGCCTATACGAATCTCTTCCTGTTCAGCGGCTTCTATATCGTAGGCTCGATGGCGGTTGGCCTGCTGCTCGCGATCGCGATCGACCAGCGCGTCCGCGGCGAGGCGGTTTGGCGCACCATCTTTCTGTACCCGTTGGCGGTGTCCTTCATCGTCACCGGTACGGTGTGGAGCTGGCTGTATAACCCTGTCGACGGTATCCAGGCCTTCGTTCGAGGGCTTGGCTGGACCGACTTCAGCTTCGCCCTGACGGCCAACCGCAACACCGCGATCTATGCGGTGATCATAACCGGTATCTGGCAGTCGTCCGGCTTCGCAATGGCACTTTTCCTGGCTGGTCTGCGGTCGGTCGATCCGGATCTCGTCAAAGCCGCGCAAATCGACGGCGCGTCGGTTTTCCGGACCTATCGGAGGGTCATCCTGCCAACCATCGCTCCGATATTCCTGGCGGTGGCGGTCATTCAGATACAATTCGCCATCAAGACCTTCGACCTGGTGGCGGCGCTGACGCGGGGCGGGCCAGGCGTGTCCACGACCTTCCCCGCCATCTATGTCTACGACCTGATGTTCCAGCGCGGCCAAATCGGCGAGGGTGCCGCCGCGGCGATGATGATGCTCGCGGCGGTCGCGGTAGTGCTGGTGCCGTACTCCTTGTGGATCGTCTGGCGCCGGCGGGCGGAGGGCCGCAATGGCTGAAGTTGCCCCTAATGCCCGTTTTGATCCGGAGGAAGCCGCTGCCACGCGCCGGCATTTCTGGAGCCGCTTCCTTGTCTATGCCGTGCTGACGCTTTTCGCGGTCGTCTATCTTGTGCCATTGCTGGTGGTGATCTTCAACTCATTGCGCGAGCAGTCGGAGATTGCCCGCAACGGCCTCATCTCCGTACCGCGCAGCTTCCGGTTCGATGCGTGGGCGCAGGCCTGGGGATCCTACTGCGTCAGCGGTACCTGCGAGGGCATGAAGCGCAATTTCTTTAACTCGCTGGCGATGACGATCCCCGCCACCATCATCTCGACCATTCTCGGCGCCATGAACGGCTACATCCTCTCCAAATGGCGCTTCAGGGGTTCCGAACTGATCTTCAATCTGATGCTGCTTGGCGTATTCATGCCCGGCCAGATTTCGCTGATGCCGTGGGCGTTCCTGCTCGGCAAGCTCGGCCTGACCAATTCGACATATGGGCTGGTGCTTATCCACGTCGTCCAGGGCATCTCGTTCACCACCCTGTTCTGCCGCAATTTCTACGTCAGCATACCGGACGACCTGATCAAGGCGGCACGCATCGACGGCGCCGGCTTCTGGCGGATCTTCCGCAAGATCATCCTGCCCCTGTCGCCGCCCATTCTGATTGTCACCGTCATCTGGCAGTTCACCGGCATCTGGAACGAGTATTTGTTCGGCGTCGTCTTCACATCAGGCCAGCAGCAGCCCATTACCGCGGCACTGGTCGCGCTCACGGCCGGCGGCACGACCGCGCGTGCTTACGATGTGATGAGCGCAGCCGTGCTGATCGGCGCGTTGCCACCGCTGCTGATCTATCTGTTCGGTGGAAAATACTTCGTGCGCGGCCTCACCCAGGGCGCCATCAAATGAGGCGTCGCCCATGTCCGCGTTGATGATCCGCAACCTTCACAAGAGCTACGGCTCGCTCGAGATTCTTGCCGGCATCAATCTCGAGGCTAAGACCGGAGAATTCGTCGCCCTTGTCGGCCCGTCGGGTTGCGGCAAGTCAACCTTGCTCGCCATGATCGCCGGCCTCGAAACCGTCACGTCGGGCGAGATATGGATCGGCGACCGGCTGGTGAACTCCGTGCAACCCAAGGACCGCGACATTGCGATGGTGTTCCAGTCATACGCCCTCTATCCCACCATGACAGTGCGCCAGAACATCACCTTCGGCATGGAAAGCCGCGGCGTGCCAAAAGCGGCGCAGGCGGAAGCTGTCCAACGGGTTGCCGCGCTCCTGCAGATCGAACAGTTGCTTAAACGCAAGCCCGGCCAGCTCTCGGGCGGGCAGCGGCAGCGCGTCGCGATGGGGCGCGCCCTCGTACGCGACCCAAAGCTGTTTCTGTTCGACGAGCCCCTGTCCAACCTGGACGCCAAGCTGCGCGTCGATATGCGTACCGAAATCAAGAAGCTTCACCATCGCGTTGGCAAGACCACGGTGTACGTCACCCATGATCAGGTCGAGGCGATGACGCTTGCATCCCGCATTGCGGTGATGAACCAGGGCTCGGTCCAGCAGTTCGACACGCCGAAGCGGATCTACGACCGGCCGACCAACATGTTCGTTGCCGGTTTCATGGGATCGCCGGCGATGAATTTCATCCCCGCCCGGCTTACCGGCTCGACCAGCATCTCGGTACGCGCCGCTGACGGCAGCGATGCCAGCCTTGCCCTTGCCGCGCCGATGTCCGCCGGTGCGCCAAAGGACGTCGTGCTCGGTATCCGGCCGGAACACATCTACCGTTTCACGACCGATCTGAAGTCGCGCAAACCTGCTGTGGCGTCCATGCAGGCGCCGGTCGAACTGGTCGAGCCGACCGGGGCCGAGACGCTTGCCGTGCTCAGGCTGGGTGACCTGGAGATCACCGGCCGTTTCGAGCCGGACGACGCTCCAGTCATGGGCGAGACGATAACGCTGGGCATCGATATGTCGCGCGCCTGTCTGTTCGATCCAACAACCAAGGCGCTTCTGTAATCGATGTCCGTACAATTCGCGACTTATCCGAGCTTGACCGATCGGGTCGTGCTGATCTCCGGCGGCGCCTCCGGCATCGGCGCCGATATGGTCCGTGCCTTCGCCTCGAATGGCGCCCGGGTAGCCTTTCTCGACGTGCAAGACGAGCCAGCGGAGGCGTTGGTGAGCGAGCTCGCTGGTGCCGCCGGGCAGGCTCCCTTATATCTCCATTGCGATGTGACCGACGTCGATGCGCTAAAGGCGTCGGTAGAAGGCGTGCGCGCGCGGCTTGGTCCGGTCGCCGCCCTGGTGAATAACGCCGCCAATGATCAACGCCATCCCATCGACGCGGTAACGGCCGACTATTGGGACCGCAGCTTCGACGTCAATCTGAGGCATCACTTCTTCGCCGCGCAGGCTGTGCATCCGCATATGAAGGAACTCGGCTTCGGCTCGATCATAAACTTCTCTTCCATCGCCTGGCGTTTCGGAGCGGACCAGATGGTGGCCTATGCCACCGCCAAGGGGGCTGTGGTGGCGCTGACGCGTGCTTTGGCGCGCTCGTTCGGACCGGATAACATCCGCGTCAATGCGGTCGAACCCGGCGCCGTCATGACCGAGCGGCAGCGCGAGCTGTGGTTCAAGACGCAGGAGGCAGTCGACCAGACGGTGCAGCGGCAATTGATCCGCCGCGTCCTGCTGGGCGAGGAGATTGCACGCACAGTGCTCTTCCTGGCAGCCGACGACAGCCGCATGATCACCAAACAGTCCATTACCGTCGATGCTGGTCTGCGCTAGTGACGCTTCTCCGCTCTCCATTGGAACCGCCAAGCTGATGCTTCGTCTCGGCCTCAACCCCTACGGACTGACCTATCATCTCGGACTGCAGGGCCGCGGCACGCCACGGCACAATCCGGACGGCGTGGGGCTGGAAGGCTTCATTACGCTGGCGCAGGAACTAGGCGCACGCACGCTCGAGATCTACGAACCCTGGTTGACCGACTTGACTGACGCCGAAATCGTCGCCCTGCGCAGGCGTCTTGCCGCGCTGGACATCGTCCCGGTGGTGAGCGGCGGACTGCTGGTGGCAGGTCCGCTGGACAACGCCTTTCGGGCTGCGCGGCTGCTCGAGGCGACGACGATCCGTATCGCACTGACGCCTGTCCTGTGCGGCGACCGCAATGCGTGGGGACCGAAATGGAGTGAGTTCAACGCCACGATTCGCGCTGCCTTGACGGAATGGGGGCCGCGTGCGGCGGCCGAGGGCTGGATGCTCGGCATCGAGAACCATCAGGACTTCGGCAGCGACGAACTGGTTGCGTTCTGCGAACTCGGCAGGCCGGGTGTCGGCATCACCTACGACACCGGCAACACCTTTCCTGTCGGCGAGGCGCCGCTTGCCTTCACGCGCCGGATCGCGCCCCATGTCCGCCATGTTCACCTCAAGGATTATCGCATTCAGTTCACGGATGAGGGCTACCGTCTGGTCCGGTGCGCGATCGGCGACGGCGCCGTGCCATTCGCCGAACTGGCAGCCATCCTTGGCGAGCACCACGACACGCTGACGGCGGTGCTTGAGCCAGGCGCGCTTGAGGCCCGTCACGTTCGCTGGCTCACCGACGACTGGTGGAACGGATATGCGCAGAAGACCGCCCGGGAGTTCGCCGCGTGCCTGAGTGCTGCGCGCGTGAACCGCCTTGCGGACGACGCCGACTACCGCACGCCATGGGAACGGGACGATGACGGCGCGCTCGTTTCGTACGAGCTCGACATGATCCGGCGCAGCGCCGCCAACATGAAGAAGTTCGATTTCATTGCAATGGAGAAATCAGCATGACTGCCCGAGAACTCAGCGGCCTGACCGCCTTCGTAACCGGCTCGGGACGCGGCCTCGGCCGCGTGATGGCCGACCGCTTGGCCGGACTTGGCGCAAACGTCGCGGTCCACGACCTCGATTGGACTCGGCCATCTCAATATGGCGAATTCGCGGATCTCGGCGACTCTGCCCGGGGCTTGGAGAAGCATGGGACGCGGGTGACCGCGGTCACCGGCAATATAGGCGACAAACAAGCTGTCGCCGATATGAAGAGGAAGATCGAGGCCGATCTCGGCGACGTGCACATTCTGGTCAACTGCGCCGGCGGCGACATCGGCGCCAAGGGCGTAAAGCCCAATCCCAACAACGCACTCGATATCGACTACGAAGACATCAAGGTTCTAACCGAGAACAATCTCATCGGCACGATGCTGGTCTGCCAGGCGTTCGTTCCGCCGATGGTCAAGCGCGGCTCAGGCTCGGTGATCAACATCGCCTCGGCGGCAGCGCATATCGGATGCTCGCCCGAGGTGGTCTACTCGACGCTCAAGGCGGCTGTCGTCCATTATACGCGCTGCCTCGCCAAGGAATTGATCGACGATGGCGTACGCGTCAATGCGGTGAGCCCTGGCGCCACCAAGACGGCACGGTTCCAGGCGAGCCGCGTGGTCGATCCGCAGCGCATGGATTCGAGCAAGAAATCGCTGAACCGGTATGCGGAGCCTGAAGAGATCGCCGAAGCGGTGGCCTTCCTCGCCGGCCCGCGCGCCCGCTTCATCAACGGACAGGTCATCCGCGTCGACGGCGGTTTCACGATCTTTCCAGGTTAAGCCGCGACAGTTCACATCGGCTGCCCAGCTAAGCCTCGCCATCGAGCGGGGCACACAGCGTCACCGGGTCGACCAGACCCACCCGCGCTTACGTTCGAAGCTTCGGTCCGTCGCGCGTCCGCATGAGCAGGATCGCCGCTATTTGACGCCCACGCTTTCAGGCCAGAGGACCTGGATTTCCTTTGGCAGCGCATCCCGCACCTTTGCCGACTGGCCAAGGTCGATATGCCGTGCAAGCACACGCAGCACCGAGCGTGCCGCATCCCCGGGATCGACAGCACGGGTCGATTTCAATTCATCGGCGATGTGTTGCAGGAACTCCTCGAGCGAGCGTGTCTTGTCGGGCATGTCGGCGGGCCGATAGCGATCATAGTAGGCCGCACGAGCAGCGGCAGTTCCGCTCCCAATTTGGCCGCCAGTCCGACCTGCAGCCTGTCCCGAAGGGTTCGCAGAACGGCGCCCAATGTATGCCAGGCGACGTGTCGATCCGGACCAAGATCCACCATGATCTCGTCTAGCCAGATGTTTGTTATTTGCAGCGTTTTGTCAAAAACGTCCAAGCCGGTTGCGCTCATCGTCGCCTCCTCGAAAGGTTCTGCGGGCGAAACGGCGACCGGAGATAATTGTTTCGCGGTCCTGTGAAAATCGCCTGGCAAAGCGGCGGAAAGCGGTTCGGTCGGAGAGCCTGTCGGGGGTTGGTCTGCTCGACACTCTGCATCTGCCGGATTTCGGCGATCTGTCGGAAGTGGCCGTTTTCCACCACGTTGAGTGCAGTCACCGCGGCCAGATTGTCGCCTTTCATTCCACCGTACGGCCTCGCGATAGGCGATTCCCTTGAAACGGATATCGCGCACTGCCGCTAGAACGTCGCACCGGCTCGGATGTCCCTTGGATACAGTGCTGGCGTCTTTGATCGCGGCAAGAAGAAGACAGGCCGAATCGTGGGCGTTCACGGCATAATTGCCGATCGGTCCGAAGCGCGCTGCATAGCGCGCGGCAAACTCGGCCGAACCGCCACCCTGCCCGGTTCGGGCGTGGCGGAAAGCACGAGAACGCCTTGGCCAACACTGAGCTTGCGCTTATCGGTTCCGAACGCCGTCAGCAATGAGACCAGTCCTCACGTTGCCCGAACCCGGCTTTTGCCGGATATCTCTTGACCGATTGAGCGGCCCGCGCCGACAATGGCATTGGGAAGATGGCGGGATGTCGCCCACGGTGTTCGGCACCACTTGGCGAAAGCTGCGAAAGGGTTGTCATGGATTGGAAGCTGGAACTGGTCCCGGTCCCCGTATCGGACGTCGACAATGCCATCGCCTTTTATGTTGGGAAGGTCGGCTTTCACCTCGATCATGATCACACGGTAAGCGACGAGATACGTTTCGTGCAATTGACGCCGCCCGGTTCGGCCTGTTCGATTGCCATGGGCAAAGGCATCGTCGACAGCACCCCGGGATCCATACGGGGTCTGCAGCTGGTTGTGCCCGACATCGATGAGGCGCACCGGCATCTGGCCGCCCAAGGCATCGAGGTCAGCGATATCAAGGATTTTCCCTGGGGCAGATTTGTCTTCTTTGAGGATCCTGACGGCAACACATGGTCTGTCCAGCAGCTCCCTCCTCGCAACTGAAGCGGCGCGCTGCGGCAGGACGATGCTCGACCCAGACGCGATGACCAAAAGAAAAGGCCGGACTGTTGAGCCCGGCCAAGCGTGAAGGTCTGTAACCTCCAGAGGGGAACGCGCCGGACGCAATGGGAGGAGACATCCGACGCAATCCGCATATGGGTCTCTACTGGTGACGTTTCAATGACATGCAGTGGACCAATGTCGCTTCGCCATAGAGCCAGGAAGGTAAAGCATTCGAAGGGACCGGTGGATCGCGCCGCCTAGTTGACACAAAGGTCGCCGAATGCAGGCGGCTCCTTGCATAGGGACTTCAGTCTGTAGGCCTGTCGACCAAGGGCCTGCACAGCCGAACTTTGGTCCGAGGCTGCTATCGCAAAAGCCCGAAACGCGAGAGTTTCAGGAACCGAGTTCAGAAGAGCCCCGTTGCGATGCCGACTGTTACAGGAGGCCGCTATGGATTCGAGCGTTCACCAGGCGCGTTGGCTGCTTTTTCCATTATTTGGCCTGTGTTTCGGGATCGCAGCCATTGGATTTATTGCTGGCTGACGGTGAGAACTCGGCGCCCCCGCCGAGAGACGCAACGAAGCGAAGGCAAAAGACTTGCGCAGTAAATAGTCCCTTCCTGCGCCAGCGAGGCCCACCAGTTACCCTCGTGGGACTGGTGGGTCTTGACCTTGCCGATACAAACCATTGTTTTAAGCATCGCACGAATTCGAACAGGAGGCAGCACGAAAGGTCCGTATGATTAAGGGGATTTCCGCCATGCGACTGGCAAGTTCATTGATGACGACCCGGAGACGAAGGACCGGATCTTCGCGAGGACGTCATGTCGGCATTTCTGTAGTCGTTTTGACCTTCGTTCTCGTCGTGAGCCCCTATCGCGTCGTGTTCGACGGACTATCGCAGCCGCTCGGCCCGCTGGCTGCCTGGGCCAAAGACGGCGGGAACGGCAACGGCAATGGCGGGAACGGAAATGGGAATGGGGGCGGCAATTCCGGCAATCCGGGTGGAAACTCCGGCAATTCAAACTCGAATGCCGGAGCCGGCAAGGGCAAAGCAAAGTCGCAGGACGACAATCTCCCTGATCCCGCCGCCGCGGTAACCCCGGGCAGCAGGCCAAAACTCTTTATCAATGCAACCACGGGAGACCGGATCGAGGTGAGTGGGCCGAGCATTGGCGTGGTGCATTCGAACGGCCTCAGCGAGCGCGTTGATAGCGGCCAATATGAAATGCGCGATGCCAAGGGCCGTACCATCATTCGGCGCCTGGCGACGCGTTCCGATCGGGACAGGTTGCTTGAAATGATCAACTGACGGCCAGATCACACAGCCGCCCCGTGAGGCTGTTTCGGCTCAAGCATGATCGCGAACAGGCGAATGCCGGCGCTCAGTCGCATCGCGTAAAGTCATTGCGGCTTCGGTCCTGTTGCTGACGTTGAGCTTGGCCAGGATTCGCGTCATGTGGTGCTTTATCGTTTTCTCATGCAGGTTCAGCCGAAGCCCAATCCGTTTGTTGCTCAGGCCCGCGGCAACCAGCGTCAGGATCTCCCTTTCGCGGCTGGTGAGTTCGGCAAGTCCGTCGGCTTTCGCCGGCTCATTTGATTGAGCCGACAGATCGGCCAACAGGCGTGCCGACAATTGTGGACAGACATATCGTTCGCCCGACGCTACCGTGCGCAGGATCGTAGCCAACGTCCTCGATCCGACCCCCTTCAGAACATAGCCCCTTGCCCCGCTCTGCAATGCGGTCATCACGTGCTGGTTTTCTTCCGAAACGGTCAGCATCACGATTTTCAGTGCCGGATGGCTCTCCAGGGCCGGTCCGATCACGCTGAGGCCGCCTCCGGGCACCGAGATGTCCATCAGCAGAATGTCGGGCCGCCGGTCTTCGACTATCCGCAAGGCATCATCCCTGCTGCTTCCTTCGCCGACGATCTCGAACCCGCCGATCTGATCGAGCGTGCGCACAACGCCTTCCCTGAACAGCGGGTGGTCGTCAACGATGGCGAGCCTGATGGCTGCTGTCATGTCTGCCCCATTTCAACGATGTTGAGAGCCATTTTCACGATCGTGCCACTTTGTGAGGACGTCACGGTAAACTGGCCCCCGAGGCTTTCCACCCGCTCGCGCAGCCCAACGAGCCCCAGCCCCTCGGGACGCACGATTTGTGGATCAAAGCCGGGGCCGGCGTCGGACACTTCGATACAAACGCGTTCGCCGTCGAAATGTTTCTCGACCGACTGACCTTCACCTCCGGCATGACGGAATCCATTGTTCAGCGTCTCCTGGACGAAGCGGAAGATACAGATCCTGGCCGCCGGCGACAGCGGTGTATGGCCGCCGGTCATGGATAATCTTACTTTGACGCCGGTTCGTTCTTCGTGCGCCTGTACGGCAATCTGGAGAATTTCACCCAGTTCGGCATGCTCTATATGCGGCAGGACAAGGCCCTTGCTGATGCTCCTGATCTCGCGCATGGCATCGTCCAGATGTGCTTTGATGGCCCGCAATTCCTGCGCACGCTTCGATTGCGGCGTAGCAGGATCGGCAATGACCGGGCTATCGATCCCCAGCGCCGCGAGAGCAACCAGTTGCGCGGGGCCATCGTGCAAGTCCGCGCCGATGCGCCTGAGATAGCGTTCGTTGAGTGCGGTGGCACGCTGCGAAGCGCGCTGCACCCGCAGCCTCAAAAGTCTGTTTTGAGCGAGCAGATCGGAAAGCTCGGCAATGCGCTGCTTCAACGAGCGGCTCTGTGAGCTGATCGTGCGGCTGCCACGGAACACGATTGCCGACAGCCCAAGAAAGAAGGCCGCTGTGACGGCGGCAACGTCCAGCCAGGTTCGAATGAGTGCCTGATGCAGGTTTTTTTCAAAATCAGTGGCGACCTCGTAGAATTCCGAAACGGCCACCACTTCCCCCGACCATGGCTGCAGCACCGGATTGTAAATCTCGAGGAGATGCAAGCCGCTGGCTCTTTCGGCCTCACTGTCTGGATCGTCGAGCCTGTCGAACTCCGAAACCATTTGGCCGGCGAATGCCGCCCGGAGATTGTCGCTGGGTTCAAAGCGCTTGCCGATCAATGTCTTGTCGGTCGAATACAGGATGGTTCCGTCGCGACGCCAGAGCTTGAAGGATTCGAGCCTTGTGCCGAGTGCCCCTTGTCCCAGCGTTTCATCGAGCGCATGGGCTACGCTCTCGTCGAGGACTTCGCTCTTGCGCATATCCGGAAGCAGCGGCGCAATAACGCTGTCCACGTAAAGAGCCGTAGCGGAAGCCGAATTCTGCGTGACCACGGTTTCTATATGGTTCGTGACTGAAATCCCCACCACCACCATGGCCGACAGGGAGAATAGACCACCCGCGAGCAGGAACTGCGTGGCCAGCGACAGCGCGTTCCAGCGGTCTACGAGGCTTGTCAGCCTGTGTGGCCTGGTATTCCGCATAGCCCGCTCGGCAGCACGCCGCGCCAGTGGCGCGATTCTGGAGAGCCGGCTAATCCGCTGTCGAACGTCGCTAAAAGACGCCATCCTAGGTGTGTAACCGATCAATCGCGATGGAACTAGGGCCTGATGAGAGGGCGAACAGCGCATCCGACGCTTTTTTGCGCAAATCGTCTCATTGCGTCGTTCGGTAAAGCTCGGACGCAGCCTGCTTCAGCGCCGCCCGCCCGTCCGGCCTCAGATACATCATGTGCCCGCCTTCCAGCACCTCGCTGCGAATGGGCTTTGCGCCGGCAAGCGAAGGAATTTGACCAAGCAGGTAGCGCGAGCCCATGTACGGCGTCACCAGGTCGCTATAGCCGTTGACGATCAGCACGCCGAGGCTGGGGTTCAGCGTGCGCGCCTGCTGAAGGTCGTCCATGACACCCGCATAGCCCTGACGCGTCGGGCTCGTTCCATAATCCCAATTGCCGCTGACTTCGCGGTTGAGCAGCCGATAGCTGATATCCGTACGGAAGTTCAATTCATCACGCACATAGCCGACGAAAGCGGAGGTAAGCGCCGGCACGCTTCGGTCGAGCACCGGATCGGGACCCTCGACTCCCAAGCTCTCCGGCGCCAAATCCGCCGTTGCGATGTTGCCGTCATAGGCGCTGAGAACATTGCCCTTTGCCCGTGCAAACTCCTTGGCGAACAGCCCTATGGGAATGCGTGCAAAGTGCCGCTGGACGAGATCGAGCGGCAGACCGGTGATTGCGGCGACACGCTGGCTCGCCAGGCGTCCACCCTGCTCCAGCCCACCTGCCAGCGCGGCCAGATAATCGCCGAGCGCATAGCGTTCGACTTCCGCCAGCCGCTCCTGCAGGGCCGGACCGGAAACGCCTTCGCTGTGCAGGCGCACTGCCGCCAGCGACGGCAGTTCCAGCGCCCAGTGGAGCGGCTGGAACTCGTCCGGACGCACCAGCGTGAATTCG
Source organism: Mesorhizobium sp. M0910 (assembly GCF_040319465.1). Taxonomy (NCBI): domain Bacteria; kingdom Pseudomonadati; phylum Pseudomonadota; class Alphaproteobacteria; order Hyphomicrobiales; family Phyllobacteriaceae; genus Mesorhizobium; species Mesorhizobium sp. M0910. Next base: position 436,487 of record NZ_JAMYNZ010000001.1, read on the forward strand.
AGCGCCGGCGAGATCAGCACGACGCCACTCGGGCTGATGCCGATGTCTTCCTGAAGCTTCCTGGCGAGCAATGCTGCTCGAAAGCCGCCATAGCTTTCACCAGCCAGGAAGACAGGCGATGCCGTACGGCTGGTCTGCGCCAGATAGAGCCGGATAAACGCGCCTATCGACGCGGCGTCCTGGCTGACGCCCCAGAAGCTGTGTGCTTCCGTGCCGGGCGCTTCACGGCTGTAACCGGTTCCGACAGGGTCCACAAAGACCAGGTCGGTCATGTCGAGCCAAGTGTTGGGGTTGTCGAACAGCCTCTGCGGCGGCGGCAGGAAACTTCCATCGGCCGCTGTCGCCAGAACCCGCGGACCGAGCGCGCCCAAATGAAGATAGGCGGAAGCTGCTCCCGGACCGCCATTGAAAACGAAGGTGATCGGGCGACGCGGATCCGGTCCCGTTTCTTTCCCGGCGTGCAGAGCATAGGCGACATAGAAAATCTCGGCGGTGATATCGCCTTTGCCGGACGGTAATGACAGCGTGCCGGCCCTGGCCTCGTAATCGAGCGTGCGTCCGGCAATGACGATCGAATGATCGGAAGTCTGCGGCGGTGGCAGGAGCGAGAGAACCCCGCCGGTGGGCGGCGGCCGCTGGGCCGTCTCCGCGTGACCGACCCCAGTTCCGGCAACCAACAGCAGAAGAGCGAGGGCGATTTCTTGCAGCTTGATAGGCATGACGTCTCCGGAGCAATCGGCAGAAACTAGCACACCGTCGGCCGAACCAAAGTCACAGCACCGTGCGCCAGTACGTCTGACAAGAAGGGGTCGGTTTGGGAAATCCGATGCCCAGGCGGAAGATAGGGCGCGAGGGTCACGGCGGCAGCCTCAACCTCTTGCAGCGGATGCGCGCGGCGGAATGACCTACCAAACGACTTCGTGAATTTTCTGCCGGTTGACTCGATTGGCCCACTTCCTAGGTTGGCATTCGGGGCTCCCGTGCAATCCGAAGTCGGTATGACATCATTCCACACCCGAAAGCTTGCCCTTCTCCTTCTATCGGCAGGCGCCGCCATCCTGTCTTCCTGCGTCATGCCCGACGACACCTCGAGCACCGCGAGGGAAGACGCCACGGCGGCGGCAGCCCGCAAGGAGATGGTCGGCCTTAGCGAGGCGGACGTTCGAATGTGCGCCGGCTTTCCGACCGCCACTGCCGATGTCGGCAAATCCGGCCAGATCTGGACCTATCAGCGCGTCGTTCAACGCGGCAATCTCAACATTGTGGTTCCGACCGTGGCCATTGGCCCGGTCCCGGCGCTCGGAGGTTCCGTCAACGTCGCCCCCGGCGGCTATTGCAACACGCAAATTCGAATGGTTGACGGCCGTGTTGCGGAGGTTGCCTACGCCGGCGACAACAACCTGCCGAACAACCGCGATGCGCTCTGTGTCAGCACGGTCGACGCCTGTGTCGCCTATGCCCGTCAATATCGTCCAGGCAAGGCGATGGGCCGTACCAGATAGCGGGATGAGTGGCATTGCCGCCGACCTAAACGTCTGGGGTTTCTGGTTTGCCGGCTAATGACTATCCCCGATCTCGATCGAGCATCACCGATTTGAACAGATATTCCCCGCTCTCAACCGCCGACCCCATCGCGAATAGCGGAGAAATAGCGGTCGGTTCCGACCTGCCCGCCCTTGAGGGCAATTTCCAGCCCGTCGATCGCCTTTACGCGCGAATGCGCCACACAAAGCGGCGAGCCCGGCGATGCCGGCAGCGGCATTCGCACCGTCAGCGCGTCGACGCCCATCTGGCCAAGTGCATGGCTCGACGTGTCGCCGCCGGCGATGACCACGCGCGGCAGGTTCTCTTGAAGCGTCAGTTCGCGGAGAAGCTCGCCAAGGCCGCGGCCGAGCTTATGGCGGGCGCCCTCCCTGAGATCGATTTCAGCACCGCGCTCGGCCGCAGGTCCGAGCGCGGTGTAGAGGATGACGCTCCGCCCGGCCCGTAGGCTGGAGCGGCCGGTTGCGACCGCGCGCGCAATAGCGTCGTTCGAAGCCTCAGAAACCAGTTCGACCGGGTCGAGCTCGATCCCGTCGAAGCCTTCGGCCAGGGCATACCGGATCTGTCGTTCCGTCGTCGGCGAGCAGCTCCCCGAGACCACGGCGATCCTGTCGGCAGCGCCCGGCGGCGAAAAGGCGGGTTTGGCATCCACGATTCGGTTCGATGTCCATTCGACCAGCAAGGCATATTCGATGCCCGAAGAGCCGACGACGAAATAACCGCCCGGCTTGTGAGCGCGCCAAATCTCCTTGCCGGCAAGCGCCTGGGTTTCCAGGCTGTCGACATCGACAAGCACGATACCTGTGCCATCCTCCACAAGCCGGTCGAATGCTTCCGACCGCGACGCAGACTGCAGCGTCGCCTGGTCGATCAGGCCGGAGTTAAGGTCTGTCTGGCGCGACAGATGGATCAGCAGGTCGGATTCGTCCATCGGCGTGATCGGATGGCGGCTCATCACGGGATGGCGGTCGATACGGAAATATTTTTCGCGATAGGCCGCGAACAGATGACCGAAGGCGGTGTAGCGCTTCAGCTGCGGCGCGCCGACCACCAGCGGCACGCCGTCTTGCCGGAAAACCGAGCGGCCGATCTCGATCGCCCGGCCGATGCTGCCAATCGCCGGGCTGGAATCGAAGGTCGAGCAGACCTTGTAGTGGCAGATCTCGGCGTTGACGGTCTTCAGCCAGGCGAAGGCATCTCGCAGATGCGTGTCCATCCACTGCGGCGTCTCGCTGCGGCTGGTGCCGGCCAGTCCAAGGGCGCGGCAATGCGCAAATTGCGAAAGCAACGCCGCGTCCGGCTGGCGCATGAACAGGACGGTCGGCACGCCGCCGAGCTCGAGCGCTTCCATAACGTCGGTCGAGCCGGTCAGGTCGTCGCCATAGTAACTCAGAAGCAGGTTTTGCATGGCGTCAGGCCGCCTCGCCGCCGCCGAACTTCTCGATCGACCGCGCCAGCTCGACATGGCTCAAGGCATAATCCGCCAACGGAATATCCTGGACCGCCGCCTGCCAGGCCTGCTGCACGGCGCGCACGCCGGCGCCCGGCCCGTCCGGGTGGCTGACGATGCCACCGCCGCACAGATAGAGAAGATCGACCGTCCGGCCGGTTCGCTGGAAGGTTTCAGGCGCCTGCCCGCCCCACTGGCCGGAACCGGCGACCGGCAATGCGCAATCGGCCGGCGAAAAGATCGGCGTGGTCACCGCCTTGAAGGATTCGACGAAGGACCAGTCGGGTTCCCAGTATTTCGAGGCGATGCCGTTGATCTGGAACTGGTCGACGCCAAGCAGGCGCCAGAACTGCTGCCAGACCTTGAAATCCATGCCGAGACCGGGATGACGGGTGAGAATGTCCCAGCCATTGCGGTGGGCATGGAGCACAAGGCTGGAGCGTTTTCGAAGGTAAGCCATGCCGCCGAAACCGATCGAATTGATGTTGACCACGGCGCAATTGCCGCCGGCCTTTGCCACCAGGTCGTGGTTTCGCATCATCTCGTCGGGATCGGCATGTGAGATGCCGAAGGCATACATGACCTTCTTGCCGGTCTTCTGCTCGTGGTCGAGGATCAGCGGCATGATTGCCCTCACCCGCTCCGACAGCGGTGAATAGGCCGGGCTCATCAGCTTCTCGTCGTCCTTGATGAAATCGACGCCGGCGGCAATCAGCTCTTGCACCATTGCGGCCGTCTCGGGCGGGCGGAGCCCCAGCGCCGGCTTGACGATGGTCCCGATGATCGGACGATCCGCGACACCGGTCAGCCTGCGGCTGCCCGTGACGCCGAATTGCGGGCCCGGATGCGCGCCCCGGTACTCCTCGGGTAGCCTCATGTCGACGATCCGGATACCGGACAGGCCCTTGATCGAAAATGTGCCGCCGATGGCGATGGTCATCAACGCCGACAAATCGGTGCCGATGGCGTCTAGCGGAAACGCGATGTCGACGTCGGCGCGCTTGACCGGGCCATTGCGCGCTTCGGGACCGGTTTCGGGAAGAGACGGCCGATCCGCATCGGGCAGATGCCGTATCGCCAGGACTCGCGCCGCGACCCTGGCCTTGAGCTCTTCGGTCTCGCCGGCCAGCGCGACGAAGGTTCCAGTCGACTGGTCGCTTGCGATCTTGGCCGCCTGCGCCTCGATATTGCCGGGCGTTTCGATGCGATAGGTGAGAACAATCATATTCGCGCGGCCTGCCGGGGTGGTTCGAAAAAGGTTCCTTGGCCCTTGAAATCTGGTATAATGAGTACATAAGCTTTGCAAGCCCTATCCGGCTGGGCAGAGCCGGGCGAGCCGGCAGCAGGCGTTCCGGAATTCGCGCCGGAAATGCTAGATAGGGGCAGGTCAAAGGAGTGATTCGCGACGATGAACCGTTCGGAGCCGATCGTCCGGCGCAAGCTTTCCGACGAAGTATTCTTGAGACTGAAGCGCCTGATCACCAGCGGCGAATTGCTGCCGGGTGACGACATGCCATCGGAGCGCGAATTGATGGAGCGCTTCGAGGTCGGCAGGCCGGCGATCCGCGAGGCAATGCAGGCATTGAGCAATATGGGCCTCGTCGCGATCTCGCATGGCGAACGGGCGAAAGTGCTGCAGCTGACCGCCAAGTCGATCATCAAACAGGTCGACGGCGCCGCCAAGATCATCCTGTCGTCGTCGAAGGACACGCTGGAGCACCTCAAGAACGCGCGTATCTTCTTCGAGCGCGGCATGGTCAGGGAGGCCGCGGAGAAGGCAACCGCCGAGGACGTGCAGCGGTTGCGCGCAACGGTTGCAGAGCAGCGCAGCCATCGTGGCGACTCGGAAGCCTTCATATCCGCCGACATGAAATTCCACACCCAGATCTCGGCAATATCCGGCAACCCGATCTATGTCGCCGTCAGCGAGGCAATGCTTGGCTGGCTAAAGGAATACCACACCGAAATGCTGATCTGGACCGGCAAGGAAAAGTTCACGCTGACCGAGCACGAAGAGATCATCGGACGCATCGAAGCCAAGGATGCGGATGGCGCCGAGAAGGCGATGATCAAGCACCTCGAACGCTCGCGTGCGCTTTACGTGATGAACTCCGGCAGCTGAAAATCAGGAGCAAGGTCCGGACCGGCGTAGCGGCCGGCACCTTGCTCTCGGCCTACTGACTGACCACAGATCAGCCTGAGCCCGGACCGACGCAGTTTTCTGTTGCCCTCTGAATCCGATGTATTTGCCGCGTGTTTTCATTCAACGATTTCAGCATTTGCATCTTCGCAGCCATGGATTTCCGCGGCCCCGCCTTCATCAGCAAGCCCGCATAGGCCCTCCTGGAGCCCGCGCGCTTGTTCTGGAATTGGCAATTCTTGCAAAGACTATGCTAGGCTTGCCATCCACGAGAACGACACTGGAGTACCGCAATGGCTGTCAGGAGCCTCCACGTTGTGATCTGGCTGCCGTCGAATTTCTATTCGGCCGTCGTCTCGACGCTCGTGGAAATGTTTCAGCTTGTGAATGACGTCTGCCGTTCGCAGGTTCTCTCCTGTGAGTTCGTTTCAAGGAGCGCGCCGTCGGCATCAAGCACCGGAATTTCTTTCCCGACAAAGGCTCAACCATCCCGGAAAATGGATGTCCTGATTCTCATTGCCATGCCGGGTGTCGAGATTCCGGAGCTTCTGCGCTCGCTCGACGAGGAGAGTGAACATTCAAAACCGCTGATCGCGCTCGCGCAGCAGCAGGACGCAATCATCGCAGCACATTGCGGCGCGTGTTATCTGCTCGCCAATTCGGGATTATTGGACGGTAAACGCGCGACGATATCCTGGTGGCTGAGAGCCGAGGCAAGCCGCCGGTTTCCGCAAGTGCGATGGGACGCTTCCCGGCTCCTCATTCGCCAGGACCGCCTCTACACATGCGGAGGCGGGTTTTCCGGACTCGAACTCGCCAGGCTTTGCTGATCGATCTGGGCTTCTCGAAGGAAGAGCGGATCATTCGAAAACTTCTGGTTCTCCCGCCGCCGCGCACATTCCAGAGTCCCTACGAATTTTCCCTCGATGGAATTTCGAACGGAGCCAGCCCATTCGAGGACAAGTTGCGTGAGCTCTCGAAAGACAAGATGTCGGAAATCGATCTGAAATTTCTGGCAACCGAATTGGGCATGTCTTCGCGAACCCTGTCTCGCAGGTTTTTCGACGAACTCCAGACAACGCCGGGAAAATGGATCCAGGAAAGGCGGCTGGAGTTGGCAAGGTCCATGCTTGAGGAAACGAAACTGAGCGTTTCAGAAATTTGCTATCGGGTGGGTTATCAGGACGTCGCCTCGTTCAGCCGTCTTTTTTCCAAGACAACTGGAATGGCACCGGGCGAGTTTCGAAAGCAAATCCGGTGACAACTCGGCAGCGGAGTGCTGCGGCTACACGCAACCGCTACGCAAGTGCGGCTACCCATGAGCCTCGGCAAATGACTTCAGCCGATCCGGACGATTGCGTAGGGTGTCATCACAAGATGGTCTCGGCCCGACGTATCGCGCGGAATCTGGCGTGACAGTCGTCCATTCCAAATCTTGAGAGGGCCCTGATCGGAGCCGAGCCCGGAAACGTCGACCGGAACATCGACCGGGGTAAGGTTCGCCAGCCAGATGATGATCTTGCCTGTCTGGGAGCGGCCGGCAAGTGCCAGCACCCGCCTCTCATCGGTCGTTGTCGCCGCCACATGCGCATGGCCGGCCAGATCGCAAAGTCCTTTCACCGCGTGGAAAATCGGCCGGGGTGTACCGTCTTCGACAGGTTCGCCCGACGAGGCCAGCACGCCGAATGGTCCGGTGAAGCTGCAGAGCGTCAGTATTTCGAGGCCAGCCGGCGCAACACGTGCGGCATAGCCGATCGTCCATGCGGCTCCGAACAGCCCGGTATGGCGAGGGTCGCGGTCGGCCATGGCAATGCGCTGACTGTCGGGATTGGCCTTGGTCGCACCGCCATAGGGGTTCTGGCGCATGGCAATGGTCGACGGCCCGATCCGATAGGGTTTTGGCCCGAAGATCGCCCTCACCGAGGCTGTGATGGAAGGCAGCGCCTCCAACGATTGCATGACGCTGAGATCGTCGGCGGCGTGCACGATCGGGCAGGTGCAATGCGTGACGAAATCGAGCGGATCGGCCGGCACGCGCTTGCGATTGAGTTCGGTGAAATAGCTGAACATGCCGCCGCCGAGGCGGCTGTCGGGAAAGGCGCGCCGCGTCGCGGCATAGACGTCCTCGAGCAGCGGGCAGTGCGGCCACGCGCTGCCCGGTGGCGTCGACTGCCGGTCGACCGAGGGCGAAACGGCAATGGCCGAAAGCTTGAGCCCGGCCTGCCGCACCCTGTCGGCGACGCCTGAAAGCTCGGCGTCGAGATCGCCGTCGCCGGCAATGACACATTCGAGCGTTGTCCGGACCGGATAGGCGGCGGCGAGCCGGGCGTAGGATCGCAAGGCATCGAGCTCGTGGCCGCGCGTCGGGTCATAGTGGAACATCAATTGCTGCGGGCCAAGCTCGGACAGCATCGGCAGCTTGCCCAGCGCCGCCTCGACCTCATCCGGATAGATGATCACGGCGATATCCGGCAGCGCCGGTCCGGCTTGGCCGAGCGTGACACGAATCGGTTCGGCGCTTGCCGCGGCAGCCGGCACTTTCCCGCCACCCTCCATCCGCAAGCTGATGGTCTGGCGGAAGGTCTCGCCGGCAGGCAGCATGTATGACCATGGCAGCGCGAGCGGCCGGACATAGGTCTTGTAGGAGGCATCCGACCAGTTGCGCTGGTCCTCCATCTCGAAAATGTCGCCTTCCATCCGGCATTCAGCGGTGACGCCCGGCCGGACCTCATGGGTGATCGCCCGCAGATCCTTGAAAGGCTGCCAGGGATCGATCAGCTCTGGAAGCCTGGTCGCGACCACGCTGCCATCGGTATGCTCGACCGTGACCGGGCTGCCGGCCAAGCCGGCAATCGGATGCAGGATGCAGAAGCCGCAGCGATTGGTTTCGAAATCGCTGTCGGGAAGAGCGCTCACGTCGAAGACCAATTTACCATCGGCGGAGCCCTTGATGGTGGCGCGGAAGTCGAGCCGGCTGCCGTCCGGTGCCCGGCAATTTGCCGAATAGCTGACGGAAAAAGCCTCGGCATTTTGTTCGATGGCAAGATCGGCCAGTCTCGGCTCGTAGGTGCCCCAGTCGCGATCCCTGACGATGTAGGCGATAGCGCGCAGAACTTCGGTGCCGCCATGCCGAATGGTGCGCAGATTGCCGTTGACGAAGTCCGCCGTCAGCGCGCCGGCTTGCAGCCTGACCGGTTCGGCTTCAACGGCACCTGTGCCGTAGAGGAGGAAGGCGTTGGCTGTCATTTCAGCAAGGCGTCGAGTTGCACCGGCTCCCGGCTTGCGGCGCCGGCGTACGCTGCCTCGACCAGCGCTAATGTTTTAAGGTTGTCCGCGCCGGAGGTCGCGGGCTCGGTTCCGTTGGTCAGGCAATCGACCCAATGTTTTTGAATGGCGACGACGCTTTCCTGGATGTTGTGCCACGGCCGCGATGCCCAGGCCAGCAGCGGCGGCGAGACGTCGCTACCGACCGTCCCGCTCCTGCCGGTGACGGTGAGGCGGTAGCCCTGCGCCAGCCGGATCGTGCCATCCTTGCCGTCGATCTCGATCAGCGTCTCGGGGAACGGCTCTGTCGCGAGCTTGCTGGCGTAGCTGCAGTCGACCACGGAAGTGGCGCCGCCCGTGTGGTCCATCAGCATCGTCGCAACGTCCTCGCCGGTTATGCCGGGTTTGACGCGCGCCGTTCGCGCGGTGACCGTCGAGACGTCGCCCAGCAGAAAGCGGGCGATGTCGAGGATATGAATGCCTAGATCCTCAATAATGAAGCGCCTTCCGGTCGCCAGATAGGGCTGGCCGGAAAACACGTCATAAGCCGATCGGAACGAGATCCGTCCGAAGAAGGGGGTGCCGATTTCGCCGCTGTCGAGCACCGCACGCACCGCCTGGATCGGCGACTGCCAGCGAAAATTCTCATGCACCATCAACGGCACGCCGGCGTCGGCGCAGGCTTTCACCATGGCCTTGGCGTCGGCAAGCGACGGCGCGAACGGCTTTTGGCAGATTACCGGAACGCCATACTGCGCCGCCATCTCCACCAGCGTTCTGTGGCTTGGTACGGTGGTAGCGATGTCGACGAAATCCAACCTTTCGCCGGCAAACAGCGCAGCAGCGTCGGTATAGCGCCGCGCGATGCCGAACTGGTCGCCGACCACCCTTAACCGGTCCGGATCGCGGTCGCAGATGGCGGCAATCGAAGCGCTCTCTATGTCGCGCCAGGCATGCATCTGGTTGACGGCAAAGAAGCCGCAGCCGATCAGCGCGCCACGCAGCTCCGCCATGTCAGCCGGCCTTTGCCATCTGCATCAGCGTGACACGGCTCTGCAGCCGGCGCTGGGCTTGGTCGACGACAACGGCTACGATGATGACGAGGCCCTTGATTACCATTTGCCAGAACGAGCTCACCCCCATCATCACCAGCCCGTCCGAAAGGATGCCGATTACGAAGGCGCCGACAATGGTGCCGCCGATGGCGCCGCGTCCGCCCGACATCGAGGTGCCACCGAGCACTGCCGCGGCAATGGCGTTGAGTTCGAAGCTCTCTCCGGTCGCCGGATGCGAGGCCATCAGTTCGGACGAGATGATCAGCCCGACGATCGCCGCGCAGAACCCGGAAAACATGTAGACGAACATCTTCACCATGTTGACGCGGACGCCCGAAATCCGCGCCGCCCGCTCATTGCCGCCAACGGCGAAGATATGGCGGCCGAGCGGAGTGTATCTGGCGAGATAGGCCGCCCCCAGTGCGACGACGACCAATATCCATATCGAAACCGGCAAGCCAAGCAGCCGGCCGGCGCCGAGGAAGCCGAACCCCGTGGTGCCGAGCTCCGGCTTGCCGACGAGATTGGGGAAGGTGCGCCCGTCGGACGACAGCAGTGCCAGGCCGCGTGCGACATAGAGCACGCCGAGCGTGGCTATGAATGGCGCAACGTTAAGCCTGGTGATCAGCAAGCCGTTGACGGCGCCGATCAATATGCCGACGGCAAGCGTGATCAGCGCGATCTCGAAGACGTTGAAATAGATGGTGTAGCCGACCTGCAGGTCGACGCCGTTCAGCACGAGATAGCCGGCCACCATGCCGCACAGGCCGACGATCGAGCCGACCGACAGGTCGATGCCGCCGGTGATGATGACGAAGGTCATGCCCATTGCGAGGAATGCGTTCAACGCCACGTGCTTCGACATCAGGATAAGATTGGCGGCCGATAGGAAATTAGGGGCAGCTATCGAGAAGAATAACAGCACGGCGATCAGCGCGATGAACGTCCTCGCCTTCATCAGCGTCAGCAGGACCGAGCCGCTCGAAATGGAGTTGACCACCGCCTTGGCTGGAATGTCAGTCATGCGCCTTGCTCTCCGTGCGGGACCGGGCCGTGGCCGAGGGCCGAGGCAGCGACGAGCGCGGCCTCAGTCGCCTCCGCGCGATCGAAGATACCGGTCAATTTTCCATTGCTCATCACCGCGATACGGTCGGACAACGCCATCACTTCGTCGAGATCGGAGGTGGCAAACAGGATCCCCAGACCGTCGCGCGACAGCTTGCGCATGGTGCGGAAAACGTCGGCCTTGGCGCCGACGTCGATGCCGCGACTCGGCTCGTCCATCAGCAGCACCTTCGGTCCGGTGAGCAGCGCCTTGCCGATCACCACCTTCTGCTGGTTGCCGCCCGACAGCGACGAGACTTCCTGCGTCGGATCGGCGACCTTGATGGCCAGTTCGCGTATCGTCTGGGTCACCGCCTGTCGTTCGGCGGCACCACGAATGTGGAACAGGCGCACGAACCGCGACAGGCTGGCCAGAGTCAGATTGCTGGCGACGGAGAGGATCGACACCAGCCCTTCGCGTTGGCGGTCTTCGGGGATCAGCGCCAGCCCGCGCCGGATGCGCCGTGTCGTGTCGCGCTCGTGCACCTTTTTGCCGGCAATGAATATCGCGCCGGTCGAATGGCCGTGGCGGCCCATGATGCAATCGAACAGCTCGCTGCGTCCGGCGCCCATCAGGCCGTAGATGCCGAGGATCTCGCCAGCGCGCAGCGACAGCGAGACGTGGTCGACCGCAAGCCCGCCGGTGACGCGCGGTAGGCAAATGTCCTCGGCGCGGAATATCTCGTCGCCCGGCACATGGCCGTCGGCCTTGGCGAAGTCCTTGGCGTCCGAGCCGATCATCTGCCGCACGACCCACTGGGTGTCGACGTCTTTCATCTTCGCCTGGCCGGTGATGCGCCCGTCGCGCAGCACCGTGATGGTGTCGCCGATGCGGATCAATTCCTCGAGCCGATGCGAGATGTAGACGATTGCCACGCCGCGCGCCTTGAGGTCGGCAATCACCTTGAACAGGATCTCGACTTCCGCCGCGCTGAGCGCCGAGGTCGGCTCGTCCATGATCAGGATGCGCGCATCGAGCGAAACCGCCTTGGCGATCTCGACCAGCTGCTGCTGGCCGATGCGCAGATCCTCGACCAGCATGTCCGGCCGGATGCCAGCCTCCAGGCGTTCAAGAAATTCCGCCGCGCGGCGCTCCTGCTCTTTGCGGTCGATTTTGCGGAAGCGGTTGGTGATCTCGCGGGTGGCAAAAATATTTTCGGCGACGGTCAGATTGCCGAACAGGTTGAGCTCCTGGAACACCATGCCGATGCCGCGATTTACCGCGTCCCCGGATGACGAGAGGGAGACCTCCTCGCCGTCCAGCAGAATGCGCCCGAGCGTCGGCTGCTCGACGCCGGCGATGATCTTCATCAGCGTCGATTTGCCGGCCCCGTTTTCGCCGACCAGCACGTTGACCGCACCCTTGCGCACCTCAAAATTCGCACGTTTGACCGCGACGGTGCCCGAATACACTTTCGAGACATCCTCCAGCTTCAGGATGACGTCTTGATCGCCGGTCATGGCTTCGGCCCGAGCTCTGCCTCCGCCGGCGTCACCAGCGGCAGGTCCCGGCCGCTGCCTGGCGTATAGGCACCGAGGATCTTGACGCTTCGGCCCTCGAGTGCCTCGCGCGGCAGCTTGGAAAGCACGGTCTTGTCGGCGTAGGCGTTGAAGGCCTTGCCGAACTGGGCGAAGTCGATCTGGTTGGTGAAATCGTTGAATTGAATGAAGTCAAGGCTGTCGCGCAGCGCTGTGCCGCGCATGGCGGGTCCGATCTGCACCCGCGCATCCGCCTTGCCGTCGCCGTCGGCATCGACGTCCATTGTCGCCGCGCGTGACTGTGTATTGGCTGCAACGACCTTGCCCTCGAGCCGGACGGCGAAGGTCCACGGCGAATTCGCCTGCTTTTTCGGATTGCCGTATTTGGCACCGGCAGCGGCGGGATCGGTCTTCGCCAAAGCATGAACCTCGGGAAACTGGCCGGCCTTCTGCTGCAGATAGGGTACCACTTTCGCCGCCCAGATGTCCTCGACCATCTTGTCGGGATTGAACGCCGAGCCAGGGCCGCCGTTTTCCGCTGACGGCGTCGGCAGGATCTTGCAGGCGGTCAGGCTGACTATAGCTGCAAGGAACGACACGACAAGGATCGGCCGGGTCAGCGTGTTGAACATGTCGGCTCGTTCGGCATGGTGGTCAGGAGCACCCAGAAATGGAAGCAAGGGCGAAATGGAAGCAAGGGACGAACCGGAGCTCGTCCCTTGCGCTTGATGTTACGCCGGCTCAGTTGGTGAGCGCGAATGTCTCCAGCTCGGCGGCATTGTCGCCATTGACCAGGACGCAATCCATCAATTGCTTTTCCTCGGCCGGAGACTTCTTGTTCTTGATGAAGTCGTTGGCCTGCTCGACCGCCATCTGTGCCTGCGCGAAGGCCGGCTGCAGGACCGTCGCCTTGATGCCGCCGGAAGTTATCGAGTCGCGCACGTCGTTCGACCCGTCGAAGCCGACGACGATGACGTCCTTGCGACCGGCAGCGGCAAGTGCCGCATAGGCGCCCATCGCCATCGTGTCGTTGCCGGAGATCACGCCCTTGATGTCCGGATTGGCCTGGAGGATCGATTCCATCTTTGAGTAGGCCTCGGTCTGGCTCCAATTGGCCGACTGCTGCGCCACCATCTTCAGGTCCGGATAGTCGTCGATGACGTCGTGGTAACCCTTGGAGCGGATGCCGGCATTGGTGTCGGATTCTTTGCCGACGAGCTCGACGAAATTACCCTTCTCGCCCATCAGCTTGACGAATTCCTGCGCGCCGAGCTGGGCGCCCTGATAATTGTTGGAGACGATCTGCGCGACGGCAACGCCGGTGGCATTGATCTCGCGATCGATCAGGAAGGAAGGAACGCCTGCGTCCTTGGCCTTCTGCACCGCAGCGACTGTGGCGTCGGCACCGGCATTGTCGAGGATGATCGCCTTGGCGCCGCGGCCGATCGCCGTATCGATCAATTCGGACTGCTTGTTGGCGTCGTCGTCATGGACGAGCACCAACGCCTCGTAGCCGAGTTCCTTGGCCTTGGCCTCCGCGCCGACAGCTTCCGCCTTGAAGAACGGATTGTCATGCGAGGGCGTGATGATGGCGATCAAATCCGCCGCATAGGCGGGCGCGGCGGTGCCAAGCGCCAGCATGCCGGCGAAAGCCGCAAGCGTCATTCTGCGTGTCAGTTTCATGTATTCCTCCCGTTGAAAATCCGCGCCTTGTCCCAAGGCTATATGCATTCGATTTCGCTAGCCGGCCGTAGGTGGCGGGTCGCGTCAGATTCACAAGCCTTTGCCGGCTTCACTTCGACGGATCGCTTCCCACTACCCCCCACTCATCTGGCCCCTGAGCCTGCTGCGAAGCTTGACGGTCCGATCCATCGAACAGCTAAGGCAACTGGTATAATGAGTCAATGACAATTTCAGGTGACATGTTCCGAAGACGCGTCACTGCCCTCAAGTGATGCGCTGAATGCTCGCGGCAATCTCCTCCGGCTCGAACACCCGTTTCCAGTCGTCGCGCATCAGAACCGGCTTGCCGAACTCTATCGCCTTGTTGCATGCGTCGGAGAACACGCCTTTGGTCTCGCCGAAGATGACGGCGCCAAGCACGTTCATATGACCAAGCAGGAAGTCGAGCGCCGCCTGCTTGTCGACCCCGCGCGCCACCACCTCGTCGACCGCCTCTTTCATGACGACGAGCAGCGAAGCGCATACCGTTTCCGAAAGGCCGGGCTCGAGCAGGGCCATCTGATCGACAGTGACGCGATGGGAGCGCATGACCGGCGCCCAGATGATCTTTGCGATCGCCTCACCCTTGGCGAAATCCTCCTCCGGTCCCTGCATCAAGGCGCTGACCATATGCTGCTTGGCCTTGACGCCGCCGAAATAGTCCTTCTTGGCCGCCATGTCGGTCTCATCGTTGAAGATCGGCGGATGGCAGGGGTGGGTGACGAAATAGGTCAGATCCGGCCGGTTCGGCAAATGCCCGGCGAAAGGTGCCGCGGCGTCGAGCACGACGACCATCGTGCCTGACGCAAGCTTGCTCTCGATACTCGCCGCAACCTTGCCGATGTGCGTGTCCGGCACAGCCAGGATCACCACATCGGCGCCATCAAGCGCCTCATCGGCGCTGACGGCATCGATGCCGAGGCCCGACTTCAGCCGCTCGCGGCCGGCGTCGCTGACCTCGACATGGCGTATCGTATACGAAGATCCGCGAAAATTGGTTGCCAGACGGTAACCCATTTTGCCGCCTGCACCAAACAGCGCAATCGTTGTCATATGTCCGTTACTCCTGAATTCCAACGACGGCCCTACCGATCGTCATCTCATTGACTTGTATGCACATTGCCGCCGGCTGGCGGATTAAAAAACGCGGGGAAGCCGCCGCTCAAATGACGATGCCTGGACGATGTCTCGGGCGCCCGGATGTCCAGCGCAGCCACGCGGAGCATGCTACCTCAGGTACACATTATACCAGCATACCAAATTCGCAAGCGGCCGCGGCACTGCTCTGACCATTTGTTTGGCCGTCGTTTACCTCCTGTTCAACGGCAAAGAGCGATCATCGCGCTGAACCGCCGATCGGCGGGATGATTCGCAGCCAACAAAGGCCCATGCTCGAAACTTCACTCTACAGCCCGGTCAAGGCCTTCCTCGAAGGCCTGGGATTTATGGTCAAGGGCGAGATCGGCGGCTGCGATCTGCTGGCGCTGAGTGCCGACTCTCCACCGATCGTCGTCATCTGCGAGCTGAAGCTGAAGTTCAATCTCGAGCTCATCCTCCAGGGCGTCGACCGTATGGCGGCGAGCGACGAGGTCTGGCTCGCGGCATGCATGTCGGCCCGCGGCAAGGGCCGCGAGAGTGACGTGAGATACCGCAATCTCTGCCGTCGGCTCGGCTTTGGCCTGCTTGGCGTGCGACCGAACGGCGAGGTTCAGGTGCTGCTCAGCCCGACGGCATTGGCCCCGCGTCGGGATCCCCGGCGCCGCTCGAAACTAATCGACGAACATCGGCGTCGGCAGGGCGATCCTGTCGCCGGCGGCGGCTCACGTGCGCCGATCATGACCGCTTATCGCCAGCAGGCACTGGCATGCGCCGCAGCACTCGCCGACGGCCCAAAACGGCCGCGTGACTTGAAGCCCAACCTGCCGAACGCACCTAAGATTCTGCTGCACAACGTGTATCGCTGGTTCGCGCGCACCGATCGCGGGATCTACGAACTGACCGCCCAGGGCCGTGAAGCCTTGCAGCGCTGGCCGCAGCCCGATCGCAGCCACGCCGCTGCCTGAGACAGGCAACGCCGGATTTCGCGCCCTGCTCTCCGCGACAATCACGGCTTTCGGCCAGACAGCACTCAGTACAAGACAGCACCTCAGTCACGGAACCATATTTCGACACGATGGTTTTGTCGTCACCGAATTGATCGTCCGCTGAGCAAACGGAAGGAAACGGCCATGCGCCTATCGACGACAATTGCCACACTTTCGGCACTGGCCCTTGCCTCGCCGGTCTATGCGCAATCCGTGGGACCAGAGCTTGCCCCTGTGCCGCCGACGGCGCCGCAAACCTTGCCGGAGCAAGCCACGCCCCAAGGGACCACTCCCGACCAGGCTACACCGGACGATGCCTTCTCCGCCCAGAATTTCACCGCAGTGACAATCGTGGCGATGGAGGATCTGCCTCCTGACATCAAGGCACAGGCGGAGGCCGTCGTCACCCAGACCAGCGCCGAGGATTTGCGCATCCTGCAAAGTTCGATCGACGCATCGCCGCAGGCGGCATCGGCACTGGCGGCGAACGGGCTCAATTCCACGCAGGTCGTGGCGGCCAATATCGACGGCGACGGCACGCTGACGCTGATCATCCAGACGACGACGTGAGCGGCTGAAAGCGGACAAGCCGGCTCCGGCACGGAACCAAAGCCCGCCTGATCGCGGAGGACTGTCATGGTCGAGGCTGCAGTTCGCAACTTCACCATCAATTTCGGGCCACAACATCCCTCCGCTCACGGCGTCCTGCGGCTGGTGCTCGAACTCGACGGCGAGATCGTGGAACGCGCCGATCCCCATATCGGCCTGCTGCATCGCGGCACCGAAAAGCTCATCGAATACAAGAACTACCTGCAGGCCTTGCCCTATTTCGACCGGCTCGACTACGTCGCGCCGATGAACCAGGAGCATGCATTCTGTCTCGCCGCCGAGAAGCTCCTCGAAATATCGGTTCCGAAACGCGGACAGCTCATTCGCGTGCTTTTCTGCGAAATAGGCCGGCTGCTGTCGCACCTCCTCAACGTCACCACGCAAGCCATGGACATCGGCGCGCTGACGCCGCCGCTCTGGGGTTTCGCCGAGCGCGAGAAGCTGATGGTCTTTTATGAGCGCGCGTCCGGCGCCCGCATGCACGCGAATTATTTCAGGGTCGGCGGCGTGCATCAGGATCTGCCGCCGGAACTCCTCGACGACATCTGGAAGTTCTGCGATCCGTTCCTCAAGGTCTGCGACAATCTCGACGAGCTGTTGACCGAGAACCGCATCTTCAAACAGCGCAATGTCGATGTCGGCGTGATCGGCCTCGATGATGCCTGGGCCTGGGGCTTTTCCGGCGTGATGGTGCGCGGATCGGGGGCATCCTGGGATTTGCGCAAGGCGCAGCCATACGAATGCTATTCGGAGATGGATTTCGATATTCCGGTCGGCAAGCATGGCGACTGCTACGACCGCTATCTCGTACGCATGGAGGAAATGCGCCAGTCGGTGCGGATCATGCGGCAATGCCTGGAAAAGTTGCGCTCACCCGAAGGCCAGGGACCGGTCGCGATCCCGAACCACAAGATCACGCCGCCGCCGCGTGCCACGACGAAGCGCTCGATGGAAGCGACGATCCACCATTTCAAACTCTACACCGAAGGCATTCGCGTGCCGAGCGGTGAAGTCTATGCCGCCGTCGAGGCGCCGAAGGGCGAGTTCGGCGTCTACCTCGTGTCGGACGGAGGCAATGTTCCCTACCGATGCAAGATCCGCGCACCTTCGTTCGCTCACCTGCAGGCGATGGATTTCCTGTCCCGAGGCCATATGATCGCCGATGTTGCCGCGATCATCGGCTCGCTCGACATCGTGTTCGGAGAAATCGATCGTTAGCCACGTCGAAGGGTCGCGGGTCCATCCTAGCCAGATCGCACCTGCCTCGACTGCGCTCGAACGCCGGTCGGACGACGGCTCTCACTTGCGGCGGGCCAACTCAAATTCTCGCATCAAAACGGACGCATGGCCGCGACTAGGCGCAGCCAAGCGTCGAGGACTTTCACAATCTGCGCGGCCCGACGTGGCACGTGCCCTTCCAAGTTCGGAAGCGCTCTCCACGGCGCGGAAAGAACGCGTGTTCCGCCGTCCCTCGTACCGCGTCAATGCGCGATCAATGCCTTCAACCAGGCAACAAATCTGTTGCCGCGGACTATCCCGCGCACCCTGGCAGCGGCCCATCGCGCTTGCATCGTAGCGCCGACATGGCAATGGCAAACGATTTGGTGCAACTGCCGATCGCTCAGTTCGAAGAAGCGCTTTGCCTCACCATAGGTATCGTCCTTCAGCCCCATGGCACGCAGAACCGGATCCTCGAAGGCGACGGTGAGCGGCGTTCCAGCACCACGCGATCTGTCGCGCGCTTCCCTGTTCATATATTCGGTGCCTGGAAGCGCCCCAAGGCATCGCGTCGGGTTTTGTTCGAGAAGTTCCGCCCAACGTTCAATCCGCTGGTTTCGAGTCATCGCCGGATACGCCGCGAAGGACTCAACTTCCGCGACGGCTTGCAGTTGGTCGAGTGTTTGATGTTTCATGGTCGGCTCCTGTCGACAGGTGAATTTGCCCACGCCTTTATGAGCAATTATCGCGCCGTGGAGCGCTGACAAGGCCGGACCGCCGCAACATGAAGCATATGAATCACCTGCCCGGTGAAACGGCGCTCTAGTTCGAACGCGCCGGCACCGCTCGGTGGGTTCGATGTCGACCCGTTAACCCGACCACCGCATTCCGGACAGGAACTTTTGCGGAAGCTTGCCGTTTGGCTTTGCGTTCGCTTCGGCGGCTGCAATATCAGTCTTGAAAGCAATTCCGTTGGACACGAAGCCTCAAAGCGTCGAACGAGACGTCGAGCCTGTAAATGAAACTCGGGAGCAACCGGCCCGGGTGCGAGAATCTCGTGGGCGATCGGCACAGCCCCGGCAGGAAAAGCCCGACGGGAATGCCTCGCAGCGAAAGGCCGGTCTGCTCGGCTTTCCCAGGCGCCATCCCTATGCGGTCGCAGCGATAGCACTTGCGCTGTTGCTCGGCGCGGCAGGCATCGCGATCTGGTGGCTGAACGCTCGCCAGTACGAATCGACCGACGACGCCTTCATAGACGCGCGCACGGTGACGATCGGCGCGCAAATAGCCGGTCGCGTTACCGAGCTGGCGGTTACCGACAATCAGCATGTGCAGGCCGGCGATGTCCTCCTGCGTATCGATGACAGCGACTATCAGGCAAACCTGAAGCAGGCCGATGCCGGCGTCGCTGCGGCCGAGGCCGCAATCGTCAATGTCACCGCCCAGATCGAGGCTCAAAACGCAAAGGTGAACGCTGCCCAGAGGCAGGTTGCCCAGGCCAAGGCAGCGCTGGATTTCGCCAAGGCCGAGGATCAACGCAACCGCGAACTCCTGGCAAGGGGCACGGCAACGCAGCAGCAGGCGCAGCAGGCGGCATCGACGTTGCGTCAGGACCAGGCCGCGCTGGACAGCGCCGAGGCCAATGTCGCCTCGGCAAAAAGCCAGGTTTCGGTCTTGCAGGCACAGGCCAGGAGCGCCGAGGCTCAGCTCGAGCAGGCCAAGGCCAGCCAGGAGCAAGCCCGCACGACGCTGTCGCGCACGACTATCACAGCACCCGCAGCCGGGCGCGCAACGAGCATTTCCGCCGCGAACGGCACCTACGCCCAACCCGGCCAGGTATTGATGATGTTCGTTCCCGACGAGGTCTGGGTGAAGGCCAACTTCAAGGAGACGCAGCTCGATCTGATGCGGCAGGGACAGCCGGTCGACATCGACATCGACGCCTACCCGCACAAGTCCTTCCATGGCCGCGTCGACAGCATCCAGGCCGGCAGCGGCACCGCCTTCAGCCTCCTGCCGGCTGAAAATGCCACCGGCAATTACGTCAAGGTGGTGCAGCGCGTGCCGGTCAAGATCGTCTTCGACAAGCCGCCGGATGTGCTTCTCGGTCCAGGTCTGTCGGTGGTGCCGACGGTCAAGGTGCGATGAACGGCGAAACCGCCAGAAATCAGGGCGAAAGCCGATCCGCCGCCGGGACGCACAATCCCTGGCTTATCGCCGTCGCCGTCTCCATCGCCACTTTCATGCTGGTGCTGGACACCTCGATCGCCAATGTCGCCCTGCGCAATATCGCCGGCAGCCTGGCGGCCGGAATGGACGAAAGCACCTGGGTGATTACCACCTATCTCGTTGCCAACTCGGTGATCATCCCGGTCAGCGGCTGGCTGGCAAACGTCATCGGCCGCAAGCGCTACTACATGCTCTGCGTTGCGACCTTCACCGTCGCGTCGCTGCTGTGCGGACTGGCGCCCAACCTGGAACTGCTCATCCTGTTCAGGGTCCTTCAGGGACTCGGCGGCGGCGGCATGGCGCCAAGCGAGCAATCGATCCTTGCCGATACCTTCCCGCCAGAAAAGCGCTCGCAGGCCTTCGCGCTTTACGGCATTGCGGTCATCGTCGCACCGACGGTCGGGCCGACGATCGGCGGCTGGCTGACGGACCATTTCTCCTGGCACTGGATCTTCTTCATCAACGTGCCGTTCGGCATCCTGTCGCTGGCGCTGGTGCAGTGGCTGTTGGTCGAACCGGACGTACTCGAACGCGAACGCAAGGAACGGCTGAAAGGCGGCCTGAAGATCGATGGGGTCGGTTTCGTCCTGGTCGCGATAGCCTTGGGGTGCCTGGAGATCTTTCTCGACCGGGGCCAGCGCTACGATTGGTTCGACTCGAATTTCATCACCACTTTCGCAGTGATTTCCGCGATCGCGTTCCTGCTGCTTATCCCATGGGAAATCAGTCGCAGCGATCCGGTCGTCGACATGCGCCTATTATTCACGCGCCAGTTCGGCACGGCGTTCCTGGTCATGATGGCGGTCGGTGCTATCCTGTTCAGCACCACCCAGATCGTGCCGCAGCTGCAGCAGACGACATTTGCCTACACCGCGACGCTCTCGGGCCTTTCGATGATGCCGGGCGGCATCGCCATGCTGATCTTGATGCCGGTGTCCGGATTTGTAGGCAGCATCGTGCAGCCCAAATATCTGATCATGATGGGCATGTCGGTGGTCGCAGTGGCCCTTTGGCATATGACCGCGCTTACTCCGGACGCCAGCTTCCGCTTCTTTGCCTTTGCCCGTGTTTTCCTGATGGTCGGGCTGCCGTTCCTGTTCATTCCCATTTCAACCGCGGCCTATGTCGGCCTGCCCCCGCAGAAGACCAACCAGGCATCGGCGCTGATCAACGTTGCACGCAATATCGGCGGCAGCATCGGCGTCTCGCTGTCCAATACCGTCATTTCGCAAAGCTCCCAGATCCATCAATCGAATCTGGTCGGCCACACCGTGCAATCGTCGCCCGCCTATCAGCAGGCGCTTCGGCAGGCGACTGAGCATTTCGTCGCCCAGGGTTCGCCGATGGTCGAGGCGAAGCAGCAGGCGATCGGCTGGCTTGGTCAGTTGATCGCCCGCCAGGCAACGCTGCTCGCCTATGTCGATGTCTTCCGCTACTGCGCGGTGGCAACCGCCCTGCTGGTTCCGCTGGCGCTGCTGCTGCGGTCAAGCAAGTCGGGTGGCAGCCAGCCGAATCCCGAAATGGGCTGACCGGCAAGTGCGACGGTGTGGTTTTCCAAAAACGCGCAAGCCGGGAACCAGCCGACCCGCTGCGTTGTTCTGCGCCAAGAGGAGATGATTACGATGGCCACTATTCCCACACCCGAGCCGATACCGACGCCGGTGCCACCGCCTCCCATTCCCGATCCCAAGCCCGTGCGTGAGCCGGACCCCGACAGGCTCCCCGACGAGGACCCCGTTCCCAACCCGGATGAAAACGACATTCCACCGAAGCGGACGGCTTTTAGCCGGCAATTGCCGTGATCGTTCTGCAGTGTGTACTGCGATTGCCTGCGCCAGTGGCGCCGCCTGTCAGATTTCGAGCATGGCGTAGGGGCGGCCGGTCGGCTTGGCGACATGCATGGCAACGTTATAGACCGACGCCCCGCCCGGCGTGCGGCCCTCGTAAGCGCCGCGATGCGCATGACCATGCACAACCGCGCTGACCTGGAACCGGTCTATCGTCTCGGCCAGACGTGACGAACCGAGAAACGGGAAGATCTCCAGCGGCTCGCCTTCGACCGTCTCGACGACAGGCGCGTAGTGCAGAACGACCAGCGTGCGTTTGGCGCGGACCTGCCGCATCGCGTTTTCAAGCCGCATCGCTTCGTTCACGCTTTCCGCCACCATCGACTTGATGGCCGGTTCGCCGAAGGAGCCGAGCATGCGCGACCCGAAACCACCAACGAAACCCTTGACCCCCACGAACCCGACCTCGTGAATCTCTGTCGCCTCGCCGTCGAGGAGGTGAACGCCCGCCTGGCGCAGAATATCGGTAACCTGCTCGACGGCGCCCGACTCATAGTCGTGGTTGCCAAGCACGGCGACGACCGGGATCGTGCAGGCACGCAGTTCCTCGGCAAGGATTTCGGCCTCCCTAGGCTTGCCGAGATTGGTAAGGTCGCCCGTCAGCACGAGAACCTGGGCTTCACGCGACATCTCGCCGAAAAGGTCGCGGTACGAGGCCTGGTCCTCCTTGCCGACATGCAGATCGCCGATGGCGGCGACCTTGAGAGTGCCGCCATTTTCCGCCTTTGCCGAAGCAGATTCGAGCCCGTCAGCCATCGCTATATTCTCCTTCACCGCCGACGTCGGCAAAGCCCCATTGCTTGACGTCGATCTCATAGTCGGTTCGTGAAAGCATGCGCCCGCGGCAGATCCGCATCCGGGAAGGCGGCAATTCGCGCTGCTTGGCCAGCCGGTCAAGCAGTTCGTCGAGCAGCCACGCGGGCACCCGGTCGCGCTCCGTCGGATAGATCCATCGGAAGTTCAAGAGATGCATCAGCAGAACTTCCCAATGGACTTCCATGTAGGAAAGCAGCCTTTGCCAGTCGATCTGGTCGTGCGCCTTGAGGATGGTATGCGCGACGTCGGCCCCATCGTGGCGGCCGCGATCCTGGATGAAGCATTTGGACCAGATGAGCTCGGTTGGGCCGATGATCCGCACCTGGCTGCCCAGCAATTCGGCTTGGCGAGCATGCTCCAGCCACTGGTCGTCGACAGGCATTGTGCCGTTCATCGAGGTGAAGATGACGTCGAAAAAATGCGTGCCCTTGAACACTTTGCCCAGCCACCGGTCGTCCTCGACCACGACGGCGTAGCCGATCTGCTTGAAATGGGCGAGGATGCGCGCGCAGTCGCCGGCCTTGCAGAAAATGTCCAGATCCTTGGTCGGGCGGGTGATCCCGGTATAAGCGCTTACGGCATAGGTGCCGGCGACGAGAAAGGGGATGCCGGTCGCGACAAGCTCGCGGATCGCTTCGATATAAAAGACCTCCGCTTCGGCGTTGCGAGGCGTCGGGGCGGCTTTTGGATCGACCGACGGAACTGATGCCGGGATGGCGCTTTTCGGTGGGGGATCGA
The DNA here is from genome assembly GCF_040319465.1 of Mesorhizobium sp. M0910. Taxonomy (NCBI): domain Bacteria; kingdom Pseudomonadati; phylum Pseudomonadota; class Alphaproteobacteria; order Hyphomicrobiales; family Phyllobacteriaceae; genus Mesorhizobium; species Mesorhizobium sp. M0910. Next base: position 459,784 of record NZ_JAMYNZ010000001.1, read on the forward strand.
TGATCATAAGCAATGGCTCCTGGCCCGGCAGACCAGCAGCCGCCTGTATCTAATAGCCAAGCCTGCCCGATGGTTCCCGCCTGCTGCATCAGGCCGACACGCCGCCGTGGCCGGCCTTCGAAGCGGCTATGGGCGAGGTTGCGGCGGCGGCCATAAAAAGAAAAAATATGTGAGCGGCTACTTTTGGAGTCAAAATCGCAGCGCGGTCGGCCTCAAACGCGTCGAGATCGGCTCAAACGCGTCGAGGCGGAGTGGACCCCGCCATCCTCCGGTCCAGCAAGGATTGGCTTCAACATGGTTCCGGAGCTGTCGGAGGCCCTGCGCACCCGGCTTAACAGCCACTTGAGCGCCCGTAGCCAAACCGACTCTGTTTTTCGGAACGCTGCAGGCGGCGTGGCGAAAAGCCCATTCTCCATTTTGTAATTCCTCACTGTCTCAGTCCAATCAGCGTTCTTCAACGAGCAAAACTGGTGTTGGTTCCGCCTCGCCGTCGGGGAATGCGGGCTGGCCAGGCGAAGCCACCATTATGGGTTCAAGCAGGCTAGTCTCGCGCGGCAAGATCAGCGCCTCGCGAGATCGCATCCTCGGCGACCAAGTCGCGTAATTGCTAGCCGGCGGGATTCAGCTCGTATCCTGATGTGCCGGCTCTGGACACGGTCCGCGAAGGCTGAAATTGTGACCGGTATTTCCAGTTGCAAATTTGGTTGGGCTCGGCGGGATGGCGCTGGTTTCTGAAGATATTGCCAGCCATCCGGCATTGCGTCGGCACGTCCAGGCTCAGTCGCGGGCGCTGCTCCAGACCTATGAAGCGAACCCGCGGCTGGCTTCGGTGTTCGCCACGCAACAACGCTGGCTGATGGCCCATATCGGCCTTGCCTTGTATTTCGATCGAGAGCCGGACGACCATCGCAAGGGACTTACGTCCGCACGGTTCATGGACGGAATCCGCCGGCATTCGGTGGCCAGCCGCAACACCGCCGATGCCTTCCTGAAGGAGATGCTGCATTACGGTTTCATCCGGCATCTGCCGATTAAATACGGGCGCATCCGCCCCTTTGAGCCGGTCGCGGGCACTCTGGAGACGGTTGCCGGCTGGGTCATGGCTCATCTGAAAACGCTGGACAGCCTGGACGGTGGATCTCGACTGGCTGCATTCGTCGCACAACCGGACGTGCTCGCCAAACTGCAGCCGCTGGTGGCCGACGGCCTGCTTTCGTCGCATGCCGTGCGCGAGCCAAGACAGACTTTTTCCTTGTTCACCTGGCTCGACAATGGCGGCATCGTGATGGATTGGCTGATGTCCGGCGTCGATCCCGATCATGCCGACCTGGACCGAATTCCGACCGGTGTCGTCTCAATCGGAGATTTCGCGAACTGGCTCAAGCTTTCCCGGACCCACCTTTCACGCAAATTGCGCGATGCGGAGGAACTCGGCAGCATCGGCTGGCTGGGCCAGCGCGGTCATTCGGTCATGTGGGTGTCGAGCGAGTTCTATCAGGAATACATGACCGCCCAGGCGGTCAAGCTCGCCATCATCGATTCAGCCTTCGACAATTGTGTTGTAACTCCCGACGCCAGCTGAACCGCAAGCCGAACGCCGTCGTGGCGGCCTTGGCGCCGCCGCGACGGAGGTCTGGCATTTCAATCGATGTCGAACGACACGCCCTGCGCAAGCGGCAGCGCCTTGGAATAGTTCACCGTATTGGTAGCGCGCCGCATATAGGCCTTCCAGGCATCGGAACCGCTCTCGCGGCCGCCGCCGGTTTCCTTCTCGCCACCGAAGGCGCCGCCGATCTCGGCCCCTGACGTGCCTATATTGACGTTGGCGATGCCGCAGTCCGATCCGTCGACGCTAAGAAAGCGCTCGGATTCCTGCAGGTCGCGGGTAAAGATCGACGATGACAGCCCCGCTCCCACCGCATTGTGTTCTTCTAGCACGGCGTCGAAGTCCGAATATTTCATCACGTAGAGGATGGGCGCGAAGGTCTCCTCCGTCACTGGCGAAACCTGCCGCGGCATTTCGACCAGCGCCGGACGCACATAGTAGGCCTCGGGATGGCCGTTCTCGACCCGCATTCCGCCGGTTATCTTACCGCCATGCGAAGCCGCCTCCTCCAGCGCCTTCTGCATATTCTTGTAGGCAGCCTTATCGATCAGCGGGCCGACCAGAGCGCTTGTCTCCAGCGGATTGCCGACCGAGACGCTTCCATAGGCCTTCTTCAGGCGCGGAACGAGCTGGTCGTAGACGCTCTCATGCACGAACAGGCGCCTGAGCGTCGTGCAGCGCTGGCCGGCCGTGCCCATGGCGCCGAAGGCGATTGCGCGGAGCGCCATGTCGAGATCGGCCGTCGGGCAGACGATGCCGGCATTGTTGCCGCCGAGCTCCAGCACGGCACGGGCAAAGCGCTTCGCCAGCCGTGGTCCGACGTCCCTGCCCATGCGCGTCGAGCCGGTCGCCGAGACCAGCGGCACCTTGGGATGATCGACCAGGATCTCGCCGACGGCGCGATCGCCGATCAGAACCGGCGCCAGCCCCTTCGGCGCATCGCCGAAACGCTCTGCTGCACGCTTGAAGATCGCTTCGCAGGCGAGCGCCGTCAGCGGTGTCTTCTCGGACGGCTTCCACACCACCGCGTCGCCGCAGACCAGCGCAAGTGCTGCGTTCCACGACCATACCGCGACCGGAAAGTTGAAGGCCGAGATGACCCCGACGACGCCGAGCGGATGCCAGGTTTCCATCATACGATGGCCGGGACGCTCGGTGGCGATGGTCAGGCCGTACAGTTGCCGGGAAAGACCGACGGCGAAATCGCAGATGTCGATCATCTCCTGCACTTCGCCAAGACCCTCGGATGGGATCTTGCCGACTTCGATCGATACCAACCGGCCAAGCTCGGCCTTGTGTGTGCGCAATTCCTCGCCGAGCAGCCGTACCAGTTCTCCACGCTTGGGAGCTGGCACCTGCCGCCACGCCAGGAAAGCTTTGTAGGCATTGTCGATGGTCGTCGCCGCATCGGCCGGCGAGATGGTCTTCAGCGCGGCGATCTGCTCGCCGGTCACCGGGCTGCGCACGATGAGGTCGCCGCCCGTGAGCGCGCCTTCGGCAACGCCCAGTTTCGCCAGAAGCCCGGCCGTTTCCTTCGCAATCGTCATTTTCATCCCTTTCAGATCCCGTCGCTCATATGGCGTCGGTCCAAGCCTGGCGCCATACCCGCCCCCTGCCGGTTGGCACACCAGGCGCTGTCATGGCGTGGCATTACTCGTTTCAGGGAAAAATCGCCACCCCGGCATGGTCTAAGCAAAGGTCAGACCGTTGAACCAGGCGAAGGCGTCGGATCAATGCGCCGTTTGCTTGGCGCCTTCTTTCATCAGCCGGTCGATATGCATGCGGATATGCGCTGCCTCGGCGGCCGTATTGGCAAGCGCGATGGCGCGGTCGAAAGCGACGCGCGCCTCCTCGCCGCGGTCAAGCTGCATCAGCAGTCCGCCCTTGAGGCCGAAGAAATGGAAATAGCCGGAAAGCCGCCCCTCCAGCGGCTCGATCATGTCGAGTGCGGCTTCCGGTCCACGCACCTTGGAGACCGCGACGGCGCGGTTGAGCGTCACCACCGGCGACGGCTGCATCTGCTCGAGCAAGCCGTAGAGCAGGTCGATCTCGTTCCAGTCCGTATCCTCGGGCTTTTCCGCCCGCGCATGCAGTGCGGCGATCGCAGCTTGCACCTGGTACGGACCGGGCTTGCGATGGCGCAACGCCTTATCGACCAGCGCCAGGCCTTCATCGATCATCTTGCGGCTCCACAGGCTGCGGTCCTGGTCTTCGAGCAGCACGATCTCGCCGTTCTCGTCGAAGCGGGCAGGCGCGCGTGCATGCTGCAGCAGCAACAGCGCCGTCAGCCCCATGATCTCCGGCTCGGTCTGGAACAGCCTGAGCAGCAGCCGGGCCAGCCGGATCGCCTCTTCGCAAAGCGGCGCACGCGCCGATGCCTCGCCGCTGTTGCTGGAATAGCCTTCGTTGAAGATCAGGTAGACCATGGCGGCGACGGCGGCGAGGCGTTCGGAGCGCTCGACCGCTCCCGGTGTCTCGAACGGCACCCCGGCGTCGGCGATGCGCGCCTTAGCGCGCGTGATACGCTGCTCCATGGCGCTCTCACCGACGAGGAAGGCGCGCGCGATCTGCTTGACCGTCAGGCCGGAGACGATGCGCAACGCCACCGCGATCTGCTGTGTGGCCGGCAGGTCGGGATGGCAGCAGATGAACAGCAGCCGCAAAATATCGTCACGGTAATGCGCCCCGTCCAGCCGCTCGGCGACGTCGCTCTCGGCATCTTCCAGGTCGGAGATCTGGTCCTCCTCCGGCAGCGGCGCCTGCTTGGCGCGCTTGCGCACCGCATCGATGCCGCTGTTGCGGCCGACGAAGATCAGCCAGGCTGCCGGATCGCGCGGCGGGCCGTTTTTCGGCCAGTTGTTCAGTGCCCTCAGGCAGGCGTCCTGGAATGCTTCCTCCGCCGCGTCGAGGTCGCGGAAGTAGCGCAGCAATGCCCCCATCACCTGCGGGCGAGCGGTGCTGATTGCCGTGCTGATCCAGGCGAGTTCGGTCATGCGGAAACCTTGGCGGGATTGAAGAGCGAGACCGGCCGGATTTCATAGGAGCCGCCGCTCGGGTTGACCTCGGAAAGCTCACGCGCGAAGTCGACCGCCTCATCGAGGTCGGCGCATTCGAGCGTGTAGAAGCCGAGGAACTGTTCCTTGGTTTCGGCAAACGGGCCGTCGATGACGATCGATTCGCCCTTGACCTTCCTCAGCGTCGTCGCCGCGGTCGTCGGCAAGAGCCGCGCCACCGGGCCAAGGCGGCCCGCCTGGGCATATTTTTCCTGCACACCCAGAAGTTTTTCCATGACGGCATCGTCCTGCTCCTTGCTCCAGGAGCAGACGACGTCTTCAGAGGCATAGCAGAGGATCGCGTAGAGCATGGTTCGTCCTTTTCTCAAAGGACGAAACACTAGGACCGATGCCGACATGGCGTCGACAAAAAAATACGCCGCGGTCCGACGTCAGCTTTCTCTCGCCTTCAGCCATCTCAAGACCAGGGCCTCCTCGTCGTCTAGCCCGGCGACCGAGCGCTTGCCTTTGTTGGCATCCGCCATTTCGTCGAGCAGCCGTCCTTCGGACCAGGCGCGGAAGACCTCCGGATGAATATAGCATTGGCGACAGACCGCGCGTGTGTTGCCAAGCCGCTCGGCAACCTTGTCGATGACATTGTTCATCACCCGCTTTTGCTGCGCCTGGCTTTCGGGACGTTCGGTTTGGGCAAACAGCGACGCGGCATGAATGGTGCCACCCCAGGTTCTGAAGTGCTTGGAACTGAACTCCGCTCCGGCGTGTTCCCTGATATAGCGGTTGACGTCGTCTGAGCGCACCGGACGCCTGTTTCCGTCCTCGTCGAGATACTGGAACAACTTCTGCCCCGGCAGGTCCTGCGCTCCACGCACGACCTTGGCAATCCGGCGATCGACAAGCTTCAATCTCCATTCCTTGCCGGATTTGCCGATGAAGGCGAAGCGCAGGCTCGAGCCCTTGATGTCGACATGGCGGTCGCGCAGCGTGGTCAACCCAAAACTCTTATTGTCGCGCGCGTAGGCGGCATTGCCGACACGGATCATCGTGTTGTCGAGCAGCCAGACGATAGCCGAAACGACGCGTTCCAGCGGCAGGCCGTGACGGCGCAAATCGACGTCGATCTGCCGCCGCAGTTCGGGCAGGCTCTCGGCGAAGGCGACCAGGCTCGAATATTTGACGCCGTCACGCTCCTCCGCCCAGTGCGGGTGATAGCGGTATTGTTTGCGTCCACGCTGGTCCCTACCGGTCGCCTGGATATGACCATCGGAATCCGGCGAGATCCAGACGTCCGTCCAGGCCGGGGGGATGGCGAGCGCCTTGATGCGTGCCAGCGCCTCCCCGTCGACAATCCGCCCGTCGGGTCCTTTGTACGAGAACCCCTTGCCCGAACGCAGCCGGCGAATACCGGGTTCAGTGTCGGTGACATAATTGAGCGAGGCCCGAACGGCCGAGGCTTGCGCGCCATTCTCCAGCGCCCCGTTCCGCGGCACCCCGTTCTTTGGTGCAGCTTTCCTCACAGCCGATCGGCCAGACGACGACTCGGATTTGTCGAGCATGTCCTCTCCACGGAATTTCCGTAGATAAGCCGCTTGCCGGCTGCGGGTTCCACCGCCTCTTGATCTCTTGGTTCCAGAACAGCCTATCGACGTCGCCGTGCAACGAAGACATGCGTCATCACGCCTTTTCGAGCACGACCGGTATGACGTCGACCGCCTGTTCGCCGACCTGCCCGCCCGTGGTTTTCAACACGCCGACGATCGGCGCCACATCGGAGTAGTCGCGGCCGTAGCCGACCGTGATATGGTCGTTGCTTGCCCGCATGCCATTGGTCGGATCGAATTCCTGCCAGCCGGCATCGCGTCCGCACCACACCTTGACCCAGGCATGCATGGCGTCGGCGCCTTCGAGCCGCGGCTTTCCGCGCGGCGGGATGGTGCGCAGGAACCCGCTGACATAGCCGGCAGGAATGCCGAGGCCGCGCAGGCCGGCGATCATGATGTGGGAAAAATCCTGGCAGACGCCGCGCTTCAGGCCGAAGGCGTCGCTGGCCCGCGTCTGCACGGTGGTCGCCTCGCCGTCATAGGTGAAATCGCGGTGAATGCGGTTGCACAGAGCCATGGCCGTGCCGACTGTCGAACTGCCGGCACTGTCTTTCGCATAGGCAGTGATTGCCGGGTCGATGCCGGCATGATCGCTGGTGGCCAGAAAGTGATGCGGCGACGCCGGCGCCAGCGAGTGCACGGCGCCGAGTTCTTCCCTCAGCCGGCGTATGTCCGGCGATACGTCGAGCCCGGGCTCCGGCCGCGACACTGAAACACGCGCGCTCATCCTGATGTCGAGCGCATCATGCGCGTCACGAAAGGCGATCGAGGTGACACTGTTGCCGAAAAAGTCGGAAAAGTCGGAGCGTTCGCTGGGCGCCGGCACAAAAGACAGTGAAGCGGCGACGACGCGCTGCACGCCAGGGATGGTCGGCGGCAGCACGCGCACCTGATGGCGGCCGCCACCGGCCGCCGCATCATAGTCGTAACGCAGGTGAAGCCTGATGTCGTAGAGCATGCTGTCTCTACCCGAAATAGGCTTTGGCGAGGCTGTTGTAGAGCCCGCCGATTTCATTGGCGAGATCGCCGAGGGCCTCGGCCGTCATGTCCGAGGGCTCCTTGATGGCGATCGACGTGTTGAGCTGCAGAATTTCCTTGGCCGCCGGCGACATATGGCCTTCAGCCCCGACGGAGGGCAGCAGCGCGATTTCGGCTTTCAGCCGTTCGAGCTGGAAAAGGATCGAGCGTGGGTTGAGCGGATCGAGCGCCAGAAGGTCGACCACGGTGCGCCGCCCCGCCTGCACCGGATATTGCCGACGGTGCGTCATGACGCTGTCGCCGATCTCCAGCATCATGTCGAGTGCGCCTTCAGGCGCCTGGGCTCTGGTCAGCCGCGCGAGCGTGCGGGCGATCTGGATGCCGCGTTCGAGCCTGCGACCGATTTCGAGGAAACGCCAGCCGGCAAAGCGGTACATGTTCTCGTGCAGCAGACCGGAAAACCCGGCCAGCTTGCGCAGGATCACCGTCATTGCCCTTGTCGCGTCATCGCCCGGCGCCACCGTGGCGGCAAATTGATGGATGGTCTTCGACAGATCCTTCAATGCCAGCCAGCCATCCGGCGAGAAACGGTCTCGGATTTGTCCGGCACTGTACACGGCGCTGTCCAGGGTGCTGATGAGCCCCAATGGGATTGCCGTCTCGACATCGATGCCGAACGGCGCGAGATGGTCCCTGATATCGGCGAGCAGCGGCATCTCGGGATCGGATGTCTCGGCCAGCCGCACATGGTAGGCGCGCAGGATGCGCACCGTGTCTTCCGACCGCTCGATATAGCGCCCAAGCCATGTCAGGTTTTCCGCCGCGCGGCTGGGCAGGCTGCCTGGCAAGGTTCGGGTAAAGCTGTCGTGCTCCTGCGGCAGCAGCGTCTCGCGCTCCACCGGCCTGTCGCTGACCACCCAGACATCCGCCGCCTGGCCGCCGCGCTGCATGGCGATGGCCGTCGGGTCGAGCGAAAAGCCGACACGGGCAAAACCGCCCGGCATCACGGTCCAGCCTTCCGGCGTGCGCGCCAGATAGACGCGCAGGCTGGCCGGCCGCGGCTCCAGCCAGCCGCCGACATAGACCGGGGTGGTCGACAGCGTCACCGCTTCCTGGCCGACGAAGTCGCCGCCGTCCCGTTCGATCCGGGCGACGAGTTCGGTCCGCTCCTCGACCGACAGCGCTGACCCGAGCTTGGTCGAGCCGTCATCCTCGAAGGCGAGCCGCGTCGACAGCGCCGGACCGATCACCATGCTATCGATATTGGCGAGCACATGCTCGCGCTCCGCCTCCTGCCCGCACCACCACGTCGCGACGGTCGGCAGCAGCAGCTCCTCATTGCGCAGGGCGCGCGAAATCTTCGGCAGGAAGGCGAGCAGCGCGCGTGTCTCCATCAGGCCGGAGCCCAGCGCGTTGACGGCCGAAACCGCCCCCTGCCGGACCGCTTCGACCAGCCCCGGCGTGCCGATCTGCGAGTCCGGCCGCAGTTCGAGCGGATCTGCGAAGGCGGCGTCGAGCCGCCGCCACAAGACGCTCACCGGCATCAGCCCCGAAACCGTGCGCACCATCAGCCTGCCGCTCGAGACAGTCAGGTCCTCGCCCTCGAGCAGCATGATGCCGAGATAGCGGGCGATATAGGCATGTTCGTAATAGGTTTCGTTCAGCGGTCCCGGCGTCAGGATGGCGACACGGCCACCGGCTTGCTTGGCCATGCCGATCAGCGCATCGCGAAAACGGCGGAAGAAGCCGGCCAGGCGGTGCACATGCATCTCGCCGTAGATGTCGGACAGCGCCCTTGTGGTGGCGACGCGGTTTTCCAGTGCGAAGCCGGCGCCAGATGGGGCCTGTGTGCGGTCGCCAAGCACCCACCAGCGGCCGTCCGGGCCACGACCGAGCTCGAAGGCGCAGAAATGCAGGAAATGGCCGCTGGCCGGCCTGGTGCCGACGACCGGCCGCAAATATTCCGGGCTGGCCGCGATCAATCCGGCCGGCAGAATGCCTTTCTCGACCAGCCGGTTCGGCCCGTAAATGTCGGCGATGGTCTCCTCGAACAGATCGGCGCGCTGGATCAGGCCGGCGCTGATGTCAGCCCATTCCTGCTCCTCGATCAGCAGCGGCACATGTGCCAGCGGCCATTCCCGCTCGTTGGCGCCGGCCTTGTCATAGACGCGGTAGTAGACGCCGGCGTCGCGCAGGTATTGGTCGGCGCGGGCGAAGCGCTGGGCAAGCTTTTCCGGCCCCAGGTCCTCCAGCGCCTCGATGAAGTGCCGCCAGGCCGGCCGCGGATTGCCCGACGCATCGACCATCTCGTCGACGACGCCGTCGATCGGCTGGTAGTGCTCCAGCAGACTGTGGGTCTGCGGCTTGCTGCGCAGCCTTTTGTGATTCCCCTTCGCCATGGCTGATCAGAGTCTTTGCGGTCGCCGAAGGTCAAGGGTCATCGGGAAATCTTCAGAGGCTTCTTCGTTGCGCAGCACATAGCTGGACGGCGTATGGCCACGCGGCTCGAAGCGGGCGAGCCGCCGCGCCTCCGCTTCGTTGCCGTTGACCGGGAACGTGTCGTAGCTGCGCCCGCCGGGATGCGCGACGTGGTAGACGCAGCCGCCGACCGCGCGGCCCGACCAGCGGTCATAGATGTCGAAGACCAGCGGCGTGTTGACCGGCAGCGCCGGATGCAGGCCCGACGCCGGCTGCCAGGCTTTGAAACGAACGCCCGCCACCGCGATCTCGCGGTTGTCGGTCACCTTCATCGGCACCAGGCGGCCGTTGCAGACGACCGCGTGACGCTCCGGGTTGAGTCCCTCGGTCTTCACCTGCAGCCGCTCGACGGAGGAATCGACAAAGCGCACGGTGCCGCCGATCGCGCCTTGCTCGCCCATCACATGCCACGGCTCCAGCGCCTGCCTGAGCTCCAGCTTGATACCGGCATGCTGGACCTCGCCGCAGAACGGGAAGCGGAATTCGAGCTGGGCGTCGAACCATTCCGGACGGAATGCAAAGCCGTTCAGCTTGAGGTCGTCCAGCACATCGAGAAAGTCAGCCCAGACATAATGCGGCAGCATGAAACGGTCGTGCAGCGAGGTGCCCCAGCGCACGAAGCGGCCGTCGAGCGGGTTCTTCCAGGCCCGAGCGATGATGGCGCGCACCAGCAATTGCTGCGCCAGGCTCATGCGCGCGTTGGGTGGCATCTCGAAGCCGCGGAATTCGACCAGCCCGAGCCGGCCGGTCGGCCCGTCCGGCGAAAATAGCTTGTCGATGCAGATTTCCGAGCGATGGGTATTGCCGGTCACGTCGGTCAGAAGGTTGCGGAACAGCCGGTCGACCAGCCACGGCAGGGGTGCCGCGCCCTTGTCCGGATGCGGCACCTGCGCCATCGCGATTTCGAGTTCGTAGAGCGAATCGTGGCGTGCCTCGTCGAAGCGCGGCGCCTGGCTGGTCGGGCCGATGAACAGGCCGGAGAACAGATAGGACAGCGACGGATGCCGCTGCCACTGCAGCACCAAGCTTTTCAACATGTCGGGGCGGCGCAGGAACGGACTGTCATTGGGCGTTGCGCCGCCCACGACGACGTGGTTGCCGCCGCCGGTACCGGTATGGCGGCCATCGATCATGAACTTGTCGGCGCCAAGCCGCGTCTGCCGCGCCTCCTCGTAGATCGCCGTGGTCGTCGCCACGCAATCCTGCCAATTGGCAGCGGGGTGGATATTGACTTCGATGACGCCGGGATCAGGTGCCACACGGATGACGTTGAGGCGCGGATCGTGCGGCGGGCCGTAACCCTCGATATGCACAGGCAGGCCAATAGCCTTTGCCGCGTTCTCCGCCGCCGCGACCAGTTCGAGATAGTCCTCCAGCGCCTCGACAGGCGGCATGAACACACAAAGCCGTCCGTCGCGCGGCTCGACCGAAAGTGCCGTGCGCACGGCGCCGCCGATCTCGGTGATCTCCTGTTCGACGCGGTCCTGCTGGCCGGTAACGGCCGTGAAGGAAACGGCCTGCTGACGTCGCGCCATTTCGTCGGCGCCTTCAAGTTCGGCCGACGCAGGCGAAGAAGCAGAATCGGGCAAGATCGCCTCACGCGCCGGCAATGGTCCGCGCGGCAGCGATGGGTCGACCGGCACGATGTAGGGGAACTGCGCCGGCGGCACGTAAGGCAGCGTGCCGAGCGGCAGGCGGTAACCTACCGGTGAATCTCCCGGCACCAGGAACAGCCTGCCGCGCCGCGTCTTCCACTTCTCCGAGCGCCAGCGCGGTCCTGACGCCTGGCTGTTCCAGCGCTGGACAGGCAGCACATAGCCCGACGGCTTGGTCAGCCCGCGTTCGAACACCCGCGCCATGCGGCTGCGCTCCTCCGGGTCCTCCAGCTTCGAATTGGAAGGATCGACGTTGTCAGGCAGCTTGCCTTCCTTGAGCAGCCATTCGGCGGGGTCCTCATAGGCTTCGCTGACCATCGTCTTGTCGATGCCGAGTTCGTCGGCAATCGCGGTCAGCAGGCTCTCGGCCTGCATCGGTCCGACATCCGCCTCGCTCTTTTCATGCGCGATCAGCGACGGGTCGCTCCACACCGGCTCGCCGTCGGTGCGCCAGTAGAGCGAGAAGGTCCAGCGCGGCAGGCTTTCGCCGGGATACCATTTGCCCTGTCCGTAATGCAGGAAGCCGCCCGGCGCGAAGCGCTCGCGCAGCCGGCGGATCAGCGCATCGGCCTTTTCGCGTTTGGTTGGCCCGACGGCGGCGGTGTTCCACTCTGCAGCCTCGAAATCGTCGATCGAGACGAAGGTCGGCTCGCCGCCCATGGTCAGCCGCACGTCGCCGGCATCAAGCGCGGCGTCAACTTGGTTGCCCAGCGCATCGAGCGCCTGCCAGCTTTCGTCGGAAAACGGCTTGGTAATGCGCGGATGCTCGGCGATGCGGTCGACCCGCATGTCGAAGCCGAACTCGACATTGGCGAAGCTCGCCATGCCGGAGATCGGCGCGGCATTGCGGAAATGCGGCGTTGCCGCGAGAGGCACATGGCTTTCGCCGGTGAGCAGGCCGGAGGTCGGGTCGAAGCCGATCCAGCCGGCGCCCGGCAGATACACCTCGCACCAGGCATGGAGATCGGTGAAGTCGACTGCGGTGCCGGGCGGTCCGTCAAGCGCGACGAGGTCGGGCTTCAGCTGGATCAGGTAGCCGGAAACGAAGCGCGCAGCGATGCCGAGGTTCCTCAGTATCTGCACCAGGAGCCAGCTGGAATCCCGGCACGACCCCTTGCCGGCGGCCAGCGTTTCCTCGGGCGAGAAGACGCCGGTTTCCATGCGCACGATATAGGCGATCTCGCGCTGCAGCCTCGCATTGAGGTCGACGACAAAATTGACGGTGTTGGTCGGGCTGCGGTCGAGGGTTTTGAGGAATGCCTCCAACAGCGGCCCCGCCGGTTCCGGCGTCCGGTAGATGGTCAGATCGTCCCTGATCTCTTCGGGGTATTCGAACGGAAACGTCTCGGCCGAGGGCTCGACGAAGAAATCGAACGGATTGTAGACCGTCATGTCGGCAACGAGATCGACCTCGATCTTCAGTTCCGTCACCGGCTCGGGGAAGACGAAGCGGGCAAGGAAATTGCCGTAGGGATCCTGCTGCAAATTGACGAAGTGATTTGCCGGCCCGACCTTCAGCGAATGGCTGAGCACTTTCGTGCGGGAATGCGGCGCAGGCTGCAACCTTATGACTTGCGGGCCCAAGACGACCGGCCTGTCGTATTTGTAGTGGGTCAGGTGATAGACGGCTGCCAGAATTGCCATGGTGCCCCTGAGGTCGGCGTTTCAAAAGGAGTTCGCTGAACCCTGACACGAATGCTGAGCATTCTCCAAGCAGAGATGTTGCGCTGCACCTAAATTAAGAAGCTTTCATAGCTTCACGAAACGGAGCGCCGACCTTGGGATTCCGCGTGGCGGCATGACGTTGCAACGGTGCTGGGCCGAGGTGCGGCGGGTCCAGCACCGGGCGCTTCCCGCCGATATCGATGATCGGCAGCACACGCGATGCTTCGTCGAAAACAGCGGAAAAGAAAAACCCGCCTCGGCGGGCGGGTCGTTGGAGCCAATTAGCACCATATCCAAATTAGTAGCATAGCTGCCGGCACAAAGCAAGAACAAAATGTGGCACCGCCGACGAAAGCTGCCGATCGCCCGCCTTGCGGGGGAGATGCCAGGCAATGGCCCCCTGGAAGCGGAGGACCCCTGCCGATGCTAAAAGAACGCCTGCAACCCGGTCTGCGCCCGTCCGAGGATCAGCGCATGCACGTCATGCGTGCCCTCATAGGTGTTGACCGTCTCCAGGTTCTGCGCGTGGCGCATGACGTGGTAGCCGATCTGGATGCCGTTGCCGCCATGCATGTCGCGGGCTTGGCGGGCGATGTCGAGCGCCTTGCCGCAATTGTTGCGCTTGACCAGCGAGATCATCTCCGGCGCCATCTTGCCTTCGTCCATAAGCCGCCCGACGCGCAGGCTGCCCTGCAGGCCGAGCGCGATCTCGGTCTGCATGTCGGCGAGCTTCTTCTGGAAAAGCTGCGTGCCGGCCAGCGGCTTGCCGAACTGCTTGCGGTCGAGGCCATACTGGCGAGCACGGTGCCAGCAATCCTCCGCCGCGCCCATCGCACCCCAGGAGATGCCGTAGCGCGCCCGGTTGAGGCAGCCGAACGGTCCTTTGAGACCCGAGACATTGGGCAGCAGCGCGTCCTCGCCGACCTCGACGCCTTCCATCACCAATTCGCCGGTGATCGACGCGCGAAGCGACAGCTTGCCGCCGATCTTCGGCGCCGACAGCCCGTTCATGCCCTTTTCCAGGACAAAGCCGCGAATCTGGTTGTCATGCGCGCCCCCACTTTCGTCGGACAACTTTGCCCAAACGACGAAAATGTCGGCGATCGGCGCGTTGGAAATCCACATTTTCGAGCCGGAGATCCTGTAGCCGTTCGCGGTCTTCTCGGCCCGCGTCTTCATGCCGCCCGGGTCGGAACCGGCATCAGGTTCGGTCAAGCCAAAGCAGCCGATCCATTCGCCCGACGCCAGCTTCGGCAGGTATTTCCTGCGTTGTTCTTCCGAGCCATAGGCATGGATCGGATACATCACCAGCGACGACTGCACGCTCATCATCGACCGATAGCCGGAATCGATCCGCTCCACTTCCCGCGCGACCAGCCCGTAGGTGACGTAGTTGGCGCCGAGCCCGCCATATTCCTCGGGGATGGTGATGCCGAGCAGACCCGCCTCGCCCATTTCGCGAAAGATCCCGGCGTCGGTCTTTTCCTCGAGGTAGGCTTCCTCGATCTTCGGAGCGAGCTTGTCGGCGGCAAACGCCGCGGCGCCATCGCGCACCATGCGCTCGTCCTCCGAAAGCTGGTCCTCGATCAGGAAAGGATCATCCCAGACGAATGCGTTCTTGTCGGCGGCCATGGCTCTCGGTCTCCCAAACTCGTGCATGTCGCCCAAAGCTTGCCCGCGGGCCTGACCCGAGGGTGTTCGGCAGCCTGGAGATAACGACATGCATCGAAACAGAAATCTTGAAACGCGCGGCTTATCGGCTCCCGTCCTGAAAAAATCAAACGAAATAGCTTCGCCGATCCATGAGCATTGGTGATGGATCATCAATGTCGAGCGCCGCCGTCTGACCTGCCACAGCCCGGCTCGCGAATTATTTCCGCTTCAACGCATCGGCCAACGCGGCGCCGAACGCGCCCTGCTGCGCCGGCCGCTCCGACTGGCGTTGGGGCGCCGGCGCGCGCGGCACCGGCCTGCTGCCATTGTCGCGTGGCTTCGGTGCGCCACCGTCGCCATCCTTGCGCATCGACAGGCCGATGCGCTTGCGCTTGATATCGACGTCGACGACACGCACCTTGACCACGTCGCCGGCCTTGACCACCTCATGCGCGTCCTTGATGAACCGATCAGCCAGTTGCGAGACGTGCACCAATCCGTCCTGGTGCACGCCGATATCGACGAAGGCACCGAAGGCCGCGACATTGGTGACGGTGCCTTCAAGCTGCATGCCGGGCTTCAGATCCTTGATGTCGTCGATGCCATCGGCAAAGGTCGCGGTCTTGAAGCCGGGGCGCGGATCGCGGCCGGGCTTTTCCAGCTCCGCCAGGATGTCGCGCACCGTCGGCAGGCCGAAGCGCTCATCGACGAAGACGCGCGGATCGAGCGCCTTGAGTGCGGCGCTGTCGCCCA
Organism: Mesorhizobium sp. M0910; assembly: GCF_040319465.1. Taxonomy (NCBI): domain Bacteria; kingdom Pseudomonadati; phylum Pseudomonadota; class Alphaproteobacteria; order Hyphomicrobiales; family Phyllobacteriaceae; genus Mesorhizobium; species Mesorhizobium sp. M0910. The sequence continues at coordinate 475,184 of NZ_JAMYNZ010000001.1, forward strand.
TCAGAGAGCGAACGTCGCGCCCGCAGGCCGCAACGATCTTCTTGGCCACGCCATAGGCTTCCGGATGCACGGCGGAGGCATCGAGCGGCTCGCTGCCGTCGGGAATGCGCAGGAAGCCGGCGCATTGCTCGAACGCGCGGGGTCCAAGGCGGGAGACCTTCAACAGCTCGCGGCGGTTTGCGAACGGGCCGGTCGCGTCCCGGTGCGCAACGATCGCCTCGGCCAGCGATGCGCCGAGACCCGAAACCCGCGCCAGAAGCGGCGCTGACGCCGTGTTGAGGTCGACGCCGACGGCGTTGACCGCATCCTCGACCACCGCTTCCAGCGAGCGGCCGAGGCGGTACTGATCGACGTCGTGCTGATACTGGCCGACGCCGATCGACTTCGGCTCGATCTTGACCAGTTCGGCGAGCGGATCCTGCAGGCGCCGGGCGATCGACACCGCCCCGCGCAGCGACACGTCGAGGCCGGGAAATTCCGCCGCCGCCGTTGCCGAGGCGGAATAGACCGAGGCACCGGCTTCGCTGACGATCACCTTGAGCGGCTTCGGCCCGGACCCGGCAGGCATGTCAGCCAGCATGTCGGCCACCAGCCTTTCAGTCTCGCGGCTGCCGGTGCCGTTGCCGATCGAGATCAGCTCGACTTTATGCAGCCGGATGAGCTTGGCCAGTTCGGCCTGCGTGCCGCGGACATCATTCTTCGGCGGGAACGGATAGACCGTCGTCGTCGCCAGCAGCTTGCCGGTGCCGTCCACCACCGCCACCTTGACGCCGGTGCGAATGCCCGGATCGAGGCCCATCGTCGGCCGTGAGCCGGCAGGGGCGGCAAGCAGCAAATCCTTGAGATTGCGGGCGAAGACATGGATCGCTTCTTCCTCGGCCCGTTCACGCAAGTCCCGCATCAGATCGAGCGTCAGGTGCAGCGACAGCTTTATGCGCCAGGTCCAGCTGGCTACTTCCATCAGCCAGCGGTCTCCCGGCAACTGGCGGCCGATGGCATAAGCATCGGCAATCATCCGCTCGACCGGCTTCACCGGCGAGGCATCGTCGGCATCGACCTCGATGTCGAGCGACAGAACCTCCTCGTTGCGGCCGCGCAGCATGGCCAGCGCGCGATGGCTCGGCACGTTGGCCCAGCGCTCTACATGGTCGAAATAGTCCGAAAATTTGGCGCCGGCCTCCTGCTTGCCGTCGACGACGCGCGACCGCAGGAATGCGCGTTCCTTCATATAAGTCCGCAATCTGCCGACCAGGTCGGCATTCTCGGCGAACTGCTCGGACAGGATGTCGCGCGCACCCTCGAGCGCTGCCTTGGCGTCTGCCACGCCTTCGCTGATGTAGGCCAGCGCCAGCTCGGCGGGCGTGGCCGCACGGTCGGCGAGAATAGCTTCCGCCAGCGGGCCCAGCCCACGCTCGCGCGCGATCTCGGCCTTGGTCCGGCGCTTCGGCTTGTAAGGCAGGTAGATATCTTCGAGTTCCGCCTTGGTCACGGCAGCAGCGATTTTCGCTTCAAGCCCCTCGGTTAGCTTGCCCTGCTCGCGGATCGAACCAAGGATGGTGTCGCGGCGCGCGTCGAGTTCGCGCAGATAGGCGAGCCGCTCGGCAAGATCGCGCAGCTGCGTGTCGTCGAGGCCGCCGGTGACCTCCTTGCGGTAGCGCGCCACGAAGGGCACTGTCGCGCCGTCGTCCAGCAAACCGATCGCCGCCGCAGCCTGTTCGGGCCGCGCGCCGATTTCGGCGGCTATGATGATTGCGATGCGCTTGATGTCGGATGCCATGTCCTACCTGTCGTTGGTCGAAAAGAGCAGCGACCATAGGCGGAGACGCCCGCTGCGCCAACCGCAGCGTTTTCAACCCGCTGAAAGGTCCACAGGAAAGCTGCATGAGCGGTACAGATCGGATCAGACCATCCGGCTCAGCGCCTCGAAGAAAGAAATCAAATCCAGATCGAGCGGATCGTCGACCGGTACCGGCTGCGACGACATCTTTGCGATGACAATTTCAGCCATCGGATTGACGTAAAGCCACTGGCCGTGAATGCCGATGCCGCAGAAGGCGCCGCTTGCCGCGCCCGTCTGGTACCATTTGTTGCGATAGCGGCCACGCGGAAACAGGGACGCCATCGTGCCGCGCCGCCATGCCTCGGCGTCACCGCCGGTTTCGGTCGTGTCGCGCATCCAGGCTTCCGGCACGATGCGGCGGCCATTGGCCACGCCACCTTGCCGCATCATCTCGCCGACGCGCGCAAGGTCGCGCGGTGTCACCGAAATGCCGCCGGCGGTACGCGCCGTGCCTTCCATGTCGACTGTCACCGAGGCGTCGCCGACGGCGCCGAGCGGCTCCCATAATTTCTCGCGCATCAGATCGGCGAAACGCTGGCCAGACGCGCGTTCGAGCAGGATGCCGAGCAGGTCGGAATTGGGCGAAAGGTAGCGGAACGTCCGGCCATGCGGCTCGGTCAGGCTCTGCAGCGTCGTGAGGAAAGTGGCCAGGCCCTCGGTGCCCCCGCCTGGATTCCACAGCATTGCACGGCGATAGCGGGCGAAGGCGCTGTCCGGATCGAGATAGGCCTCTTCGAAATCGAGGCTGACACTCATGTCGAGCACGTGCCGCACACGTGCATCGCCATAGGCCGAGCCGGGGGCTTCGGGCAGGTAGCGGCTTACCGGAGCCTGCGGATCGAAAATCCCCTCGCCTTCCAATATGCCGGCAACAATGGCGGTCAGCGACTTGCTGATCGAAAAGACGATGTGGCGTGAACCGAACTCCATATGCGGTGCGAACCAGTCGCCGACGAATTTGCCGGCTTTCATGATCGTCAGCGCGTCGGTATCGGAGCGCGCGAGAAACGCCGCGACAGTCTCCGCGCCGCCTGCAAGGGCGACCTTTTCGCCAAGTAGCCCGCCGAAATCCTGCGCCGGCGCCTCGCTGCTGCCCGGCCTTGCCGTCACGGCAGCGCTCGGCACCAGCTCGCCGACATTCTGGAACGACCACCGGCTGAACGGGCTTTCCCGCCAATTGCCGAGCAGCACTTGGTTTCGGGCAAAGCCATACCTGGTCTCAAACGCGGTCTTGCCGGTCATAGCGTTCCTTCAGGATCTTTTGGCCGAGTTTCAGGCGAGCGCTGCGGCGATGGCGTGCACCGCTTGCAGCGTCGCCACAGAATAGGCGACGTTGGTGAAATCCGGATAGCTCGAAAGCTTGACCACGACCATTTTCGTATCCCAGTCGATGTGGATCAGCTGTCCGAACACGCCACGGCACATCAGCGCCCGCGAGCGCGGATCCTCGATCCAGAACTGGTTGCGATAGCTGCCTTCCGGCAGGCTGGGACTGAAATCCGGCCCATGCCTGCCATTGCGCGTCGCCTCGATCCAGTCGGCCGGCACGATGCCGCCACCATTGCCGAGGATCAGCTGGCCGAAGCGGCCATAATCGCGCAGCGTGGCGTTGAAGCCGCCATCGGCAACCGCATAGCCGGCGCTGTCTACGGTGAAGCAGGCACTTTCATCCGCGCCGAGCTTTTGCCAGAGCTCTTCCGAAACCAGCTGCGCCAGCCGTTTGCCGCTCACCCGTTCCATGATGAAGGCAAGCACGTCGGTCTCGATCGAGCGGTATTCGAAGGCAGCGCCGTGCGGCCGGCTCTTTTCCTTGAGCCCCAGGATCAGTTCGAACATATGCGATGGCCAGCGCAATTCCGGATCGCAGTCCGGCGGCACCGGCTTCCAGCCGGTGGCGACATCGACCTGGCCGATGTCGGAATAGGGGTCGGTGTATTCCTCGGAAAAGCGCACCCCGCTCGTCATGTCGAGCACATGCTGCACGCTGGCGCCCTCCCAGCCGGTCGCTTCCAGCTCCGGCAGATAGGTGGTCACCGGCAAACCCGGATCGATCAGTCCGCGTCCGACCAGTATGCCGAACACCGATGCGGTGACCGACTTCGCCATCGACTGGGACAGATGCAGCGTGCGCTCGGTCATGCCGTTGAAGTAGCGCTCATAGGCGACCTTGCCGCGCTTCAGCACCAGGAAGCCGTCGGTGTAAGTCTCGTCAAGCAGTCCAGCCAGCGTCGTCGGCTGCCCCATGCTGTCGCCCACCGGCAGCACGTCGAGATCGACCTCGGCTCGCTCCAGCCTGTGGCGATGGCCATTGCCGCGCCAGACCTCGACGGTCGGCAGGATTTCGCGAATATGCTGGAACGCCCAGCGGTTCCATGGCGGCCGGTCCCATTCGAGCTTCGGCGGCACCATCCGCGGCGGCGAACCCTGCATGATCGGCGGCGCCGGTTCGCTGTTGCGATAAGAAATCATAGGCAGTCCGATCGCCGGGAAAAGGCCCGGCGGCAATTGCCGCCGGGTTTCGTCCGGATGTGGATTACTTCTGCAGTTCGGTCCAGATCTTGCTGTAGATGGCCTGCACTTCCTCTGAACACAATTTTTGCAGCTCGCCATGCGCCTTGACGTCTTCCGGGATGATGACTTCCGGCGCATCCTTCATATCGGCTGGCATGTACTTGTCGGAACCGGCAATGCCGTTGGCGTAGCGGTGGAAGGCGGACAGGCCGGCGGCGTTTTCCGGATCCATGATGAAGTTCTGGAACAGCTTGGCGTTCTCGACATTCTTTGCGTCCTTCAGGACCATGACATTGTCGCTCCAGAGGCCAAAACCTTCCTTGGGATAGAAATAGTGGATCTTGGGATTCGCCAGCCGCTGGCGCAGGGCTGAGCCGTTCCAGTCGCTGGTTGCCTTGAAATCGCCGGCGCCCATTTTCTCGATGGTATTGTATTCCATCGCGATCCAGTTCGGCTTGGCAGCAACCAGCGTGTCACGCACCTTCTTCAGCGTTTCCTTGTCGCTGGCGCATTGCGCGCCGCCGACATATTTGGTCGCCGCGAACATGACGTCGTTCATTTCCGGCACGACGTTGACCTTGCCCTTCAATTCGTCTGGTGTGTTGAAGATGATGCCCCAACTGTCCGACGGCCCCTTGTAGACATCGGTGTTCACCACGATGCCCACCGTGCCCCAGGCCCACGGCACGGAATATTTGCGGCCGGGATCGAAATCGGGATTGGCCCATTCTGGCGCCACGTTCTTGAAGTTCTCCATCTTGCCGGGATCGGTCTCCTGCACGAGGCCTTCCTTGATCCAGATCGGCACGAAGGTTTGCGAAGGCACCGCGATGTCGAAGCCGGTGCCGCCCTGGCGAACTTTGGCCAGCGCCGTATCGTTCGAATCGTAATCGGTGATGGTCACCTTGACGTTGTATTTCTGCTCGAACTTTTTGATCACATCGGGGCTGGTGTAGTTGCCCCAATTGTAGATGTTGAGCTCACCGTCGGCGCGAGCAAGGCTCGTCGAGGCGAGCAGCGCCAGCCCGATGGCGGTCGCCGTGGTCTTCCAGTTCATGGTCTTAGCTCCCATTTTCATGTCTAGTCCCGTTTCCTGCTGATGAAGAAAAACAACGTCACGATGGCGACCGACAAGAGCAGGAACACGGTCGATATCGCGTTGATCTCCGGCGTTATCCCTCGACGTATCTGGCCAAGCATGTAGGTCGGCAGCGTGTCCTGGCCGCCCGATTTCACGAACTCGGTGATGACAACATCGTCGAGCGAGATGACGAAGGCCAACATCAGTCCCGCCAGAATGCCGGGCCACAGCAGCGGCAACGTGATGCGCCTGAACGTCTGCCACGGCGTCGCGTAGAGATCGGCGGCGGCGCGCTCCAGCGTCAGGTCCATGTTCTCCAGCCGCGCCCGGATCGGCAGATAGGCAAAGGGAATGCAAAACGCCGTATGCGCGGCGATCAGATAGCCGAGCCCCGAATAGCCGGTGAATATCTTTATGCGCGAAAAAAAGATCAGCAACGCCACGCCAGTGACGATCTCGGGCACCATCAAAGGCTGGTTGATGGCGGCATATTTGAAGGTCAGGCCGGGATAGGGCGGCGTGCGCGTGGTAGCGAGCGCCGCCATGGTGGCGAAGACGGTGGCCAGGATCGCCGCCGTGGCGCCGATCTCAAAGGAGCGCAAGGTGGCGTCTATGACTTGCGTGTTCTGCCACGCCGACTGGAACCATTTGAGCGAAAAGCCGCCCCATTCCGACGTCGAGGTCGCGGCGTTGAAGGCATAGACGACGAGCACGACGATCGGCAGATAAAGCACGACGAAGCAGGTGGCGGCGATCGCGGTGAAGCCGGACTGATGCTTGATGGAGAAGCTGCTAGCCATGACGCATCTCCGATTGTCCGGCATTGCGCACATAGGCAAGCAGCGCCACCATGACGATGACCATCACAGCGATCGACAGCGCCGAGCCGAGCGGCCAGTTGCGGCCTTGCCCGAACTGCAATTCAATCAGGTTGGAAAGCATCATGTTCTTGCCGCCGCCCAATAGGCTCGGCGTGACATAGGCGCCCAGCGCCGGGATGAAGACGAGGATCGAGCCAGCGACGACGCCGGGCTTGACCAGCGGGAAAATGATGCGCCTGAGCACCTGGAAGCGCGTCGCATAAAGATCGTAGCCGGCTTCGACCAGCCGGAAATCGAGCTTCTCCATGCTGGCATAGATCGGCAGCACCATCAGCGGCAGATAGACATAGGCCATGCCGATAAGGATCGCCGTGTCGGTGAAGAGTATCTGGATCGGCGCGGAGATAATGCCGAGCTTGAGCAGCACCGTGTTGATCAAACCCTCGTTGCGGATGATCTGCAGCACGGCGAAGGTACGGATCAGCAGGTTGGTCCAGAACGGAATGGTGATCAGGAAAAGCCAGAGATCGCGCGTCTTCTCGCTGCGCGTTGCCATGAAATAGGCGGTAGGAAAACCAAGCACCAACGTGGCGAGTGTGGTCACGATGGCAAGCTTGATAGAGCGCCAAAAGATGGTGACATGGGCAGCGGCGAGCGACAGCGTGTCGTCGAAGATGTCGCGTTCCATGAACACCGAGATCCACGCCTCCGGCGAGAATTGCCACTTCACGTCGCCATAAGGACCGGGTGTCAGGAACGAATAGACCAGCACGATCAGCAATGGGCCGGTCGCTGCCAGGAAGATGATCAACAGGGCCGGCGCCGACAGCAGCCAGCGGTCGCGGATATCGCGCCGTTCGGCCGCCTTGGCGACTTCTTCCGCGCTCGCCATCAATCCCTCAGCACTTGCGCGGCGTCGTTGCCGATCGAGACACCGACCTTGTCGCCTCGCTCGAAACCGCAGCCTGCGCTGCGCGTGTTCTGCTGGCGCACGGTGAAGGCTTCGCCGCTGTCCAGTTGGACATGAATATGCGTATCGGTACCGAAATAGACGATGTTTTCGACGGTTCCGGAAAGATCGCCCTTGCCGCCGGTCAGCTTTGCGTGTTCCGGCCTGACCACCAGGGTGGCATTCGCCTTCGGCTGGAAGCCCTCGGCCACCGTCGCGTCGATCGTCGCGCCGGATTTGAGTGTCGCGCGCGCCTTGCCGTTGCCGATGCCGGTGATGGCCGCGGTCAGGAAATTGGTTTCGCCGATGAAGTCGGCGACGAAGCGCTCGGCTGGCTTGTCATAGATGTCCCAGGGCGTGCCGACTTGCAGGATCTTGCCGGCTGACATCACCGCGATGCGGTCCGACATGGTCAGCGCTTCTTCCTGGTCGTGGGTGACGAAGATGAAGGTGATGCCGGTCTGGTGCTGCAGCCGTTTCAGTTCGATCTGCATTTCCTTGCGCAGCTTGTAGTCGAGCGCCGACAATGGCTCGTCGAGCAACAGCACTTTTGGCTGCGGCGCCAGCGCGCGCGCCAGTGCCACGCGCTGCTGCTGGCCGCCGGAGATCTGGCTGGTGCGGCGGGCGCTCAGCGCCTCCATCTTGACCAGCTTCAGCATCTCGGCGACGCGCGCCTTGATTTCGGCCTTCGGCTTGCCCAGCATCTCAAGGCCGAAGCCGATATTCTCGGCCACCGTCATGTGCGGGAACAGCGCATAGGACTGGAAGACGGTGTTGACCGGCCGCTTGAACGGCGGCAGCGGCGCGATGTCCTGGCCGTGCAGCAGGATTTCGCCTTCGCTGGGGAAGTCGAAGCCAGCGATCAGCCGCAGCAGCGTCGTCTTTCCGCAGCCCGACGGCCCCAGCAGCGTGAAGAACTCGTTCTCGCGGATCGACACCGAAACCGTGTCGAGGGCGGCGACTTGTGCGTCCCCGATACCGAACACCTTGCGGACGCCGCGGACCTCGATTGCACTCTTACCCGGTTGATCCGGCACGCATTACCCCATTTTCATGTCCGCTCTTGATGGCGGATCCAGTTCCCATTCGATTGTCAGCATATGCCGGTCGGCTTGGCAACCATGCATCTGGGCCTCGGTTCAAAACGCAAGCTCCGTGCCCCAGTCAGCGCCATCATCAAACCTGATAAGTGATCTTGCCGCCGCAGATGGTGCTGACCGGATGCACCTTGTGCAAGGAAGCCGGTTCAGTTGCCTCGATATCGGCCGACAGCACCACCAGATCGGCCAGATAGCCTGGTTTCAGCCGGCCCTTACGGTGCTCCATGAATTCGGCATAGGCGCCTTCGACCGTGTAGCCGGCAAGCGCCTCGATCAGCGAGAAGCTCTGGTCGGGGTCGCCTTCTGCCCACGGTTTGCGCAGCATCGCCGCCTGAATGCCCAGGATCGGGTCGACCCGCGACACCGGCCAGTCGGAAGCGAAAACGACATGCGCGCCCGCCTGCTTCAGCGTCCGCCAGGCATAGCTGAGCGGCCATCTTTCGCGGCCGATACGCGAAAGCGTCGGTTCCAGCGGGAAGTCCATGGCGCCGGGCGGGTGCGGCGGCTGCATCGAGGCGATGACGCCGAGTTCGGCGAAGCGTGGCACGTCGGCGCCGGTGATAACCTCGATGTGCTCGACGCGGTGCCGGCTGTCGCGCCTGCCGTTCTTCCGCCGCGCCGCCTCGTAACCGTCGAGGACCGCGCGCACCGCGCCGTCGCCTATCGAATGCACGGCGATCTGCAGGCCGCGTCGGTCGGCCTCCGGCGCCACCTCGGCGAAATGCTCCGGCGTGAACAGCGTCTCACCGCGCCAGCCCGGCCGGTCGGCATAGTCATCGACCATGACCGCGGTCCAGCCTTCCAGCACGCCGTCATAAAACATCTTGACCATGCCGGACGACAGCCATTCCGATCGGTAGGCGGAGGCCATCCTCGACGCTTTTTCCAGCCTGTCGAGCGTCATGAAGTTCTTGAAATGAAAAGGTATCTTGGTGCGGCAGAGCAGCCGCCCTTCCTGCTCCAAACCGGCAAGTAGCTCGAGCTGGTAGAGGTTGCCGTCCATGTTGTGGATCGAGGTGATGCCGTGGCGGGCGCACCATTCCAGCCCGCGATGCATCAGGTCGCGATCGGCCGCGACTTCTGCGGCGGAAGGATAAGGGTCGGGCTCGCCGCCTGTCGCAAGGCCGAGCCGCACGCGGTTTTGCCCGGAAAGCTCGAGGATCGGCCCGAACGCCTCGCCCTCGCGCAATTCGCCGGCCGCAAGGCCGTCGGCGCCCATGACGATCTCGTTGCCGGGCCCGAGTTGCCTGCCGTGCAGGATGCCGGCCAGCTCCAGCGCCTTGGTATTGGCCCACATCGTGTGGTGATCGGAAGCCGACATCGCGAACGGCCGATCGGGGATGATGCGGTCGAGATGGTGGCGGGTGACCGGCTCTTTCGTGGAAAGGATGGTGTAGTCGACGCCGGCCCCAAGCAGCAGTTTGGCGTACGGTCGTGCCGCCGCGTAGGCACGGATCGCTTCGCTCAGCGCATCGAAGCCATGCACGCCCTGAAGGTGCAGATTGTCGAGTTCGGCCGCGCCGCCGAAAAGATGCATATGCGCTTCGATGAAGCCCGGCACCACCGACCCGCCTTGCGCATCCATGACCTTCGTGGCCGGCCCTTTCAGCGCCTCGACCGTCCGGCGATCGCCGACCGCCAGGATGTTGCCGTCCTTTATCGCCACCGCCTCGGCCGTCGGATTGCCTTCGTCCATGGTCAGCACACGGGCATTGGTGACGATCAGGTCGGCATTTGAACTCATGATTACCCGCGGTTCGGTTGCGCTGCCGACAGGCTAGACGACCGGCTGCCGGGCCAGCAAGCCATGGCCGGTTGGCCCAGCGCCTTGTGGAGGGCCATGCAGGACGGTTAGGGTCGCCGCGTCTCACCACGGAACAAGTTCATGAAGACTGTTTTTTCGCCTCTCCATGCCGGCCATTCCGGCAATGTCGAATTGATCGCCGGCGCCATCGTGCCCGCATTTGAAAAGCCTTCGCGCGCCGAGTTCATCAGGGCGCGGGTGGAGAGCGAAAAACTCGGTCCGATCCTGCCGCCGGAAATCCACGACCTCGCCGCCGCCAGGAAGGTGCATGACAGCGACTACATCGATTTCCTGCCGACCGTCTGGCCGCTCTGGGAAGCATCGGGCCGCAGCGGTTCGGCCATTCCCTTCACCTGGCCGACGCGCGGCCTGGGCGGCGACGTGCGACCGAAAGGCATCGATGCGCTGCTCGGCTTCTACTCCTTCGATGGCGGCGCGACGTTCGTCAAAGGTACATGGGACGCGATCAAGTCGTCCTATGACGTCGCGCTGACAGCCGCCGCGTTGGTCAAGGCCGGTGACCGTTCGGCCTTCGCGCTCTGCCGACCGCCGGGGCACCATGCCGGCGCAGCCTTCATGGGCGGCTATTGCTTCATCAACAACGCCGCCGTCGCCGCGCAATGGTTTTGCGACCATGGCGCCGGGCGCGTGTCGATCCTCGACGTCGATTATCACCACGGCAACGGCACCCAGGAGATCTTCTACCGCCGCGGCGACGTGCAGGTGCTGAACCTGCATGGCGATCCGATGACCGAATATCCCTTCTTCCTCGGCCATGCCGACGAGCGCGGCGAGGGCGACGGCGAAGGCTTCAACGACAATTATCCGATGCCCTTCGGCACCGGCTGGGAGGTGTGGAACGCCTCACTTGAGGACGCCTGCACGAGGCTTTTGGCTTATGCTCCTGACGTCGTCGTGGTTTCGCTCGGCGTCGACACCTTCGAGAAGGACCCGATCAGCCAGTTCAAGCTGAAAACGGGCGACTATCCCAGGATCGGCCGCCGCATCGCCAGGCTCGGCCTGCCGACGCTGTTCGTCATGGAAGGCGGCTACGCCGTCGAGGAGATCGGCATCAACGCCGTCGGCGTGCTGACCGGTTTCGAGGACCGCTAGAGGCGCTGCCGGTGCCCGCAACTCATATGGCGCACTCGGCGCGGCGAGCGCCACGGCGGGCCGGCGCTATCGTGTTGTTGGACCATGATGTTTTTCCAGAATGCGTTCGCCCTTTGCGAAATGATGTTCTATTTTTTGAATCCATGGCTTTGAGGGGCCGAATTCATCGGAAGAACAAACGCATTTGAGCCCCGGGAAAGCATTTATGAGGGACGACACACCGGAAAACGAAAGCGCCTCGGCGCTGGCGCCATTCCGGCACGGCATCTTCCGGGCGGTGTGGTCCGCCAGCCTGGTTTCCAATTTCGGCGGCCTCATCCAGGGCGTCGGCGCCGCCTGGATGATGACGACGATCGCCACCTCGTCCTACCAGGTGGCATTGGTCCAGGCCTCGACCACCTTGCCGATCATGCTGTTTGCGCTGCTGGCCGGCGCTATCGCCGACAGCTTCAACCGGCGCAAAATCATGCTGATCGCGCAGATCTTCATGCTGGTCGTCTCGGCTCTTCTGACCGTCTTCACCTATCTCGACCTGATGACGCCGTGGACGCTGCTCGCCTTCACCTTCCTGATCGACAGCGGCACCGCGCTCAACAGTCCGTCCTGGCAGGCTTCGGTCGGCGACATGGTGCCTCGCACCAAGGTGCCGGCGGCAATCGCGCTCAACTCGATGGGCTTCAACCTGACGCGCAGCGTCGGCCCGGCGATCGGTGGTATCATCGTTGCCGCGGCAGGTGCCGCCGCGGCCTTCGCCGTCAACACGCTGAGCTATGTCGGCCTCATCGTCGTGCTGGCCCGCTGGAAGCCGGAACTGCCGGCATCGACCTTGCCGCGCGAGACGCTGGGCGCCGCAATGGGCGCCGGCCTGCGCTACGTCGCCATGTCGCCTAATATCGGTAAGGTGCTGGTCAGGAGCTCCGCTTTCGGCTTCAGCGCCGGCGCGGTCCTGGCATTGCTGCCGCTGGTCGCGCGTGACGTCGTCAAGGGTGATGCCCTGATCTACGGCATCATGCTCGGTGCCTTCGGCATCGGCGCCGTCGGCGGCGCGCTGATCAGCGTCAGGCTACGGCAGCTGCTGTCCAGCGAAACCATGGTGCGCACGGCATTCGCCGGTTTCGCCGTCTGCGCCTTCAACGCCGCCGTCAGCGATCATGCCTGGCAGACGTCGCTCGGCCTGCTGGTCGGCGGCGCCTGCTGGGTGACGGCGCTGTCGCACTTCAACGTCACCGTACAGATGTCGACGCCACGCTGGGTGGTCGGCCGCGTGCTTTCGGTCTACCAGACCGCGACCTTCGGCGGCATCGCGCTCGGCAGCTGGGTCTGGGGCGTCGTCGCCGACGCGCATGGCGCCGAAGTCGCCCTGATGGCGGCCAGCGTCGCCATGCTGGCGGGCGGTGCCATCGGCCTGCTCCTGCCGCTGCCGCAGCAGGCTGTGCTCAACCTCGATCCGCTCAACCGCTTCCAGGAGCCGCATCTGGCGCTTGATCTCAAGCCGCGCAGCGGTCCAATCGCCATCATGATCGAATATGTCATCCGTAACGAGGACGTGCCGGAATTCCTCGCCACCATGGCCGAGCGCGGCCGCATCCGCCGCCGTGACGGCGCCCGCAACTGGACATTGGCGCGCGATCTCGAAAATCCGTCGATATGGATCGAGCACTACCACACGCCGACCTGGGTCGAATATATCCGCCACAACAGGCGCGCCACCTACGCGGACGCCGTCATCGGCGAGCGTATAAGGGCGCTGCACAGCGGCAACGAGCCACCGCGCGTCCGCCGCATGATCGAGCGCCCGACGACGGCTGGCACGGCGCTGGTCATGCCGAAGGGGCCGATCGAGCATTAGTGGCTGGCGGTGCGTCCAGTTGGACGAGCAAAATGAAATTGCGGCGCCTGGCCCAATCCGCGAATGCACGAACAGGATGGCCATTGTCGAGAGACGGTTATATCAGTTGATGTGACTATGACGAGTAAGGGGAGACGATGCGTTACATACGTCCGCTTTCAATTGAAGACGCCGCCGGCCTGTTGGCCAGTTCGGCCGGCACGGCCGCCATCCTCGCCGGAGGCAGCGACCTCCTGGTGAGAATGAAGGGCGGCTTTATCGAACCCGACCTGATCGTCGACATCAAGGCGATCGACGGGCTTGGCGAGATCAGGGAAACAGCCGAGGGCTTCAGCATCGGCGCGGCGGTCCCCTGCGCCGTGCTGGGCGAGAACACGGCCCTGCAGAAGGCATGGCCTGGCGTCGTCGAAGCAGCCAAGCTGATCGGCTCCAAGCAGGTGCAGGGACGCTGCACCATCGTCGGCAATCTCTGCAACGCCTCGCCGGCCGCCGACAGCGTGCCGGCACTGGTGGCCGCTGGCGCCAAGGCGGTGGTCGTCGGCCCGGGAACCAGGCGCACGATTGCCGTGGAAGCGGTGCCGACTGGGCCGGGCAAGACGTCGCTGGCCAAGGGCGAGATCATCGAGGCAATCCTGCTCGACAAACGTCTGCCGCGTTCGGGCGATGCCTATCTGCGTTTCATTCCGCGCACCGAGATGGACATCGCGGTGGTCAGCGCCGGCGTGAACCTGACGCTCGATGAGGCGGGTGTCGTCAAATCGGCCCGCGTGGCGCTGGGCGCCGTGGCGCCGACGGTGGTTCTGGTCGAGGAGGCCGCCGAGGTTCTCATCGGCTCCAAGCTGGACGAAGCCACGCTGGAGAGGCTCGCCAAGGTCTGCTCGGGCGCCTGCCGTCCGATCGACGACAAGCGAGGCACTATCGAATTCAGACGGAAAGTTGCGGGTGTGCTGGCCAAGCGGGCCGCCACGACCGCCTATACACGTGCAGGAGGCAAGTGATGGCCGGTGTAGCAGTATCAACGACAATCAACGGCGACAATGTCGAGTTCCTTTGCCAGCCGGACGAGACGCTGCTTGATGTCCTGCGCGATCGCCTGGGGCTGACGGGCGCCAAGGAAGGCTGCGGCACCGGCGACTGCGGGGCCTGCAGCATCATCCTCGACGACCGGCTGGTATGCTCATGTCTGGTGCTCGGCGCTGAGGCCGAGGGCCGGCACCTCGAGACCATCGAGGGCATGGCGCATGGCGACAGGCTGCATCCGCTGCAGCAGAAATTCCTGGAGCACGCCGCACTTCAATGCGGCGTCTGCACGCCGGGCTTCCTCATGGCGGCCAAGGACCTTTTGGCCAAGAACCCCGATCCGACCGAGGAGGAGATCCGCTTCGGCCTCGCCGGGAACCTCTGCCGCTGCACCGGCTATGACAAGATCGTGCGTGCCGTCCAGGACGCCGCCATCGTAATGAAACAAGCGTGATGAAGGGAGCATGACGATGAATTTCGATCCGCGTTACTCCGGACGCAATTTCACCTCTGTCGGCACGCGTCCCATTCGTCCCGATGGCGTCGACAAGGTGACGGGCCGCGCACGCTATGGCGCCGACTTCAACATGGCCGGGCAACTGGTCGGGCGCGTTCTCAGAAGCCCTCATGCGCATGCCATGATCAGGAAGATCGACACGTCGAAGGCGCAGATGCTTCCCGGCGTCAAGGCGGTGATCACCGCGGCCGACCTGCCCGACCTGACCGACGGCGATGCCGCCATGTACGACATCCTCGACAACTGCATGGCGCGCAAGAAAGCGCTCTATGACGGCCATGCCGTGGCCGCGGTCGCTGCGGTCGATGCCCGCACGGCGAGGCAGGCACTGAAGCTGATCGAGGTCGACTACGAGGTGCTGCCGCATGTCACCGACGTCGACGAGGCGATGAAGCACTCCGCACCCCTGATCAACGACGCCATCTTCACCGAGGGCCTCGAGGAAAAGCCCGTCAAGCCTTCAAACGTCACCAAGCGCACCCAGTATGGCCATGGCGACATCCATGAAGGCTTCGGCCAGGCCGATTTCGTCGTCGAACGCTCCTTCAAGACCGAGCAGACGCACCAGGGTTATATCGAGCCGCATGCCTGCGTGGCCAATGTCAGCTCCGACGGCACCGCCGACCTCTGGGTCTGCACGCAGGGCCATTTTGTCTACCGCCAGCACTGTGCCCAGCTGCTTGGCATGGAAGCCTCGAAGCTGCGCGTCACCTCGTCGGAGATCGGCGGCGGTTTCGGCGGCAAGACCCATGTCTGGGCCGAGCCGGTGGCCCTGGCGCTGTCACGCAAGGCCGGGCGGCCGGTCAAGCTGGTCATGACGCGCGACGAGGTGTTCCGCGCCTCCGGCCCGACCAGCGCCACCTCGATCGATGTTCGGATCGGCGCCCGCAAGGACGGCACGATCACCGCGGCCGAGGCGACGCTGCGCTATTCCTGCGGCCCCTATGCCGGCATGTGGGCCGAGATCGGCGCCATGACCGCCTTTGCCTGCTACAAGCTCGAGAACGTCAAGACGGTCGGTTACGAAGTGCTGGTCAACCGGCCCAAGACCGCGGCCTATCGCGCGCCGTCGGCGCCGATGGCAGCGTTTGCGGTGGAAAGCGCGGTCGACGAGCTGGCCAAGGAGATCGGCATGGACCCGGTCGAGTTTCGGATCAGGAACGCGGCGCAGGAAGGCACCAGATCGTCCTACGGCCCGGTATATGGGCCGATCGGCATCGGCCCGACGCTGGAGGCGGCGAAGAACCATCCGCACATGAAGGCGCCGCTCGGCAAGAACCAGGGCCGCGGCATGGCCTGCGGCTTCTGGTTCAACTTCGGTGGCCAGACCTGCACCGACCTCAACATCGGCATGGATGGCTCGGTCTCGCTTGCCGTCGGCACGGTCGATGTGGGTGGTTCCCGCGCGTCGCTGTCGCTGGTGGCGGCGGAGGAGCTCGGTATCCCCTATGAGCAGATCAAGACGGTGGTCGCTGATACCTCCAGCCTCGGCTACAACGATATGACGGACGGCAGCCGCGGCACCTTCTCGTCTTCGATGGCGACGATCTCCGCCGCTCGCAACGCCATCAAGATCCTGCGAGAACGCGCCGCGCAGATGTGGGACATACCCGTCGACGACGTGGTCTGGGAAGAGGGTCATGCGATTGCCAAGGGCGCGACGCACGGCAACCTCTCGCCGCTGTCGATGAAGGAGATCGCGGCCGCTTCCGGAAAGACGGGCGGACCCATCGCAGGCCATAGCGAGCTCGTCGCCGACGGCGCCGGCGTCTCCTTCGCCACCCATATCTGCGATATCGAGGTGGATCCCGAGACAGGCTCGACCAGGGTGCTGCGCTACACCGTCGTTCAGGACGCCGGCAAGGCGGTGCATCCGACCTATGTCGAGGGACAGTACCAGGGCGGTGCCGCGCAAGGCATCGGCTGGGCGCTCAACGAGGAGTATATCTACGGCAAGGACGGGCGGCTGCAGAACCCTGGCTTCCTGGATTACCGCATCCCGGTCTGCTCGGACCTGCCGATGATCGACACGCAGATCCTCGAGATCCCCAATCCTAACCATCCTTACGGGGTGCGCGGCGTCGGCGAGACCTCGATCGTGCCGCCGCTGGCGGCGATCGCCAATGCGGTGTCGAACGCCGCGGGCGTGCGGATGACGCATATCCCGATGTCGCCGCCGCGCATCCTGGCGGCGCTCGAGGCTGAACGGGGAGGCTGATGGTCGAAGTAACGCTCTGGGGGTCGCTCGGCGCGATCGCCGGAGGCAAGAGCAAGGTCGAGATCGAGGCCAAGGATATTCGGGAGCTGTTCAGGAAACTGGCCGAACAGTATCCCGGCCTCGAGCCATACATCGATCGCGGCATCGCCGTCGCCATCGACGGGACGATCTATCGCGACACCTGGTCGAAGGAACTGCCGGAAGGGGCGGAGATTTTTTTGTTGCCGCGGTTGGCTGGGGGGTGAGTGGATTGCTGCTTAAGAACTAACAGCGCAGTTTGGTTTTGAGACGCCTGGCTCCGACTCCCTTCGACATTTTTGTGCAATTGGAGGCAAAGCTTGCGCCTCATCCCAGCGAAAGCAAGTGACTGGCGATTCCCAAAAAGGGACTTCGCCACTCGCAACAGTTCCAATGATTGACGTATGCGCTTACGCGGTATAGCTGGTTACGAAACGGCCGCTTCAATCACCGCTTAAGCTACCTCGTATTTTCGGGCGATATCACTCGCCGCCTTCTCGATGCCAGGGTAGATTGTGCTGGCCTTAATATTGAGCTTGTCCAATTGGGCCAGGATCGCCGCTTTCTGCCGGACGCGTATTCGCGACACCTCAAGGCTGCTGTGTCCCGTCTCGGGCAGGATGGCATCTTTTCCGAACAGCAGAAAGGCGCCAGACTGAGCGACCATCCGTTCATGGGTTTTTCGGGCCCTTACAAAGACGATCTTTTGCAGATCGGAAGGCTTTATGCGATTCTCAAAATAGGGTTTCTCACGCTTGATGAAGTGGAGCAGCTTCTGAACTTCTGGCTGGGTATTGAATTCCGTCTGAGACATTGTAAGGTCCATCGCATTCTTTTCCTCATCTTTCATTAAGCAGAGGTTTGAAATACAACTCACTCGGTCGGAATCGAAATGCAGAACATCCTCGCTAGGTGCCCGCATGACAATGACCTCGCCTTCAAGCTCGTTCCCTGCCTCATCTTTTTTCGTTTCAGAACAGCAAAAATACAGAGCAACAAGCGGGTTGGAACTCACATCAAGCAGTCGCGTCGGAAGCCCGAAGTGCTGCATACGAACCAATTTATCAAGCATTGAGCGATCGTTAGCAAACTGGGCGTCCTGGTCGCTTAGAAGTTCACGGACCAGTATCTCTTCTTTGGGAAGATAGCGATATCCACCCTCTTCATTCAGGCGGAAAAGAGAGGGTGCTAACCGATAGTTGAAGTTTGAATGCCCGCGGTAAAATATTTCCTCTCCAGGTCTTTCGGCGAGTCCTAGAACCTGAGCCATATACGCCTGGAGGGTCTCGACAGCTGGAATATCCGGTTGTTCTGGCTGCGGCGGGCTTGGTGCGGCTACATTGGCTACAACTGGCTGCAGCGGAACGATTTCTTGCAAAGCAGCGGCTAAATCCGCAGCTTTGATAGCCCAATGGGTCCGATGCAGTTCGAACTTGTCCATTCGAAAAGCCTTCCGGAACGCTTCCCGGCTCGGGATTAGCACCTCGCCGAAGTTATGAGTTAATTGGAACCTATAGTGAATCTCGCCTCCGACGACGGACAGATCTGAGACGTTTCCAAGTCTGATGCGGAAGATCTCGTTGTTGTCATCATCGCGGTCGAGTTCACTCATAAACACAGTGGGGAGTTGTGCGAGGTACGCTAGGCTGCTTGCGGAAATGGGTTGGAAGCTGGCCGCAATCGAAGGGTCCGTGTATTCCAGAAACCGCGAGAGCGTGAACGTGTCGTTGTGCGCCGTTCCTACCTCAACATTCCAAGCGGAATCATTGCCTGCCATCACAATACTGAACACGATACCATCCCCCTACTAGCCGGCTGATTCTACCTTGGAATGCCTATACAGTAAAATGATTGAGCGCCGTTGTGGCGGTGATGCAGGCCAACACGACGAAAGACCATCAGGCTGCTCCGGCTTGGCGCAGAGTTAGCTGTTGAAAACCTATTACTCGGGGCAAAATGGCACATCTGTGCTTGTTTTGTTCACGCGAATCGGCGCAGAATTAGAGGATGAATCACTCTGCAAGCGTTGCATTGCTCTGTTCATTGCTGAGGCCGGACAATGATGCCCGACCGACGTTTTTGTTCGGGGCTGGAGCATCGTTCACTTCAGGCGTGCCACTAGCGGCAGAAAGCGTCAAGCGCCTAGCGAAGCAGGCCTACGCCGATCGGGTCCTTGGCGGGAAGACGCTTCCCGAGCAAATCAAGATGTCGGAATGGTTATCCTGGTTACAGGGCCAGGCATGGTTTGTCCGTGGTGAAGATCATCTTGCAGAGAATTTCCCCCTCGTTATCGAGCATCAGCTAAAGCCAGAAGCCTATCGCAGGTCCGTGCTACTCGACCTTGTTGCGTTGAAACAAGAGTTGAGCGTGGGTTACCGCGCTGTGGCAGAGCTAGTCTTACGCGGACTTACCGGTACGATCCTGACCACAAATTTCGACATCTGCCTGCCAAAGGCCCTGCATGACAAGCAACCGCATATTCGGCATGTCGCCGAGGTTAATCGGGCACCGGGTGATTTCAATGAATTCTCGCCATTCGCGCGCGCCCAGATTGTTTGGCTGCACGGCAAGGCTGAGCAGTATACGGACCGAAACCTGATCAGTGAGACGCGGGAACTTGACCCGGTTCTGGTGCAGAAACTTTTGCCACTACTCGAGGCCACGCCCTTGGTGGTTGTTGGTTATCGAGGAGCGGAGCAATCTGTGATGAAGTCGCTGCTTGGAGCGGAAACAGGTCTCAAATTCAGGCAGGGTATTTTCTGGTGTCGACGCACAGGCGATGTGCCCCACCCTAGCGTCGAATCCCTTGCCGAGCGGCTCGGCACTAATTTCCAGTACCTCGATATCGATGGATTTGACGAACTGTTCTGCGACCTGAACCGCGACCTCGCCGGCGTGCAGCGGTTTGCGCCGGTCATTATGCCGGAAGCCGTTCGGCAATTCGATGATGAGCCGGTTGCCGGCGCGGCATGGGCAGATATCGATGCTGATCTCGCACTGAGTACGTTACGCCAATACTGCTCAAAGCTGGAACGTGGAATCATCGATTCCACGCAGTTGAAACCATTGATGCGGGAACTGGGCCTTCTCGCGGGCGATAGCAGCGTCGAGCGGCCGAGCGTCGCATGTGTGTTGCTGTTTGGTCGGGAACCTGGCCGATTTTTTTCGTATGGCGTGGTGTCAGCCACAATCGCGAGGAAAAAACGCAAGCTTTTTGCCGGCAACCTCATCGGGCAGTATCGAGCGATACTGGACTGGTTTGAAGAAGAAAAGATCAACCCTGTGCTGAAAGTAAAAGGCCGCCGCCAGCATGAAACTCGGCTGGCCTATCCCGAGCGCGCCTTGGTCGAACTTCTCGTGAACATGATTGTTCATCGCGACTATGCGGCGGCAAAGCCGTCGCAAATTGATGTTGTCCCGGGTCATTCGGTACGCTTTTCCAATCCCGGTGCAGCATTGCAGGACGCAACAGACCGCCTGCGGATGGGGCCAGATGGAGCCTTTGTGCCTGTACCTGAATTCAGCGATCTGCGTAACCGTGCCCTGTGCGACATCTTTTTTGGGATGAGCGCTATGGAACGCGCCGGCACGGGCCTTACCGACACCTGCAAGCTTGCATCTGAATTCGGCGGAGCTGCAAGTTTTGCCTATCCGCCTGGGGAGGATAGCTTCGTCGCAGAACTATTCCGCGTCGAAGCTTCGGCAGGCTCCGCATCTGTGGCACGTGACCACCGCCCGGTTGGAACCTACGTCCTGAATTTACTCCCGTTCGTGGCGACCCCGCAGTATCTTACGCATATCCCACTAACGGCTCATCGCTGGGATGAGCTTGAAAGGAAAGTTCCTTTCGATGAGGCAGGTACTTTCGTGTTTGAGTGGCGTACAGGCGATCTTTGGTGCTTTCTGCCTGCGGTCGTCGCTAACACAATTTTTGGCCCTGCCGCAGCCGCGCCGGCCCGCTCGATCCCATTGGCTGAGGTGGAACAGGACCGGGTTCTCCTAGCCAAATTCTCCTGGCTGACACGGCGCCATTTTGAGAACCACCTCAAGCAGTTTGAGAGCCAAGGGCTGATCATTGAGAAGGACAAGAAAGGCCATCTGGCGCGGCGCGCGTACTTCACGGCGTTCCGGGGGAACAACCGAACGCTCATCTATGACAGCCCAAGCAGAAAGAACATCCGACGCGATGTCGTAAAGCGTCGCGGCGAAGATCACAATCTGTGGTTCGAATGCGAAGGCTTCGGCTACGAGGTAGTGCGGCAAGCCAATGTCTGGGGCATCCGCATCAAGCCATTCTACATGTTCGCCAAGCGTGACGGAATATCGCCGCTCCCAGGCTACATGCGCACGAGCAAAGCTACCCGCCGCATCAAATTCGACCGAAACGCCAATGTTGAAAGCGATCTCACATTCTGGGGTCGCTTCCTGTCAATGGGAGCACATACGATCAATATCGGCGGCCGGTACATCGATGACCTACTGCTTGATGGAGGGTTTGTGACGGTTGACGTTCAGGAAGGAGGATTACTCGATGGCTCTGCCGCTCAAGATCGACGTTCTGCCTGAACCGACTCTGGAATTCTCTAATGCCGCGCGTGATATCGATCCACGTCGGGGCCTCGCCGCAAATGGCCCTGTGGACAACAGGGGTTTGCGGACGATACGGCTCGGGCTCGTAGGTCTGCCTGAGGACGTCGAAGCCGCTCGTGCTTGGATAAGGCGGATGGAAAAATTCGCGGCTGCCGTCGAAGGAAACTCAAACCGCTTCCGCGACTGGCCTGGCCTTGAGAAGGCACTGAATAGCCGATTCGTCGTAGAAGATGCGTTCCTGCGGCCGGTGGAACCGGGCGTCTACAACACGCATTTTCGGGATGCGCTGACCGGGAAGGCCTTCAATGAGCTGGTTGAGTTATTCGATGGCCGGATTAGTAGCCTGTTTGGCGATGACGCCCCCGACTGCGTCGTCGTGTGTATCAAGCCAGAACTTGGAGATTTGCGGGTTGCCAACCCCGGACTGACGCCAGAGGAGCGTAAAGCACTCGAGGTGCTTCGGGCGGAAGAAGAAAGCGACCAGCTCGCTCTCTTCCAGCCGTCGCCCGACGAACTGAAGGCCGCCGAGGCGCTATATACGATGGCGGATGATCTTCTATTTCGGACGTTCTACCGCGCCATCAAAGCGCGGACGATGACCCACGATGAAGCCGTGCCTATTCAGATCCTGAGGCGCGACGCGATTGATCGGCCCGACGATAAGGGCCAAAGCCACGCGACCCGCTTCTGGAATATCGCGACCTCTATCTACTACAAGGCGCGTGGCATTCCGTGGCGGCCAACAGATCTGCCCAAGAACGTCTGTTTCGTCGGCATATCCTTTCATCACATGAAGAAACGAAGCGGCCACCTCGTTTACGCCAGCGTGGCACAGGCCTACTCGACAGACGTACAGCCTTTTGCCCTGAAAGGCGCAAACATCGATTATGAACAGCGCCGTGACCGGCAGCCTTATCTTAATGACGGTCAGGCGAAGGCTCTTCTGGAAGACGTGCTCGCACAATATAACGACCGAGCCGGGGTGATGCCCGACCGTGTCGTAATCCATAAGACGACTGGGTATCAGCCCGAAGAATTGGAAGGCTTCAGGAAAGCTGCGAAGGATCGGGTTGCGACCGTCGATTGCGTTTGGATGCGTTCGACGGCGTTTCGGATGGTCAGGAAAGGCTTGGAGGAGCCATGGCGGGGCACACTGTGCACGCTCATAGATCAATCGTACCTTTTCACAGGCGGTTACGTGCCGTGGTGGAATGAATATCCAGGCATGCATATTCCGGCCCCCTTGGAGATTGGCTGTGCGGGGCCTGGCGATCTTCGGGAGCGTGCCAAGGAAATCCTCACGCTCACCAAGATGAATTGGAACTCCAGCGATGGAATTGCGCGCCTGCCAATCACGCTCCTCTTTGCGCGTAAGGTCGGCGAGCTGATGTGCGAACTATCGGACAATGCGACGCCCAAGCCGTCATATCGGTTCTACGTCTAGCTTATATCTGATCGCCGGTTTCCATCCTCGGTGAAATAAGCCTGTGGTTTCAATTGCCGTGCTTGTTCATCTCACTCACACCGATTCACCGCCTTCAGTGCTTCGGCACGGGACGGTTTGTCCGCGATGCGTCGAACAGACGCGTAGAACCTTGGATAGTCCCCGCCACACAGGTCGAACAAGTGGAGAAATGCCGGAACCTGTTCGCCGTAGACGGACGTCGCGGCGAGCTTTGCGTTGTTGATCGGCGTATCGAACCAGCGGTCGTATCCCCGGTATCCGGCCCAGCGCCTGTCGCGCATGTGCCGGTAGCGCGTCCGCAGCGTGTCGATCGCCGTTGCCTTGGCGGCCGCCATCTGCTGCGGGGTACGGGCACTTCCATAGACCCGGGCCAGCTCGTCGCGCGTTTTCGCCACCAGCCTGAGAAAATCGGCGTTGCGCTTGCGAGCGACTTCGTAGCGGCGCAATCCGGCCCGATCGCCGGCGGCGCGGAGCCATTTCCTTGTGCCGGTGGTTTCGACGGCAACCGCGAAAGCCTCGTTGAACGCGGAATCGCCCTCCACATAGAGGCGCTGATGCGCCAGTTCATGAAAGACAAGGCTTGCAAGATAGGTGTCATCCTGACCAAGCATGGTGCTGAGCAGCGGGTCGCTGGACCAGCCCAGGGTGGAATAGGCGGTGATGCCTGTGACGTAGACGTCCAGCCCCTGTCTCTGAAGCGCGACAGCGCTGTCCGTCGCGGATTTCCGGGAGAAGTAACCCCGGTACGGAACGCAGCCAAAAACCGGAAAGCACCATGTTTTCGGCGCGAGCGAGAATTGCGGCGCGGCAAAAACGGCCCAAGTCACAGCGTCCCGGTGGATGTCGACGTAGCTGCGGTAGCTGCTGTTGTCAGGCAGGGCCAGTTCATCTGTCGCGAATTGTCTTATGGCGCTCGCCGACGTCAGCTTGCTGCGCAATGGTCTGGGCGTCGAAGGATCGCGGATCAGCCTTCCAATATTTTTGCGCGCCGCCATGATGCGTACATGACCCTCCAGCGACTGCGCGTAGTAGGAGATGCTTGTGCAGCCGGCCACCCCGAACGCCATGGTCAGCGCGGCCAGTATTCGAAGAACGCGCCTCACAGTTTGCCCACCGCTTGCTTGTCTGCCCATGCAGCTCCCGTTCTCAACAGAGCACCGATCTTCGTCAAGCAGACACCGGCCCAAAGTTACCGCACTCTTCGCCCGCCCCGACAACCGCATATGAGATTCTTGCGAGGAGGACCCCACCCTAACCCTCCCCACAAGGGGGAGGGAACGCTGCCGCGCACCTTTACGTCCTCCTTGGCATTGAAAGGGCATGCAATTTGCCGAGGTCAGCGCCAACAGAAGTTTCCCTCCCTTTTGTGGGGAGGGGTTAGGGGTGGGGGTACTCGTAGAGCGAAGACCTTGGTTGCCTATGCGATTGCCCTGCTACACCCCCACCGTCGGCTGCGTATTCACCTCCAGCGCCTCCTCCGCCTCATCCTCCTCGCCAAGCACCTCGCCCTTCACCCCCAACGGCCGCCCTATCCAGATCGGGTCGACCAGATGGTCGCGCTTGGGGTTGGTGGTGTTGGGGTGGATGAGGATGCTCAGGCCGCCATGGTTCAGCATCAGCCATGGAACCAGCGTAGCGAAAATCCCGGTGGCGAAGGAGACCTGGTACATGGCCTGCTGATGCGGGCCGACCGGCTCGTCGCGCCAGTTGCCCAGGCGCACGCGGAAACGTTCGCCGATGCGAAGGCGCAGCCATTCGGCATGCTGCCGCTCGGCCTGCCCGTCATAGTAGATGTGCGCGTGATAGCTGGCAATTTCCGAAAGCGGCCTTGGACTGGCGCCGTCTTCGTTCACCTTGATGCTCTCCTTCGATGATTACCGGCAGACCCGAAGCATGGAAGGTCGACCTTGTCGAGGCTGCGTTGATGCCGCCTCTTGCAGGGGGATAACCGGGACAACCGTCTCACTACCGTCGATGACCAAGACTTGGCCTGTCACGTGCGCTACCCCTCGCCGGACAGATCGCGCCGCGCCTTGTCGAGTTCTTCGGCATAGCGCCGCATCAGATGGCCTTCGGTCAGCAGCCCGACCACCTTGCGGTCGGTGAAATCCTCGACCACCGCCAATTCCTCGGCGCCGGCACGCTGAAAAGTCTCGGCGGCCGATTGCACGTTCATGCTCGGCACCAGCACCGCGTCCTTGAACTTGACGAAGGACAGCACGGGCATCTCGTCGTCCGACAAATGGCTGTGCAGTTCGGCGACGATCAGCACGCCGACATAATGCAGGTCGGCGTCGACCGCGATGACGCGCTGCGAGGCACCGAGCGGCACCTGCTTGCGGAATTCCGCAAGCGTCGTCAAGGCGTCGATGGTGCGGACATCCTTTCGCATCATCGAGCCGACAGTCAGGCTGCGCATCCAGCCGACATCATGCGCGCTGCGGATGGTTTCGCCGCGCAGGTGAAAACGCCATGTCGAGAAGGAATAGCCGAAAGTTTCGCGCACCAGGATCGCCGCCATGAGCGAGGCGGCCAGCACCACGCCGGTCAGCGTCAGGTCACGGGTCGATTCCAGCGCCAGGAAGGTCATCGTCAACGGGCCGCCGACGACGCCTACGGCGAGCGAGGTCATGCCGACGACGGCGGCGACGGCCGGGTCGATGCCGGTCGCCGGCGAGACGAATGCCATACCGCCGGCAAACATCTTGCCGAGCAGCGCGCCGAGGAACAGCGAGGCAAAGAACAGGCCGCCAGGGAAGCCGGAGCCGAGCGAGATCGCCGACGCCGCCAGCTTCAGCACGAAGACGCTGGCCACCACGGCCAGCCCGTAATTCATTGCGAATTCGCGGTGCAGCGCGCCATGGCCGCTGGACAGGACCTGTGGCGTGACCAGCCCCAGCAGCCCGACCATCACGCCGCCGATAGCTGGGCGCAGCGAGGCGTCGATCGACAGCCGCGCAAAGACGCGCTCGATTAGGCTCACCAGATGCATGATGGCGATGGAAGCGCCACCGCCCAGAAGCCCGAGCAGCATGAACGGCAAATACTGGCTGACGGTGAGCGCCGGCAGGCCGGCGAGTTCCAGCGGAAATGGCACGCCGCCGAACACCTCGGCGGTAAGCGAGGCTGAGATCGCGGCGGCCATCACCGGTGCGACATTGGCGACCGAGTAGATGCCGATGACCAGCTCGAACCCGTAGAAGGCGCCGGTCAGCGGCGCGTCGAAGGCGGCGGCGATCGCGCCGGCGGCACCGCAGCCGACCAGGATGCGAACATCGTTGCGGCGCAGCCTGAACAAGCGCGCCAGCCGCGACGCCAGGCCCGAACCCACCTGCGTATAGCCGGCCTCGAGCCCGACCGAAGCGCCGAAGCCGCTCGAGATCATCGTCTGCCCGGCGATGATGAAGGTGTCGGTCAGCGACATGCGGCCGCCGTAAAGCGCATTGGCTTCGATCGGATCGACCGGCGTGCGGAATTTTCGCTTTCTCAGCCAGATCACCGTCAGCCCGAGCAGGATGCCGCCGGCCGCCGGTATCAGCGCCTGTTCCGGCTTTTGCAGCGAAAACATCGCCGAAAGCCGACCGCCGGGCTGAACGCCGAACATAAGCCCATGCAGGACCTGCACCAGTCCGCTCATGCCGGTGACCAGCGCACCCGCCATCATCCCGACCAGAGCCGCCAGAATGACCACGGCAATGCCGCGTGCCTCGAGCAGCGGGATAGATCTGATCAGCACCGCGCGCAACCGGCGGGCATAGACTTGCGGTTCGTTTCTGGGCGGTTCTTTTCTGGAAAGCACCGGGCGGCTCGCCGATATCCAAGGGGGAGTGGTGCCTGATACCCTCGGCAACATCGCATGGCAACGTTCCGGTCGCCAAGGTGTCATGCCCGCGTGATGCTGCGGCGATAAACCCCATCTTCATCTCGGGGAGCCGCGTTGACGTAAACGTCAACCCGAAGCTATATGCGCCGGCGACCGTGATCGCGAAATGCGCAAGACGGCGACTTCGGCCAGATCGAAGTGTCGCGGATCGAAGTGCCAATGTGCGACAAACGCAACGAGACGAGGAGAACCGCCATGGGCGTTCAGGAGATTGCCGACAAGATCAAGTCGCGCGTGGCGAGCGCCGGGTTCGATCGCTCCGTGAAATTCGACACCGGCAGCGACGGCGTCATCGTCATCGACGGCGCCGATGTCTCGACCACCGATGCGCCGGCCGATTGCACGATAAAGCTGTCGCTCGACGATTTGGACTCGCTGATCTCAGGCGATCTCAACCCGACCATGGCTTTCATGTCCGGCAAGATAAAGGTCGAAGGCGACATGAGCGTCGCCATGGCGCTCAGCCAGCTGATCGGCTGATCCACTCCGGTCCGGGATGAAAACGAGCCGCCGTGCAATGGGCGGCTTGTTTCTGATCCGTCACGCAGCGAGCGGCAGCCGCTGTGCCTTCAGCTTGCGCCCGGCCGCCTTCAGCGTGCCTTGCGCGCCGTCGAGCGCGCCTTCCACCAGTTCCAGCGCCAGCAAGCGGTGCCGTTCGTAAGGTCCCGGCATGGCCAGAGGGCCGGTCTTCGCGGCCGAGAACCCGAAGCGCTTGTAGTAGGGCGCGTCGCCGACCAACAGGATCGCCGCATGGCCAAGGCGCGCGGCCTCAGCGATCGCGTGGTGCATCAGCGCCGAGCCAATGCCGGCATTCTTGAGCGCCGGGTCGACCGCAAGCGGGCCGAGCAGCAACGCTGTCTTGCCGCCTTCGCCCAGTACCACGTCCCACAGCCGTACCGTGCCGGCAACAGTGCCCGACGCGTCGCGCGCGACAAAGGCCAGGCCCTCCGAAGGCCGGCGGCCGCGCCGCAGCTTTTCCGACGACTTTTTCCGGCGCTTCGGCCCCATGGCGCGATCGAGCAAAGCCTCGCGCGATGCAATATCTGCCGCAGTTTCGGCGACGATCGCAAAAGCGCCGGTTATCTCCCCCCTTGAGGGGGAGATGTCGCCGCAGGCGACAGAGGGGGTTGCCGCGCGTGAAGCGCTGGCCCCGCACAGTCCAAGAGAGGTCGACGCAGCCGAACCGACCCCCTCTGGCCGCTTCGCGGCCATCTCCCCCTCAAGGGGGGAGACCAGCCAGGCGCCTTCAACAATGAAATCTACAATGTCCATTTCCGCGATCCTTCACGAGCGGAGATCTGTTCCACAGGCGAACCCGGGCAGGCGAAAGGCGCCCACCTCGGGGTGATCTGAGGGCCGAAGCCTTCAGATCACGTAGGATCGGAGAGGCTCGAAGCCGTTGAAGGCGACCGAGGCGTAGGTCGTCGTGTAGGCGCCGGTGCCCTCGATCAGCACCTCGTCGCCGATGGTCAGTGACAAGGGCAGCGGATACGGCGTCTTTTCATACATCACGTCGGCCGAATCGCAGGTCGGGCCGGCGAGCACGCAAGGCGCGGTCTCGCTGCCGTCATGCGCGGTGACGATCGGATAGCGGATCGCCTCGTCCATTGTCTCGGCGAGACCGCCGAACTTGCCGATGTCGAGGAACACCCAGCGCACATTGTCGTTGTCGGCCTTCTTCGAGATCAGCACGACCTCCGATTTGATCACCCCGGCATTGCCGACCATGCCGCGGCCCGGCTCGATGATCGTCTCGGGGATGGCGTTGCCGAAATGCTTCCTGAGCGCCGAGAAGATCGCCTGGCCATAGGCCTGAGCCACCGGCACATCCCTGAGATAGCGGGTCGGGAAGCCGCCGCCCATATTGACCATCTTCAGCACGATGCCTTCGTCGGCCAGCGTCGCGAACACCTTCTTGGCATCGGCGAGCGCGCGATCCCAGGCAGTCAGGTCGGTCTGCTGCGAGCCGACATGGAACGACACGCCATGGGCGTCGAGGCCGAGCGCCTTGGCATGGCGCAGCACGTCGACCGCCATCGCCGGCACACAGCCGAACTTGCGCGACAGCGGCCATTCGGCGCCCTCGCCGTCGGTCAGGACGCGGCAGAACACACGGGCGCCGGGAGCAGCACGTGCGATCTTCTCGACTTCCTCGACGCAGTCCACCGCAAACAGCCGGATGCCGAGCTGGTAGGCGCGCTGGATGTCGCGCTCCTTCTTGATGGTGTTGCCGAAGGAGATGCGGTCCGCCGGCGCACCGGCGTCCATCGCCATCTCGACTTCGGCAACGGAAGCGGTGTCGAAGGACGAGCCCATCGCAGCAAGCAGGCGCAGGATTTCCGGCGCCGGATTTGCTTTCACCGCATAGTAGATCTTGGAATCGGGAAGCGCCTTCTCGAAGGCGCGGAAATTGTCGCGCACGACATCGAGGTCGACGACGAGGCACGGGCCGTTTGGACGTCGGGTGGCGAGAAAGTCAAGGATGCGCTGGGTAGCCATCGGGTCTCTCCATCAGCGCCTTTCGGCGCGCACAAAGGCTTGCGGACGCGGGCTCTCGGCCTCGCGAACACGCGGTGGACAAAGGCGGGACGTCAAATCCATGGAACCAGCCGGTGGAGACCCCGGAACCATGAAGCGCCGTCTCGCGGCGGTGAACCTTGGCCTTGCCCGGCCTCGGTTCGCTTTGTCTGCCTTGGCTTGGATGGGAGGCCCGTCCGCACTGCCGGCAATGAAGGTGTGCCTCTTCAGTAACCCCGGTCTTTGGACGACCGGCAGAACACCAGAAAGGCCCGCACCGTCGTTGCTTCAAGGTGTCCTCGGTTGGCGGTTGGCCGCTAAACCGACTGGAGGGGTTGGCTCCAGTTACCTTACCGATTGCCCTCACCATTCGAGGATCGGCGGACACCCACACGCACGTGCGACTTTGGGCAAGCGCGATATAAGATCGAAAGATTTCACAATCAATAAAAATCGTATGGCAGGTTGTAAAATTTGTGGCATCGAACAATGCTGCGGCAACCAGAAGAAAAATGCTGCGGCAAGCACATCCGGATATCGAACGCATGACAGGCACTCGCGGCCCGCTGAACGCTTTTCTCGACCTTGATCCAATCCCTGTAGCCAATGCGCAATCCGGCCCGCTTGCCGGCTTGCGGCTGGCCGTCAAGGACATCTTCGACGTCGCCGGCTACCGCACCGGCTGCGGCAACCCGCAGAAGTACCGGGACGCTTCACCGGCCATGGCGACCGCGCCGGCCGTCCAGGCGCTGCTTGATTCGGGCGCGCGCTTCGTCGGCAAGACGCAGACCGACGAACTCGCATTTTCCCTGCTTGGGTTGAACGCGCATTTCCCGTCGCCGGTCAACCCGGCAGCACCCGACCGCGTCACCGGCGGCTCGTCCTCTGGTTCTGCCGCGGCAGTCGCCGGCGGGCTGGCCGACATCGCCACCGGGTCCGACACCGGCGGCTCGATCCGTGCGCCGGCAAGCTTCTGCGGCCTGATCGGCCTGAGGACGACGCATGGCCGCATCTCGCTCGACGGCGCCATGCCGCTGGCGCCTTCGCTGGACACGTTCGGCTGGTTCGCAAGCGACATCGTCATCTATGAAAAGGTCGGCACGCTGCTGCTCGGCGACGATCCGCATCGCCACGAACTGAGGCGCCCCATCGCTCTCGATGCACTGGACGGCCTCGTGCTCGGCACGCTGGAGGCCGCGGAATATCGCGCCATGGTCCGCAGTGTCGCGTCCGTGCTGGGCGCACCGCGCACCGTCGGCCCGCTGTCGCATTCCACCGACGATCTCTATTGGTGCTTCCGCAAGCTGCAAGGCTATGAAGCCTGGCAAAGTCACGGCGCCTGGATCGCCGGCGGCGACCGCATGCTCGGACCCGGGGTCAAGGAGCGTTTCGAGCACGGCGCGACCATCGACGCGGCAACCGCACAACGTGAAACGGAACGTCGCGTTTCGTTTCGCCTCGCGCTTGCCGGCCTGCTTGGCGATGACGGCGTTCTTGTGCTGCCGACCGCGCCGGGTGCCGCGCCGCTCAAGGCCGCGTCATTCGACGATTTGCAGGCCTATCGCGAGCGCGCGCTGAGATTGCTGTGTCTTTCCGGCCTGTCCGGCTTTCCGCAGATCACGCTGCCGCTCGGCAAGGTCGGCGGGGCGCCGTTCGGGCTTTCGCTGCTCGGTCCGAAGAACAGCGACCGGCAGTTGATTGCGCTGGCCGCCCGCATCCTTTCAGCCCACCAAGGAGGCGCATGACATGGATACGCTGACCCGCATGCGCGCCTTCATCGACGTGGTCGAGGCCGAAGGCTTTTCGGCGGCGGCGCGCAAGATCGGCCGCTCGAAGGCGCTGCTGTCGAAATATGTGCGCGAACTGGAGGACGAACTCGGCGCACTGCTGCTCAACCGGACCACCAGGCAGTTCTCCCTGACCGAGGCGGGCCACACCTATTACCGGCGCGCCTCGGAGATCGTGCGCGAGGTCGACAGCCTTGCCGATGCGGTGCGCGAATCCTCCGGCGACGTGCGCGGCAGGATCAAGCTATCGGCGCCGCGCACTTTCGCCGACGCGCCGATCGGCCAGTCGCTGATCGACTTCGCCAAGCAGCATCCCGATATCGTACTCGACGTTCAACTCGACGACCGTTTCGTCGATCTGGTCGAGGAGGGCTTCGATCTGGCGGTGCGCATTTCGCGGCTGGAAAATTCCTCGTTGATCGCCAGGCGCCTGGCGCCGTTTTCGGTGCGGCTTTGCGCGTCTCCCGAGCTGATCGCCAAGCACGGCATGCCGGTCAGGCCGCAGGATCTTGCGCGTGTGCCTTGCATTATCGACACCAATGGCCGCTGGCTGACCAACTGGCCTTTCAAGGGCGACAGTGGCGATACGGTGAGCGTTTCGGTCTCCGGCCCGATGGAGGTCAACAGCCCGATGACGGCAAGGGCGGCGGCCGTGGCGGGCTTGGGGTTTTCCATCCTGCCGGATTTCATCGCCGCGCCCGACATCGAAAGCGGCAAGCTGGTGACTGCGCTGGATGACCGCATCCTGCCTGGTGGCGGCATTTTCGCCGTCTATCCGCACCGGCGCTATCTGCCTGCGAAAGTTCGCGTTTTCGTCGACTTCCTGGTGCAGTGGTTCAAGGCGCTGGACAACGCATGAGCTTTCAGCCGCCTTGCGGTCCCATTTTCGCCCCCTTTCTGGTAACTGTCGGCAATTCACCGAAGCCGATTGAATCGCGACCGAGAATGCACCTGAAACAGCAAGCCATCATGCTGGCTTCGGCCTTGACCGCGACGTTTGCCGCCGTCGGACCGGCTGAGGTGCATCCCCACGTCTTCGCCGAAGCCCGCCTCGAAGTGGTCCTGGGCCCGGATCACCAAACTGTGAAGGCATTGCGCCATGTCTGGCGGTTCGACGATTTGTTTTCGAGCACGGTGATGATGGAGTTCGACAAGAATTCCGACCTGAAGCTCGACGACAAGGAGCTGAAGGATGTTGCCGACACCGTCCATGCCTCGCTTGCCGAATTCAACTACTTCCAGCTCGTCACCGTCGACGGCAAGGACGTGGCAATGACCCCGCCGCCGCATCTGATGGCCAATTTCGATAATGACCAGCTGATCATCCTGTTTGAATCCGAACCGAAGGTGCCGATCAAACTTAGCGGCAAGATCGATATCGGCGTCTACGATCCGACCTTCTACACCGCGATCGATTTCACCGAGGATGCCAATCTGCAGGTCGATGGCTTGCCGCCGGCCTGCACCAGCAAGGTTGTCCGCCCCAACCCGGACGAGGCGATCGCCGAAAACCAGAAGACCCTGACCGAGGCCTTCTTCAACGATCCGACAGGTACCGACATGAGCAAGATCTTTGCCACCAAGCTCGAACTGACCTGTCAGCCGGAAGGATAGATCCAGTGGCGAAACCGTCCCTGCGTTTGGCATTCGGTCTTCTGGCCGCCGCCTTTGTGATGACGCACTTTCTCGGCTCCGCCCACGCCCAGAGTTCGCTGGGCATCGGCACCAATGACGGCATGGCTCCAACCGCCACCGGCCCGTTCGCCCACATCCTGATGTGGATCAATCTGCGCCAGCAGGAATTCTATCATGCGCTTGCCGGCGCGATGAAGGCGATGCGCCAGGATGGCAGCAGGCTGTGGCTGCTCATCGGCCTGTCCTTTGCCTATGGCATTTTCCACGCCGCCGGCCCCGGTCACGGCAAGGCGGTGATCTCGTCCTACATGGTGGCCAATGAGGTGGCGCTCAAGCGCGGCATCATGCTGTCCTTCGTCTCGGCCCTGCTGCAGGCGCTGACCGCGATCGTGGTGATGCTGCTCGCCTATTTCGTGTTGCGCGGCACCGCGATATCGATGACCGACGCCGCATGGTTCCTCGAAATCATGAGCTATGTCTTCGTCACCCTGTTCGGCGCCTGGCTGCTTTGGCGCAAGGCCGGCCCGGCCATCCTTCGCCTGTTCGGCGCAAGCCCCGGCTACAGCCTCTCGGCTGCCCATGCCGGCCATTCACATGCCGGCCATTCACATTCCGCGCATGCCCATGCGGCACATTCCCACGCGCTTCATGCGCATGACGATCACGACCATGCGCACGACCATCATGACCACGGCGCACACGACCACGCCCATGCTGCGCACGATCACCACAGCCATGCGGCGGGCGAGGTCTGCGAGACCTGCGGCCACTCGCATGCGCCCGACCCGGCGCTGCTTTCCGGCGATCGCTTCGATTGGCGCACGGCCTGGTCGGCTGTCGCTGCCGTCGGCATCCGCCCCTGCTCCGGCGCGCTGATCGTGCTGAGCTTCGCCTTGCTGAACGGGCTATGGTTCGGCGGCATCCTGTCGGTGCTGGCCATGGCCCTCGGCACCGCAATCACCGTCTCGGCCCTGGCAACGCTTGCGGTGACCGCCAAGAACTGGGCGGTGTATTTCGCCGGCGACGGCCGCATGGGCAACCGCATCCATTCCTTCGTCGAGATCGGCGGCGCCGCCTTCGTCTTCCTGTTCGGCCTGCTGCTGCTCTCGGCCAGCCTGACCGGCGCCTGACCTCGTTGCGTCCGATCGGAGCGCTTTAACTAGGGATATTGCCGCCCAACTCGTCCTCGATATGGACGCGTATGATCTCGTCGAAGCTCGTCTCGGCGGCAAAGCCAAGGTCCCTCGAGCGCTGCGCCTCGAAGCGTGTCGGCCAGCCCTTGACGATAGCCCAGATCGTCTCGTCGGGCTCCTCGCGGATCAGTTTCACCGCCTTGGCGCCGGCGACACGCTCCAGCGCTTCGATCTGCTCGCCGACGCTGACGGCGACGCCCGGCATCGTCAGGTTGCGGCGCGGTCCGACGGCGGCACCGTCGATCTGAGCCGCATGGATCAGGAAATTCACCGCCGAACGCGGGCTGGCGTGTGTATGGATGACCGAGCGCGGCACCGGCAGGATCGCTTCATGGCCGCTCAGCGGCTCGCGGATGATGCCGGAGAAGAAGCCCGAGGCCGCCTTGTTCGGCTTTCCCGGCCTGACGCAGATGGTCGGCAGCCTGATGCCGATGCCGTCGAAGAAACCGCGGCGCGTATAGTCGGCAAGCAGCGCCTCGCCGATCAGCTTCTGCGTGCCGTAGGAGGTCAGCGGCGTCGGGTGGAACTCGTCCGGAATGACGTCGGGAAACGGTGCGCCGAACACGGCGATCGACGAGGTGAAGACGACGCGCGGCGCAAACCCCGCCAGCCTTATGGCATCGAACAGCGCCCTTGTGCCGTCGAGATTGACGCGGTAGCCGAGATCGAAATTGGCCTCCGCCTCGCCCGACACCACGCCGGCGAGATGAAAGATCACGTCGGGGCGCAGCGCGACCAGATTTGTCGTCGCGCCCGGCGCGGCAAGGTCGCCGGTGTGGGGGGTAATGCTGACACCTTCGAGCACCGGTGCTTGCGGCGGCACGATATCGTGAAGATCGAGCGCGGCGATCTTGCGGCCGCCGAGCGCCCCGTCCTTGGCCAACCTGGCGATGAGTTTGCGGCCGACCATGCCTGCCGCGCCGGTAATCAGAATGCGCATGTCACTTTCCCTTTTTGCGCTGGCTGCGGCTACGCAGCCAGAACACGACGAAGATTGCCACCATGAAGATCGCCGCGACGACGCCGGCAAGAACCGTCGAGATCTTGCCGACCGCCAGCATCACTGTTGGAAGATTATAGGCTGCGATGCCGAACAGCAGCAAAACCCAGGCGGCGCCGATCGCCGCATTGCGAGTGTCGCGGTCCATCACGCGGCACCAGGGCGGCGAGAGTTCATGTCGATCGTTGCCAATGCCCAGAACTCCCGAAGTCAGTGATAATGGCCGCGGTGCGCTGCCGTGTCATGCGCATGCTCGTGCTCGTCATCATACTCATGTCTGTCTGCACATTGACCGAATTCCGGTTCGACCGTGGCATGGGCTATGCCATGTTCCGCCGCAAGCCGCTTCTTGATCGCGCTTACCGCCATATGCGCGTCGACGCCGTCATTGAGGCAGGCATGCAACGTCGCCATGTTGCTGGAGCCGTCGAGCGACCAGACATGCATGTGATGTACCTCGCGCACGCCCTTGATCGAACCTTCGATGTCCCTCGCGATCAGGTCGCGGTCGAGGCTTGCAGGCACGCCTTCGAGCAGGACGTGGGCAGCCTCGCGCATCAGCGACCAGGCCGTGGACAGGATCAGCAGCGAGACCAGGACCGACAGGATCGGATCGATAGGTGTCCAGCCCGTCGCCAGGATCACCAGCGCCGCGACGATCGCCGCCGCCGAGCCGAGCAGATCGCCCAGCACATGCAAAATGGCGCCGCGCATATTCAGGCTGCCGCGGTCGCCGCCGTGCAGCACGTAGAACGAGCCGAGATTGACCAGCAGGCCGGCGATCGCGACGACCAGCATCGGCCCGCCGAGCACCGGAGCCGGCGCTAGCAAGCGGCCCCAAGCCTCGTAGACGATCCACAGCGCAATGGCGAAGATGGCGATGCCGTTGGTGTAGGCGACCAGCGTCTTGACCCGGCCGAAACCGTAGGTGAGGCGCACGGTCGCCGGCCGGCTCGCAAGATGAAAGGCATACCAGGCCAGGCCGAGCGCGACGCAATCGGCAAGCATATGGCCGGCATCCGCCAGCAGCGCCAATGAGCCGGTGAAGATGGCGCCCAGCGTCTCCGCAACCATGAAGCCGGCGGTCAAGCAAGCAGCGATCAGCACGCGCTTCTTGTCGGTCGAGCCGTGCACATCACCTGCGCCATGGCTGTGGTCGTGGCCCTGCGCAGCATGGTCGTGGGTATGCGCCATCTATGAGCTCCTGCTAGAGCCTGATCCATCCCGGCAGACCCGGGACGGAGGCTCTGTCTTCATGTTTGACCATGATCTTATCCGAAAACCGGCGTCCACTTTTCGGGATCATGGTCAGGCGCCGAACTCAGCGCGAAAATCCTCGAGCCGTCGCTTCTGCCGGCCGTCGCCCTCGAAATTGGCCGGATCGAGCCATGCCTCATAGGCTCTGCGCAATGCCGGCCACTCCTTGTCGATGATCGAGTACCACGCGGTATCGCGGTTTTCGCCCTTGACCACAAGATGCTGGCGGAAAATGCCCTCGAACTTGAAGCCGAAACGTTCCGCCGCGCGCTTCGACGGCTCGTTGCGGTTGTTGCATTTCCATTCGTAGCGGCGATAGCCAAGCTCATCGAAGATGTATTTCATGAATAGGAACTGCGCTTCCGTCGCCGCCGGCTTACGCGAGATCAGCGGACCCCAATAGATGTTGCCGATCTCGATCACGCCATAGGCGGCGTCGATGCGCATCAGCGTCTGGCGTCCGGCAATTTTTCCGCTGGCCTTGTCGATGACGGTGAAGAACAGCGGGTCCTCGCTGGCTTCGGCCTTGTCCAGCCAGGGCTGGAAGGCGGCACGGGTCTGCGGGGGGTAGTCGGGCAGCCAGGCGAAGCGGCCATCTATGTCGGGCACCGAAGATGCTTCAAACAAGCCGTCGCCGTGCTTTTCAGCGTTAAGCGGCTCAAGCCTGACAGTTCGTCCCTCCAGCACCTTGCGTTCCGGCCGCGGGCGCGGTTGCCAATTCTTGAGATTTTCCGACACGCGAAGCTCCGATCCGTTGACTTTTTCGGGCGGACGCTCACAAAAACGCACGCTCGCTGAAAGAACCACACGGACGGGAAAAATGCTCCACACGATTTCGGCCTTCGACCGCCTCGGCGAGGAAAATGCGTTCGCGGTGCTGGCGCGCGCCACGGCACTTGCCCATCAAGGCCGCGACATCGTCAATCTCGGCATCGGCCAGCCCGACTTCAAGACGCCGCAGCATATCGTCGAGGCGGCGATCAAGGCGCTGCGCGACGGCCATCACGGCTATACGCCGGCCAACGGCCTGCTGGCGACGCGCGAAGCGGTGGTACGCCGCACACTGGCCACCACCGGCGTCGAAGTCTCGCCGGAAGCGGTGATGATCCTGCCCGGCGGCAAGCCGACAATGTTCGCGGCGATCCTGATGTTCGGCGAGCCGGGCGCCGAAATTCTCTATCCTGATCCCGGCTTTCCGATCTACCGCTCGATGATCGAGTTCACTGGCGCTGCCCCCATCCCGGTGCCGATGCGCGAGGAGAACGGCTTTGCCTTTTCGGCTGCGGAGACACTGGCGCTGATCACCCCGAAGACCAGGCTGCTGATCCTCAACTCGCCCGCCAACCCGACCGGCGGCGTCACCCCCCGAGCCGAGATCGAGAAGCTGGTCAGGGGCCTGGCAGCACACCCGGACGTCGCCATCCTCTCCGACGAGATCTACGACGTGATGACCTATGACGGCGAGACGCACTGTTCGCTGCTCACCTTCCCCGAAATCCGTAATCGGCTGATCGTCCTCAACGGCTGGTCGAAGACCTGGGTGATGACCGGCTGGCGCATGGGCTGGTCGATCTGGCCGAACGGCGACAAGGGCGCGCATCTCTATGACAAGGTGCGCAAGCTGGCGGTCAATTGCTGGTCCTGCGTCAACGCGCCGAGCCAGTATGCCGGCATAGCCGCCATCGACGGCCCGCAGGACGACGTCGACAAGATGATGCGCGCCTTCGACCGCCGCAGGAAGGTCGTGGTTGAGGGGTTGAATGCCTTGCCCGGCATTTCATGCATCACGCCGAAAGGCGCCTTCTATGCCTTCCCCAATGTTTCCAAGACCGGCTGGAAGGCCAAGAAGCTCGCCTCGGCGCTGCTCGAGGATGCCGGCGTGGCGCTGATCGGCGGCCCCGATTTCGGCATTCTCGGCGAAGGCTATGTCAGGCTGTCCTACGCGAATTCCGAAGAGAACATCCTGCGCGCGCTGGAGCGGATCGAGGCGTTCCTGGCGAAGTGAGGACGACGAAAGGAGACGCCAGATGTTCTATGCCATTCTTGCCTATCACGAGGAAGAAGCGATCACGGCGCTGACGCCTGAGCAGGATGCGGCGCTGATGACCGATCTTCTCCAGATCAACGATCGGCTCTACCGTCAAGGCACCCTTGGGCCTGCGGCCCGGCTCGGCGCGACACAAGACGCCTGCACCTTGCGCGGGCCAGGCACCGGAATGGTTATCGACGGCCCCTTCGCCGAGACCAAGGAACAATTGCTGGGGCTCTATGTCGTCGACTGTGCCAACCGTGACGCCGCTATCGACATTGCGCGCGACCTTCGCCGCGTCAATCCGACCGCCGTCTACGAAATCCGCCCGATTTCGCTATATTTACCCGGCGTGCCGCTTCCGGTCACCCGGCCCTGATTTCACCGGGTGAGACTAATTTAGCCCCGCCCGACAAATGGCATCTTCGTCGCCATCACGGTCATGAACAGCACGTTGGCGTCGAGCGGCAGGCTGGCCATATGGAGGACCGCATCGGCGACGCGCTCGACATCCATCACCGCTTCGGCGGCAATGGTGCCGTTGGCTTGCGGCACGCCGACCGTCATCGCTTGCGCCATGTCGGTCAGCGCGTTGCCGATGTCGATCTGACCGCAAGCAATGTCGAAGGGCCTGCCGTCCAGCGCCAGCGTCTTGGTCAGCCCGGTGATGGCGTGCTTGGTCGCCGTATAGGGCACCGAGCCCGGCCGTGG
This sequence comes from Mesorhizobium sp. M0910, assembly GCF_040319465.1. Lineage (NCBI taxonomy): Bacteria > Pseudomonadati > Pseudomonadota > Alphaproteobacteria > Hyphomicrobiales > Phyllobacteriaceae > Mesorhizobium > Mesorhizobium sp. M0910. The sequence goes on from NZ_JAMYNZ010000001.1 coordinate 514,092, forward strand.
CGCATAGGCCGATACCGAGCCGTTGTTGATGATGCGGCCGCCCATCGGCTGCTGCCTGCGCATGGCGCCGAACGCGGCGCGAGCACACAGGAACGAGCCGGTGAGATTGACCCCGACGATATCGTTCCACACTTCGACCGGGATGTCGTCGATCAATGTCGATTTGTAGCTCGTGCCGGCATTGTTGAAGAGCAGGTCGACGCGCCCGAAAGCCGCTGCCACCGTCTCGAACAGATCGTCGACCTGATCGGCCTTGCTGATGTCGCAGGCGAAGGCCAATGCCTTGGCCCGCGTCGGCCCGGCCGCGGCGATCGCATCCTCCAGCACCGGCTTGCGGCGACCGCAGAAGACCGTATTCCAGCCGGCCTTGAGCAGCGCTGTGGCGACGCTCTTGCCGATGCCCGTGCCGGCGCCGGTGACGATGGCGGTTTTATAGTCGGTCATGGCTGTACTCCCTGAAAGGGATGAGGCATCGCAAATGGCGAGAACCATGGCAAGCCGGCCCAAAGCCTGTGCTCACAAAAAGGGCGGCCGTTGGCGACCGCCCCTGATCCGAACCGGGCATGGGAGGAGGAAAGCCGATCCGACTGCCTGAAATCATGCGCTTCCGCGGTTAACGAGAAGCTAACGCCAACGGCGCCGAGTTCCCAGGCTTCCTCTTTCGAGCTACCAGCGCGAGCCTGCGACCGGCTTGGCTGTGCTGCCCGCTGCCGGCACCTTCGCCGCCGTCACCGTCGCCTCGACATGGTCGACCAGTGCATCCGGCAGGCCGAGACGGCCGGCAAGCAGGTCGAGATAGCCGCGTTCGGCCCGCGTGTCCGGATCGATGGCAAGACGCGAGGCGGTGTAGAGTTCCAGCCTTTGCGCATCGGTCTTGGCTCCTGCGATCAGCACATCCAGATCGAGCGGCGCCTCCAGTTCCGACATCAGGAATTTCTCCGCTTCGGCGCCGACGCCGGCGAGGCTGAGCTTGCCGGCGATCTTCTGCCGCTCTTCGTCATCGACGTGGCCGTCGGCCTTCGCCGCCGAGATCATCGCCCTGACCAGCGTCAGCGTGAATTCGTCTTCGCCCTGCGGCGCTTGCGACGGATGGAAGGCGGTATCGGCCGGCGGCGGCAGCAATTCCGGTTCGCCTGCAGCTTGCGTCTCGGCCGGCGCGTTGCCGTTCTTGTAGTTCTGGTAGGCCTTGTAGGCGAGGCCGCCGATCGCAGCCAACCCACCAAGCTTCACCGCCGCACCGGTGACCTGACGGCCTGGGCCGGTTCCGAGCAGCACCGCGGCCAGCGCACCGGCGGCAAGCGGATTGTCCTTGGCCATCTGCACCGCCTGCCCAGCCTTGTCGCGAACGGTCGATCCGGTGCCAGGAATTTGCGAGCCGAGCAGATCGTCGAGGAGCTTCTTGGGATCGAACATCTATGCCTCCAGAATTGGCCCGGCCGAAGGTGCGCGGGCAGGTTTGGACGTCGAAGACCTAGGTCCCGCAGTTTGACATTACAATGACGGGGTGCATCCTTTTGCCCGGTGCCACGCATGACCTCGCACCGACATCTGCTGGGATTACACGCAGAAATCAAAGAGCTGCAGCCTCCTTCCGCGCCCAAAAACACGTGGCGCTTGGACATTGGACGTGTCGAAACCGCCCTCGACTTCAACTAATGTCGCGGCATGTCGCTTGAGAGGAGCCTGGCATGACCGATGAGACTGACCGCGAACCGGCACGCGACCCCCAGGAACTGGAGCGCCTGCTGATTTCACGGCAATGGATCGGGGATATTGACGGCATGGCCGCGCTTTTTGAGCCGCATGCAGTCATCGACAGCGGTGGCGGACAGCTGACGTTCGGCCGCGAAGCCATCCGGGCGCTGTTCGCGGAGATCACCGCAACCGGCCGAAAATTTCAATCCGGAGATCAGCGTCCGGCTGTCGTCAATGGCGACCTGGCGCTCACCTCGACCCGGCTTCCCGACGGCACGATCACCACCGAGGTGGCGCGCCGGCAGAACGACGGGACATGGCTGTGGGTCATCGATCGCTTCTCTGTTGCTTGACGTGAAGTTGCTTCACGTGAGCTAACTTCCGATGTGGCGGTCCCCGCGTGCTTGCGCCAACTCGACCTGGCGCTGGCGCTCGGCGTAACGGGCGCGATCTTCGTCCGAACGGGCATCGAAGCAATGCGGGCATGAAACGCCGGTAGCATATCTCGGCGACAGCCGGTCTTCTGCGGCTAGCGGATGCCGACAGGCGCGGCAAAGTTCGGCCTCGCCTTCGACCAGCCCGTGCGACACCGAAACGCGCTCGTCGAAGACGAAGCATTCGCCTTGCCACAGGCTCTGTTCGGTGGGGACGTCCTCGAGATATTTCAGAATACCGCCCTTGAGGTGGAACACATCCTCGAAGCCTAGCGACTTCACATAGGCCGTCGCCTTCTCGCAGCGTATGCCGCCGGTGCAGAACATGGCGACCTTGCGCCCGTCGAGCTCGTGCCGATGCTGCTCGACCCAGGCCGGGAATTCGCGGAAGCTGTTGGTGGCGGGATCGACAGCGCCCTTGAAGGTGCCGAGCGACACCTCGTAGGCGTTGCGCGTGTCGATGACGATGGTACCCGTATCCGAGATCAGTGCATTCCAGTCGGCCGGCGCGACATAGGTGCCTGCACCTGCCGGATCGATATTGTCCACGCCCATGGTGACGATCTCGCGCTTCAACCGCACCTTCATGCGGTGGAACGGCATCGTTGCGGCGCTGCTGAATTTGATCTCGAGGCCGGCGAGACCGTCGATGGGTTCGAGATGATCGATGAGCGCGGCGATTGCCGTTTCACTGCCGGCGACCGTGCCGTTGATGCCCTCTCGCGCCAACAGCAGCGTGCCTTTGATGCCACGTGCGCAGCAGAAGGCAGCAAGCGGCGCGCGCAGCGCCTCGAAGGTGTCGAGCCGGGCGAAGCGGTAAAGCGCCGCAACGCGGAAGGCTTGGCTGGGCGGTGTCATCACCAAGCCACTAAACGCTCACGACAGCCGGATCAAGGCAGAGCCGGGAGGTTTCGAACACCACGCGTGACATCGCGACACGCCGCGTTTCGTGGACAGAAAAATCGCCTTCTGCTAACCGATCGACTTGATCAACAGAGGAGATGAAGACGAATGCCCAGCACGACCGAAAAGCTCCTGTCGCTCCTCAACGGCCAGCCGGTCATACCAGTGCTGAAGATCGCCAATCCCGCCGACGCGGTGCCGCTGGCCCGGGCGCTGGCCCGCGGCGGCCTGCCGGCGATCGAGATTACGCTGCGCACCGCCGACGCGCTGGAGGCGATCCGCCGGGTGGCGGGCGAGGTCGAAGACGCCGTCGTCGGCGCCGGCACCATCCTGGACGCCCGGCAGTTCGGCGCGGCGGCGGCCGCCGGTTCGAAGTTCATCGTCAGCCCCGGCATCACCCGCGAGCTTCTCGCGGCAGCCAACGACAGCGATGTACCGTTGCTGCCCGGCGCCATCACGCCGGGAGAGGTCATGGCCGCGCGCGAAGCCGGCCTGCGCTTTCTGAAATTCTTCCCGGCCGAACAGTCGGGCGGCATTGCCTCGCTCAAGGCTTTCGCCTCGCCGCTTGCCGACGTGAAATTCTGCCCGACCGGCGGTATCACCGGCAAGAACGCCGCCGATTATCTCAGCCTGCCCAACGTCATCTGCGTCGGCGGTTCCTGGGTGGCGCCGGACGATCTGGTCAAGGCCGGCAAATGGGACGAGATCGAAGCCTTGGCACGCGCGGCAAGCAAGCTCGGGCGCTAGCATCTTCTGCATCAAAGTCGCCGCCGATCTCGTTCGCCGGCTGGTTCCCGCTCATGGACTCGAACCACGATTCACGCCTTCAAAGGGCGCTGTCCTACCATTAGACGAAGCGGGAGAATGCTGACCGCTGGTTAGCATCCCGGGATGAAGGAAGCCAGTGTCGGCGTGGAGGCAGCCGCGCGAGGTGCCGAGCGGGGCCTACTCGGTCTTGAAGCGTGCCACCGACATGAACTTGACGGCTTTGCCGGTGAACCGGTTGGCGTCGGCCATCTCGTTGCCCGGCTGGAAGCCTACCGTATAGACCTCGCTCGGCGCCGTACGGACGAAGTCGTAGGCGTAGCGCGGCGCCGTTGTCGCATCTGAGACGGTTGCTACATACTCACCGCTGTGCAGCGCCCAACGGGCGGCCTGCGGCGCGGCGGCGACCACCACCGGCTTGGGGCCGGGTTTCAGGTCGCGGGCGGTTGCCCTGGGTTCCTTGCGTGTGGTCTTCACGCCTGCACCGATGACGGCAGCCGGATCGGAGCCGGCCGGGCGGGCAACGATGGCCTCGCGCGGCGATGCCCCGTCGTTCGAGGCCCGGTCGTCGCTAGCCGGTTCCTCGAACACCGATGCTTGCTCGGAAAGCGACGCGACCTTGTATTCGTCGGTCGCGCTGACCCTTTCCAGAACGGCCTTGACCTCGTCGGGCTGGGAAGTGTCGGGCCGCGCCGACGGCAATACCGAGAATGCGTCGGTGGCGGTGTTGCTCCGCTCTGCCGCACTCGCCAGCGCCAGCAACACTTGCTTGTCCTGCGGCGCAAGACCCGCCGGCGACAGATCGGCCGGCAGCGAATGATCGGGCCGCCAGCTCGGCACGGGAATGTTGTTTGCCGCGACCTGCACCGGGCCGGCAGCGACAGACGGGTCTGCTATGCCGAACGGAACACTTGCCGGCGCCACGCTTGCCGGCGCTTGCGCGGTCGCCACCGCCTGTTCAGTCGATCCAGCCGCATCCGCCACGCCGAACGGAACGTTTTCAGGCGGCTGAGCGCCGACGTCGGTCTTCGGACGCGGAGCAAAATCCGGCAGCGGAATGCTGCGCGCCGGCAATGCCGCGATGATCGTCTCCGGCGTGTCGTTCTCCGGTTCAGGCGCCGGAGCATCGGCGACGTCCGGAATCTCGGCGCGCTTGGCATCCTGAGGCGCCACGATGGCAATACCAGGCAGGTTGCTGCTCTTGGCGGACGGCGCCGGCTTCACGTTACGGGGCTTTGGTGCCGGCTCGGCCATCGCCACATCGGCGCTGTCGTCCGCCTCGTCGTCGCCACCGCCGAACAAGGCTGCCAGGAACCCGTGGGATTTTTTGCCGCCGCTTGCGCTGGCCAGTTCAATGGCCGGCGCGCCGGCGCCCTTGCGGGCTTTGTAGGAGGCGAGCGCCTGTTGATAACCAGGCAGCGGCTTGCCGTCGCTCGGCACATGCAGCGTCTTGCCGTTGGGGAACACGCGCGCCAGTTCCTGGCGGCTGATGCCGGGCCAGTGGCGCACATTCCCGACATCCATATGCACGAAGGGCGAGCCGGAGCTGGGATAGTAGCCGACGCCGCCGCCCTGCATCCTGAGGCCGATATCACGCAGCTTCTTCAATGGGACACCGGGAATGTAGAAATCCATCGCCCTGCCGAGCATGTGCTGGCTCTTCTCGGCGACGCCCCTGCTGCGGCTGCGCAGCATCGAATTCGTGGCCGGCGAACGATAGCCGCAGACGACCTGGATGTAATCGGTGGCGCCGCTCTCCCGATAAGCCTCCCAGACCAGATCCAGCAGTCGCGGATCCATCTTGGTCGGCTCGTTGCGACGCCAGTCGCGCAGGATGATGTTGATCTTTCGCAAGCCCGCCTGGTCGTAGCGGCCGTTGCGCTTGTAGACGATCTCCGCCTTTTCATGCGTGTGGAGATGATAGAGCTTCAGCGAACGTGTCTCGGCGCTGGCGCCGGTTGCCGCCGCTGCAAGGAACCCGACGGCAACAATCACCGCTGCCAGCCATCTCGGCCAGACGCTCATGTGATAATGCCGCCCGTTTTCGTGTCGTTCGATTCTGTTCAAATCAAAAGGCCTTGCAGGCTGCCGTTTTGTCCCCGGATTTGACCAAACGGATGCGTGGTGTGTGCATCCGAATATCGATCCTAATGGTTAATCATCGCTTATTGAAGCCGAAATGCGGTAACACGGTGGCGATATCCCGCCAAAAATATTGCGCCGGATATCTTGGTAAACCGCTGGTTTAGATCATGTTTTGGCGCCAGCTCGAAACACGATCTGTTACCATCCGCCTTAATACGTGAACACTGTGGCGAACACATCATTTCGAGGCGCAGTTGCGTGGAATGATGTCCGGATGCGAACCGGCTTGGCCCTGTAACTCACGAAGCGAGCCGTTCGACGCGGCCGGTTTCCGGGTCGATGCCGTATTCCTTGAGCTTGCGGTAGAGCGTCGACCGACCGATGCCGAGGCGGCGGGCGACTTCGCTCATCTGGCCGTTGTAGTGATCGATGGCGAGCTTGATCATTTCGAGTTCGACGTCAGCCAGCGCACGCACATTGCCGCGCTCGTCGAGCGCCCGCAGCGTGCCGAAACGAGGCTTGGCCGGTGCATCGGCGTCGGCGGCTGCGATGCCGCCAGCGGCCGATATGTTATCACGCGGCAGGCTTCCCGAAGCCAACCCGGAAACTGGCCACCCTGAAGCTGGCCCCACTGAATTGGGCAAGGCGATACCCGAATCGAGATTGACCGTGCCCTCGACCTGCGCCCGGATCTGCGGGAATTCCTCTTCGGTCAGCATGTCGCCGTCGGCGAGCACCGAGGCCCGGAAGACGGCGTTTTCGAGCTGCCTTATGTTGCCCGGCCAGTCATAGGCCTGCAGCATGGCAAGCGCCGCAGCCGAGATGCCTCGCAGACGGTGGCGCGGATTGGCGGGCGCCACCTTCTCCATGAAGTGCTCCACCAGATAGGGGATGTCGTCGCGACGGTCGCGCAATGGCGGCACGAAGATTGGATAGACGTTCAGCCGATAGAACAGGTCCTCGCGGAACTTGCCGTCCTTGACCTGCTGCAGCAGGTTGCGATGGGTTGCCGAGATCAGCCTGATGTCGACCCTGACGGTCGAGCGCCCGCCAACCGGATCGACCTCGCCGTCTTGTACCGCGCGCAACAGCTTGACCTGCACGTCGAGCGGCAGGTCGCCGATTTCGTCAAGGAACAGCGTGCCGGTGTGCGCTTCGACGAACTTGCCGGTATGTTTTTCGGTGGCGCCGGTGAACGAGCCCCTCTCGTGCCCGAACAGAATCGATTCGACCAGATTGTCGGGGATGGCGCCGCAATTGACGGTGACGAAGGGTTTCGAGCGGCGGTCGCCGCTGCCCTGGATGGCGCGCGCCACCAGTTCCTTGCCGACGCCGGATTCACCTTCGATCAGGATCGGAATGTTGGACGCCGCCGCCTTGCGGCCGAGCCGAATCACCCGATCCATCGCCGGACTGTGGGTGATCATGTCCTTGAACGTCAGATGGCCGCCGCGCTGTCGGGACGAGCGCTTCACTTCGCCTTCGAGCGCTTCGACCTTGAGGGCGTTGCCGATCGACGCCTGCAGCCTGTCGGGGGAGGCCGGCTTGACGACGAAGTCGAAGGCGCCGTGACGCATTGCCGAAACGACGGTTTCGATGCCGCCCTGCGCGGTCTGCACGATGACGGGGATGTGGATGCCGCGCTCGCGCATCGCCTTCAGCACGCCGATGCCGTCGAGCCCAGGCATCATAAGGTCGAGGATGACCACCGACACGTCGCGCGCATTGGGTCCGTCGACAAACTCGAGACCCGCCTCGCCGCCATCGGCGACGATCGCGGTGTGGCCGAATTTCGTCACCGCCGCCTCGAGCAGCCGGCGCTGCACGGGATCGTCATCGACTATGAGTATGGAAGCTGCCATGACTGATCCGACCGTGCCCGCCCGAGAATGCGCCCTATGGATCATCTTGGCACAGGGTTCTAAATAAGCTTTCAAAAAACCCGGTGAACGAATTCCTTAGGATTTGACCGGCTTCTCGTTTCCTCGAATTTTTGTGTCTGGAAGGATCGGCAATGCGCATGGTTTTTGCTCGAAAGCTGGCGGCGGCGCCCGGTCAGGGCGTGGCGGAGCTTGGCGATCTGCCGGAATGGAATCTGGCCGATCTCTATTCGGGCATGGAAGCGCCCGAGTTGAAGCGCGACATCGCCAAGGCCGCCGCCGATGCCGTCGCCTTCGAGAGTCGTTGGAAAGGCACGCTCGCCGCCGAGGCCGGGCGTGGCAGCGCCGGCAGGCTTGGCGAGGCGCTTCAGGCCTATGAAGCGCTGGAGGAGCTGATCGGCCGCATCGTCTCCTATGCCGGGCTTGTCTATGCCGGCAACACGTCGGATCCGCAGCGCGCCAAGCTCTATGGCGACATCCAGGAAAAGATGACCGATGCCAGCGCCCACCTGCTGTTTTTCGCGCTCGAGCTGAACCTCATCGACGATGGCGCGATCGAAAACGCACTCGCCGCCGATCCGGCCTTCGCCCACTACCGGCCCTGGGTGCTCGATCTGCGCAAGGACAAGCCCTATCAGCTCGAAGACCGCATCGAGCAGCTCTTCCACGAAAAGTCGATCACCGGGCGCGGCGCCTGGAACCGCCTGTTCGACGAGACGATGACCGATTTACGCTTCGACTTCGACGGCGAGGAGCTGACGCTGGAGCCGGCGCTCAATCGCCTGCAGGACGCCGACGGCGAGGTGCGCCGCCGGGCGTCCGAGGCGCTGGCCACGACCTTCCGCAAGAATTTGCGCGTCTTTACGCTGGTCACCAACACGCTGGCCAAGGACAAGGAGATTTCTGACCGCTGGCGCGGCTTCGAGGATATTGCCGATTCCCGCCATCTCGCCAACCGCGTCGAACGCAGCGTGGTGGATGCACTCGCCGCCGCGGTTCGCGACGCCTATCCGCGCCTGTCGCACCGCTATTATGCGATGAAGGCGCGCTGGCTCGGCATGGAGGTGATGAACCACTGGGACCGCAATGCGCCCCTGCCGGAGACCCCGCAGGCGGTCATCGGCTGGGACGAGGCCAAGAACACCGTGCTTTCCGCCTACCAGCGCTTTTCACCCGACATGGCCGAGATCGCCAGAACTTTCTTCGACCGCAACTGGATCGACGCACCGGTGAGACCCGGCAAGTCGCCTGGTGCCTTCGCACATCCGACCGTGCCTTCGGCGCATCCCTATGTGCTGCTCAACTACATGGGCAAGCCGCGCGACGTGATGACGCTGGCGCACGAGCTCGGCCACGGCGTGCACCAGGTGCTGGCCGGCGGCCAGGGCGCCTTGATGGCGTCGACGCCGCTGACGCTGGCCGAGACCGCATCGGTGTTCGGCGAGATGCTGACCTTCCGCTCGCTGCTCGAGCAGACCACCGACAAGCGCGAACGCAAGGCCATGCTCGCCCAGAAGGTCGAGGACATGATCAACACGGTCGTGCGCCAGATCGCCTTCTACGAGTTCGAGCGCAAGGTGCATGCCGAGCGCAAGAGCGGCGAATTGACCTCCGACAAGCTCGGCCAGTTCTGGCTGGAAGTGCAGGCCGAAAGCCTCGGGCCGGCGATCAAGCTGCGCGACGGGTACGAGGTTTTCTGGACCTATATCCCGCACTTCATCCACTCGCCTTTCTACGTCTATGCCTATGCATTCGGCGATTGCCTGGTGAACTCGCTCTACGCGGTCTACCAGAACGCCGAGCGCGGCTTTCAGGAGAAATATTTTGCCATGCTGCGCGCCGGCGGCACCAAGCATCATTCCGAGCTTCTGGCGCCGTTCGGCCTCGACGCGGCCGACCCTGCCTTCTGGCAGATCGGGCTCGGCGTGATCAGCGGACTGATCGACGAGCTGGAAGCACTGGACAATTGATGCGCAACACTGGGTGATGCGCAACACCGGATGACCGGGTTTTCCAGAACAGTTTAGCTGCAATGCATATTGGCGATGGTTCTATTCTTGTCTTGGATATTTGTTCTTAAATAACTTTCCATGGAAGTTTTCCGTTAGATTCCCGTAAGCTGTATGATAGCGTCCGCCCTCAAGCTCAGCCGGGCACGAATGGATCCCGTCGGAAAATCCCGACCGGTCATGGCGTGTCGGCGGATGCGACAACGGTTGTTGGCCAGGGGCAAACCGGTCGCCGACAGCTCGATCGAAGCCGGCTGTTCTGCAAATTGCGGAACCACCATCGAATGGTCCTTCGCCGAAGTCATGGCTCTACAGGCCAGGGCGGACGGATCGGACTGGAGAGAGAAAGATAATGGGCACTTTTTTCTACATGCTCCTGGCGTTCCTGGTAGGTGTGTTGGTTGGCTGGTTCATTTGGGGACGCCTGCGTGGCGAACTCGACAGTTTGCGCGGCGATCTAGACCGCACGCGCAGCGAACGCGACAGATTGCGGGCCGATAGCGACCGTCTGACCGGTGAGTTGGATGCATGCGGCCGTGCCCGCGCCGATCTCGAACGCCGGCTGGGCGAGGCGAAAACCACCCAGGCGCCAACCGCGAAGGCGGCAACAGCCAAGGCGCCAGCCGCCAAGACCGGCGCGACCAAAGCCGCGATGCAGGCGCCGTCAACGCTGATTTCGACATCCGCACCAGCCAAACCGGCGCCGAAGAAATCTGCAACGGCGAAGGCCGCGACCGCGCCACGCGCAAGTGCCGCGAAAACGGCAACACCGAAACCGCCTGCATCGAAAGCGAGCGCCGCGCCGACGACCGCGCCAGCGGCAAGCAAGGCTGCGCCAGCGGCAAGCAAGGCCGCGCCAGCTGCAAAGAAAGCCGCGACCGGCAAGGCAACAGCCACCGCGGCAGGCAAAGCCAACGATCTGCGTCGCCTGATCGGCATCGGCCCGACCAACGAGCGGCTGCTCAAAGGGCTTGGGGTCACGACCTATGCCCAGATCGCCGCCTGGACGCCCGACGATGTCAAGCGGATCGAGGCGACGTTGAATTTCGACGGCCGCATCGAACGTGAACGCTGGATCGAGCAGGCGAAACTGCTTGCCGCTGGTGACGAGAAGGAATTTGCGCGCCGCTTCCCGACCGCGGGGGAAGCCAGCAACACCTGATCCATCGCAAGGTGGCATTTTGGAACAAGGCGGCGCCCACTGGCGCCGCATTTGTTTTTGCCGCCGCGCCTTTGCGTCTTGAGACGCCGCTCCCTCGATTGCACACGGTCGAGCCCCCATATAGATCGATCGCTGGTGACCGCAGCATTCGAGCCTTATGTCCCTGCCCCTGCCCTTTGCAATTTTCAGGAACGACGAGACCGCGCGGCAGCTCGTTTTCGACCGGCCGGCCGAGATAATCGCAGCGCATGGCGAGGCGGACTTTTTGCCTGCCCTGGAAGCCGCGCAGGTAGCACATGACGGCGGCAAATGGCTGGCCGGTTATTTCTCCTACGAGGCCGGTTACCTGCTCGAACCCAAGCTCGTTCCGCTGCTGCCGGCCGGCCGCCGCGCCCCGCTTTTTTGCCTCGGCGTGTTCGATGCGCCGGTCGAGGAGACGGTCGCGCCAGGCGATCTGCCGGCTAGCAACGGCCCAATCTTCGACGCCAAGGCAGCCTGGTCTTCGGACGACTACGCCAAACGCTTTGCCAGGCTGCATGACCACATCCGCAAGGGCGACTGCTACCAGGGCAATCTGACCTTTCCGGTCCATGCGCAATGGTCGGGCGATCCGCTGGCCGCCTTCAACGCGCTGACCGAACGCCAGCCGGTGAAGTATGGCGCGCTGGTCGCGTTCGGCGATCCGATCGTCTTGTCGCGTTCGCCCGAACTGTTCTTCGAGGTCGACGCGGAAGACATGATCGAGACGCATCCGATGAAAGGCACTGCGCCGCGCGGCGCCACCAAGGCCGAGGACGATCGCCTGAAAGCGTTCTTGCGCAACGACGAGAAGAACCAGGCCGAGAACCGGATGATCGTCGATCTCCTGCGCAACGACATCTCACTGATCAGCGAGGTTGGAACGCTCGATGTGCCGGAGCTTTTTCGCATCGAGAGCTACCCGACGGTCCACCAGATGGTGAGCCGCGTGCGGGCAAAACTTTTGCCCGGCCTCGCCATCCGCCAGATTTTCGCCGCGCTGTTCCCCTGCGGCTCGATTACCGGCGCACCGAAGATCCGCGCTATGGAGATTCTGCGCGAGCTGGAAAGTGGGCCGCGCGATGTCTATTGCGGCGCCATAGGCTGGATCGCGCCCGGCGGCCGGATGCGTTTTTCCGTGGCGATCCGCACCATCTCGCTCTTTGCCAATGGCGAGGCGGTCTACAATGTCGGCGGCGGCGTCGTCTTCGATTCGACAGCCGAAGAGGAGTACCAGGAGTGTCTGCTGAAAGCCCGTTTCGCGACGGGAACACTGCCGATTTCGAACTGATCGAAACAATGCGCTGGGAACCCGGCTCCGGTTTCCTCCGTTTCGACCGCCATCTCGCGCGGCTCTACGGCTCGGCAAGCGAACTCGGTTTCGCCTGCGATCCGCAAAGGGTCGGCGAAGCGCTGATGAATGCGGTCGGCCGCCAACAGATCGTGTTGCGCACCCGCCTCGTCCTGTCGCGCAATGGCGAAGCAGCGGTTTCGGTACAGCCCTACGAGCCGCTCGCCGCAGACAAGGTCTGGACACTTCAACTGGCACGGGTGCGGCTTGATCCGAGCGACACGCTGCTGCGTCACAAGACCAGCCGCCGACAACCCTATACGCGCGCCCGCGCCGAATATCTCGCCAGCCGCGCCGACGAGGTGCTGCTCGCCAATGAGCGCGGCGAAATCTGCGAGGGCACGATCACCAACGTCTTTGCCGATTTCGGCGACGGCGTGCTGGCCACGCCGCGGCTCGATTGCGGCCTGCTGCCTGGCGTCCTGCGCGGCGAACTGCTGGATCAAGGCCGCGCCGGTGAAGCGGTCTACACGTGGAACGAACTGCAATCGGCCAAGGCGCTGTTCGTCGGCAACTCGCTGCGCGGATTGATCCCGGCGCGGCTGGGCTGAAGCATCTGGAGACAACAATGTTCGTGGTTTCGCTGAACTACAAGGTGCCGCTGACCGAGATCGACCGCCTGCAGCAAGCGCATGTCGAGTGGCTGAAGGCCTGCTATGCGCAAGGTATCTTTGTCGCCTCCGGGCCAAAGCGGCCAAGGACCGGCGGCATCATCATCGCGCGCGGTCCACGCGAGGAGCTCGATGCCAGACTGGCGGACGATCCCTTCGCCAAGGCAGGTGCCGCCGATTACGAAATCACCGAATTCACGCCGAGAATGGCCGCTGCCGCACTGGAAGCCTACAAAGAAGCATGAGTTTCCGCACACCGACCCACACACCCTATGACGGCTCGTCGAAACTGTTCACCATCGGGCTGAAGCCGCTCAATCTCGATAGCTGGATCGAGGTCGACGAATATCTGCTGCCCTATCTTGCCGAGAAACGCCGGCTTTATGCGGAAATTCCCGGCAAGGTTTTTGTCGAGGAGCAAACAACGCGCGACGCTCAGCGCGAAGTGCTCGATCTGCTCGGTGCGCATCTGGCGGCGAACTTTCCTGAGACCCACAGGCGTACCGACAATGCGATCGAGGTGATCGGCGGCATCGACAATCTCGAGGGCTCAGGCACCTCAGCTTCTTTCAGCGATGCGCCGCTTGTCGCGGCCTCGTTGCTCGTGCAGGAGGATTTGATCCTGATGCGCCGCGACGACAGCGGCTGGCGTCTGGCCGCCGGCTCGCTCTGCTTCCCGTCGTCATGGTCGCTGACCGAAAAATTCGGCAAGCCGCTGCAGCAGATCCACGCGCCGGTACCGGGTTTCGGCCCGGGCACACGCCCGGCCGATCTCATCAACCGCATGTTCGATGGCCTCCAGGGCCAAGCCGTCGAGCGCTACAACTGGTCGATCCAGGCGGGCGACGCACTCTACCATCCGCTCTCCAACATCGAACGCATCGACCGCGCCAGCAATCGCCCGTCGAGATTCCCGGACGGCGACATCGACGCTCATGCTTTCATCCGCGTCGAGCGTCAGACGCTGAGAAAGCTCCCGGTCTCCGGCGACATACTCTTCACCATCCGCATTCATCTCGACCCGCTCGCCGTGCTGGAGCGCCACCGCGATCGCGCGGCGCTCGCAGCGTCCTTTGCCGAACAACTTCTGGCGCTGGACGAGGCACAGCTCGACTACAAGGGGATGACCGCCGACCGTGACCGGTTGGTCGAGCGGCTCGGGGCGCTGGCGCTGTCCTAGAGCAGTTCGTCGTTTCACGGAAGCGCCGAACCGCTCTATCTCTTTGTCCTTGCTTGTTCTTGCGCAATTCCGGACGGAAAACCGTTTCACACTTTTCCTGGGATTCCCTAAATCGCAGCCACGCCCAGCAGCAGGATCGCGGACATCGCGGTAAAGACCGAGAGCATGGCCGCGAAGAACGCCCCATACATGGCCGCGGCCAATCCCCCGGCGAGATAGAGCCGCTCGGCTTCGAGTTGCCCCTTGATCCAGATAAGTCCGAGCGCAATCAGCGCCACTCCGGTGTAGCTCAACACCTGCCAGACGACGTGAAACCGGGCGTGGGGAGTCCAGAGCGGATTGGTGGCGTGGGTGGCGTTCAAGTCGGCTTTGATCGTCACCACACCGTAGCCCACGGTCGCGACGCTCAGCAGAATTCGAGCAAGCAGATGACTGTCGTAAGCGAGTTCCATCGCATTTTCCTCCCTTATGCAGGAACGACTTGAATGGCGCCCTGGGCACAGAAGAGCTGCCCATCGGCCAGCCGCGCATAATTATGGACGATCCCCTTCTCGTGGTCCTGCAACTGCACAATGAAGTTGCCGCTTTTCTCCGTCCAGCTCGCGAGCACGAGATTCTGGCGTACGCTGGTCAGGCCGACATTGACCACCTCGTCGATTTCGGTGGTCCCGATCGACGCCTGGATGTGCAATTCCTGCGGCGAGAGAAACGTCAGCGCGGCACGAAGGGGCCGAAAACGCAGTCGAAAGTCTTGCCGACGAGCGAGGCTGGAAAAACATCGGTTTCTGCCATCATTCTCTCCTTGGGCATGGCCGCTGCGGCCACGCCATTTTACGATCTTCAATGTCTAGTCGCAAAAATCCTCAGAATAAATGTTCTTGGAGCGCTCCAAGAGCCACGATCCGCCAATTTCGATTTTGAGTCAATAAAATTCTTGGAGCGCTCCAAAAAATGGTCTACCTCAGGGAAAATGAGTGAATCGCCAATGCCCACCCTAGCCGATGTCGGCAAGGCTGCCGGAGTTTCCCGGGGGACTGTCTCCAACGTCTTCAACCGGCCGGAGCTGGTCAGGCCTGAATTGCGCGAGCGCGTCGAAGCGGCCGCGCGAGCGCTCGGGTTTGGCGGCCCCGATCCGAAAGGACGATTGCTGCGGGACGGCAAGTTCAATGCCATCGGGTTCATGCCGCCTGGCGCCTACGCCATCTCCGAAGTGATGAGAAGCCCCTACGGCCGCGAGCTGGTGCTCGGCGTTTCGCTCGCCTGCGACGAGGCTGGTACGACGCTCAGCCTTATAAACGGCACCGATGACACGCGTTTCGCCAGCATCCGCGATGCGCTGGTTGACGGCTTTATCCTTGGTCACAGCGCCGACATTGGTCTCATAATTTCGGCGCAGAGACGGCGTCTGCCCTTCGTCATTCTCGAAAGCGACGCAGGTCCCGATATCAACTCGATAAAGATCGACGGCCGGAGCGGCGCGGTAGCTGCCGTCCGGCATTTGACCGGGCTGGGGCACCGGCATTTTGCCATCCTTTCAGTGCGCCGGACTCCCGGCCCGCCGATTGTCCGCATACCAGGCCAGGCAACGCGCCGGCTTCTGGCCGGCTTCCCGCTCGACGATGAAAGGCTCGACGGTTTCAAACAGGGTTTGGCGGAGGCGAATTTGTCAATCGATAATGTCCCGATCATCGAGACGATCCCAGGCGAGCCATCTGCCGGAGCAGTGGTGTTCGACAGGGTGCCTGAAGCAACCGCGATCCTGACCATGTCGGACTGGCAGGCGATCACGATATTGGACGAGGCGGTTCGCCGCGGCATAGACGTGCCGGGCCACGTATCGGTCGTCGGCTTCGATGGCACCGCCGAATCCGCACGCACCACGCCTCCGATGACCACTGTCGCACAAGACGTGATTGGAAAAGGCAGGCTTGCCGCCCGAATGGTCCTTGACAATGAAGCCCCCCGCCAGGTCGTTCTGCCGGTAGAACTGGTGGTTCGAGCCTCCACAGCCGCGCCGAGGACAAAAATCCGCTGAAACGGGCGGATGCGGCATCCGCACCAGGGGCGGCGTCGCAGCTTTTTTTCGCTGAGCAGCGTCTGGTGCTGGACGAGGCACAACTTGACTACAAGGGCCTGACAGCCGACCGTGACTGCTGGCGGACGACAACTCTAACTTGTGGCTTGGGGGAACAATGATCCAGCATCTTAGCAGGCCGGTCACGTTCATGGCCGCGATCCTGGTACTGTCGACAGCAGCCGAGGCAGAGCCGGTGACTTATGCCGGCAAGCTTGGAAAGAGCGATATCGTCGTCGAATTCACCGACGACCCCGCGGCGCCCGGCAGCCCGCTGGCCGGCCGCTATTTCTACCGCTCGAAGGGCGTCGACATCCCGCTGCAGGCCCGGTCCCAAAAGGGCAGCAGGTTCGAACTGGCCGAGGAGGAGGCATGCGGCGCCGACAATTGCGATGACGGAAAGGCCGCGCCGATTGCCGCCGTGTGGCGCCTGGCCTCATCCAGTAACGGCAAGACCCTTGAAGGCAGTTGGAACGGAAAGAGGGCGCTGCCGCTCAGATTGGAGCGGGTCGCAAGTCGGCAGGTGACCGGGAACGAGCCCGGCAGCCCGCTCGATCTCTACGATTTCAGCTTCATGAAGTTCTTCGCCAATGACACGCCGATCACCATGGAGACGTCCCCGTATGACTATCTGCGGCTGAACACTCAGCTTGATAACGGCAAGACGACTGGCTGGCCGGACGCGACCTACCGCTATATCGTCGACCCCCGCACCAAATTCGCCACGCCGCGCATTGTCGAACTGTCCGGCAACGTTCCGATCGAGGCCGCGAATGCTCTGCTGCAAGACAGGCACTGGCGCGCAAACATCGGCGCACTGGGCTGCGTGGCGGCGCAATATGCCGGTTTCAACGAAGGCGGGCCGATTGACGGCGTGAACGACGGCACGCTCGGAGGCTATGCGGACAGCACATTCGAAGTGAGCTCGCTGACGCCGCTGCTGATGAGCTGGCGGGAGTCCGGCGGCATCTTCTGCGGCGGAGCGCATCCGACCAACTATTCGGACGCCTACATCATGGATGTGCGGCGCGGCGTCCTGCTTGGCCTTCAGGACATTTTCTCGGATACGGTGGATGGCAAGCCCGGTCCTTCCCTCGTCTCCTTGGTCAAGCAGCGGCGCAAGAAACCGACCGATCAGACCGATATTGATCACGAAGCCGAATGCGGTATGGACGATCTCATCGGCGAATATTTGGCGGTCAGCCTCTGGCGTGAGGGCGACAAGCAGGTTCTGGTGTTCGGGCTCCAGACCCTACCGCATGCCATCCAGGCCTGCGCCGACGATCTGCTGGAACTGCCGGTCTCCGAGGCACATGCCCTCTTCAAGCCTGAATTCGCAAGACTGGTCGAGCCGTAGCCGGGATGGCGCGGCGTGAGGCCGGCCGTCCGCTTTTCGCTTTATTGTGACAATGATCTATGGTTTGTCGCGCCGCGGCCAAGCCGCTGTTCCGAAGCGTTTTTTGAGGGAGTAATCGATAAATGGCGAATGAAAACTGGCCCGTTTACGGTGAGATCACCGGCCCTGTCGTGATGATCGGCTTCGGCTCGATCGGACGGGGAACGCTGCCGCTGATCGAGCGCCATTTCAAATTCGACAAGTCGCGCATGACGGTCATCGACCCGGACGACGCCGACCGCAAATTGCTCGACGAGCGCGGCATCACCTTCATGCAGGATGCAGTGACCAAGAAGAACTACAAGAAGCTGCTGACGCCGCTTTTGACCAATGGCGGCGGCCAGGGCTTCTGTGTCAACCTGTCGGTCGACACTTCCTCGCTCGAATTGATGAAGCTCTGCCGCAAGCTTGGCGTCCTCTATATCGACACGGTGGTCGAGCCCTGGCTCGGCTTTTATTTCGACGAAAAGGCCGACAACGCCTCACGCACCAATTATGCGTTGCGCGAAACGGTGCGTACCGAAATCGCAAAGAATCCGGGCGGCACTACGGCGATCTCATGCTGCGGCGCCAATCCCGGCATGGTCTCGTGGTTCGTCAAGCAGGCACTGGTCAACCTCGCCACAGATCTTGGCCTCGACTTCGCGGAACCCGCGCAGCACGATCGCAAAGGCTGGGCCAAGCTGATGAAGAAGGCCGGCGTCAAGGGCATCCATATCGCCGAGCGCGACACCCAGCGCACCAAGAAACCCAAGCCGATGAACGTGTTCTGGAACACCTGGTCGGTCGAAGGCTTCATTTCGGAAGGCCTGCAGCCGGCCGAGCTCGGTTGGGGCACGCACGAGGCGTGGATGCCGAAGAACGCCAAAAAGCACAAGAACGGCTCGAAGGCCGCTATCTTTCTGGAGCAGCCCGGCGCCAACACGCGCGTGCGCACATGGTGCCCGACGGCCGGTCCGCAATACGGCTTCCTGGTGACGCATAATGAGGCGATTTCGATTGCCGATTTCTTCACCTTGCATGGCAAGAAGGGCAAGGTGCAGTACCGGCCGACCTGCCATTACGCCTATCATCCCTGCAACGACGCCGTGCTGTCGCTGCACGAGATGTTCGGTGCCGCCGGCAAGGCTCAGCCCGTGCATCACGTGCTCGACGAAAACGAATTGGTCGATGGCATCGACGAACTCGGCGTGCTGCTCTACGGCCACGCCAAGAACGCCTACTGGTACGGCTCGCAGCTGTCGCTGGCCGAGGCGCGCAAGCTGGCGCCCTATCAGAACGCCACCGGCATGCAGGTCACGTCGGCGGTGCTGGCGGGCATGGTCTGGGCGCTGGAAAATCCGGAGGCCGGCATCGTCGAAGCCGATGAGATGGATTACAAGCGCTGCCTCGACGTGCAGAACGCCTATCTGGGGCCGGTCAGGAGCTATTATACGGACTGGACACCGCTCGACAATCGGCCTGGTCTGTTTCCCGAGGACCTCGACACCAAAGACCCGTGGCAATTCCGCAACATCCTCGTTCGATAGCAGCGTTGCCTCGACACTCCGCCAGCTTGCAATCGCCCGGAAATCGGGCGATTGAAGAGGGGCGGCCTAGAGCGACGTGCGTCCATTTGGACGCACAAAGTACGCTCTAGCACTTTGAATGTGCGCATCGTGCTTTCCGAAAATCGGATCGATTTTCGAGCCGATGCGAGAGGAGAGGATCTTGATGATGACGATTGCGCAAAGACTGCTTTCGGCTGGCATTGCCGCGGCCGCTGCCGTCACGTTGGCGGCCTGCACCACCACCGGCCCGGGCGAGCCACCGGTGATCACCGCCAAAGGGGTCGAAGGCTCCTGGATCGACGCGCAGGGCACCGGATTATCCACCTTCAAGGGCGGCAGCTTCGCGACCGTCGCCACCGACACCGGCCAGAAGCTTGCCGATGGCAGCTACACCATGACCGGCGGCACCTCGGTCGAGATCCATGGCACTTCGCTGATCCGCCAGACGCCGATCAGCTTCAACTGCTTGATGGTCTCCACCAGCCAGCTCAATTGCACCAGCGCGAGCGGACAGAACTTTGTGCTGACCAGGCGCACCTGAAGTTCGATTCCGAATTGACTTTGCACAAGGCGGCGGCTTCAAGCCGCCGTTTTCTTGCGCCGGCAAAGCTGATGCCGATTTCCGCTTGCATCGACTGAAACGCGATGTGAACATGGCCCGAGAGGGCTGTTACATCCAAGTCAAACAAGAGCGTTAAACGCGTCTGCGCATGACCCCGAAAATCGGAGTCGATTTTCGGAAAGGATCATGCGCAAAATAAAAATGGTACAGCGTCCTTTGCGCGTCCCAAATGACGCGCGGCGCTGTACTCGAGTCATCCGGGAGACGAGAATGAAGAAGATCGCTGCCATCGCCGCGCTGTCGGCATCGGCGCTTGGCCTGTCGGCAGGGGCATCCTTTGCCGACTACACGCTGAACATCCTGCACATCAACGACTGGCACAGCCGCATCGAGAGCAACAACAAGTACGAATCGACCTGCTCGGCCGAGGAGGAGACCAAGGGTGAATGCGTCGGCGGCGCCGCCCGCCTCGTCACAGCGATCGCGCAGGAGCGCAAGAAGCTGGAAGGCCAGAACGTGCTGCTGCTCAGCGCCGGCGACAATTTCCAGGGCTCACTCTTCTACACGACCTACAAGGGCAAGACAGAAGGCGAATTCCTCAACCAGATGAAGTTCGATGCCGAGGCTCTCGGCAACCATGAGTTCGACGATGGCGAGTCGGCGCTGGCGCCGTTTCTCGACATGATCCAGTTTCCGGTGCTCGGCGCCAACGTGAAGGCCAATGCGCAATCCAAGCTCGGCGACCGCGTCAAGCCATCGATCGTGGTCGAGGTCGGCGGCCAGAAGATCGGCATCGTCGGTGCGGTCACCAACGACACGCCGGAGCTTGCCTCGCCTGGCCCGAACATCGCCATCGAAGACGACGTCAAGTCGATCACCGCCGAGGTCGAGAAACTGAAGGGAGAGGGCGTCAACAAAATCATCGCGGTCACCCACATCGGCTACAAGCGCGAGCGCGACGTGATCGCCAAGATCCCGGGCGTCGACGTGGTGGTCGGCGGCCACAGCCATTCGCTGCTCTCCAACACCGACCCCAAGGCGGAAGGCCCTTATCCGACGATGGTCGACAATCCGGACGGCTACAAAGTGCCGGTCGTCCAGGCGGCGTCCTATTCGAAATATCTCGGCGAGCTCAAGGTCGTGTTCGACGACAACGGCGTTGTCAAAGAGGCGAGCGGCGATCCCATCCATCTCGACAAATCGATCACGCCCGACCCCGCCGTGCTTGCCCGCATCAAGGAACTCGGCGCGCCGATCGAGGCTTTGAAGAACAAGGAAGTCGCCGAGACCACCAAGGCGATCGACGGCAGTCGGGAAAACTGCCGCGCCCGCGAATGCGAGATGGGCAATCTGGTCTCCGACGCCGTCCTCGACCGGGTCAGGGGCCAGGGTGTCGAGATCGTCATCTCGAATGGCGGCGGCTTGCGCGCCTCGATCGACCAGGGCACCGTCACTATGGGTGAGATTCTCACCGTTCTGCCGTTTCAGAACACGCTGGCGACCTTCCATATCTCCGGCAAGGATCTGGTTGCCGGCCTCGAAAGCGGCCTCAGCCAGGTCGAGGACGGCGCCGGGCGCTTCCCGCAGGTTGCCGGCCTGAAATATGCGTTCGACAGATCGGCACCGCCTAACGGACGCGTCAAATCGGTCGAGGTCATGGAAGGCGGCGTCTGGACGCCGATCAAGCCGGACAAGGATTACCTTGTCGCCACCAACAACTATGTCCGCCAGGGCGGCGACGGCTATAAGGTGTTCGCCGAGAAGGCCAAGAACGCCTATGATTACGGCCCCGGGCTGGAACAGGTCGTCGCCGACTACCTCGGCGCGCACCGGCCCTATACGCCCAAGCTCGACGGCCGCATCACCGAGATCGCCGCGACCGTGGCTCCGGCCGCGGAACCGGCCAAGCCTGCCGAACCGCCAAAACCTGCTGAGGCTGCGCCGGTAAAGCCTGCTGAACCGGCAATGCCCGAAATGCCGGCCGGCTCAGGCGACATTTCCAAGACACCGCCGGCCGTCCCGGCGGAAACCGCGCCGGCGGCACCCGCACCCGCCGAGCCGGCCCAGCCGGCGGCACCTGCGGCTCCGGTCACACCGGCTCCGGCGACCCCTGCTCCGGCCGAGCCCGCCGAGACAGCGCCGGCCCCGAGTCAGCCGGCCCCAAGTGAACCGGCGCCAACCGAGCCGGCAAAACCTGCCGAGCCCGCCAAGCCGGCTGAGCCGGCACCGGCCGAAGGCAGCCATGTAATCGTCGCCGGTGATACCTACTGGGATCTCGCGGTGAAGGCCTATGGCGACGGCACCAAATGGAAAATGATTTCCGATGCCAACAAAGCCTACGAGCCACGCCGGCTGCCGGTCGGCGCAACTTTGACGATCCCGGCGGCGTCGAAGTAATCCGGCCGCAGGAACGCAATGCACCCGCCCGGCAGACCGGGCGGGTGTTGCATTTCTGGGATAAGGTGCGGCCAGACGCAGCATTTGAAAACCGGCGCGGCATCGCTAATTTCGCCGCGGCACCGTTGGTTCGCGGTGTTGGAGAACCTCATGACGCTTGCCAACCCTGCTGAAATCAAAGCCGAGAAGACCGCCGCCTCGCCGTCGGCAGGGCGCCCTCCGGTCAGGACCGGCAAGGTCGGTGTCATGCTGATCAATCTCGGCACCCCCGACGGCACCGGCTTCAAGCCGATGTGGCGCTACCTCCGGGAGTTCCTGTCCGATCCACGCGTCATCGAGCTAAACAAGGCGATCTGGTATCCGATCCTCTACGGCCTGGTCCTCACCACCCGGCCGAGGAAGTCGGGCGCCAACTATGCCAGGATATGGAACCGGGAGCGCAACGAGTCGCCGCTGCGCACCTACACCCGCGCCCAGGCCGAGAAGCTCGGGCTCGCGCTCGGCGACCTCCCCAATGTCGTTGTCGACTGGGCGATGCGCTACGGCAACCCTTCGACCGCGAGCGTGGCCGAGAGACTGGTCGAGCAAGGCTGCGACCGCATCCTGTCTTTCCCGCTCTATCCGCAATATTCGGCGACGACGACTGCGACTGCCAACGACCAGTTGTTTCGCGCGCTGATGAAGATGCGCCGCGCTCCAGCCATTCGCTGCGTGCCGCCCTATTACAACGAGCCGGCCTATATCGAGGCGCTCGCCCGTTCGATCGAAAAGCATCTGGCGAACCTCGACTTCGAACCGGAAATTGTCATCGCTTCCTATCACGGCATTCCGAAACCCTATTCCGACAAGGGCGATCCCTACCAAGCCCATTGCCTCGAGACGACGCGGCTGCTGCGCGAAAAGCTCGGCTGGGATGAAAACAAGCTGATCACCACCTTTCAGTCGCGCTTCGGCGCGCAGGAATGGCTGCAGCCCTACACCGACAAGACGGTCGAAAGACTAGGGCGCGAAGGCGTGAAATCGATCGCCATCGTCAACCCGGGCTTTTCCGTCGACTGCATCGAGACGCTGGACGAGATCGGCAGGGAAGCGGCCGAGACCTTCCACCATGCCGGCGGTGAAAAGTTCACACACATCCCTTGCCTCAACGACAGTGCCGAGGGCATGGCGGTGATCGAGGCAATGGTACGGCGCGAGCTGTCCGGCTGGGCCTGAACAGATCACCCGTCTATTCACCGGCAATCCATAATCACCTGATTGTAACGTTGCTGAAACACACTTAAGTGTTTGGTCAAGCCGGCCGCGTGGAACTGTCCGGCATGGCCGGCCTTTGAGGGGAGAGCCAAATGGGTTTCAGTGGTTTCGATATCGCGCTTCTTGTTCTTGTCGCCCTTGTCGTGCTGGTGCTTTTCAAAGGCATCCGGACAATTCCGCAAGGCTATAATTATACCGTCGAACGCTTCGGCCGTTACACCAAGACATTGAGCCCGGGCCTCAACCTCATCGTGCCCTTCGTCGATCGTATCGGCGCCAAGATGAACATGATGGAGCAGGTGCTCGACGTCCCGACGCAGGAGATCATCACGCGCGACAACGCCACCGTTGCCGTCGACGGCGTCGCCTTTTATCAGGTGCTCAACGCGGCGCAGGCCGCCTACCAGGTCGCCGGCCTGCAGAACGCTATCCTCAATTTGACGATGACCAACATCCGCACCGTCATGGGCTCGATGGACCTCGACGAGCTGTTGTCGAACCGGGACGCCATCAACGAGCGCCTGCTGCGCGTCGTCGACGAGGCCGCGCATCCCTGGGGCATCAAGATCACCCGTGTCGAGATCAAGGACATCAACCCGCCGGCCAATCTCGTCGAATCGATGGGCCGCCAGATGATGGCCGAGCGCAATAAGCGCGCCCAGATCCTCGCCGCCGAGGGCCTCAAGCAGTCGCAGATTCTGGAGGCCGAGGGGCGCAAGGAAGCCGCCTTCCGCGACGCCGAGGCGCGCGAGCGATCGGCCGAGGCTGAAGCACGCGCCACGCAGGTGGTGTCGGAGGCGATTTCCAAGGGTGACGTGCAGGCGCTCAACTACTTCGTCGCGCTGAAATACACGGAAGCGCTGACCAGGATCGGCTCCGCGACAAACAGTAAACTCGTGCTGATGCCGATAGAGGCTTCCTCACTGATCGGCACGCTTGGCGGCATTGGCGAAATCGCCAGGGAAGTTTTCAAGGGCGAAGGCACCGCCGGTCCAGCACGACAGGCCCGCCCGCCCGTGGTTCGTCCCAGCGAGACCTGAGGCCATGTTCGACCGCATTGTTTCCGAACTCGGCCCGTGGAGCTGGATGGTCCTCGGCCTCATCCTGCTGGTGATGGAGGTCATCGCGCCCGGCATTTTCATGCTGTGGATCGGCATTGCCGCGCTGTTGATCGGCGTCGTCTCGCTGCTCATCTGGGACGCCGGTTTCTGGACCTGGCAGGTCCAGGTCGTCGCCTTCCTCGTGCTGTCGCTGGTCTCGGCTTATGTCGGCAAGCGGCTGGTGGGCGGACGCCACGATGAGACCGACCAGCCTCTGCTCAACCGCCGCGGCGCACAGATGGTCGGCCGGACGGCGACCCTTGCCGAGCCGATCAAGAATGGGCGCGGCCGCATCAAGCTGGGCGACACGTTGTGGCGTGTCTCCGGCCCCGACCTCCCGGCCGGCACGCAGGTGCGCGTGACGGGTGCCGCTGATACCGATCTGGAACTGACGGTCGAGGCGGTCTAGAAAACTCGCCAGACTAGGCAGCACCGATACGCAGCAGGTCGTGCAGATGGACGAGCCCGATCGGCCGCCTGCCTTCGACCACCATCAGGCTGGTAATGGCCGAGTCGTTGATCGTCTGCAGCGCCGTCGCCACCAGCGTGTCGGGCGCGGCCATTTTTGGCTCTCTGGTCATCACCTGATCGACGCTCATGGCCAAGAGATCGCTGCCGATATGGCGCCTGATGTCGCCATCGGTGATGATGCCGATCAGCTTGCCGTCCGCCGCAGTCACCGCCACGCAGCCAAACCCCTTGCGCGACAATTCGAGGATTGCCTCGCGCATGCCGGTGCCGGACGACACCAGCGGCAGCCTGTCACCGACATGCATGATCTCGCGGATCTGAGTCAGGTTGGCTCCGAGCTGGCCGCCGGGATGGAACGTGCGGAAATGGTCCGGGGTGAAGCCGCGTGCCTCGAGCAGCGCGATGGCCAGCGCATCGCCCATCACCATTTGCAGCAGCGTCGAGGTCGTCGGCGCAAGGCCGTGCGGGCAGGCTTCCGGTGCTCGCGGCAGCAGAAGCACCACGTCGGCCGCACGCGCCAGCGCCGATTTTTCGCCCGCGGTGACCGCGACCAGCGGGATCGAGAAGCGCCTCGAATAGGCGATGATGCCCTTGAGCTCGAGGCTTTCCCCCGACCACGACAGGGCGATGATGGCGTCGTTCCTGGCGATCATGCCGAGGTCGCCGTGATTGGCTTCGGCAGGGTGAACGAAGAAGGCCGGCGTGCCGGTCGAGGCGAGCGTTGCGGCAATCTTCGAGCCGATATGGCCGCTTTTGCCGACCCCGGTGACGATGACGCGGCCATCGATCTGCGACACCATGTCGACGGCCCGTGCGAACGGCTCGGCCAGCCCGTTTTCGAGCGCGTCGGCCAATGCCGCGACGCCGGCCTGCTCTGTCGCCACCGTTCTCAGCGCCGAGGCAATCGCGGCCTGCCCGTCGTGCCGCTTCCTGTCTGGGGATTTCACGTCCATGGACGATGCGATTAGCGCTTCGGCACGCGCCTGTCCAACGGAATTGCCGCTCCGAACACCCTGACGGGCCATCCCTCAACGCTCCGTTAACCATCCCCATTTACGGTTTCGTAAGTATGGCGCGCGTGCGCCGCGCAAGCAGTGGTGCCGATGTCCGGGTTTCAGCCTCAAAACAAAATGGGACGAAAGGGCAAGGCGGTCTGCGCATTGCTGCTGGCAACCAATGTCTTTGCGTTGTCGCGCCCGACACTGCTTTGCGCCCAGGAAACCGAGCTGCGCGGCGAGGTTTCGGAATCGACAATCCTGGACGACCAGCAGTACAAGATCAGGCAAACGAGCATGGCTGGAACCCAAGCCGCCCAGGCTGCTGCAACCCCCAACGACAATACGCCGCTGCCTACCTATCGCCCGGCCAGCCAGGGGGCGTTGCCTGACGACGGCACGGGCGAAGCGGCCGCAACCGGCGGCACTTTCGATCCGCCGGCGGCCAGCGGCGACCCATTTCCCGACAACCCCGCTCCGCCGCCGCGACGGCGGCCAAGCGCAACGCGCGCCGCCAATGCGGCCAACGTCGAAGCCGAGACCGCGGACAGCCATACGAGCAAGAGAACAGCGACTGCAGCGACGACCAAGGACACCGATACCGCCGCCATAGACGAGCAGGATACGGCCAACCGCCGTGCGGTGACCATCGATTCCGCCGAAAGGCTCAGGCTCGACCCCGGCGCCGAGCGCACCGAAGCCATCGAAGGCCAGAACAAAAAGAACGAGGACGACCCGTTCGCCGCCACCGGCATCAAGCTCGGCTCGTTCGTGATCCGGCCGACGCTCGAGCAAGGCCTGACGTCTTCGACAAACGCCGATTCGAGCAGCCTCGGCAAGCCGGCCCTGCTGTCGGAAACGACGCTGCGCTTCAACGCCGTCTCCGATTGGCGGGAGAATTCGGCGACGGTTGAGGGCTATGGCATCTTCCGCGAAACCTTGTCCGGCTATGACATTCACGAGGCGCAAGGCCACGTCGACGGCACACTCAACATCGATCTCGACAATGATCTGCGCGCCATCGCCAAGCTGGGCTATGAGGCCGTGCCCGAATCGGCCTCGGCGCCGGACGCAGTCGTCGGCGCCGTTGGCCAGCCGGTGCGCCAGACAGTGAACGGCAGTCTCGCCGTCGAGAAGGATGCCGGCAAGATGCGCTTCGCGCTGACCGGCGCGGTCGAGCACGACATCTTTGGCGACGCTAAGCTTTCGTCGGGCGGATCACTGTCGCAGAAGGGCCGCGACTCGACGCTCTACACGGCCATTTTGCGCACCGGTTACGAGATCTCGCCTGCCATCACGCCGTTCACCGAAATCGAGATCGGCCGGCGCGCTTATGATTTGCGCGTCGATCCAAACGGCTTCCAGCGCTCCTCGACCAGGCTTGGCGCACGGGCCGGCGTCGAGCTCGATCTCCGCGAGAAGCTTACCGGCGAGTTCTCGGTCGGCTGGCTGCGCGAAGCTATCGACGACGACGCCCTGCCGGCTATTTCGGGCGCGACGGTCAATGCCGATCTCAAATGGTCGCCGGAACGCGGCACCACGATCGGGCTCACCGCACAGACGACCGCCGAGAACACGACGAATGCGGGCGAAAGCGGCTCCATGCTCTATTCCGGCAGCCTCACGGGCGAGCGGCAGATCCGCGCCAACCTGACCGGAAATGCCGCGCTCGGCCTTGAATGGCGCGACTATACCGGCTCCGACGATCATGATTTGACGCTGAGCGCCGAGGCTGGGCTGACGTGGTGGCTGAACCGCTACACCGGGCTCACCACCCGCGCCAGGACTGAAAAACTGACCAGCAACCTGGTTGGGCGCGACTACACGGCCAACAGTATCTTCGTTGGCTTGAAGTTGCAGCGCTAAATGCATATCGCGCAAAAGTGTGCAGCGGTTTTGCGATAACGACTTGCATAAAAACAAGAACCTAGGTGCGTCGCATGAGGCCCGTCGAACGCGGCGCGCTTTCGCCGACCAGCGCGGCAACCGGTGCTGACACTATAAGGCTAGGCCGCGGCGCTCTGACGGCGCGAGTTCGTCGAGAAGTGTGCGAATGACACCTGCCATGCTTCCATTCATGTCGCTGCGCCACAGCGCGAAGGCAACGTTGGCCTCGACGAAGCCTTCGGGCGAGCCGCAGTCGAACGTGCGCCCGCGATAATGATAGCCGTAGAAGGGCTGTTGTTTCTGCAGTTTCAGCATTGCATCAGTGAGCTGGATCTCGTTGCCGGCGCCTTTTTCCTGGCCTTCGAGTATCTTGAATATCTCAGGCTGCAGGATGTAGCGTCCGTTGATGTAGAGGTTCGACGGCGCCGTGCCGGTCTTCGGCTTTTCCACCATGCCGGTGATGCGGAAACCGTGATGTGCGTCATCGCCGCGGCCGACAATGCCGTATTTGTGCGCCTCGGCCGGATCGCATTCCTGCACGGCGACGATGTTGTTGCCGGTCTCGGCGTAAAGCTCGACCATATCCTTCATGCAGCTTTTTTCCGACTGCATGATCATGTCGGGTAACAGCAGCGCAAAGGGCTCGTCGCCGACAAGCTCGCGCGCGCACCAGACGGCGTGACCAAGGCCGAGCGGTACCTGCTGGCGGGTGAAGCTGGTCTGCCCCGGCGCCGGCTGCAGCCGCTGCAGGCGGGCGAGCTGGTCGTCCTTGCCGCGCTGCGCAAGCGTGTCGTAGAGCTCGAACTGGACATCGAAGTGATCCTCGATGACCGCCTTGTTGCGGCCGGTCACGAAGATGAAATGCTCGATTCCGGCATCGCGCGCCTCATCGACCACATACTGGATGACCGGCCTGTCGACGACCGTCAGCATTTCCTTGGGAATGGCCTTGGTAGCAGGGAGAAAGCGCGTGCCGAGACCGGCAACCGGGAACACTGCCTTGCGAACTCTCTTCATGTGCCAATTATCCATTTGCATGCCTGTTCGGCAATCCCGATTCGAGACATTTTCATGCCGAAATCGAGGATTACTGAACGGCGGGTCATAAATCTCAGCTGATGCGGGTCATAAATCTCAGCTGATAAAGCATTGACGCATCTTTTCACCCCGCACGGCACCTATGGTAAACCAAATGCTAACCGGGTTCGGCGATGAATAGTCTTCCTGAGATGAAGAAGGAGGAAAAGATGTCCGTTCGCAACGCCGCAAGGCGCTTCACCAGCGTCCTGACGGCCGCCAGCCTCTCGCTTGCTTTGCTCATGCCCAGCGGGCCGGCTTTTGCCGATGCCGGCTTCCGCCAATGGGTCGCCAGCTTCCGTGCTACCGCCGTGGCGAGCGGCGTTTCCGGCTCCGTCTACGACCAGGCATTCAAGGGCATCAACGATGCTGACCCGGTGGTGCTGGAAAAGGCTCGTACTCAGCCCGAATTCACCGCACCCGCCTGGGATTATTTCGACAACCGCGTCCATGACCAGTCGGTCGCCGTCGGCCAGCAAATGGCAAGGAAATGGAAGCCTTGGCTGGACAGGATCGAGGCAAGATACGGCGTCGACCGCTACATCCTGCTGGCCATCTGGTCGATGGAATCGAACTACGGCGAAACCCTCAAGCGCGATGATATCATGCGCAATGTCGTGCGCTCGCTGGCGACGCTTGGTTATGCGGACCCCAAGCGAGCGAAATTTGCCCGCACCCAGCTGATCGCGGCGCTGAAGATCCTGCAGACCGGCGACATCGACGAAAGCCATCTCAGCGGCTCATGGGCCGGCGCGATGGGCCATACCCAGTTCATCCCTACCAGCTACCTGTCCTATGCGGTCGATATGGACGGCAACGGCAAGCGCGACATCTGGAATTCGATTCCCGACGCACTGGCGACAGCCGCCAATTTGCTGCGGAAGAACGGCTGGCAGGCAGGCAAGACCTGGGGCTATGAAGTCAGCCTTCCGGACGGCAAGAAGCTGCCCGGAGGCTCGAAGTCGCTGTCGCAATGGCAGGCGCTGGGCGTCACCCGTGCCAACGGCAAGCCGTTCAAGAACGGTGCCGACAAGGCGACGTTGAAGCTGCCCGGCGGCCGCGGTGGGCCGGCTTTCCTGATGATCACGAATTTCTCGGTCATCAAGCGTTACAACAATGCCGACAAATATGCGCTCGCCGTGGGCCTTCTTGCCGACGAAATCGCCGGCTATGGCGGGCTTGTGCAGGACTGGAAGCGACCGTTTACCAAGCTCTCCTTCGAGGAAAGGCAGGAGCTTCAGAAGCGACTTTCCGAGCACGGCTTTTACGACGGCAAGTTCGACGGCAAGATCGGTGACGGATCGAAAACCGCCATCATGGCCTTCCAGGCAAAGGCCGGCTTGACCCAGGACGGGTATCCGAGCAAGGAAGTGCTCAAATGGCTCAGGCAGAACTAGAGCCAGTTACGGGATGGAGAGGGTGATTGGTTTCGGCTGCGGGCATCCGGTTAATCGTTCGTCGCGTGCCGATTCTGGTTCTGGCGATCGCTGTTCTGGCAGTCGGCGCCGCCAGTGCCTTTCATACCTCGGCCATGGCGCAGGAGCCGGAAAGTCGTGGCTGGTCGCTGCGCGACCTGTTGTTTCCGCGCAGAAGCGAGCGGTTTGAGCAGCCGCCGCCCGAATTCCAGAGAGAATTCCAGAGAACAAAGCCTAGGCCCAAGCTGAGAAAGCCCCGGTCAGTTCGCCGGCCGCCGCCGGCCGAGCCGACAAGCCCAGTGGCCGAGAAGGCGCCGGATGCACGCGTCGTTCTGGTGGTCGGCGATTTCATGGCGTCTGGGCTGGCTGAGGGGCTCGACGCCGCCTTTGCCGAAAACACCGGCGTCAGGATCGTCGTCCGTGCCAACGGATCGTCCGGCTTCGTGCGTGACGATGTCTACAACTGGCCAGGACAGATCAAGTCCCTGATCGCTGCCGAAAAACCGGCAGCCGTCGTCGTCATGCTCGGATCCAACGACCGGCAGCAGATGCGCGTCGGCGATGTGCGCGAGCAGCCGCGATCCGAGAACTGGACCAAGGAATACGAGCGCCGGACCGATGCGTTCGGCAAGGCCATCGCCGCAACCAAGGTGCCGTATTTGTGGGTTGGCATGCCGGCCTTCCGGGTCTCGAAAATGACCTCTGACATGCTGGCCTTCAACGATATCTTCCGCTCGTCCGCCGAAAGCCACGGCGGCGAATTCGTCGACGTCTGGGACGGGTTTGTCGACGAGAACGGCGCCTTCATCACCAGCGGACCGGACATCAACGGCCAATCGGTGCGCCTGCGCTCCGACGACGGCATCAACATGTCGAAGGCCGGCAAGCGCAAGCTCGCCTTCTATACCGAAAAGCCGCTGATGAAGATCCTGGGGCTGGCCGCGCCGGGAAGCGTGGTGACGGCTTCTGCCCCGGCCGGCGCTCCCGTCGAGGCGCCGGCACCTGCTGCCGCGCCGATAGCTGTCGATCGCACAGTGCCGATGCTGCTCAGCGATCCGGCGCTGGACGGCGGTTCGGAACTTCTCGGCGCCGCCCCGCCGGCAAAAGCTGACAAGAATTCGCCGGGCGAAAGGCTGATCGTCGAGGGCAAGGCGCCCGACGCCTCACCGGGCCGCGCCGACGATTTCTCCTGGCCACCCAAGACACAGCCTGCGACGGCGGCCGCATCCGATACGACGACGGCGATCCGGCAGTAAAGCTGGCGCCTGTTTCTGTAGAGTTTCGGAACGGGCTCAGCGCGGCAGCACGCTCGATCCCATCAGCGCCTCGTCGATGGCACGCGCCGCCTGGCGGCCCTCGCGGATCGCCCAGACGACCAGCGACTGGCCGCGCCGCACGTCGCCCGCCGCATAGAGCTTTTCGACGCTGGTCCTGTAGTCCCGGTCATTGGCCTCGACATTCTTCGAGCGGCGGCTGTCGGTGACGATCTTCATCTGCCCGTCGAGTTCCGAGACCGGCCCGCGAGCGGCTGGCCCGGCAAAGCCGATGGCGATGAACGCGAGATCGGCGCGGATGACGAATTCCGTGCCCGCGATCGGCTTGCGCTTTTCGTCGACTTCGCAGCATTTTACCCCGGTCAGCTGGCCGTCTTCGCCAATGAATTCAAGCGTCGCCACCTGGAATTCGCGCTCGGCGCCTTCGGCCTGCGAGGATGACGTGCGCATCTTGGTCGCCCAGTAGGGCCAGACCGACAGCTTGTCCTCCTTTTCCGGCGGCTGCGGCCGGATGTCGAGCTGGGTGACGCGCACCGCGCCCTGGCGGAAGGCGGTACCAACGCAGTCGGAGGCGGTGTCGCCGCCGCCGACGACGACGACGTGCTGGCCGCCGGCGACGATCGGGCGCGACGGCCATGCCACCGACTGGATCGGCTCGCCGCCGATACGCTTGTTCTGCTGAACCAGATACGGCATCGCGTCGTGCACGCCGTCGAGATCGTCGCCAGGGATGTTGGCCGGACGCGGTGTTTCGGAACCGCCGCAATAGAGGACCGCGTCATATTCGGCGAGCAGTTCGGCGACCGGCTTGTCGACGCCGACATTGACGCCACAATGGAAGCTGACACCTTCGCCCTGCATCTGCTCGATGCGCCGGTCGATATAATGCTTCTCGATCTTGAAGTCGGGGATACCGTAGCGCATCAGCCCGCCCGGCCGGCTCTCGCGCTCATAGACGTGAACGTCATGGCCGGCGCGGCCGAGTTGCTGGGCAGCCGCCATTCCCGCCGGCCCCGAGCCGATGATCGCGACGCGCTTGCCGGTCTTCCGTTCCGGCGGATAGGGCCGAATATGGCCGGTTTCATAGGCTTTGTCGGCAATCGCCTGCTCGATCGTCTTTATGGCGACCGGAATATCCTCGAGGTTCAGCGTGCAGGCTTCCTCGCAAGGTGCGGGGCAGATGCGGCCGGTAAATTCCGGAAAATTGTTGGTCGAATGCAGGTTGCGGATCGCGTTTTCCCAGTCGCCATTGTAGACGAGGTCGTTCCAGTCCGGGATCTGGTTGTGGATCGGGCAGCCGGTCGGTCCATGGCAATACGGAATGCCGCAATCCATGCAGCGCGCGGCCTGTTTCTCGACCTCCTTGTCCGACATCGGCAGCGTGAACTCACGGAAATGCCGGATGCGGTCGGAAGCCGGCTGGTACTTGTGCACCTGCCGGTCGATCTCGAGAAACCCTGTTACCTTGCCCATAGTCCAGTCCCTGCTGTCCGGAAGGCACGCCTGGCGACGCACCCGTTAACCTCATAAGGCAGCCGTGGCAACCTTCAGTCCGAGGTCAGGATTGTTGATGAAGATGGTTGCCAGGACGCATGGCCTCCCGGCAATTTCCAAATCTATTCCGCCGCCACGTTCATGCGCATCCGCTCCATCTCGATCAGCGCGCGGCGGTATTCGACCGGCATGATCTTCCGGAATTTCGGCCGGAAAGTCGCCCAATCGTCGAGGATTTCGCGACCTCGTACCGAGCCCGTGTAGTGGACGTGGTTGGAGATCAGCTGATAGAGCCGCTCCTCGTCGTGGCTGGTCATATCGCCCGATACGTCGACACGGCCCTTATGGTCGAGATCGCCGCCATGGTGGAGCAGCTTTTCCATAAGGTCGTCCTCTTCCGGAACCGGCTCCAGCTCGACCATCGCCATGTTGCAGCGTTCGGCGAAATCGCCCGCCTCGTCGAGCACATAGGCGACGCCGCCCGACATGCCGGCGGCGAAGTTGCGGCCGGTCTGGCCGATGACGACGACGATACCGCCAGTCATGTATTCGCAACCATGGTCGCCGACCCCTTCAACGACCGCGGCGACACCCGAATTGCGCACAGCAAAACGCTCGCCGGCAACGCCGCAGAAATAGGCCTCGCCCTCGGTTGCGCCGTAGAGCACGGTATTGCCGACAATAATGGACTCGGCAGCAACGATTTTCGTGTTCTCCGGCGGGCGGATGACGATGCGGCCGCCCGACAGACCCTTGCCGACATAGTCATTGGCAGCGCCCACCAGTTCGAACGAAATCCCGCGCGCCAGAAAGGCGCCAAAGGATTGGCCGGCCGTGCCGGTGAGCTTCACCGAGATCGTGTCCTCGCGCAGGCCCTTGTGCTTGAAGCGCTTTGCCACTTCACCCGACAGCATGGCGCCCGTCGAACGGTCGACGTTGCGGATCGGCAGTTCGATGCTGACCGGCTGCCTGGCTTCGAGCGCCGGCTTTGCCAGTTCTATCAGCTTACGGTCGAGCACGTCGTCGATCGGATGCTTCTGCCGCTCGGTCCAGTGCACCGCCGCGTGTGGCGCATCGGGCTTGTAGAACATCTTGCTGAAGTCGAGTCCGCGCGCCTTCCAGTGCTGGATCAGCTCGCGCTTTTCCAGAAGGTCGGTGTCGCCGATGATCTGGTCGAGATGGGTGTAGCCCATCTCGGCAAGCAGCGCCCGCACCTCTTCCGCCACATAGAAGAAGAAGTTGATGACGTGCTCGGGCGTGCCCTTGAAGCGCTTGCGCAGCACCGGATCCTGCGTTGCGACGCCGACCGGGCAGGTGTTGAGATGGCACTTGCGCATCATGATGCAGCCGGCCGCGATCAGTGGCGCGGTCGAGAAGCCGAACTCGTCGGCGCCGAGCAGCGCGCCGATGATGACGTCACGCCCTGTGCGCAGGCCGCCATCGACCTGCAGCGCGACGCGCGACCTGAGGCCGTTGAGCACCAGCGTCTGGTGCGTCTCGGCAAGGCCCATCTCCCACGGGCTGCCGGCATGCTTGAGCGAGGTCAGCGGCGAAGCGCCGGTGCCGCCGTCATAGCCTGATATGGTGATGTGGTCGGCACGCGCCTTGGCGACGCCGGCCGCAACCGTGCCGACGCCGACTTCCGAGACCAGCTTGACCGATACGTCGGCCGCCGGATTGACGTTCTTCAGGTCGTAGATGAGCTGCGCCAGATCCTCGATCGAATAGATGTCATGATGCGGCGGCGGCGAGATCAGGCCGACGCCCGGCGTCGAATGCCTGACCTTGGCTATGGTTGCGTCGACCTTGTGGCCCGGCAGCTGGCCGCCCTCGCCGGGCTTTGCCCCTTGCGCGACCTTGATCTGCATCATGTCGGAATTGACCAGATATTCGGCAGTGACGCCAAAGCGTCCCGAAGCGACCTGCTTGATCGCCGAGCGTTCGGGGTTCTTGCCGCCGCCCGGCAGTGGCAGATAGCGGTCGGCCTCTTCGCCGCCCTCGCCGGTATTCGACTTGCCGCCGATGGCGTTCATGGCGCGCGCCAGCGTCGTATGCGCTTCCCTGGAGATCGAGCCGAAGGACATCGCCCCGGTCGAGAAGCGCTTGACGATATCGGCCGCGGGCATCACCTCGTCGAGTTCGACCTTCTTGCGCCCGGTCTCTTGCGCAAGCTTGATCTTGAACATGCCGCGAATGGTCTGCGCCTGCGCCGTCTCGCTGTCGATCTGGGCGGAATAGTCCTTGAACGTCTCCCACGAGCCCTGGCGCACAGCGTGCTGCAAGGTCGCCACTGCATCGGGCGACCAGATATGGGCCTCGCCGCGCATGCGGAACATGTATTCGCCGCCGACCTCGAGGCTGTTGCGCAGCACCGGGTCGTTGCCGAAGCCGTCGGTGTGGCGGCTGACCGTTTCGGCGGCGATCTCGTCCAGCCCGACGCCTTCGATCAGCGTCGCCGTACCGGTGAAGTACTTGTGCACGAACTCCGACTTCAGCCCGATGGCATCGAAGATCTGCGCGCCGCAATAGGACTGATAGGTCGAGATGCCCATCTTGGACATCACCTTCAGGATGCCCTTGCCGATCGACTTGATGTAGCGGGAGACGACCTCGTAGGCATCGACCTCCGCCGGCAATTCGCCACGCTTGTGCATGTCGAGCAGCGTGTCGAAAGCGAGATAGGGATTGATCGCCTCGGCGCCGTAGCCGGCGAGACAGCAGAAATGATGCACCTCGCGCGGCTCGCCGGATTCCACGACGAGCCCGACCGAGGTGCGCAATCCCTTGCGGATCAAATGATGATGCACGGCCGCCGTTGCCAGCAGCGCCGGAATGGCGATGCGGTCCGGGCCGAGCTGACGGTCCGACAGTATGATGATGTTGTAGCCGCCGGCGACCGCCGCCTCGGCGCGCTCGCATAGCCGGTCTATAGCGCCCTGCATGCCGGCCGCGCCTTCATTCGAAGCATAGGTGATGTCGATCGTCTTGGTGTCGAAACGGTCCTCGGTGTGACCGATGGAGCGGATCTTTTCGAGATCGCCATTGGTCAGGATTGGCTGGCGCACTTCGAGCCGCTTGCGGCGCGAATTGCCGACCAGGTCGAAGATGTTGGGCCGCGGCCCGATAAAGGACACCAGGCTCATCACCAGTTCCTCGCGGATCGGATCGATCGGCGGGTTGGTGACCTGGGCGAAATTCTGCTTGAAATAGGTATAGAGCAGCTTCGATCTGTCCGACATCGCCGAAATCGGCGTGTCGGTGCCCATCGAGCCGACTGCTTCTTGGCCGGTGGTCGCCATCGGCGACATCAGCAGCTTGGTATCTTCCTGGGTGTAGCCGAACGCCTGCTGGCGGTCGAGCAGGCTGACGTCCCTGCGCAGGGCGCGCGGCTCGACCGGCTTCAAATCTTCGAGGATGAGCTGGGTGTTGGCGAGCCAGCTCTTGTAGGGGTGCCTGGTCGCGATCTCCGACTTGATCTCCTCGTCGGAAACGATGCGGCCCTTGTCCAGGTCGATCAGCAGCATGCGGCCGGGCTGCAGCCGCCACTTCTTGACGATCCTTTCCTCCGGCACCGGCAGCACGCCGGCTTCCGAGGCCATGATGACGCGGTCGTCGTCGGTGACGATGTAGCGCGCCGGCCGCAGCCCGTTGCGGTCGAGCGTGGCACCGATCTGGCGGCCGTCGGTGAAGGCAACCGCCGCCGGCCCGTCCCACGGCTCCATCAGGGCTGCGTGATATTCGTAGAAGGCCTTGCGGTCCTGACCCATCAGCTTGTTGCCGGCCCAGGCTTCCGGGATCAGCATCATCATGGCGTGGGCGAGCGAATAGCCGCCCTGCGTCAGGAATTCGAGCGCATTGTCGAAGCAGGCGGTGTCCGACTGCCCTTCGTAGGAGATCGGCCACAGTTTCGAGATGTCGTTGCCGAACAGTTCGGAATCGACCGAAGCTTGGCGCGCCGCCATCCAGTTGACGTTGCCGCGCAGCGTGTTGATCTCGCCATTGTGGGCGACCATTCGGTAGGGATGCGCCAGCTTCCACGACGGGAACGTGTTGGTCGAGAAGCGCTGGTGGACCAGGATCAGCGCCGTCTCGAAACGCGGGTCGGTGAGGTCCTTGTAGTAGGCTCCGACCTGATAGGCCAGGAACATGCCCTTGTAGACGATGGTCCGCGACGACATCGAGACGACATAGAAGCCGTTGTCGACGCCTTTGGTCTCCTCGTGGATACGTCCGGAAATGACCTTGCGCAGGATGTAGAGCCGCCGCTCGTAATCGTCGTCGTTCTCGATCTCGGCGCCGCGGCCCAGGAACACCTGCCGGTGCACCGGCTCGGAAGCGGCGATGTCGGGCGCCTTGGACAGCGACGAATTGTCGACCGGCACGTCGCGAAAGCCGAGCAGCGGCTGGCCCTCGAGTTGCGCCACCTCGGCGATGATGCCTTCGATATGCGCCTGCAGCTCCGGGTCGCGCGGCATGAACACCTGGCCGACGGCATAGTGGCCGGGCTTCGGCAGTTCGACCCCTTGCTTGGCCATCTCCTCGCGGAAGAAGCGGTCCGGCAGTTGCACCAGCACGCCGGCGCCGTCGCCCATCAGCGGATCGGCGCCGACCGCGCCGCGATGCGTCAGGTTTTCGAGCACGGCAAGGCCGTCCTCGACGATCTGGTGCGACTTCACGCCCTTCATGTTGACGATGAAGCCGACGCCGCAGGCATCATGCTCGTTGCGCGGATCGTAGAGGCCGCGCGCGGCATAGCCGGTGTTGGTTCGCCGAATATTGGTCAGGGACGGATTTTTGACGGCTGCCGCTTTCGTCTGCGCGGCCTTCGTCGCAGATGGCGTCATGTCCGTCATCGTCCTGTCCTCCGTTCCGTCCCCTTCGGGCGCTGGTTTCCGTCGGGAAGCGCGTGGCTCCCCTTTCAATCTTGCGGCACGTCTTGCGAAATTCTTGCCGACGGTGCGGCTTTCCGCATCGCTCGCATATGGTATTCGTACAGGCCAGAGTCAGGCTGTCTAGCTGTCGCTCGCGGTAAACGGCCGCAGAGGCGCAATCATATGCCTATGCGGCCAGTTTTGTGCGACAAAATAAGACAGCACTACTGTCCTAAATTTTTATGACAGAAATTTTGGATGCACACAAGACCGATTCACAAAATTCTTGAAGCTTTCGCGACAGAAAATTGCGCGGAAACCCGGTGCCAGCGTAACCTTCCGTCGCTGCATGTACGCTCATGCGTTTCGCTGGCTTTAGCGGATTTTCGGTATCTGCCCCTTGCGGCCGGCATGCGAAAGCGGCCAAGCTCGCACCGATTTCCCCAACATAGGCAGACGCATGATTTTCGCTTCCGACAATTGGGCAGGCGCCCATCCCCGTATCGCTGCCGGCCTCTCGGCCCATGCCGAGGGCTTCTCCACCGCTTATGGCGACGGCGTCCTCGACAAGGCAGTTTACCAGCGCTTCAATGAGATCTTCGAATGCGAAGTCGCGGTGTTTTTCGTCGCCACCGGCACCGCTGCCAATTCGCTGTCGCTGACTACCTATAACAAGCCAGGCGGCATTTCCTTCTGCCATCGCGAATCGCACGTCATCGAGGACGAATGCGGTGCACCGGAATATTTCACCGGCGGTTCGCGGCTTTATACAGTCGAAGGCGCGCTCGGCAAGATCGATGCCGGCAATCTGGAACGGGCGGTGGACCGTTTCGCACCCGAAAACGTCCATTCCGGGCGGCCGGTTGCCGTTTCGATCACTCAGTCGACCGAGGTCGGAACCGTCTACACGCTGAACGAAATCGCCAGGATTTCGGCGATCGCAAAGCAGCATGGACTGCCGCTGCACATGGACGGGGCCCGCTTTGCCAATGCGCTCGTCGCGCTGGAAACGACGCCGGCCGAAATGACCTGGAAGCACGGTATCGACATCCTCTCCTTCGGCGGCACCAAGAATGGCTGTTGGTGCGCCGAGGCGATCGTGCTGTTCGACCTCGAGCGAGCCAAGGAATTGGCCTTTTTGCGCAAGCGCGCGGCCCAGCTGTTCTCGAAATCGCGTTTCATCGCCGCGCAATTCGATGCTTATTTCAGGGGTGGGCTATGGCTCGATACGGCACGGCACGCCAATGCGATGGCGGCACGGCTTGCCGCGGCGATAGAAGATTCCCCTTCCGCCCGGCTGGCCTGGCTGCCGCAGGCGAACGAGGTCTTCGCGGTCATGAAAAAGGCCGAGGCCGAAAGCATGCAAGCGGCAGGCGCGGCCTTCCATGACTGGCACAGGCCGCTCGGCTACGACGGCCACATCGGCGAGGACGAAGCGCTCTACCGCTTCGTCACCAGCTTCGCGACCACGCCCGACGAGGTCGACCGTTTCCGCTACCTGCTCGCCGGATAGCAAGCCTTACCCAGCAAAAAGAGCGGCGCATTGCTGCACCGCCCTTTCTTCCCGGGGAGTTGGCGTCCCCGGAGAACGTAGCTGCCTGGCTTAGGCGGCAGTCTTGGCCTCGATCTGCTTGGCCTTGGCCGGAGCCGAGGTGATCGCGATCTTGCGCGGCTTCAGCTCTTCGGGGATGTTGCGCTTGAGGTCGACGGAGAGCAGCCCGTTCTTCAGCGCGGCGCCGACAACCTCGACGTGATCGGCAAGCTGGAAGCGGCGCTCGAAGGCTCGGCTGGCGATACCGCGATAGAGCAGTTCGGAGCCTTCGCCATTGCCTTCCTCCTTGCGCTCACCCTTGACGGTCAGCACATTGCGGTGAGCTTCGATCGAAATCTCATCTTCCGAGAAGCCGGCCACAGCCATCGAGATGCGATAGGCATCCTCGCCCGTGCGCTCGATGTTGTAAGGCGGATACGTCTGGCCTTCTGGCTGCGCAAGCGAATCGAGCATGGTGAACAACCGGTCGAAACCGACGGTCGAACGGTAGAGCGGGGAAAAATCAACGTGACGCATGATGTGTTCTCCTGTTGAGCAACAAGGTTGCGTATGGCCGGTGCGAAACCCGTAGCAGCGTTTCGGATGGGCCAGCGGCCCCGACATTGGCGACCGCATGACAAATTTGGGAAGCGGACGACGGCATTTCAAGATTTCCCGCGTCCAAACGGGACCGGTCGCGGCCGACGTCCCGATGCCGATGAACGGCAGATGAACCGTGGCTTCGGCGAGCGTTCAGCCAGGCGGCATTAAAACTGTTCTCGAGATAACGAACAGGTCGCGAAAAAGGCGACACGACGAGGCCGAACCGGGTGCAACGTCCCTTCCTCCCGGGTCGACAGAGGCCGGAAGTACGCCCAAGGCTGCTTCCGGCCTTATTTCTTCGCTGCCTGTCGACCTCCCCGGCATCCCGAATTCCTTTGCTTTTGGCGCATGGGCGTTTATGCCTGACTTGCGCCCGTCGGCACCGACACCAGCCAAACACCGTATGACCGATCTTTTCCACCAGACCCCCGTCTTCCACGAAACTCCGGACAATCCGCTGCCGGAAAACGCAGCCGGTGGCTTCTTCACCACGCGCGACGGCAAGAAGATCCGCTATGGGCTGTTTGCCGCTGTTGCCCGCCCCATGAAGGGCACCGTGGTCGTCCTGACCGGCCGCAACGAGTGCATCGAGAAGTATTTCGAGACCATTCGCAACCTTGCCGACCGGGGCTTTGGCGTGGCAACCCTCGACTGGCGCGGTCAGGGCGCTTCCGACCGGATGATCGGCGACCGACAGCGCGGCCACGTCCAGAGCTTCTTCGACTATACCGGTGATCTGGAGCAGTTCTTCGAAGAGATCGTGCTGCCCGATTGCCGAGGGCCCTACTACATACTGGCCCATTCGGCTGGCGCGGTGATTGCGCTGCTTGCCGCGCCCTCAATGGCGAACCGCGTGCGCCGCATGGTGCTGATCGCACCGTTCTTCACAGTGCCCGACCTGCCGGTTTCGGTAAAAACCGTTCGCCGCATCTGTTCGCTGTTCTGCCTTCTCGGCCTCGGCCGGCTCTATGCCGCATGGGGGCCGCGGCCGAAGGAATCGGTGGCCTTCGCCATGAACAAGCTGACCAGCGACCCGGCGCGCTATCGACGCAATACGCTGATCTACGAAACCTATCCGCAGCTGGCGCTCGGCGGACCGACGATCCGCTGGCTGAAGGCGGCCACGGAGGCATCCTTGATCGTCAGCGACCCGGATTTCATGGCCAAGATCCAGGTGCCCTTGCTGATGATCGCCGCCGGCGCCGACCAAGTCGTCTCGACCAGGGCAGTCGAAGCCTATGCGAGACGTCTGCGCGTCGGCTCGCTAGTGATGAT
The DNA here is from genome assembly GCF_040319465.1 of Mesorhizobium sp. M0910. NCBI lineage: Bacteria > Pseudomonadati > Pseudomonadota > Alphaproteobacteria > Hyphomicrobiales > Phyllobacteriaceae > Mesorhizobium > Mesorhizobium sp. M0910. The sequence goes on from NZ_JAMYNZ010000001.1 coordinate 555,411, forward strand.
CGACGGCGCCCGCCATGAGATCCTCCAGGAAGCCGACCTCTATCGCGAGCAGTTGCTTGCGGCATTCGATGCCTTCATCCCCGGAACCGGCGACGCTGTTTGACCGCTTCGCGGCGCCCGCCGACAAGGCCCGCACGGGTCGCTTGTCCGGCGCAGCGTGCCCCCTCATTCCCGTTCAGGCATCGAGCGCTAGCTTGCTGCCAAAGAGGTTGGAGGCCATTCGCCGGGAGAAAAACGACCATGAACGCATCGAACACGCTGTTACGTCAGGGGCATCGGCTACTGCAGATTGGCGTCGCGCTGCTGCTGTTTTCGTCATTCGAAGGGTTTGCAATACCGTATCTCGCCGCACCGCGGCTCGGACTGTCCGCGCACACGCTCAGCGCCCTGGAGGGCGTTCTCTTGCTGGCGCTGGGCCTCACATGGTCTAGGCTCAATCTCGGCGCGGCGACGTCGCGGATTGCATTCTGGCTGCTGATCTATTCGGCTTTGGCGATCCTGGCCGCCTACGTGATCGCCAGCGCCTGGGCGGCCGGCAACGAGACTATGCCGTTAGCGGCCGGAGCCTTCCACGGAAGTGCCCTTCAGGAAGCAGTGATCAAAGGTGTGGCGTATTCGTCCGCGCCGACCGGCCTCATCTCTTTCGTGCTCATTTTGTGGGGCCTGCGTCTCTCGGACGCTTGGCCTGCCGATAGCTAATGCATGTCGCGCAAAAGTGCGCAGCGGTTGTGCGATAACGACATACAAAAATGCGAGCGCGCCCCATTCAAACGCGACGCACTTTGGAACTGTACCGCGGTTTCCGTCGGATTTGCGCAAAACCAGACGCGTGGGTGCACCGGATGCCTAGCCGCGCAGCGCCGCCATCGCCGCCGCGTGCAGTTCCGGTGTCGCCGCCGCCAGGATGTCGCCGCCGTTTTCCGCCGGCCCGCCTTCGAAGGTGGTGACAACGCCGCCTGCCTTCTCGATGATCGGGATCAGCGCGACGATGTCGTAAGGTTTCAATCCGGGATCGGCAACGATATCGACGCTGCCCGCCGCCACCATGGCGAAGGCATAGCAGTCGGTGCCGTAACGGGCGAGTTGGACCTGTTGCTCGAACAGGTCGTAGCGCAGGCGCGCGTCTCCCTTGAACAGCGCCGGCGTGGTGGTGAACAGCGTCGCCTCGGCGAGATTCGTCGTCTTGCGCGTTGCGAGTCTTCGGGGGCCACCGGGACCTTCATAATGCGAGCCGGAGGCATTGGCGTAGAACAGCTCGCCGGTGAAGGGCTGCGACATCATGCCGGCGACGGCATCGCCGTCGACCGTCAGCCCGACCAGTGTTCCCCACACCGGCAGGCCGGAAATGAAGGCGCGCGTTCCATCGATCGGATCGATCACCCAGACATGCCGGCTGGAGATGTTTTCGCTGCCATGCTCCTCGCCGAGGATGCCGTGATCGGGGTATTGCGCGTTGATCAGCGCGCGGATCGCCCGCTCGGCCTCGCGGTCGGCCTCGGTGACGGGGTCGAAGCTGCCGCGCTCCTTGTTGGTGACCGCGCCCTGATTGCGGAAGCGCGGCAAGGTCTCCGCTGCGGCGGCATGCGCAACGCGCCGCATGAACTCGATGCTGACGTCCAACTGATTCTCCCGCTCCAGCATGTTTGAGATGCCCGTTAGCCCACGGTTTTATGCCGAAACAAGGGCGTTCGGAGCCTTTCGCTGGACGCTAACTGTTGCTCGAATGCAACGCAATCATCGTGGAAATGCAATTTCCACTTCACAGTGAATTAAAAAAGCCGGAACGCGCCTTGACATTTGTGCAGCGCACAATACGTTTGTTCTCGGACAGGGGTTCCCTGTCCATGCCCTCCTTGGGCGTTTCCTCCCTAGACTTCGACCGTGTCGTGCAAACGATGCGGTCTTTTTTTATGCCGCCGCATGAGCGGCGAGTGCCGCGATTCCGCGGCTATTCGGCGGCCAGCGGCAGATCCATGAAATTGTGATCGGGCATCGCCATCAGTTCGGCTGAAAACCGCGCCAGATCGTCCGCCAGGGCGTCGAAACCAGATGATCTCTGGAACGTCCGCTCATTCATGTAGAGCCCGCGATTGACCTCGATCTGCAGCGCATGCAGATGGCGCACTGGGCGGCCATAGTGCTCGGTGATGAAGCCTCCGGCATAGGGCTTGTTGTGGGCGACGCTGTAGCCCATGCCGGTGAGCAGGCCGATCGCGGTCTCGGTCAACGCCGCCGCGGCGGAAATGCCAAAGCGGTCGCCGACGATGAAATCCGGCCGCAATCCGCTGTCGCCGACCCTTATGCTTGCCGGCATCGAGTGGCAGTCAATCAGCACGGCATAGCCGAAGCGCGCATGGGTTCTGGTCAAGAGCCGTTTCAGCGTCTCGTGATAGGGCTTGTAGACCGCTTCGATGCGCGCCACGGCCTCCGCCAGCGGCAAGCGGCCGGAATAGATGTCGAGCCCCTCGCCTACAAGCTTGGGCACGGTGCCGAGTCCGCCGGCCACCCGCGCTGAGCGGATGTTGCAGAATGACGGCACCGGTTCGGCGAACATGCGCGGGTCGAGTTCCCACGGCTCCCGGTTGACGTCGAGATAGGCACGCGGGAAGTTTGCCGCCAGCATCGGCGCCCCTAGCGCGACGGCACCGCCGAACAATTCCTCGACATAGCAGTCCTCGGAGCGACGGATCGCGTTGCGGTCCAGCTTGGCCATCGCCATGAACCGGTCCGGATAGTAGCGGCCGCTATGCGGCGAGTTGAAGAGGAAGGGAACGCGCTGTTCGGCGCCCGATCGGATTTCGAAGGGTGGAACGACCGAAAAATCCTCGGCTGCCGTTTTCAATTTGAACGAACCCGGGAATACCAATGCATCATGATAGGAAAGTGCCACCTCGCCGCCCGCATGTCCAGCCGCCGAAGCGTCAGCCAAATCAGGATTGTGCGCCCAACGTTCACTTGATGTTTACCGTCACCTCCTCATATACAGCATGGTTAACGGGCTTGCCGCACGGCATTGTCGGTTGGGTGATTCGGACGGGACAAGATGGCACGCATTCTGCTGGCGGAAGACGACGACGACATGCGCCGGTTCCTCGTCAAGGCGCTGGAGCGCGCCGGTTATCAGGTCAGCGATTTCGACAATGGCGCCAGTGCCTATGAGCGGCTGCGCGAGGAGCCTTTTTCGCTGCTTTTGACCGACATCGTCATGCCCGAGATGGATGGCATCGAGCTCGCCCGCCGCGCTACCGAGATCGATCCCGACCTCAAGGTGATGTTCATCACCGGCTTCGCCGCGGTCGCCCTGAACCCTGACTCCAAGGCGCCGAAAGACGCCAAGGTGCTATCGAAGCCGTTCCACCTGCGCGACCTCGTCAACGAAGTCGAAAAGATGCTGCAGGCCGCCTGACGCGCTTTTTGTCGCGTCTTGACCAACGCCGCAAGCCAGCCATTCTTTCGCTTTTCCCGCTATTGACGTGCCGAACCAAAAATGGTGTATGCGCGGCTTCGGATGGGCGTGTAGCTCAGCGGGAGAGCACTGCATTGACATTGCAGGGGTCACAGGTTCAATCCCTGTCACGCCCACCATCCAGACAATCCCTCGATTGGCCGTTGGTATTTTTCGTCGACTGACGTTCCCGGCCTATACCAGCCTCAGGCCGCGCCGAGGCGGAGATCACCGGTCTCGACGTGCTCCAGAAACCACGCATAGGTCTGTTCCAATCCGCTGCGCAGCGAGTAGCGCGGGCGCCAGCCGGTGGCGAACAGACGCGACACGTCCATCAGCTTGCGCGGCGTGCCGTCCGGCTTCGTCGCATCGAACGTTATCGCAGCATCGGCGCCGGCGACCGACACGATGGTGCGGGCAAGATCGGCAATGGTGATGTCTTCCCCAGAGCCGACATTGATGTGGCTGTCGCCCGAATAATTCTTCAGCAGCCAGACCAGCGCGTCGGCGGCGTCGTCGACATGCAGGAATTCACGCATCGGCGTGCCTGATCCCCACACCTCCAGGCTCTTGCGGCCGGCGCGCCTGGCCTCGTGCGCCTTGCGCATCAGAGCGGGCACGACATGGCTGGAATTGAGGTCGAAATTGTCGCCCGGACCGTAGAGATTGGTCGGCATCGCCGAGATGTAGTCGACGCCGTGCTGGCGCCGATAAGCCTGACACAGTTTCAGCCCGGCGATCTTGGCGATCGCATACCATTCGTTGGTGGGCTCGAGCGGCCCGGTCAGCAAGGCGTCCTCGGAGATCGGCTGCGCCGCGAATTTGGGATAGATGCAGGATGAACCGAGAAACATCAGCTTCTGCACCTCGTTGCGGAAGGCGCTGTCGATGACATTGTTCTGCATGACGAGATTGTCCTGCAGAAAATCGACCGGAAGCCTGTTGTTGGCCAGGATACCGCCAACCTTGGCCGCCGCCATCACCACTGCATCCGGCTTGCGGTCGGCCATCCAGCGCCGCACGCCGGCCTGGTCGAGAAGATCGAGCTCGGCGCGCGAGGCGGTCAGGATCTCGCAATCCTCGTCGGCCAATCGGCGCAGGATGGCCGAGCCGACCATGCCGCGATGTCCGGCCACGAAAACGCGCTTGCCCTGAAGGTCGAAGGTCATCAGCTTACCCCAATGCAGAACGGCAGCTATGCCAGTTGGCCGGCGGAGCGCCGGATCGGCTTCTCTGTTGCCGGACGCATACCGCATACAGATTTGCCCAGACAAGGCAAATCGCAAAGCCACCCGAAGCAACCTTTGGATCGGACGCCGTAGCGCTGGCGATCAGACGCCCGCTACCGCGCAGAGGCTTGTCATTCTGGCAATGGCAAGCGCGGGGTCGGCCAGCAACCCTGCCTGGTCGGCAAGGCGAAAGACATCGGAATAGTGGCGGATGCCGCGCGCCGATTGCATGCCGCCGATCATCGAAAAATGCTCCTGGTGGCCGTTCAGCCATGCCATGAAGACGATGCCGGCCTTGTAATATTCGGTCGGCGCCTCGAAGATTTTGCGCGACAGCGGCACTGTCGGGGCCATCAGCGCGTCGTAGCCGGCGCGGTCGCCGTCGGCCAGCTTTGCCAGCGCTGCATTGGCGACCGGCGCGATCGCATCGAAAATGCCGAGCAGCGCGTGCGAATGTCTGTCGCCGTTGCCGGCGATCAGCTCGGGGTAATTGAAGTCGTCGCCGGTGAACATCACCACGCCCTCGGGCAGCCGGTCCCTGAGCGCGATCTCCTTGCCGGCATCGAGCATCGATATCTTTATGCCCTCGACCGTGCCGGCGTGGCGTTCGATGATGGCGATCACCGTCTCGAGCGCAGTTTCGAAATCGCTGCTGCCCCAGTAGCCTTTCAGCGCCGGATCGAACACGTCGCCCAGCCAGTGCAGGATAACCTTGCCGGATGCCTGGGACAGGATGCGGTCGTAGACGCTGGCATAATCGTCGGGGCCTTTGGCGATCGCCGCAAGCGCGCGGCTGGCCATCATGATCACCTTGCCGCCAAGCCCTTCGATGAACCCGAACTGCTCCTCATAGGCCGCGATGACATCGTCGAGCGTGCTCGCCGCCCCCGGCGTCAGATGGTCGGTGCCTGCGCCTGACGCGAGAGTGGCGCCCTCGACGCTCCGCGCCTCGGCGATCGAGCGGCGGATCAATTCCCTGGCATTCACCCAGTCGAAGCCCATTCCGCGCTGCGAGGTATCCATCGCTTCGGCGACACGGAAGCCGAGCCGCCAGAGGTGATGGCGAAACGCCATCGTCTTGTCCCAGTCGACCGCGGGCCTCGACCATGGATTGGTCATGGCGAAAGGGTCGGCGACGACATGGGCCGCGGCGTAGGCGATACGCGAGAACCGCGCGCTGGCCACAGGCTGCACCGGCTGGCCGATAAGCCGGTAGAGGACGCGGCCGCCGCCTTCCCCGGGCAAGGTGATGTCCATGGCTCTCTCCTTCCCAGCGCCTATTAAATGGAACGTTCCAATAAATCAAGAGACTTTGCCGCCCTGCCTCGCGCAACCCAAATTGCTGCATCGCAGCAGGTGAAGCCGTATTTAGTAGACGATTGCACCCACTGAGCCGCACTTTTCTCGGGTTCGCAAAAACACGATTGACTCAAATGCCTCGCAGAGATTAGATCGTTCCAATAGAAATCGCATAAGAAACCTCCGGGAGGACAGATCTGGATGGCCAGCCGGGCCAAGGCAACGATACTCGACATCGCCCGTGAGGCGGGCGTGTCCAAATCGACGGTATCGCTGGTGTTGCAAGGCAGCCGGCTGATCCGGCCTGAGACCGCGCTCAAAGTGCGCAAGGCGATCGAGGATGTCGGCTATGTCTACAACCGCGGCGCCGCCAATCTGCGCAAGGCCCATTCCAACGTCATCGGCATGGTCATCAACGATCTTACCAATCCCTTTTTCGCCGAGATGGCGGTCGGCATGGAGCGCGTCTTCCAGTCGGCCGGCATCGTGCCTTTCATCGCCAACACGGCGGAGAGCCCGGTGCGCCAGGAAGAGGTTCTGAAATCGCTGATGGAGCAGGGTGTCGCCGGGCTCGTCGTGTCGCCGGCGCGCGGCACCACGCCTGGCGCGTTCCGCCGCCTTGAGACCGCAGGCGTTCCGGTCGTTTTCGTCATGCGCCGCCTCCCCGAAAGCCGCATCCCGGTGATCACGCCCGACAATCATCGCGGCGCCTATCTTGCCACCGCCCATCTGATCGGCAAGGGCCACCGCCGGCTGGCCTTCTTCGGCGGCTCGTCCGACCTTGTCGTCTATCACGAGCGGCTGGGCGGCTTTCGCGAGGCCTGTGAAGCGCTCGGCATCGCACCAGCCGACAGGCTGGTCTTCGAGGGCGAAACCAGCCGCAAGGGCGGCATTGCCTGCCTGGAAACCGCGCTCGCCATGGCCGCGCCGCCGACCGCGGCCCTTTGCTTCAACGATGCGGTCGCCTTCGGCGTCTTGCTGGCGCTGCGCAAGCGCGGCCTTGAGCCCGGCGCGGACTTTGCCGTCGTCGGCTTCGACGACGTCGCCGAGGCCGAGCACTACATGCCGGCGCTGACCAGCGTCGCGGTGAACACCGCCGGCCTCGGCGAGCGCGCCGCCCATGTCGTGCTGAAGATGATCCAATCGCGCACCACGCGCGCCGAGGATCATATCGGCGCCGTCAACCTCGTGGTCAGGGAAAGCTGCGGTCCCGATCGCAAGGAGCATGGCTGCGCAGGAATGGGAGACGCGGCATGACCGTCAGTTGGGGGCTGATCGGCGCCAGCACGATCGCAAGACAGTTCATGATCGGCGCCATCCGCGCGCAGCCGGACGGCGAGATCGCCGCAGTGATGAGCTCCAGCCCGGAGCGGGCTACCGCCTATGCTCGGGAAAACCGCATTCCGGCGGCGGTCTCGACGCTTGATGAATTGCTCGGCTCCGACATCGACGCCGTCTACATCTCGACCACCAACGAATTGCATCTCGAACAGGCACTCGCCGCCATTGAGGCGGGAAAGCATGTGCTTTGCGAAAAGCCGCTGGCGCTGACCAGCGCCGACGCCCGCAAGATGGTCGCAGCGGCCAGGGCCGCCGGCGTCGTGCTCGGCACCAATCACCATCTGCGCAATGCGGGCTCGCATCGGGCGATGCGCGAAGCGATCGCTGCCGGCCGCATCGGCAGACCGATCGCCGCGCGCGTCTTCCACTCCGTCTATCTGCCGGAAAACCTGCAGGGCTGGCGCATCACCAGGCCGGACGCCGGCGGCGGCGTGGTGCTCGACATCACCGTCCACGATGCCGACACGCTGCGCTTCGTGCTCGGCGACGATCCCGTCGAGATCTCGGCGTTCACGCAATCGGCTGGCATGGCCGCCTGCGGGCAGGAAGACGGCGCCATGTGCCTCTGGCGCTTCGCATCGGGCGTCATCGCCCAGTCGCATGAGGGCTTCACCACCAGATTCGCCGGCACCGGCTTCGAGGTGCATGGCAGCGAAGGCTCGCTGATCGCCAGGGATGTGATGACGCAGAAGCCGGTCGGCTCGGTGTTGCTGCGCACGGCACAGGGCGAGGAGGAATTGAGCTTCGACCGCGAAGATCTCTATGCCCGTTCGCTGCGCCAATTCCACGCGGCGATCCGTGGCGAGGGCCAGCCTTCCGCCACCGGCGAAGACGGCGTCTGGTCGCTGACATCAGCCGAAGCGGCATTGCAGTCGGCCAGGTCCGGCAAGGCCGTTGCCCTCGACCCGAAGCTCGGGAGTGCTGGATGAGCAAGCTCGTTTCCGCGGCTGAGGCTGCCGGCCTGATCAGGGATGGCGTGGTCGTTTCCGTGTCGTCGTCGAGCGGCCTCGGCTGCCCGGATGCGGTGCTTGCCGTGATCGGCGAGCGCTTCGACGCCGAAGGCCATCCCAAGGACATCACGACGCTGCACCCGATCGCCGCCGGCGATATGTACGGCATCAAGGGCATCGATCATTTAGCCAAGCCCGGCCTGTTGAAGCGCACTTTGTGCGGCTCCTATCCATCCGGGCCGTCATCTGCCGAACCGCCGCAGATCTGGAAGATGATCGGCGACAATTCGGTCGCTGCTTACAACGTGCCGTCCGGCATCCTGTTCGACATGCATCGCGAAGCCGCCGCCAAGCGTCCCGGCGTGCTGACCAAGGTCGGGCTCGACACCTTTGCCGACCCGCGCCACCAGGGCTGCGCCATGAATGCGGCCGCCAGCGAGCCGATCGTTTCGGTGCAGCAGTTCGATGGCGAGGAGTGGCTCTATTTCCGCTCGATCGTGCCGCAGGTGGCGATCATCCGCGCCACCACCGCCGATGAGCGCGGCAACCTCACCTATGAGCATGAAGGTGCTTATCTCGGCGGCCTTGAACAGGCGCTGGCCGCCCGCAACAATGGCGGCATCGTCATCGCGCAGGTCAAGCGCGTCGTCGAGAACGGCACGCTGAAGCCACACGACGTGCGCGTGCCTGGCGTGCTGGTCGATCATATCGTCCTGGCGCCCGACCAGTTGCAGACGACGCTGACGCCCTACGATCCGGCCATCTCCGGCGAGATCTTCCGGCCGCTGTCGAGCTTCCGCAACGCCGAGATGAACGTCCAGAAGGTCATCGCCCGCCGCGTCGCCATGGAGCTTGCCGACGGCATGGCGGTCAATATCGGCTTCGGCATCTCGGCCAATGTGCCGCGCATCCTTATCGAGGAAGGCCAGCACGGCAAGGTCACCTGGGTCATCGAACAGGGCGCGGTTGGCGGCGTGCCGCTGCTCGACTTCAAGTTCGGCTGCTCGTCGAACGCCGACGCCTTCATGCCCTCGCCGCACCAGTTCATCTACTTCCAGGCCGGCGGCTTCGACGCCTCGCTGCTGTCCTTCCTGCAGATCGACCGCCACGGCTCTGTCAATGTCTCGAAGCTTTCGGCGCGGCCCCACGTCACCGCCGGCGCCGGCGGCTTCGTCGACATCACCGCGCGAGCGAAGAAGATCGTCTTTTCCGGTTTCTTCAACGCCGGCGCCAAGCTGTCGCTTGCCGATGGCGGCATCCGCATCGACCAGGAGGGCAAGGTCAAGAAAGTCGTCGGCGAAGTCGAGCATATCTCCTTCTCGGGCAAGCGTGCCGTCGCGCAGGGGCAGGACATCACCTATGTCACCGAGCGCTGCGTGATGAAGCTGACGCCGGCGGGGCTGATGGTGACCGAGTTGGCGCCGGGGATCGACCTCGAGCGCGATGTGCTGGCGCAGGCCGAGATCCCGCTCGCCGTCGCCAACGACCTGAAAATCACACCGGATGCGCTCTACCGGGACCGGCCGATCGGCCTGTCGCTCAATGGCGGCGCGTCGTTTGGAGGCGCACATGGCTGAGCGTCTGGTAACCTTTGAAACCGACGGCGCCATAGGCATTGTCACGCTGCGCCGGCCGGAGAAATTCAACGCGCTCGATATTCCGATGCTGCGGGGGTTGGAAGCAGCGCTCGACGAAGCCGAGGCGGCGCAGATCGTCCGCGTCGTGCTGATCTGCGGCGAAGGCAAAGGCTTTTGCGCCGGCGGCGATGTCGAGGCTTGGGCAGAAATGAGCGCCGCCGATTTCCAGGTGCAATGGGTGCGCTACGGCCACCGCGTCTTTGATCGGCTGGCGCGGCTGCGGCAGCCGACGATCGCCGTGCTTGCCGGCCATGCGCTGGGCGGCGGGCTGGAACTGGCGGCGGCTGCAGACTTCCGCATGGCGGAAACACAGGTGAAGCTGGGGTTCCCCGAAACCTCGATCGGCGTCGTTCCCGGTTGGTCCGGCACCCAGCGCGCCGTGCGCCGCTTCGGTGCGCAGGCGGTGCGGCGGATGGCGCTCGGCGGCGAGGTGTTTCTGGCGACCGAGGCTCTTGCTCTGGGGATTGTCGACCGGGTGGTCGAGACCGGTAAGGCGTTCGCCGAAGCCAAGGCGTGGGCCGGCAAGATCGCCGAGCGCGGCCCGCTCGCGACCGAAGCCGCCAAGCTGATGATTGCCATTGCGGAGGGCGAAGAGAGTGCTGCCGCGACCGAAGCGCTGGCCAGCGGCTTCATCGCGCTGACAAGCGATCTCAGGACCGGCGTCGAGGCTTTCAGCGCCAAGCAGAAACCGGCGTTCTCAAGATCTTAGGAACGTGAAACTCACATGAACGCACCTCTCAACATCGCCATGCCCGCCGAGGCAGCCGCTGCGCCGAAAAGCTACCGGCTGCTGATCGACGGCAAGTTCGTCGACGCTCGGGACGGCCGCACGCTGGAGCGCAGCAGCCCCGGCCACGGCTTCACCGTCTCGCGCTATGCACAGGCCGGCGCGGCGGACGTGGAGGCTGCGGTACAGGCCGCGCACAGGGCCTTCGAGACCGGCCCGTGGCCGCGCATGAAGGCCGCCGAGCGCGCCGCGATCCTACTCAAGGCTGCTGACCTGATCGAGGCGCGGCTGGACGAGATTGCCCGGCTCGACGCGCTGGAATCCGGCAAGCCGATTGCCCAGGCGCGCGGCGAGATCGGCGGCGCCGTCGATATCTGGCGCTATGCCGCGGCACTTGCCCGCACGCTTCACGGCGAAAGCTACGCCAATCTCGGCGACGCCATGCTCGGCGTCGTGCTGCGCGAACCGATCGGCGTCGTCTCCATCATCACGCCGTGGAATTTCCCGTTCCTTATCGTCAGCCAGAAACTGCCCTTCGCGCTCGCCGCCGGCTGCACCGCGGTGGTCAAGCCGAGCGAGATGACCTCGGCCTCGACTTTCGTGCTCGGCGAGATCCTGATGCAGGCCGGCCTGCCGGATGGCGTCGTCAACATCCTTGCCGGTCTGGGCGCCGATGTCGGCGCACCGATGGTCAGCCATCCGCTGGTCGAGATGGTGTCGTTCACCGGCTCGACCCGCGTCGGCAGGATGACCATGGCGTCTGCCGCCAACTCGCTGAAGAAAGTCTCGATGGAGCTCGGCGGCAAGAACGGCCAGATCGTCTTTCCCGATGCCGACCTCGATGCCGCCGCCGACGCGGCGGTATTCGGCGGCTTCTTCAACGCCGGCGAATGCTGCAATGCCGGCAGCCGGCTAATCGTCCATGAGGCGATCGCCGATGAGTTCCTCGGCGCCGTCAAAGCCCTCACCGCCAAGGTGGTTGTTGGCGACCCGCTCGACGACCGCACCATGGTGGGCGCGATGATCTCCGCCGACCACGTGGCCAAGGTCACCGGCTACGTGACGGCAGCGGAAAACGACGGTGGCCGGATCTATTGCGGCGGCAAACAGCTTGCTGCGAGCGCCGGCCAGTATCTTGATCCAACCATCGTTCGCGACGTCACCGAAGACATGGCCATTGCGCGCGAGGAAGTGTTCGGGCCGGTGCTCTCGGTGCTGACTTTTGAATCGATTGAAAGGGCGTTGCGCATCGCCAACAACACGCCCTATGGTCTGTCGGCGGGCGTGTGGAGCGCCAGCATCGATACCTGCATGTCGGTGGCGCGGAATGTGCGTTCGGGAACCGTTTGGGTTAACACGTTCATGGAGGGTTATCCCGAACTGCCTTTCGGCGGCTACAAGCAGTCCGGTCTCGGACGCGAACTCGGCAAGCGCGCCGTCGAGGATTATACCGAGGAAAAGACAATCCAGTTTCATCGCGGCCAGCGCACCGGATGGTGGGTCGGCTGAGTTGGGAAGAACCCGGTGGCCATCCGCCGGTCGTTGTAAGTTCAACAAGGGAGGAAGTACATGTTGCGCAAACTGCTTATCGGGACGGCTCTCGCAGCGGGCGTTGCGTTCGCGGCCCATGCCGAGGACGTCAAGGAAGTCCAGATGCTGCATTGGTGGACGTCGGGCGGCGAAGCTGCCGCTCTGAACGTGCTCAAGCAGGATCTGGCCAAGGAAGGCTTTGCCTGGAAGGACGTGCCGGTGGCCGGCGGTGGCGGCGACGCCGCCATGACCGCGCTGAAGGCGATGGTGGCGGCCGGCAACTACCCGACCGCCTCGCAGATGCTTGGCTATACCGTGCTCGACTACGCCGCGGCCGGCGTCATGGGCGACCTGACCGAGACGGCGATAAAGGAAGGCTGGGACAAGTCCGTTCCCGCCGCCCTGCAGAAATTCTCCGTCTATGACGGCAAGTGGGTCGCGGCTCCGGTCAACGTCCACTCGGTCAACTGGCTGTGGATCAACAAGGCGGTGATGGACAAGATCGGCGGCACCGAGCCCAAGACCTTCGACGACTTCATCGCGCTGCTCGACAAAGCCAAGGCGGCGGGCGTCATCCCGCTCGCACTGGGCGGCCAGAACTGGCAGGAAGCGACAATGTTCGACTCGGTTGTGCTGTCGACCGGCGGGCCTGAGTTCTACAAGAAGGCCTTCAACGACCTCGACGAGGAATCCCTGAAGTCCGACACGATGAAGAAGTCGTTCGACAACCTCGCCAAGCTCGTCACCTATGTCGACCCGAACTTCTCGGGCCGCGACTGGAACCTCGCCACCGCCATGGTCATCAAGGGAGATGCCTTGGTGCAGGTGATGGGCGACTGGGCCAAGGGCGAATTCAACGCCGCCAAGAAGGTCCCGGGCACCGACTTTCTCTGCTATCGCTTCCCGGGCACCGACGGCAGCGTGATCTACAACTCCGACATGTTCGGCATGTTCAACGTTCCGGAGGACCGCAAGGCCGCCCAGATAGCGCTCGCCACCGCCACGCTGTCGAAGAGCTTCCAGTCGGCCTTCAACGTCGTCAAGGGCTCGGTTCCGGCCCGCACCGACGTGCCGGACACCGATTTCGACGCTTGCGGCAAGAAGGGCATGGCCGACCTGAAGGCCGCCAATGAAGGCGGCACGCTGTTCGGTTCGCTGGCGCAGGGCTATGGCGCGCCGCCGGCGGTTGCCAACGCCTACAAGGATGTCGTCTCGAAGTTCGTGCACGGCCAGATCAAGACCTCGGACGAGGCCGTGACCCAACTGGTCAGCGCGATCGAAGACGCCAAGTAAGCGCCCGTCGATGTGAATGATCTCCCCGGCGCAAGCCGGGGAGAGTCCTCTGCGGTGGGGTTTGCGGTTGCGCCGACCGGCACGCTTTCGTGCCGCAGAGGCCGCGACAGCAGAATTCCGGACCCGCCATACGGAACGGACAGATGAGCACAGTTGCTGAAACCAGTATCACGCTGACGCCGGAGCACGATGCCCGTCCGGGCGCCACGGTGCGCTCGCGCCTTCAGGACGCGCTGCCGAAGCTCGTGCTGGCGCCGAGCTTTGCCGCCACCGTTGTCTTCGTCTACGGCTTCATCCTGTGGACGATCTATCTGTCCTTCACCAATTCCAAGACCTTTCCCTCCTACGCCATCACCGGGCCACGCGCCTATCAGCGGCTGTGGCGCTGGACTTTCGAAAGCGATCCGCCGTCCTCCTGGTACACCTCGATCACCAATATGGGGATTTTCGGCTTCCTCTATATTTCCATCTGCCTGGCGCTCGGCCTGTTCCTGGCGATCCTGCTTGACCAGAAGATCCGCGGCGAAGGCATGTTGCGGCCGATCTACCTCTACCCGATGGCTTTGTCGTTCATCGTCACCGGCGTTGCCTGGAAATGGTTTCTCGACCCCGGCCTCGGCCTCGAGCAGACGCTGCACCAATGGGGCTGGACGAGCTTCCATTTCGACTGGATCAAGAACAAGGATTTCGTCATCTACACGGTGGTCATCGCCGGCGTCTGGCAGGCGTCGGGCTTCATCATGGCGATGTTCCTGGCCGGCCTGCGCGGCATCGACGGCGAGATCCTGAAGGCGGCGCAGATCGACGGCGCCACCACGTTCCAGCTTTACCGCCGCATCGTCATCCCGCTGCTGCGGCCGATCTTCCTGTCCGCCTTGATCGTGCTCGCGCATCTCGCCATCAAGTCTTACGATCTGGTCGTCGCGCTGACCAGCGGCGGGCCGGGCGGCTCGGCCTGGCTGCCGTCGAATTTCATGTATGAGTACACCTTCAAGCGCAACGAAATGGCCGTCGGCTCGGCCAGCGCCGTGATCATGCTGATGACTATCACCGCGATCATCGTTCCCTATCTCTATTCCGAGCTTCGGGAGAAGCCGCGATGAGCGCCATAGCCACTCCTGCTCGCCAGAGCACAGGCGGTATCAGCGCCAGGACGGTCAACCGTATCGTCATCTACGGGCTGCTGGCGCTGTTTGCGCTATTCTATCTGATGCCGCTGTTCGTCATGCTGGTGACCTCGTTCAAGACCATGGACGAGATCCAGAACGGCAACATGCTGGCGCTGCCGCAGGCGCCGACCTTCGCACCCTGGATAAGGGCGTGGAGCGAAGTCTGCTCGGGCCTCACCTGCGTCGGCATGAAGGGCTATTTCTGGAACTCGATCAAGATGGTGGTTCCGGCCGTCATCATCTCGACCCTGCTCGGCGCGCTCAACGGCTATGTGCTGACGAAGTGGCGCTTTCGCGGGGCGACGCTGGTGTTCGGGCTGATGCTGTTTGCCTGCTTCATCCCGTTCCAGTCCGTCCTCTTGCCGATGGCAACGATCCTCGGCAGCCTCGGCCGGTTCGGCGTCAAGCTGCAGAACGCGACTGGCCTCACCTTCGGCTTCGGCAATCCAACCGTGAACCTGGTGTTCGTTCACGTCGTCTACGGCATCGGCTTCACCACCCTGTTCTTCCGCAATTATTACGAAGCGTTTCCGAACGAGCTGGTGAAGGCGGCGCAGATCGACGGCGCCAGCTTCTTCCAGATCTTCCGGCGCATCATGCTGCCCAACTCGCTGCCGATCATCGTGGTGACGGTGATCTACCAGTTCACCAACATCTGGAACGACTTCCTCTTCGCCTCCGCCTATGCCGGCTCAGGCGACGTGATGCCGATGACGGTGGCGCTGAACAACGTCGTTAACACCTCGACCGGCGTCGTCGAATACAACGTCAACATGGCGGCTGCGATGATCGCCGCGCTGCCGACGCTCCTCGTCTATGTGCTCGCCGGCCGCTATTTCGTGCGCGGCCTTATGGCCGGCGCCGTCAAAGGATAATCGCATGGCTTTTCTGGAAATTGACGGGCTGAAGAAGCGTTTCGGAGCGGTCGAGATCCTGAAAGGCATCGACCTCGACCTGGAAAAGGGCGGCTTCCTCGTGCTGGTCGGGCCTTCCGGTTGCGGCAAGTCCACGCTGCTCAACACCATTGCCGGCCTGGAAACCATCACCGAAGGGGAAATCCGCGTCGACGGCCGCACGATCAACGATCTTCACCCCTCCAAGCGCGACATCGCCATGGTGTTCCAGAGCTACGCGCTCTATCCGAACATGACGGTGGCCGGGAATATTGCCTTCGGTATGGAGATGCGCGGCGTGCCGGCCGATGAGCGCCAGAAAGCGATCGACAAGGTGGCAAAGGTCCTGCAGATCGGCCATTTGCTGAAGCGCAAGCCAAGCCAGCTTTCCGGCGGCCAGCGCCAGCGGGTCGCCATGGGTCGGGCGCTGGTGCGCGATCCAAAGCTGTTCCTGTTCGACGAGCCTTTGTCCAATCTCGACGCCAAGCTGCGCGTCGACATGCGCATCGAGATCAAGCGCCTGCACGCCACCACCGGCACCACCATCGTCTACGTCACCCACGACCAGATCGAGGCTATGACGCTGGCCACCAAGATCGCGGTGATGCGCGACGGCGAGGTGCAGCAGTTCGGTACGCCGGCCGAGATCTATAACAATCCGGTCAACCTGTTTGTTGCCGACTTCATGGGCTCGCCGGCGATGAACCTGATCCCGGCGACGATCGGCAGCAACGGATCCGGCTTCTCCGTCGTCATGGAACGCGAGGCGCGCCAGCCGATCTCGCTGCCGCTGGCCAATGCGCCGGCCGGCCTGTCGGCATTCCACGGAAAACCAATCATCTTCGGCGTCCGCCCGGAAGCACTGACCGATCCCGAGGGTGCCGAACGCAACGCCTCGAACATCGCCCGCGCCGACTGTCACATCGAGGTCATCGAGCCGGCCGGCTCGGATACGTTCGCGGTCACCAATCTCGGCGGCAAGGCGGTGGTGGCGCGGCTGCGCGCCGATGCCAACATCCAGCCCGGCACGGTCACGCCGCTCGCCTTCAACCTGACCAAGGCGGTGTTCTTCGATCCGGCGACCGAGAAACGCATCGTCTGACCGCCATGACAAATCCAGACATCGTCATCATCGGCTCCGGCATCGGCGGCGCCACGATCGCCTCCGGCCTTGCCGGCAGTGGCGCCTCGATCCTGATGCTGGAGCGCGGCGAAGCCCTGCCGGCAACCCCGCACGCACGCGACACCCGCGCAATCTTCGTCGATGGCCACTATAGGCCGAAGGAGATGTGGCTCGAGGCCGGCGGAGCACCTTTCAACCCGGGCAATTACTACTATGTCGGCGGCAATTCGAAATTCTACGGCGCGGTGCTGATCCGCTACCGCAGGGAAGACTTTTCGGAAATGGAGCACTATGGCGGCATCTCGCCGGCCTGGCCGTTTTCCTACGAGGAATTCGAACCCTGGTATTCCAGGGCCGAGCAGCTTTTCCGCGTGCGCGGTGCACTCGGCGAAGACCCGACCGAGCCGTTCCACTCGATGCCCTACCCTTTCGGGCCGGTGCCGGACGAGCCGCCGATCGCGCGTGCCCGCGCCGAGCTCAGGAGCCTGGGCCTGCACCCGGCATCGCTGCCGCTCGGCGTCGAGATCGAAGCCTGGCTGAAAGACGGCAGCACGCCGTGGGACGCTTTTCCCAACACCGGCGCCGGCAAGGTCGACGCCCAAACGGGGCCGCTGACCGCCGCCCTTGCCGACCAGAACATCAAGCTCGAGACCGGCGCCCACGTCGAACATCTCGAGGCATCGCCGGATGCGAGGACAATCGCTGCCGTCCATTATCGACAGAACGGTACGCTGAAGAAAGTCGCGCCGAAGTTGGTCATCCTATCGGCCGGCGCAGTCAATTCCGCCGCCATCTTGCTGCGCTCGCCCACCCCTCAGAGCAGAGGCGGTGGCAAAGGCCTGGCCAACCGCTCCGACCAGGTCGGCCGCAACTTCATGAACCACAATTCGAGCGCCATGCTGGCGATCGATCCACGCCGGCGGAACAAATCCGTCTACCAGAAGACGCTGATGCTGAACGATTATTATCTGTCCGACGGCAGGGGCGGCAAGCCGCTCGGCAATGTCCAGCTCCTCGGCAAGATCGACGGCAACATCCTCAAGGCCAATGTCAGGCGCGCGCCCAAATTCGCGCTCGATTTCATGGCCGGCCACGCCGTCGACTGGTATCTGATGTGCGAAGACCTGCCCGATCCCGAGAGCCGCATCATGGTCGACGGCAAGGACATCGTCATGCAGTGGCGGCGCTCCAACATGCAGTCGCTCGACGGACTGACCAAGGTGATGCGCGAGAATTTCCGCGCCTGCGGCTATCCGATCGTGCTGTCGCGGCCGTTTGACAAGCGCACGCCCTCGCATCAGTGCGGCACGGTAAAGATGGGCAACGATCCAGCGACCTCGCCGCTGGATCCGTTCTGCCGCTCCTTCGACCACAGCAATTTGTTTGTCGTCGATGCCGGCTTCCTGCCGAATTCGGCCGCCGTCAATCCGGCGCTGTCGATCGCCGCACAGGCGCTGCGCGTCGCCGACCACATCTGCAAGACGGAGCTTGCAACATGAGCCGCCCGGCAGCCATCGTCACCGGCGGCGCGCGCGGCATCGGCCTTGCTTGCGCCGAGGCGCTGGCCGATGCAGGCTTCGACATCCTCGTCGCCGACCTTGCTGACGAAGCCGCCGACGGGCTCGCCGCCGACATCACCGGGCGCGGCGCGAAATTTGCCTATGCCAGCAGCGACATCGCTGACCTCGACGGCCATGCAGCGCTGATCGATGTCGCGACAAGCGCCTTCGGCCGCATCGACTGCCTGGTCAACAATGCTGGCATCGGCACTGTCCTGCGCGGCGATCTGCTCGAGCTCAAGCCGGAAAATTTCGACCGGGTGCTCGGCATCAATCTGCGCGGCACGGTGTTCCTCAGCCAGGCCGTCGCCAAAGCGATGCTAGGCCTGCCGGGCGATGGTGCGAGATCGATCATCACCGTCACCTCGGTCAGTGCCGCCATGGCCTCGCCGGAACGTTCCGACTACTGCATTTCCAAGGCCGGGCTTTCGATGTGGGTGAAGAACCTGGCGCTGCGGCTTGCCACCGAAAACATCGCCGTGTTCGAGGTGCGGCCGGGCATCATCCGCACCGAGATGACCGCGGGTGTCACCGCCAAATATGACGCGCTGATCGAGAGCGGGCTGGTGCCGGCGATGCGCTGGGGCAAGGGCCAGGATATCGGTGCCGCCGTGGCGGCGCTCGCCGGCGGTAAGCTCGGCTTTTCGACCGGCTCGGTCATCAATGTCGACGGCGCGCTGTCGGT
Organism: Mesorhizobium sp. M0910; assembly: GCF_040319465.1. Taxonomy (NCBI): domain Bacteria; kingdom Pseudomonadati; phylum Pseudomonadota; class Alphaproteobacteria; order Hyphomicrobiales; family Phyllobacteriaceae; genus Mesorhizobium; species Mesorhizobium sp. M0910. The sequence goes on from NZ_JAMYNZ010000001.1 coordinate 574,291, forward strand.
GCCGAGGCTATGAACAGGTGATGCCATGACTGACTTCATAATCGTCGGCGCCGGCCCGGCCGGCTGCGTACTCGCCAACCGGCTGAGCGAAGATCCGTCGCATCAGGTGCTGCTGCTCGAAGCCGGCGGCAAGGACTGGCATCCGCTGATCCACATGCCGGCCGGTTTTGCCAAGATGACCAAGGGCATCGCCGCCTGGGGCTGGTCGACTGTGCCGCAAAAGCACATGAACGACCGCGTCTTCCGATACACGCAGGCCAAGGTGATCGGTGGCGGCTCGTCGATCAACGCCCAGATCTACACGCGCGGCAACGCCCGCGACTACGACGCCTGGGAGAAGGAAGAAGGTCTTGCCGGCTGGGGCTATCGCGACGTGCTGCCCTATTTTAAACGCGCCGAGAACAATCAACGTTATGCCAACGATTTTCACGGGGACCAGGGCCTGCTCGGCGTGTCGAACCCGATCGCGCCGCTGCCGATCTGCGAGGCCTATTTCCGCGCCGGGCAGGAGATGGGCATCCCCTTCAATCCCGACTTCAACGGCGCCAGCCAGGAGGGCGTCGGCTATTACCAATTGACGCAGAAGGACGCAAAACGCTCTTCGGCATCGGTCGCCTATCTCCGGCCGATCCGCGAGCGCAAGAATCTTACCATCAGGACCGGCGTTCTGGTGACGCGCATCGTCGTCGACAAGGGCCGCGCTGTCGGCGTCGAGATCGTCGACAAGCCGGGCGGCCAGCCAACGATCCTGCACGCCGAACGCGAGGTGATCGTCTCGTCCGGCGCCATCGGCTCGCCGAAGCTTCTAATGCAGTCGGGCATCGGCCCGGCCGACCATTTGAAGGCGGTCGGCGTGACGCCTGTGCACGACCTGCCAGGCGTCGGCTCCAATCTGCAGGATCATCTCGACCTGTTCGTCATCGCCGAATGCACCGGCGATCACACTTACGACAACTACGCCAAGCTGCACTGGATGGCGTGGGCCGGCCTTCAGTACCTGCTCCTGAAGAAAGGCCCGGTGGCCTCCAGCCTGTTCGAGACCGGCGGCTTCTGGTACGCCGATCCGACCGCCGCCTCTCCCGATATCCAGCTGCATCTCGGCCTCGGCTCCGGCATCGAGGCCGGCGTCGAGAAGTTGAACAATCCGGGCGTGACACTGAATTCGGCCTTCCTGCGCCCGCGCTCGCGCGGCACGGTGCGGCTGAACAGTGCCGACCCGGCAGACCGCCCGCTGATCGATCCGAACTATTGGTCCGATCCCTATGACCGCGACATGTCGATCAAAGGGCTGAGGCTGGCGCGCGAGATCATGCGGCAGAAAGCGCTGCAGCCCTATGTGCTGCGCGAGGTACTGCCGGGACCCGACCTGCAGAGCGGCGACGAGCTGTTCGACTACGCCTGCCGCAGTTCCAAGACCGACCACCACCCGGTCGGCACCTGCCGCATGGGTTACGATGCGATGAGCGTGGTGACGCCGGAGCTCAGGTTACGTGGCATCGAGGGCCTGCGCGTCTGCGACGCCTCGGTGATGCCGCGCATCCCCTCCTCCAACACCAATGCCCCGACGGTCATGGTTGGTGAAAAGGGCGCCGATCTGATCCTTGATCGCGAGCCGCTGCCGCCGGCAGTGTTTTCCACCAACCGAGCGGCATGAGGGACAAGGAATGATCCGGCACTGTGTTTTCGTCAGAGTCCGCAACGATGTCGCTAACGCCGAGCGGGCGGCGATCCATGCCGAACTCGAAGCGTTGCGGTCGATGATCGACGGTATGGGCAAGGTCGAATTCAGCGCCAACACCAGCCCCGAACCCTTCGCCCGCGGCTTCACGCACGGCTTCACCATCGACTTTCGCGATGCCGCCGCACGCGATGCCTATCTGGAGCATGAAGCGCATCGGCGAGCCGGCGCCCGGCTGGTGGCGGCGCTCGAAGGCGGCACGGACGGGCTGATGGTGTTCGACCTGGAGATCGCGTGATTATCCCATTCTCAGCGCAACCACACCGGCAACGATGCTAAGCACCGCGGCACCCCGCCATGCCGTCATCTTCTCGCCGAGCGCGAACACCGAGATCATCATGGCGAAGAGGATCGATGTTTCGCGCAACGACGCCACCGAGGCGATCGGCGCCTTGGTCATCGCCCACATCACGATCCAGTAGGCGCCGCCGCTGAGCACGCCGGTATAGATTCCTGCCTTCCAGTCGCGGGCCAGCACCGGCAGCGCCTGTGGGCCGCGAAAGACGACGCAAAGCACCAGCGCCCACAGCGCATCGCAGACGAACAGCCAGGCCGCATAGCTCGATGCGGTGGCGGCCAGCCGCGCGCCGCTGCCGTCCGACAGCGTATAGCTGGCGATGAAGATCGATGTGCCCAACGCGAAACCGACAGCGCGCAAGTTCAATTTCTCCAGATGCGCGCCGCCGCGAAACGACAGCACCAGCGTGCCCGCCGACAACAAGAGAATGCCGAGAATGGCGAGCGGCGCCGGCATCTCGGCAACCACCACAACGCCCCCCAAAGCGGCCAGCAAGGGCGCGGTGCCGCGCGCCAGCGGATAGGTCTGGGCGAAATCGCCGGCCTTGTAGGCGCCGATCAGGAACGTCCTGTAGCCCATGTGGAAGACAACCGAGGCGAGGATGTATGGCCACACTTCCGGCTTCGGCACCTCGACGAAGGGCAACGTCACCAGCGCGGCGGCACCCATGCCGAGCGTCATCAGCGTTATCGACAGGAAACGGTCGAGATGGACCTTGACCAGCGCATTCCAGATCGCATGCATGGAAGCGGCGGCGAGCACCGCGAAAAAGACAAACAGGCTCATCGGCGGTTCATCCGCCGCCCGTCCCTATGGCGATAGGCGTCTCCAGGTCGATATCGACCCAGAGCGGAAAATGATCGGAGGCGATTTGGCCGATTTCGGCGCTGACCGAGCGCACGCGCCCCGCAAACATACCGCCGACGAAGCAATGGTCGAGCCGGCGCTTTGCGATCCTGCCGTCGATGGTCTTCACATGGGTGTGAAAGTCCGACGTCGGTTCGCTGGCGACGGCGGCGGCGTCGACAAAACCATCGAGATAGGCGGCACCGCGATGATAGGGCGCGCTGCCGACGATGCAGCGGTACTCGGCGCTATCCGGCTCCATGTTGAAGTCGCCCAACCAGATCGCCGCTACGGGGTTTTCTGGCTCCTGTTCGCCATTGCTCCAGTTGCGCGCCGGCTCGTCGTCGGCGCCGCTCCATGGGCCGCCCTCGGACGGCGCGCGGCGATGCTCGGCCAGCAAATACTCGATCTGCTCCAGCCGCTCCTCGGCCGCGATATGCGCCAGATGCAGCGAAAAGAACCGCACCGGGCCGGCAGGGGTGCGGATCATGCATTCAAGTGCGGCGTTGCGGGTGTTGAGCGGACGCAGCGTGCGCCTGAGCGGCAGCGTGTGCAGCCGCGACCAGACGATCGGCAGCTTCGACAGAACCATGGTGCCGAATTGCCGCCGCCGGTTGACGATGCGGCCGTCACGCCTGTGGCTGGCATCCATGTCGAATGCCGGGCCGTAGACCCAATGGTAGTCGGGCAGCAATCGCGAAAGAAGTTCCGGCTGGTCGTCCTCGTTGCTGCGTAACCAGTGCCGCTCGACTTCCTGCAAGGCGATGATGTCGGCACCGGCGACGACCTTGGCGCAACGCGCCAGATCGTAGCGGCCATCGCCGCCGAAGCCGTACTGGATGTTATAGCTGACCAGCTTCATTGCTTATCCGGCTCAGTTTCCTGCTGGCAGTAGCCGTTCGGTGGATTGGTTGCAATGTGCAGCCGGACGGAGGGAGCTTGGGCCAGATGCTAAGTCGTCAGTGGCTGGAACCGCCCGGGCGGGGATGCCGCCAGTTCCGACCAGTCGATCTCTTCCTCGAGGCGGTGGTAGGCCTCGTCGCCGATCGTTCCGTCGATGCGCAGGCGCTCCAGTGCATCGCGCTGGCTCTTGATGGCATAAAGACGCAACCTGTCATACTCGGTCGCCGCCTGGGCATCCTCCGGGTTCTCGGCGATGGCGCGCTGGGCGGCATATTGCTCGCGCACCGCCCCTGCGGCGCTCGACGTCTTGCCGCTGAGCACGTCGAGCGCAGCCTGCATGATGGCGACGCGCGCCTGCGCCACCTCCCGGTCGACCGTCTGGTCGGGCTTGAGATTGAGCACACTCAGCAACGGCTTCAGGCTGATGCCTTGCAGCACCAGCGTGCCGAGCACGACCGTGAAAGCGGCGAGCACGATCGGATCACGGCCCGGAAAGTCGGCCGGCAAGGCGAAGGCTGCCGCAAGCGTCACCAGGCCGCGCATGCCGCACCAGCCGATAAGCATGCCGCCGCGAAATGTCGGTGCGTCCTTCCGCCTGTCCTCGTCGCCCAGACGTGCCAGCGCTCTGAGGATCGCGCCGCAGCCCAGCACCCAGACGAGCCGCGATACGATGACAATGGCCAGCACCGCCAGGGCAAAGACGAACGCCTCGCTTTGTCCTTGCTCGGCAAGTCGACCGACAATCGATCGCGCTTGCAGGCCCATCAGGACGAAGGCCAGGACGTTGAGCACGAACACCGCCGTCTCCCAGACCGAGTAGGAACTGACACGATTCCTTGCCGGCATGCGGCGCGGCGATGTACGTGCGATCGTCATGGCATAGACGACGATCGTGATGATGGCGGACAGCCCTATCCTGTCGGCCAGGATCCAGACGCCAAAGGTTGAGGCGAATTGCACCACGGTGCCGCTCGCCGGGTCGTCGATACGGCCGAGTATGGCGAGAGACAACCGGCCTAGCACATAGCCTGCGGCAAGGCTGCCGACCGTCGACAGCAGGATCATTGGTATGGCACTGCTCAACAGGATAGAGCCGGCGGCTGCGGAAACCGACATTCGGTAGATCAGCAGTGCCGTCGCGTCATTGAGAAGGCTCTCGCCTTCCAGGATGGCGGTGATGCGGTGCGGTACCTTGAACTGCCCGAGCACGGCCGCCGCTGCCACCGCATCGGGCGGCGCCACAATCGCGCCAAGCGCTATGGCGGCGGCGACGGGCAGGCGTGCCATCGTCCAGCCGACCAGAGCGACCGCCACCGTGGTGAAGATGACGGCGCCAAGCGCCAGCAGGATGAGCGAAACCTTGTAGCGATTGAGATCGCGCAGCGACGTGTCGTAGGCCGCGTCGAGCAGCACCGGTGCGATGAACAAAGCAAGCGCCAACTCCGGGTCGATCTCGATAGTCGGTGCAAATGGCAAGAAGGCGATGCCAGCGCCGGCCAGCGCCAACAATGAAGGATAGGGAATCTGCAGGTGCCGCGACAGCGCGGTCAGGGCGACCGCGATGAGAAGCAGGACAAGGGTGAGTTCAAAAAGCGCCATGCCTTATCGTAGCGGTGAAGCCGGGCGATTGGCACTGCAAAAACGGCCGCGCCTTTGGCTGCTGGTGAATGGTGAGTGGTGAATGGTGAATGGTGAATGGCTGCGTGTAGAGGAATTTGGCGCGTAAAGCGCATTCTCACTATTCACTATTCCCTCTTCCCCTAATGCAGCACCAGCATGTCGCCCGACGAGAACGAAATTTCGGCCTTTTCGCCGACGGCCGGCGGCGGCGTGGCCGGGCTGTTGAACGTGTCGAGCGAGACCGTGGCGCCGCCGATGCCGACGCGCACGCGGATGACCGAGCCGAGGAAATGCACTTCGGCGATTTCGCCCGAAAGGCTGGAGTCGCGGCCGGGGTGGCGCCCCAGCGAAATCGCTTCCGGACGCAGTGCCAACGACAGCGTGTCGCCGGATTTCGAGCCGTTGAGCTTGCCCTTGAGCGAAACCTCTTGCGAATTGACGCGCACCTTGCCCGAAGCCGCGTCGGTGACCGTGCCTTCAAGCACGTTCAGCGTGCCGACGAAATTGGCAACGAATTTGGTTGCCGGTCGGTTGTAGATCTCGAACGGCGTGCCTACTTGCTCGGCCTTGCCGCCATACATGACAGCAATGCGGTCGGAGATCGACAGCGCCTCTTCCTGGTCGTGGGTGACGAAGATGGTGGTGATGCCGAGCTTCTTCTGGATCGAACGGATTTCCTCGCGCAGCGACACGCGCACCTTCGCGTCGAGCGCCGACAGCGGCTCGTCGAGCAGCAACAGCTTCGGCTTCGGCGCAATCGCCCGCGCCAGCGCGATGCGCTGCTGCTGGCCGCCGGAAAGCTGGTAGGGATAGCGGTCGCCCATCTGCGGCAGCTTGATGATATCGAGCATTTCGGCAATGCGCCTGTCGGCATCGGCCTTTGGCATGCCGGCGACCTTCAGCCCGAAGCCGATATTCTGCGCCACGGTGAGGTTCGGAAACAGCGCATAGGCCTGGAACACCATGCCGACATTGCGCTGATTGGGCTTCAGCCGGGTGATGTCCTTGCCGGCCACGACGATCTTGCCGGCGGACGGCTCTTCGAAACCAGCGACCATGCGCAGCACCGTCGTCTTGCCGCAGCCCGATGGCCCAAGGAAAGAGACGAATTCGCCCGGCTCGACGTCGAGGTTGAAATCCTGCACCACGATGATGGGGCCGAAGGATTTTCGCACATGCTGGATTGAGAGGAAGGGCTCGGTCATGGCTTTTTCCTTCGGGTCAGTTCGGACGGTTCGCCGATCGCGGCGCGAAACGCGACAGGATCTGGATCAGCGACATGCAGCCCCAGGTGATGGCGAAGGCGATGATGGCAAGCGCCGCCGGCTCGTAGGCTCGGTTAGCGCCGACGTTCTGCAGATAGGGTCCGAAGGCAGGCCGGTTGAGCAGGCTAGCCATGGTGAATTCGCCTATCACGATGGCGAAGGTCAGGAAGGCGCCCGACAGCACCGCGATCAGCACATTGGGCAGGATGACCCGGGTGATGATCGTGCCCCAGCCGGCGCCGAGAATCTGCGCCGCCTCGGTCAGTGTCCGCACGTCGATCGTGCGAAGTCCGGTGTCGACGGCGCGATACATGTAGGGCAGTGCTAGTGTCGCATAACCGATGACCAGCAAGGCATTGGCTCCTGTCTCGCTGCCCAGGAACGGCAGCGGTGAGTTCGACCCGTACATTCTAATGTAGCCGAAGACGATGACGATGGCGGGAATGACCAGCGGCAGCAGCGTGATGAACTCGACGACGGGCCTGAGCTGCGGCATCCGCAGGCGGATCCAATAAGCGGTAGGCACCACGATCAGCACGCCGAGAATGATGGTGAAAACAGCAGCGAGTACGGAATAGCCGAAGGTCGCCTGGAAACGGGGGTCGCCAAACACGACTTTGTACGCATCGAAGGAATAGGCGCCGCGCCGCATGCGCATGGAAAATTCCACCGTCGCGATAAGCGGAATGAAGAAGTAGGCAGCGCCCAGCGCGAAGACGACCCAGGCCCAGAAACGTCCGCTCTTCATTTAAGCCACCTTTCCGAGCGCGTCCGGAACCAGATGTAGAAGACATTGGCAAGCCCGGTGATGACGATCATACCGAAGGCAATGGCATAGCCGAGATGGGCATTGTGCAGCACGTCACCGCGGATCTGCGCGTAGAGCAGGATAGGGACGATGTTAAGCGAGGAGCCGGTCAGAGCGTAAGCGGTGGCGATGGCACCGAAGGCGTTGGCGAACAAGAGGATGACGGTGCCGAGGAAGCTTGGCCAGATCACCGGAATGACGACCATACGCCAGAACTGCGCCTGGGTCGCGCCAAGCGTTGCTGCCGCTTCGCCCCATTCCTTCTTCAGCCCGTCGATCGCTGGCACGATGATCACCACCATCAGCGGGATCTGGAAATAGACATAGGTCAGTGTCAGGCCCCAGAACGACAGAATGTTGAAACCATGGGCATAAATGTTGAAGCCGACCAAGACGTTGAGCAGCACCGTGGCGAGCCCGAGCCGGCCGAGCGTCGCGAGAAAGGCGAAGGCCAGCGGCACGCCGGCAAAATTGGAGGCCACGCCGGAGAAGGTCAGTGTCGCCGAGCGTATCCATTCCGGCAGTCCGCCGCGCACGATGGCGATGGCAATGGCAAGCCCCGCGAAAGCACCGATCAGCGACGAGGCGAGGCTGACCTTGATTGAGATCCAGTAGGCGGCAACGATCGACGGCTGCGCCAAGGCCGCTATGTTTTCGAAAGTGAATTCGCCGGCATCGTTCCGGAATGCGCCCAGCATCAGATAGAGCGTGGGCAGGATCAGGAACATGATGGCGAAGATGAAGAAAGGCGCAACGCCAAGCCATTGTGTCGGCAGCCTCATACTGCGGGCGTCGGCAGGAGGCGCGGTCTTCCCGGCAACAGCGTGATCGGACAACGAGATATCGGTCATGCGCCGGCTACCGTCCTGGAGGTATGCCGGGCGGCGATCTAAGCCGCCCGGCTGATCTCAAGTCTTACTTGACGTTGGCGCCGACGACGGCATCCCAGTTCTTGGTGATGGCTTCCTTGGCCTTGCCCTGCTCGTCGAGCGTCGGGAACACCGCGGCTGCATAGGACTCGGCCGGCGGCAGCTTGGCCATCACGTCAGCCGGGAGCTTGCCATTCTTGGCGAGGTCGTTGAAGCGGATCGGGTGACAATAGCCCTTCAGCCAGCCGATCTGGCCTTCGTCGGAATAGAGATATTCCAGCCATAGCTTGGCAGCATTGGGATGCGGCGCGTAGGCGCTGATCGCCTGAACATAGACGCCGGCGACGACACCGGTCTTCGGCACGACGACGTCGACCGGCGGATTGCCCTTCAGCGTGTCGCGGCCGGCAAGCGCGTTATAATCCCAGGTCACCAGGATTGGCGTCTGGCCTTGGGCAAGCGTCGCGGGCTTGCCAATGACCGGCACGAAATTGCCGGCGGCATTGAGCTTCTTGAAGAAGTCGAGACCAGCCGTGCCGGCGGCTTCGCCGGCGGCCGCACCGCTGGAAAGGCCGGCGGCATAGACGGCCTGGATGGCCTGATTCGAAGCACGCGGGTCACCGGCGAGCGCCACGGTATTGGCAAATTCCGGCTTCAGCAGGTCGGCCCAGTCGGCCGGCGCTTCCTTGACCAGGTCCTTGTTCACCAGAAACGAAAGCACGCCGTAGTAGTCGCCGGTCCAAAAGCCTTCGGCATCCTTGGCGCTGTCCGGGATCGAGTCCCAGGTCGATACTTTATAAGCCTGGATCAGGCCATCCTTCTTTGCGGTCGGGCCGAAGCTCAGGCCGACGTCGATGACGTCAGGCGCCTGCGGGCCCTTGTTGTCCTTGTTGGCCTTGATCGCTTCGACCTCGTCGCCGGAGCCGGCATCGGGATTGAGCTCGTTGACGGTGATGCCCGGATATTTTGCCTTGAAGCCGTCGATGACCGCGCCGTAGCCGCACCAGTCATGCGGCAGCGCGATGGTGGTGAGCTGGCCTTCAGCCTTGGCTGCGGCGACCAGTTCATCCATGGACTGGGCCGACGAGATGGCAGAGGTCGCCATCAGGGCGACGGCCGTAAGGGAAAGCAGTTTTCCCGTGAATTTGAACATGTGTTCTCTCCGTTGAACTGACGCCGTTGGACGCCTGCGATGCGGTATCGTTTTCGTGTGACAGCCAGATGAAAGCTTTGTGAAAGCGATGCCCTGCAGTACGAAAAAGTAAACTCTTTTTAACCGGCTGTAGCAATCGCTACGCGGCTATTTTTCCGGCTAACTAGTTTCGACCTTGCCGTTCATCCTTTCCCCCTTTCTTCGCCTCTTTTCCAAAGTGGATTTCCAATGCGGAAGTTGTCTCAGACGGCGCCGGCGATGGCATTTTCCAGCAGCGTCAGCGCCGCCTTCTTGGTCAGCTTGACCGGGTTGCCGCCGGCGGTCGGGTCGACCATCGCCATGTCGGCGATCAGGCCCTTGCGCTTCTTGTCCATGTCGAGCCCCTTGATCAGGCCGGGCAGCGCGTGCGGCACCTTGAGCTCCTTGCGCAGCTTGATGATCGCCTTCGCAAAACCGTCGAAGCCGCCCTTGATGCCGCAATAGGCGGCGAGCCGGGCTATGCGCGGCTCAATCGCCTCGCGGTTGAAGGCCAGCACATAAGGCATGAACACGGCGTTGGTCATGCCGTGGTGGGTGTCGTAGAGCGCGCCGATCGGATGCGACAGCGAATGAATCGCGCCAAGCCCTTTCTGGAAGGCGGCGGCCCCCATGGCGGCCGCGCTCATCATGTTGGCGCGGGCGACTAGATCCTTGCCGTTGGCATAGGCTTTCGGCAGGTTTTCGAAGACCAGCCTGATGCCTTCCACCGCGATGCCGTCGGCCATCGGGTGATAGCCCGGCGCACAATAGGCTTCGAGGCAATGGGCAAGCGCATCCATGCCGGTGCCGGCGGTGATGAAACCGGGCATGCCCACCGACAGCTCCGGATCGGCAATGACGATCGCCGGCAAGAGTTTGGGATGGAAGATGACCTTTTTGGTGTGGGTCGCCTCATTGGTGATGACGCCGGCGCGCCCGACCTCCGAGCCGGTGCCGGCGGTGGTCGGCACCGCGATGATCGGCGCGATCGCATCGGCATCGGCGCGCGTCCACCAGTCGCCGACATCCTCGAAATCCCAGACCGGCCGGGTCTGGCCGGCCTGAAAGGCGATGAGCTTGCCGAGGTCGAGCGCCGAGCCGCCGCCAAAGGCGATGACGCCGTCATGCTTGCCCTGCTTGAACACAGCGATGCCGGCGGTCAGGTTGGAATCGACCGGGTTCGGCTTGACCTCGGAAAACACGCCATACGGCACCTTGGCATCGTCCAGTATTTTCAGCGTCGAAGCCACCACCGGCAGTTTGGCCAGTCCCGGGTCGGTAACGAACAGCGGCCGCTTGATGCCGGTCGCCGCCAGCACCTCCGGCAGCTCCTTGATGCGTCCGGCGCCGAAGCGGACGGTCGTCGGGTAATTCCATTTGGAAACGAGTTTTGTCATTTTTGTCTTTCGAAAAGTCAGATGGCTTCGCGCAGATGGTATGATTTCGGCCTGGTCAGATTGTCGTAGCCGATGGCCGACAGTGCCGCGCCCTTGCCGGTGTCCTTGACACCGGTCCAGACCAGCGCCGGGTCGAGATAGTCGCAGCGGTTCATGAACACGGTGCCGGTCTCGACACGATCGCCGATCGCCGCCGCATGCTCAATGTCGCGCGTCCAGATAGAGGCCGTCAGCCCATAGGGGCTGTCGTTCATCAGCGCGATCGCTTCCTCGTCGTTGCGCACCTTCATGATGCCGACGATTGGGCCAAAGCTTTCCTCGCGCATGACGCTCATCTGGTGGTCGACCTGGGTCAGCACTTCCGGCGCCAGATAGGGCGAACCTTGCCTGTCGTTGGCCACCTTCATGTTGATGTGTGCCCTGGCGCCCTTGCGCAACGCCTCGGCCTTCTGCTCGCGGATCAGGTCGGCGAAGCGCGCCTGCGCCATCGGCCCCATGGTGGTCGCCTGGTCGAGCGGATTGCCGACGACGTAGTTCCTGGTCTCGGCAATGAAGCCCTCGACGAATTCATCGTAGACCTTCTCGTGGACATAGACGCGCTCGATGCCGCAGCAGCACTGGCCGGAATTGTAGAAGGCGCCGTCGACCAGATTGGCAACCGCATGGTCCATCTTGGCGTCCGGCAGCACATAGGCCGGATCCTTGCCGCCGAGTTCGAGGCCGAGCGTCATGAAGGTGCCCGCGGCGGCCTTTTCAATGGCGCGGCCGCCGGCGACCGAGCCGGTGAAGTTGACATGGTCGATCTTGCCGGAGCCGAGCAGCCTTTCGGTCTGCGCGTGGTTCATGACAAGGTTCTGGAACAGGCCCTTGGGCAGGCCTGCTGTGTCAAACGCCTGCTGAAAACGTTCGCCGACCAGCAGCGTCTGCGCCGCGTGCTTGAGGATGACGGCGCTTCCGGCCATCAGCGCCGGGACGATGGTGTTGACGGCGGTGAGATAGGGATAGTTCCAAGGCGCGATCACCATGACCACGCCGAGTGGCACCTTCTTCACATAACGGCGAAAGCCGTCCTTCGGGTTGGAGGCCATGACCGGCTTCAAGGCCGCCTCGGCGATCTCGACCATGTAGCTGACACGTTCCCTGACGCCGCCGAACTCGCCGCCATAGCGCACCGGCCTGCCCATCTGCCAGGCGATCTCCGGCACGATCTCGCCGGTCATGGCGACCAGCGCTTCCAGCATGGCAAGCATGTATTTGCCGCGCTCGACGACCGGCGTCTCAGCCCACTTCTCTTGCGCCGCCTTGGCACGTTCGACCGCGGCACCGATCGCCTGGTCGGTGGCAAGAGGCCGTTCGGCATAGATCGAACCGTCGACAGGGGATTTTATCTTGACCGTTTCGGTCATGCCTTGGGTCCTCGCATTCTACAATAATTATCGTTGGTCACGCCGCCCTCATCCGCCTGCCGGCACCTTTCCGCCTATAGTGACGGAGAAGGGACAAGCTCCAGCGCTGGCGACCCCCTCTCCCCGTTCTTCACAAGAGGGTAAAGGTGAGGGGCGGGCGGCGCCGACATTGCCAGCCATTCAATACCGCTCGAACCCCCTGTGCAGTTCCCAGTCCGTAATCCGGCGGTCGTACTCGAACTGTTCCCAGTGTGCCGTGTGGATGTAATGCTCCAGCACATCGTCGCCGAGCGCGTGCCTCAGCATCTTCGATTCCGCCAGCGTTGCGGTGGCGTCGCGCAGTGTCTTTGGAATTTCCGGCAGCTGCGAGGCCTGGTAGGCGTCGCCGACGAAGGGCTTCTGCAGTTCAAGCTTTTCATCGATGCCGGCAAGGCCCGCTGCGATCAGTGCCGCGAAGGCGAGATAAGGATTGAGGTCGGCGCCGCCGATGCGGCATTCCATGCGGATGCCCTTGGTGCCCTCGCCGCAAAGACGGAAACCGGCGGTGCGGTTGTCCTCGCTCCACATGATCTTGGTCGGCGCAAACGTGCCGGCCTGGAAGCGCTTGTACGAGTTGATGTAGGGCGCCAGGAACCAGGTGAATTCCTTGGCATATTTGAGCTGGCCGGCCGCCCATTGCTGGCCGAGTGTCGACAGCGTCCACTCGGCATTTTTGTCGTAGAACAATGGTGTCTTGCCGTCGGCGCTCCACAGCGAATTATGGATGTGGCTGGAATTGCCGGCCAGCCCGTAATTGTACTTGGCCATGAACGAGATCGCCTTGCCTTCGGACTCGGCGATTTCCTTGGCGCCGTTCTTCAGGATCACGTGGCGGTCGGCCATGTCGAGCGCCTCGGCGTAGCGGACATTGATCTCTTCCTGGCCTGGCCCCCACTCGCCCTTCGAATTCTCGATCGGGATGCCGGCCGCTTCCATCTCGTTGCGAAGCCGGCGCATGACGCCTTCTTCCTTGGTGGTGATGCCGATCTGGTAATCGCCGATATAGGGCGATGCCGTCTCGAGGCCCTGCCAGTGCTTCTTGCGGGCCGAATCGTAGGTTTCACTGAACAGATAGAATTCGAGCTCGGAAGCGAAATAGCCGATATAGCCGCGATCCTGCAGCCGCTTGACCTGCTTCTTCAGCATGGCGCGCGGCGAATGCGCCAGGTCGTCATGGGTATGGTGGTCGAGCACGTCGCAGATCACCAGCGCCGTCTTTTCCAGCCACGGAACGCGCCGCAGCGTCGCAAGGTCCGGCTTCATGACGAAATCGCCATAGCCCTTCGACCAGCTCGCCGCCTTGTAGCCCGGCACCGGTTCCATATCGATGTCGGCGGCCAGCAGGTAGTTGCAGCCATGCGTCTCGTCATGCGCGGAATCGACGAAATACCGGGCCAGGAACCGCTTTCCCGCAAGCCGCCCCTGCATGTCGACGATGCAGGCCAGCACGGTGTCGACCTCTCCGCTGGAGACCGCTTGCTTCAACTGATCGAAGGAGAAATTTCCGGCCATTCCTTTGGCACTCCAGCGCTTGTCGTTTCGGGCCTGTAAAGGCCACTTTGAAGATGTGGGAAGCTATGGCCGGCAAAGCGCCGGCCATAGTTGGAGGACTTGCCTCAGTGGCCGGTTTCGCCGACGGCCTGTTCCGCAGCCTTGATCGCTGCCTGGCGCGCCGCGATGATGTCGCCGAGCGGCGGGCCCTGGAAGCGGTTGCGCTCGAAGGCAAACCAGACGATCGCCGTCAGGATGAAGAAGCCGACGGTGATGTAGAGCGCCCAGTCGTTCGGCGGCTGGATGCCGATGACGAAGATCAGGAGCATCGACAGGATCGAAAGCACGCCGAACAGCATGAAAATGGCGCGCCCCATGTTCCACGGCCCCATCTTGTCCCATTTCGGCGTTCCCCAGGCCAGCATGCCGAGCACGATCGGCACGGTGAAGGAGAGGAACAGGAAGATGACGGTGCACGACACGACGATGGTGTAGGCCGAGGTGCCTGCGACTGAAACCAGCGTCGAGCCCCAGACGAACAGGACGGACAGGATCGACGCCGTCCAGATCGCCGCCACCGGCGTGCGGTAGGTCGGGCTGACCTTGGCCAGTGCCGAGGAACCCGGCAGGCCGCCGTCCCGCGAGAAGGCAAAGATCATACGCGAAGCGGAGGTGACGGTGGCGAGGCCGCAAAGCAGCTGTGCCAGGAAGACGACGAGGTAGACGAACTCCTTGACGCCCGGGCTGACGCGCTGGTCGAAGGCCCAGAAGAACACGTTCCAGCCCTGCTTGGCCGCATCGTCCATGTTCGGGATCATCAGCACGAAGGCTGCGAGGAACAGATAACCGAAGACGGCCGACCAGATCACCGACATGACCATGGCGCGCGGCACGGAGCTCGCCGCCTTGATGGTCTCCTCGGAAGTATGCGCCGACGCATCGTAGCCGGTGATCGTATAGATCGGCAGCAGCAGGCCAAGCGCGAACACCCAGGCATTGGATACCGACGGCCACACACCGGCGCCGGCATCGCCGGAATAATTGTGGAAGGTGAACAGCCGGCTGAAATCCCAGGTTTCGGCCGAGATCAGGCAGACGACCGCGATGAGGATCGAGCCGAAGAAGATCAGATAGCCCGAGAAGTCGGTCAGCTTGGCCGTCAGCTTGATGCCGAGGTGGTTGATCAGTGCCTGGGCGCCCGTGATGATGACCAGGAAGATCATCTGGTTGGTCAGCGTACCCTCGATGCCGAGCGCCGGTCCGAAGGCGCCGAGGAAAAACGTCCAAGTGCCGACATTGATGGCGCCGAGCACGGTGATCAGCCCGAGCAGGTTGAGCCAGGCCGTCACCCAGCCGGTGCCGCGATTGCCGAGGATCGAGCCCCAATGATAGAGGCCGCCGGCGGTCGGATAGGCCGAGCTGATCTGCGACATCGCTACAGCGAAGGTCAGCGAAACGAAACAGCCGACCAGCCAGCCAATGCCGATGCCGATACCGCCGGAGCCGGAGGTTGCCTGCGCCAGCGAGTTGATGCCGCCGGACAGGATGCAGATGATCGAAAAGGAGACCGCGAAATTTGAAAAGCGACTGAGGCGCCGCTCCAGTTCCTGGGCATAGCCCATATTGTGGAGGACCTTTACGTCCTCCGCCTTGTCAACTTCAGTGTAGCCCGATGCTGCCATTTTTAGTCCCCTTTTGGTTTCTTAGCTGGCCGATTGAACTGACTTTCCGACTGCGCTTGGTCTGGAGGCCTTGGCCGCCTCGGGCTCCAGATTGAGAAAAATACTCGCGAGCAGATCCGCCCATTTCCGCTGCCCGGCTGCGCCGGAGATCTCGTCGTTGCGGATTTCGATCATTGCGCAGGGCAGCCCGCGCGAGCGGGCATGGCGTTCCAGCGTGAAATAGACGCGGTCGGCCGGCGAATAGGGTTCGTTGACGCCGACGGTGACGCCGGCGACCCGCTGCAGCGCCGCGATCAGCGGCGCCGCCAGCCGGCGGTCCTCGTCGTGGATAACGCCGATATGCCAGGGCCGGCTGCTGCCCTTGTAGACCGGGGTGAAAGAATGGACCGAGACCAGCCGCGTCTCCCGTCCGGCCGCCAGGCGCTCGTCGATGATCGTCGCGATCCGGTCGTGGAACGGCCGCCAAGCGAGCGCGATGCGCGCCTCCCGCTGATCGGCCGAAAGCCCCTGATTGGCCGGGACCACGGTTTTTTCGCTGGCGCTGACCGTCACTATCAGGTCCGGTGCATCGAGCGGGCGGTTGCAGTCGATGACGAGCCGCGAAATGCAGGTCTCGACCAGCGTCGCATCGAGTGCCTCGGCCATGCGGCGCGCCACCGGCAAGGCGCCGGGATCCCAGGCGATGTGGCGGGAAAGCTCCTCGGCGGCAAGTCCGAGCGTTCCGAATTCCGGCGGCAGGAAATTGGAGGCGTGGTCGCAGGTCAGCACGAAAGGGCTCAATCCGCCGGGGTTCGTCACCCTTACGGTTTCAGGCGATGCAAGGCTGGCGGGCCGTGCTGTCTCCATTGTCTGCCGTCCCCGGGGAGCGCTGTACCGTATGTTACGTATTTTGCCTCATTGCGTCCCTATGGATGATTTCATACAGTTTGGCCGGCTTTGTCAAACGCGATTTCGATAATGCGGTAACGGCCCGGCCAGGGTGGGGAAAAACATGGTTTCCAGCATTGCCGAACTGATCTCCGACCGCATCGGCACCATGCCGGCCGGCGAGCGGCGCGCAGCGCAAACGCTGATCGCCAGCTATCCGCTGATCGGGCTGAAGACGGTCGCCGAATTCTCGGCTGCCGCCGGCGTATCGTCGCCGACGATCCTGCGTTTCGTCGCCCGGCTCGGCTTCCAGAACTATCCGGAATTCCAGTCGGCGCTGCAAGACGAACTGGCGGCGCAATTGCAGTCGCCGGCCTCGCGCACGCTCAATCCGCCATCGCAGGGCAGCGCCGTCTCGCCGATGCTGGAGGCGACGCTCGACAATATGCGCGAGACATTCCGGCATCTCTCGGACAAGCAGCTTGCCGACATCGTCGCCAAGCTTGCCGACCGGCGCGGCAAGACATTCCTGATCGGCGGCCGCTTCACCGACCCGCTGGCGCGCTACATGGCGGCCCACCTTGCTATCATCAAACCCAACGTCTTCCATCTCGCCGGCCAGGAAAGCGTCTGGCGCGACCGGCTGATCGACATGGGCAAGCGCGACGTGCTGGTGATCTTCGACATCAGGCGCTATCAGGACAGCCTCGTCCGCTTTGCCGAGACCGCCAACCAGCGCGGCGTGCAGATCGTGCTGTTTACCGACCAGTGGCTGTCGCCGATCGCCCGCTTTGCCCGCCATGTCATCGCCGGGCGCACCGCCGTGCCTTCGGCCTGGGACTCATCCGCCGCCCTTTTCGTCGTTGCCGAAGCGCTGATCGGCGCCGTCACAAGGCAGCTCGAGGCCGACGGCGCCAAACGCATCCGCGAGCTGGAAAGCCTGCGGTAGCGCAGGCTTTTGGAAAAGCACGCTCCTGGCCGCGCCTAGTCAACCAAAAAACTGACCATCTGCAGGATCAGGATCAGCAACAAAACGCCAAAGGCAGACGCCAAAACAGCTGCCAGCAGGACGATGCGTTGTTTCTTACCCACAGCTCCCCCGGGGAAGCATAGCTCCCGTCCACGACGACGAATGTCAGTCCTGCCCTATCGCTCAACCACCGTCCCACGTCATCAAGACCCGCCTGCGGCTTGGCGGAGGAGTAATGACGACTTGCTTCACGCGCGAAATGAACCGCTGGGGCCAAGGTGCTCGCTTGGAGGGACGGCTGCATCATTCATCCGAACCATGTCACGGCCGAATGACCACCTTGCCGTTCGGGCTTAACCATTTCAGCCGCAAACCGTGCCATCGCCGCAGTCCGGATACTTTTGGCGTGGCAAGGATAATCGTAGTTCGGCTAGCCTTGTCGATGCGAAGCCGCTCCTTGAACCATCAGTCAAACAGCGGTGAACTGCGCGGAGGAAATCGATGAGCTATCTGGACGAGCTGTTCTCAGTCGCCGGCAAGACGGCGCTGGTCACCGGCGCCGCGACTGGCATCGGCCGCATGGCGGCGACCGCTCTGGTCAAGGCCGGCGCCACCGTGATGATCGCCTCGCGCA
This sequence comes from Mesorhizobium sp. M0910, assembly GCF_040319465.1. Lineage (NCBI taxonomy): Bacteria > Pseudomonadati > Pseudomonadota > Alphaproteobacteria > Hyphomicrobiales > Phyllobacteriaceae > Mesorhizobium > Mesorhizobium sp. M0910. Next base: position 592,295 of record NZ_JAMYNZ010000001.1, read on the forward strand.
AGGGCGAGGATTGCGTCGGGGTAGCCGGCGAGTTGAACGGCCTTGGCGCGCCCGGCAGGGCGGAAGGTTTTGCCGGCGACGTCTCCAGCGAGGCCGGCATTGCGGCGCTTGTGGCCGAGGTCAGGGCGCGGACCGAGCGGCTGCATATCCTGGTCAACAATGCCGGCATCTCCTGGGGGGCGCCGCTGGAAAGCTTTCCCTACCATGCCTGGGCCAAGGTGTTCGGCGTCAATGTGACCGCGGTCTTCCACCTGACGCGCGAGTTGCTGCCACTGCTCGAGGCCGCCGCCAGCGATGCCGACCCGGCCCGGGTGATCAACCTCGGATCGGTGATGGGCACGCAGCCTTTGGCCGAAGATGCCTACTCCTACTCGGCCTCGAAGGCCGCGGTTCACCACCTGACGCGCATCCTGGCGATCGAATTCGCCGGCCGCCGCATCACCGTCAACGCCTTTGCGCCTGGCCCTTTCCGGAGCCGGATGACGGCCTTCGCCACCGGCACCGAAGACCAGGCAAGACATGTCGGCAACCATGTTCCGATCGGCCGCATCGGCGCACCGGATGACATTGCCGGCGCAACGCTCTATTTGTGCAGCCGTGCCGGCAGCTATGTCACCGGCGCTATCCTGCCGATCGATGGCGGGCAGTCGGTGCAACACGGGCTGACATTATTCAAGGAATGAGACGCACGCCATCCGGCGAGTGAAATGCCGGGGGTGAAGATGGAGGACATCAGCGTGGAACCGATCAGTCTCGATGTGCTTCTGGCCAACGTCGGCAAGGAAGTCGGCGTGTCGCCATGGCGGGTCGTCACCCAGCGCATGATCGACCAGTTCGCCGATGCCACCGACGATCATCAGTTCATCCATTGCGATCCGGAACGCGCCAGCCGCGAAACGCCGTTCGGCGGCACCATCGCGCATGGCTTCCTGTCGCTTTCGCTGTTGTCGGCGATGACCTTCGAAACCATGCCGCCGCTGGAAAACAGCAAGATGGGCGTCAATCATGGCTTCGATTCGCTGCGCTTCCTGGCGCCGGTGAAGACCGGCTCGCGCATCCGCACCCGTTTCGTGCTGGCCGACGTCAAGGTCAGGCCGTCCGGCTGGGTGCAGACGGCGCACGACGTGACGATCGAGATCGAGGGCTCGAAAAAACCGGCGCTGACCGCGCGCTGGCTGACGCTGACGCTGATCGAACGCCAACCGGAAGCGGTTTGAGGTATCCAACGCCTGGGGACCTAAATCTGTTTGGCTTCGGCCGCGACATACTTCATATGGCGGCTGACCTGCAGCGCAATGTAGACGACCAGTGAGCAACCGATTGGAAACACGATCTCGTTGAGGCCGGTTGCGATAGCCTGCGGCAGTGCGAGAGCAGCGTCGTTTGCCGCGGCCGTCTCGATGGTCAGCACCGTGATCCCGCCGCCGAATACCGCGCCTATCAGGGCGCCCGCCAGCGCGAAATGGAGCGGACGCGGTTCTTCCTTCGATGCCAGCGACGCCAGTGTCCAGCCGAGCAGCCCGTATTCGATCGCCCGCAGCACACCCAGGGTCGTGAGCGACAGGATGGCCGGCTTTGCCGCCGCGTCCAGCGCGCTGACCATGACCTTTTGCGTCCCTTTGGCGATGCCCATCGCCAGTGGCGCTGAAATCGCGCTGATCAAGCCGCCGAGCGAGGCTCGCACCTTGGCGAGCGCCGTGCCGAGGCTGACGCCGGCGCAGACGAAGAACGACCAGGTCACGCCTTGCGCCAGTTCGATCAGAACCTGCGTCGTCGCCGGGTAGGCACCAGCCGCAAATCTGACGGTCAGAATGAGAGCTTCCATGGCAAAGCCGAGCGCGATCGCCAGCCATGCGACCATGACGACGCGCCTGAGCGCCATCCTGGCGCGATGGGAAAGCGGGTCCACGTCCGGCACGCCGGACGAAAGCTCAGTTCCGGTCATAACGGCCTCCCGAAACGAAATTCTTGCAGAGCCGCGAATTAGTCTTTGTCTGTAACAGTCCGATGTTGCCGGCTTTATTGCCGGGTTACATGGGTATTGCGACAGTCAGCCTTCTGCTTCGTGCCACCCTTGCCCGACGCCGTACAGCGTATATATGCTGCATCCAGCCATCAGTCATAAGGCAGTAGAAAGTTGCAGCTGAGCGTCCAGGAGCGCCGCGAAAAACAAAAGGCCGAACTGCGTTCCGAACTTGTCGACGCCGCGCACAAGCTTGTCCAGGAAGAAGGCTATGACGGCCTCACCATCCGCAAGCTCGCAGAGCGCGTTGGCTATGCGCCGATGTCGGTCTATTCCTATTTCGCCGACAAGCAGGACATCCTGTTCGCGCTGGCCGAGGATGCCTTCGAGACCTTGGCCAGGCGCATCGCAAATCATACGGCCGACGACCCGATCGAGGCGCTCAAGGCGGTGCTTGTCGAATACGCCGCCTTTGGGCTGGAAAATCCCAACGAATACCGCACCGTCTTCATGACCGAAAAAGTCGGGCCGCCAGCCGGAAAGACCTTCGCCGAAATGGAGAGCGGCAACCCGGCGATGAAAGTGCTGATCGCGAGGGTCGAAGCCTGCGTTGCCGCCGGCAGGCTCAAAGGCGATCCACGCGCCATCGCTACCATGCTGTGGGCGGTCGGCCACGGCGCCATCTCGCTGCTGATCACCTTCCCGTTCTACCCGTTCGGCGACCAGACGACGTTCATCACACGGATCGGCGACATCATGCTCGAAGCCATCGCCGCGCACGAGATTGCGCCGCTCACGCCGTCGGTCAACTGCTGAAGAGCGGCGCTCCTCCCGATCTGCAGGATCTTCTCCGAACGTTCTGCGCTGCGGCGCCGAGCGTTCGGCAATTCTCCGTACGCGTGCGATTTTGCTTGAACACCGGGAGTCCAGGGCGTATCTGTACGCAGTTCCGTACACGTACGAGAAATTCAATAACTGAACCGGAGACCGACGATGAAGAAGGCAGTCCTCACGCTCGCCGCCCTGCTGGCGCTCTCTGGCGCCGCATTTGCCGGCAGCAGTCAGCCAGCCAAGCAAGAAGCGGCCTGCATCGACACCAAGGCCGGTGCTAAGCTCGATTGCGCGCCGACCGGATCGCTTGAAAACGCCGATGCCCCGACACACAAGGCCGGCAGCAAGGGCCCGAGACTCGGCATCGGCATCGATCCGTGGATCGTGCCAAGCAGCTTCTGAGCCGGCCCGGCGACAATACGCGGTGATGAACCGAAAGGGCGACAGGACTTTCCGGCCGCCGATCTTGTCTGCTTCAGCCCTGCTTTATCGCGGCGTGCAGATCACTTCTTACGCTTCTGTCCCGCCACGTTTTTACGCTTGCCGGGTCTTGCCGGTGCGCCGGGAATGGCCGTTCCGGTGATCGACACCGGATCGCTGGCCGGGAATGTATCCTCGAGGCCTTCCTCGAGTTCCTCTTCGATATCTGTCCCAGTGCGCTGCTCGTCTTCGAAAGAGCGCACGGCCGGAGTCTTGACCGGCGACTTCGGCGCGGAGCTCGGCGGCATTTGCATTCTCCCTCGGCTCGCTGTCGCAGAACGGTCGGGCGCGGCGAACATGCCTATGCTGCCGCGTCGCGCGTTGCCTCCGACAGAAAAGTAAAGACATAATCGGAAAAGGAACGCCAGCATTCGACGCGGAACGCGTCGGCCGCCGTGCGCAACAGCACGATTTCGACCTTGCCGAGAATGCTACGCGACGCCGACCCGACCGGAAAGGCGTCGAGCGACAGATCCTGCGGGCAGCCGGCATTGATCGTCGCCGCGGCAGCCGGACCGGTAACCGATATGGCGACGTTGCGGTGCGAGATGCCGACCGCCGAATGCAGTACGGAAATGCTGGCGCAGTCGGCGAGCGGATCTTTTCCGTTCTCGTCGATGACCAGCCATTCGTCCGGCCCGAGCCACAAGGCCGTGCGTCCGGCCTTTGCCGCCGAGGTTTTCGGCCTTTGCGGCAGGACGACGCCGAGCGCTTTCGAAAGTGCCGCAATCGAGGCTTCCGGCGCGCGCAGCGATATGCGCTCGGCCGGCGGCAGCACGGCAAGTGTAACGCCGGCGGCGGAAAGCGACTGGCCGGCGAGAGCCGGACGGCGTTCGACTGAGGGTCCGGCGGCGTTGGTTTTCACGGCGGCCTTAGCCATTGAGGCGCTCCCCCTTCTCGTCGAAGGACACCATGCCGGTGACCTCCACCTCGATCACCCCGTTCGGCATCGGCACATAGAGCGTCTCGCCCGTGCGATCGCGGCCGCCGGCGACCAGCCCCAGCGCGATCGAGCGGCCGCAATTTTGCGACCAATAGCTCGACGTGACATGGCCAATCATCTTCATCGGGATTGCCTGCTTCGGGTTCGCGACGATCTGTGCGCCCTCCTCCAGCACCACCTTGGGATCCCTGGTCTTCAGGCCGACAAGCTGCTTGCGGCCCTTGGCGACCAGATCCGGCCGCGCCATGCCGCGAATGCCGACGAAGTCGGTCTTCTTCTTGCCGACCGCCCAGTCGAGCCCGGCGTCGTTCGGCGTCACCGTGCCGTCGGTATCCTGGCCGACGATGATGTAGCCCTTTTCGGCGCGCAGCACATGCATAGACTCTGTGCCATAGGCACAGGCGCCATGCTTCTGGCCCTCGGCCCACAACGCTTCCCAGACCGCTTCGCCGTAGTCGGCCGGCACGTTGACCTCGAAGCCGCGCTCACCGCTGAACGACATGCGAAACAGCCTGGTCGGCACGCCGCAAATCCGGCCTTCGCGCACCGACATATGCGGCAGCGCCTCATCCGACATGTCGATGCCCTCGACCAGCGGCGCAATGATGTCGCGAGACTTCGGTCCCTGCACGGCAATCACCGCCCATTGCTCGGTGATCGAGGTCAGCCAGACGTTGAGATGCGGGAACTCGGTCTGGAGATAGTCTTCCATATGGTTCATGACCCGCGGCGCACCGCCGGTCGTCGTCGTCACATGGAAACGGTCGGGGGCAAGCCTGCCGACGACACCGTCGTCATAGATGAAGCCGTCCTCACGCAGCATGATGCCGTAGCGGCAGCGGCCGGGCTCAAGCTTTTCCCATGGATTGGTGTATAGCAGTTCCATGAATTTGGCCGCATCCGGCCCGACCACCTCGATCTTGCCCAGCGTCGAGGCGTCAAACAGGCCGGCTGTCTTGCGCACCGTGACGCATTCGCGGTCGACGGCGGCATGTATGTCCTCGCCCGGCTTCGGGAAATACCAGGCGCGCTTCCACTGACCGACATCCTCGAATACAGCGCCTTGGCGCTCGGCCCAGGGATGGATCGCCGTCTTGCGGGTCGGGTCGAACAGGGGACCCCGCGCATGCCCGACGATCGAGCCGAATGTCACCGGCGTATAGGGCGCGCGGAATGTTGTCAGCCCGACCTGCGGGATCGGCTTGCCCAACGTCTCGGCGGCAATCGCCAGGCCGTGCATATTGGAGGTCTTGCCCTGGTCGGTCGCCATGCCATTGGTGGTGAAGCGTTTGACGTGCTCGATCGAGCGCATGCCCTCATGCACTGCCTGGCGGATGTCCTTGGCGGTGACGTCGTTCTGGAAGTCGACGAACGCCTTCACCGTCGTGTCGGCGCCGGCACCGGGTGCGGCACCCAGCATGCCGCGCGACCAGCTTTCGCCGGCGTCGATCTTCGGCTTGGTGCCCTTGGCCGGCCTGCTGCCGGCGTCTTTGGCCGCCTTGGCGCCGGCGGCGTAAGCTTCGTCGATGGTGGCCGACAGCCCGTCGGTGCCGTTGCAGGCGCCGACCGAGACGCAGTCCTGCGCATAGGTTCCGGGCACGAAGCGCTTGGTCTCGTCGTTGAAGGCGACCTTGCCGCGTGATTGCGAGAACAGGTGCACCGACGGCGTCCAGCCGGCCGACATCAGGATCGCGTCGACCGGAATGGTGCGTTCGCCGCCGCCATTCTTCGGCTGCACGGTCATCGACGACACCCGCAATTTGCCGCCGGCGCGTATCACCGCGCGGCCGAAATTGACCTCGATGCCGAGCGCCCTCGCCTCGTCGATCACCGGCCCGGTCGGGTTGTCGCGCAGATCGATGATCGCCGCCACGTTGATGCCGGCCTTTTTCAGGTCGATCGCCGCCGCGTAGGCGGAATCGTTTGCCGTATAGACGCCGACATTCCTGCCGACGGCGACGCCGTAATGGTTGAGATAGGTGCGCGCCGCCGACGCCAGCATGATGCCGGGGCGGTCGTTTTCGGCAAACACCATGTGCCGCTCGATGGCGCCGGTCGCCAGCACCACCCGTTTGGCACGAACCTGCCACAGCCGCTCGCGCGGCAGGTCGCGGCCGGGGTTCTGTAGATGGTCGCTGACGCGCTCGACCAGCCCGACGAAATTCTGCGCGTAATAGCCGAACGCCGTGGTGCGCGGCAGCACGCGGACATTGTCCATCGACTTCAACTTGGCGACGGCGGACTGCGCCCAGGCAAAACCGTCCTGGCCATCGATACTGGCGCCGCTCTCGAAATGAAGGCTGCCGCCGAATTCCGCCTGCTCGTCGGCAAGGATGACACGCGCCCCGGTTTCAGCCGCGGCCAATGCCGCGGCGATACCCGCGGCACCGCCGCCCAGCACCAGCACATCGCAGTGGGCGAAGCGCGCCGAATAATGGTCGGGGTCCGGCTGGTCGGGAGCGACGCCAAGGCCGGCGGCGGCCCTAATCTTGGGTTCGTAGAGGTTTTTCCATGCAGTCTTCGGCCACATGAACGTCTTGTAGTAGAAGCCGGCCGAAAGCATCGGCGAGGCGATACTGCTGACGGCGCCGACGTCGAAGGCGAGCGACGGCCAGCGGTTCTGTGACTGTGCGGTCAGCCCGTCATAGAGCTCTTGCACCGTAGCTCGGACGTTCGGCGTCTTGCGTGCCGCGTCGCGTTTGATCTCGACCAGCGCGTTCGGCTCTTCGGCGCCGGCCGACAGAAAGCCGCGCGGCCGGTGGTACTTGAACGACCGGCCGACAAGATGGACGCCATTGGCAAGCAGCGCCGAGGCCAGCGTGTCGCCCTCGATACCGGTATAGGGACGGCCATCGAAGCTGAAGCCAGCTATCTTTGCCTGTTTGAGCCGTCCGGCGCCGGCAATGCGGAATGTCGCGCTCATTTTGCGGCTCCCGGCAGCTTTACGGGCTTCGGCTCGCCGGCCTTGTAGGTCATCAGGAACCTGTCGCTGACGGTGTCGCGCACGGCGTTGAAGAACCGCGCGCAGCCATGCATGTGGCGCCAGCGCTCATAGATGATGCCTTTGGGATTTGAGCGGATGAAGAAGAACTTTTCGAAATCGTCGTCGCTCTCGCCGGCGACATTAGGGGAACGCGCAATATGCGCCTCGCCGGCGTTGCGGAACTCGAGCTCCGGACGCTCTTCCTCGCAATAGGGGCAGCGGATGAGAAGCATGGTTGGTCCTACAATTCGCCGTGGCCGAGGCGGGCGCCGGCCGGTTGGTCGCAAAGCCTCTGGCCCAAGGTCACGAAGGGCGCGACGAGCCGGATGCGCTCCTCGATGCTTGCCGCAGGGCTGAAGAGGTCGCGGTTGGCCATGTTGCCGATCGTCAGCAGGACCGGATCGACCGTGACGATGACGACGCGCGGTTCGAACGGCTCGTCGTCGTCCAGATCCGCCGGCCGGCCTTCAAGAAACGAGACGACCCTTTGTCCGCCGCTCCAGACGCAGGCCAGAATGCCGTCGTCGACGGAAAACGGCCATTCGGTCTCGTTTTCGGCGCGGCTGATCGGCTGCGTGCGCACCTCGTCCGGCGACGGAAAATGGAACAGGCCTTGCTCGCCGGCGAGCATCAGCGGCATGGCGACGGCCATCTCGGTCATCATCAGTGCGCCACCGCTGCCGCCGCCGCCTCGTCGATGAGGCGGCCGGTGCGGAAGCGCTCGATGGTGAAGGGCGCGTTGATCGGGTGCGGATCGTCCCTGGCGATGGTATGGGCAAAGACATGGCCCGAACCCGGCGTCGCCTTGAAACCGCCCGTGCCCCAACCGCAATTGACATAGAGGCCGGGCACTGGCGTCTTGGCCAGGATCGGCGAACGGTCCGGCGTCACGTCGACGATGCCGCCCCATGAGCGCAGCATCTTCATACGGGTGAAGATCGGGAACATCTCGCAGATCGCATCGAGCGTATGTTGCAAAATGTGCAGCCCGCCGGTCTGCGAATAGGAGACATACTGGTCGGTGCCGGCGCCGATGACCAGTTCGCCCTTGTCGGACTGCGAGATATAGGCATGCACCGTGTTCGACATGACTACGCAGGGCACCACCGGCTTGACCGGCTCCGACACCAGCGCCTGCAGCGGATAGCTTTCCAGCGGCATACGCACGCCGGCCATGTTCATGATCACCGAGGAGTGGCCGGCGGCGACCACGCCGATCTTCCTGGCGCCGATGAAGCCGCGCGTCGTCTCGACGCCCGTGACCGCGCCGTTCGGCGCCCGTTTGACGCCGGTGACCTCGCAATTCTGGATGATGTGGACGCCGCGCGCCGAGGCGCCGCGCGCATAGCCCCAGGCGACCGCATCGTGACGCGCCGTGCCGCCGCGGCGCTGCAGGGAGGCGCCCATCACCGGATAGCGCGCATTGCGCGAAATGTTGAGCGGCGGGCAGAATTCCTTGGCCTGCTCCGGCGTCAGCCATTCGTTGTCGATGCCGTTCAGCCGGTTGGCATGGACGTGGCGCTGCAGCACCTGGATGTCGTGGATGTTATGGGCCAGCATCATGACGCCGCGCGGCGAATACATGACGTTGTAGTTGAGCTCCTGGCTGAGCCCGTCCCACAGCTTCAGCGCGTGATCGTAGATTCCGGCGCTCTCGTCGTAGAGATAGTTCGAGCGGATAATGGTGGTGTTGCGGCCGGTATTGCCGCCGCCGAGCCAGCCTTTTTCCAATACCGCGACGTTGGTGATGCCGTGCACGGTGGCGAGATAATAGGCGGTGGCCAGGCCGTGGCCGCCGGCGCCGACGATGATGACGTCGTACTCCTTCTTCGGCTCCGGCGAGGACCACTGTTCCTCCCAACCCTTGTGGCCGCGCATGGCCTCGCGGGCGATGGCGAATACCGAGTATTTCTTCAACGTCGCAGGCCTCGCAAATGACGGCCGGGCAGATCAGCCAACCCCGGCGCGCGAGCTTGTATCACTAGCGAAACGGCGCTGCCAGCCTTGCACTGTTTGCGACGGCGCTTGCCGTTTTGCGCCGTGATGAAAAAGAGGCATGCGACGTGATGGAGCGATCAAACCACATCTGAAGCACCTTGCACGTATCGGGTGGCTCCGACCAACCCCATTTGCGACCAAGCATCCAATTGCCGGCAAAATGCCGGCGCGAAAAAAGGATGCAAAAAAAAATGCTCGCACTTGCCAACAAGATCGCCATCGTCACTGGCGCCAGTTCCGGCATAGGCCGCGCCACGGCCAAGCTGTTTGCGGAGGAAGGCGCCAAGGTGGTCGTCGCTGCCCGCCGCAAGGCGGAGCTTGACGCGCTCGTTGCCGAAATCGAAGACGCCGACGGCACCGCCATCGCCCTTGCCGGCGATGTCCGCGACGAAGCCTACGCGAAGGCCCTGGTCGACCTGGCGGTCGAGAAATTCGGCGGGCTGGACATCGCCTTCAACAATGCCGGTTCGGTCGGCAAGACCGGGCCGGTTTCGGAGCTGTCGCTGGAGGGCTGGCGCGAGACGCTCGACACCAACCTGACCAGCGCCTTTCTCGGCGCAAAATATCAGGTGCCGGCGATGGTCGACCGCGGCGGCGGATCGCTGATCTTCACCTCCACCTTTGTCGGCCACACGGTCGGCATGCCCGGCATGACCAGCTATGCCGCGAGCAAGGCCGGACTGATCGGATTGACGCAGGTGCTGGCCGCCGAATATGGCGCTAGGGGCGTGCGGGTCAACGCGCTGCTGCCGGGCGGCACCGACACGCCCTCGGCAACGTTCAAGACACCTGAATCGCGAGCCTTCGTCGAAAACCTGCATGCCTTGAAGCGCGTCGCCGAGCCTGACGAGATCGCCCGCTCGGCGCTCTATCTGGCTTCCGATGCATCGAGCTTCACCACCGGCACGGCGTTGTTCGCCGACGGCGGCGTCTCGATCACCCGCACGTGAAGCGTTTCGCGGTCGGCCTAGGCCCGCAAGCCGCAATGCCTGAAAACCGGTCTTGCTTTTCCCGGCGATTTGACGATTCCGTCTTCTCCTCGAAAACGGGTTGGAAACATGCTGCTGATCAGGACCTATATCGCTGCAAGCGCAATCGAAGGCGTCGGTGTGTTCGCCGCCGAGCCGATCCGGAAAGGGGCGCAGATCTGGCGGCTCGATCCGGACTTCGACCGGCTGATCCCGGTGGAAAGATACGAGACGGCGCCGCCGCACCTCAAGGAATTGCTCGACAGATATGCCTATCCCAGTCCGGACCGGCCGGGCTTCATGGTCTATGAGGTCGACAATGGCCGTTTCATGAACCACGCCGACAAGCCGAACACCGACTTTTCGCAATATGGCGGGGCCACTGCGACCCGCGACATCGCCGCCGGCGAGGAGATAACCTGCGACTACGGCGAGTTCTTCGAAGGTTTCGAGCAGCTCCACCTGGCCACGGTGTAGCGACGCCTATCTGGCCCACGGCGAATTTTGTTCTTGCTTTGTGCCGGCAGCTATGCTACTAATCTCAATATGGTGCTGATTCACACCAACGACCCGCCGCTGAGGCGGGTTTTTTCGTTTCGAGGTCGGCACCGCCTCTCAATCGGCAGTGGACAGAGCGCCTTGATTCTGCTATCAGCCGCCCCAATTCGTGGTGTAACGCGCCGCGGAGGCTTGTGGCTATGGCCGCTTGCCTATTGATTTCAAACCCGAAAGACAGGATTGCCCGTGCAGGTACTCGTCCGCGACAACAATGTTGATCAGGCGCTTCGCGCGCTCAAGAAAAAGATGCAGCGCGAAGGCATCTTCCGCGAAATGAAGATGCGCGGACATTACGAGAAGCCCTCCGAGAAGCGCGCCCGTGAAAAGGCGGAAGCCGTGCGCCGTGCCCGCAAGCTGGCCCGCAAGCGTGCCCAGCGCGAAGGCCTGCTGCCGATGACGCCGCGTCCGGTCGCGGCCGGTGCTGCCGGTGCCGGTGCCCCGCGTCCGCCGCGGTTCTGACGCCAATTTTTCGTCCTTTTCCAAGGATATCCAGGGTGGCGCGATGCGGAATCGCCGCCACCTTTTTGTTGTGATGTAGACCCGGTTCGAAAGGACCGGTTGGGAGAGATGCCGGTTCGGAGGGGGAACGGACCAGACGGCGCAGTAAGGACAGGGCAGACATGGACGCAATTACCGTAGAGCGCAGAACCGCGTGGCGCGGCCTCGCCCTGACGGCAGCCCTGCTTTCCGGGATGGCGCTTGCCAGCTGCCAGAGCGTTCCGACCGGCGAGTTCAACAACATCGACAAGGCGCAAGCCTCGAGCGAGAACATCTCCTCGCTGTCGGCGGTGATCCAGCGCAACCCCCAGGATCCGGAAGCCTACAATGTGCGCGGCTCGGCCTATGGCCGCGGCGGCCAGTACCAGGCGGCGCTGAAGGACTTCAACACCGCCATCCAGCTCAATCCGAATTTTTACCAGGCCTATTCGAACCGCGCGCTCATCCAGCGCTTCCTCGGCGACCAGGCGAGCGCGCTTGCCGACTACAACCGCTCGATCCAGATCAATCCCAACTATGACGCCGCCTATATCGGCCGCGGCAATCTCTACCGCAGGGCGGGCCGGGTGCAGGAAGCCTTCAACGATTTCCAGAAGGCCATCCAGCTCGACACGACCGACGCGCGCGCCTATCACAATCGCGGCCTGATCTACCAGAGCCAGGGCCAGCACGCCTTTGCCATCGAGGATTTCTCGACCGCCATTTCGCTGGCGCCGGACGCCTCCGAGCCCTACAATGGACGCGGCCTCTCCTACCTGGCCATGAACGACGAGGACAATGCCTTCGCCGACTTCAATATGGCCATCAAGCTCGACGGTAAGAACGCCGAGGCGTGGTCCAACCAGGCGCTGATCTACGAGCGGCGCGGCGACAAGGTCAGGGCCGCGAAATCATACCGCGAGGCCGTGCACCTCAATCCGACCTACCAGCCGGCCAAGGACGGCCTGGCCCGCACCAGCACCGGCTGAGCGGCCGGTTAATCGGGCGGCCCTTTCCGCGCCCCGACAACCCTGCGTTTACCCTTGCCTTGCTGGCGCCAAGTTGTCGGCGGAACGCTCGGCGTGCTCAGCCGTTTGTACAAGGCAATTTCGAAAGGACCCTGCCATGATCAAGAAACTCGCTTGTGCCGCCGCTTTCGCGACGACCGTCGTTGCCGCTCCCGCCAGCGCCAGCAAGCTCCAGCTCGGCGTGCTCGACTGCACCATCGACGGCGGCACGGCCTATCTCGTCACCTCCAACAAGGGTGTTTCCTGTGTCTTTCGTCCACATCGTGGCGGCCCCTCCGAAGTCTATACCGGGGTGATTTCCAAGCTCGGCGTCGATCTCGGCCGGACGCATCAGGGCCAGCTGGTATGGGCGGTTCTGGCGGCGACCCGCAATCACGATGAAGGCGACCTTGCCGGCAGCTACTATGGCGTGAACGCCGAGGCCAGCGTGGTCACCGGTGGCGGCGCCAATCTCCTGGTCGGCGGCCTCGACAGCGCCTTTTCGCTGCAGCCGCTCAGTGTCCAGGCACAGACGGGCGTCAACCTGGCGGTCGCCGTCACCTCGCTGGACCTGATCCATTCGTTCAAATAGCGGCGCGGCATGGCTCCCGAGCGGCGGGGAGCGTAGGTGTCGGCCTGCGAATAGCTGCCGAAGGTTCATAGATTCCGGCAGGCCCACTCCGCAGAGGATGGGCCGCCCTGATGTTCAAAGTTGCGGCGCTCGAAGATCACGGCATGGCAACTGTGTTCATGCCGTTACCGTGACCGAAGATTGCGGCGATCCAATATTGCTTGTCTTCGGTCTGACCAGAATCTCAACGCCTCGTGATCGTCCCCCATCGCGCAATTTGAAATCCGCCACGTCAACGGCGATCAAAACCGCTTGATCTCAACTCCGGTTGAGGTTCTAGAAGTCCTCCCATACTGCGGCATGTACTCATTTGGACGTGAAGAACGCTCCAATACTTTAGACCAGCGTCTGAGAAAGCCTGGGGGACTGGATGACCAAAACAAGCACAAACGGGGTCGATTGGCGCGCGCTGTGGGCGAGCGGCGATCTGGCGCGCTTCTGCTTCATCAGCCTCGGCATTCTGCTGCACGCCACCAACGAAACCATGGTAGCAACGGTCATGCCGGCCATGGTCGGCGAACTTGCCGGCGTGCAACTGGTCGGCTGGTCGCTGGCGATCTACGAGCTCGGCGCCATCGTTGCCGGTGCGGCCGCCGGACGGCTGGTGAGCTATGTCGCGCTGCGTACCAACATGATGGTCGCCGCAATGCTCTATGCCGCCGGCGCGCTGGTCTGCGCCACCGCGCCTTCGATGCCGCTGTTCCTCTGCGGCCGCCTGATCGAAGGGCTCGGTGGCGGCGCGCTGGTGTCGCTGGCCTTCGTCTCGGTCGAGCGGCTGTTTGCCCGCGCGATCTGGCCGCAGCTTTTCGGCGTCATGTCGGCGATCTGGGGTGTCGCCGCTTTCAGCGGGCCGGTGCTCGGCGCGGTCATGACCGAATTCTCGTCCTGGCGCTGGGCCTTCGGCGTCTTCACCCTGGGAGGCACGGCCATGGCGCTGGCAAGCTTCCTCGTGCTCGATACGCCTGAAGCAACGAGGCCGCAGGCGACGGGCGGCTCGGCGCCGCCCTTCCCCTTTGCGGCACTTGGCTGCCTCGCCGGCAGCGTCGTGCTGATTGCCACTGCCGGCGTCGACATCGCCCTGCTGCGCTCGTCGCTGCTGCTCACCCTCGGCCTGATCGGCCTGGCGCTGTTTATCTATATCGACGCACTGAAGCCGCGCTCGCGCCTGTTCCCGTCGCGGCTGTTCTCATGGCGCTCGTCGGTCGGCGCGGGCATGACCATGGTCGCGGCGTTTTCGGTGGCGACCTGCTCGTTCGCGGTCTACGGACCACTGCTTCTGACCAGCCTTCACGGCATTCCGATCCTGACCACCGGCTACATCATCGCCGCCGAATCGATCGCCTGGTCGATCCTGTCGATCCTCGTCGCCAATGCGCCACCGGAGCGCGAGCGGCTGATCATCGTCGGCGGGGCGCTGATGGTCGCCACGGGCGTCGCCGGTTTCGCCTATACGGTGCCGGCCGGCTCGATCCCGCTGATCCTGTTTTGTGCTTTGTTGCAAGGCGGCGGCTTCGGCATAGCCTGGCCGTTCGTCACGCGTGTCATCGTGGTATCGGCCAAGGAAGGCGAGCAGACGATCGCCTCGGCCGCCGTGCCGACCATGCAGCGCATCGGCTATGCGGTGGGTGCGGCATTGACCGGCATCGTAGCCAACGCCAGCGGCTTTTCAGAGGGCCTGAACCGCGAGGCCGCGGCAAACGTCGCTGCCTGGCTGTTCCTGGCGTTTATCCCGCTCGGGATCCTGGGATGCCTTGCCGCCTTGCGGATTTCGGGGGCGCCGCCAGCGAAGCTGCCGATCTCCCCCTTCGCAGGGAAGATTGACCAATGCATGTCGCGCAAAGGTGTGCAGCGGTTTTGCGGTAACGACATGCATCAAAACAAGAACCTAAAGCGCGTCACATGAGGCCGGTCGAACGCGACGCGCTTTAGACGACGACCGTCTTCAGCCGCTCGGCGATCAGTGCCGCGAGCCGCGTCGCCACCTCATCCTTGCTCATCTCCGGCCATTCCTCGACGCCGGCCTTTGAGACGATCCGCACCTTGTTGCGGTCGCCGCCCATCACGCCCGGAGCACCATCTTCATGCGAGACATCATTGGCGACGATAAGATCGGCCCCCTTTTTTGCAAGCTTGGCCTCGGCATTCCTGACCAGATCCTGCGTCTCCGCAGCGAAACCGACCACCAGCATCGGCCGCTTTTTGTGATGCCCGACACCGGCAAGAATATCGGGATTTTCCACCATCTGCAGCGCCGGCGGCCCCTCGCCCGCCACCTTCTTGATCTTTTCCCCGGCCGAACTTTGAGTGCGCCAGTCGGCGACAGCCGCGACGAACACTGCCGCGTCGGCCGGCAGCAGCTGCTCGACAGCGTCCTTCATCTCGACGGCCGTTTCGACATGCAGCGTGGCGACGCCGGCCGGATCGGCAATGCCAACCGGACCGGAGACGAGACGCACATCGGCGCCGAGCCTGGCCAGCGCCGCCGCAATGGCGTGGCCCTGCTTGCCCGACGACCGGTTGGCGATGTAGCGGACCGGGTCGATCGGCTCATGCGTCGGCCCGGAGGTGACAATGATCTTCCTGCCTGCCAGCGGCTTTGGCCGGCCGTCGAGCAGCGCCTCGATCGCGGCGACGATCTCCAGCGGCTCGGCCATGCGGCCCTCGCCCACCTCGTTGCTCTCGGCCATCTCGCCCTTCGCCGGGCCGACGAATGCGACGCCGTCCTTGCTCAGCGCCGCACGGTTGCGGCGGACCGCCGGATGCGCCCACATTTTCGGGTTCATCGCCGGCGCCATCAAAACTCGCTTGTCGGTGGCGATGAGCACGGTCGAGGCAAGGTCGTTGGCATGGCCATTGGCGAGCTTTGCCATCAGGTCGGCGGTGGCCGGCGCCACGACCACAAGGTCGGCCTCGCGCGACAGCCTGATATGGCCGATATCGTGCTCGTCCTGCCGGTCGAACAGTTCGGTGAAAACATGGTCGGCGGACAGCGCCCCGGCCGACAGCGTGGTGACGAATTCCTGCGCCGCGGCGGTCATCACCACCCGCACTGCCGCACCGCGCTCGCGCAGCCGACGGATCAGGTCGAGCGCCTTGTAGGCAGCAATGCCTCCGCCGATGATGAGCAGGATGCGCTTGCCGGAGAGGGTCATGCCCGAGGCCAGTTCTTGTCCAATGTCATGCCGGCTTCAGCGCCGATTCGATGTCGGTATGGATGAAATCGTCACCCTTGAAAAGTAGCGGCAGGTTTCGGGTCTTGGCCAGGGCATAGGCGAAACAGTCGCCCATGTTGAGGTCAGCACGATGGCGGGATCCGCGACCGTACCGAGAGTAGGCAAGTCGTGCGACCTCGAGCTGAGCCAGATCAAAAGGAACGACCGTCAGTTCGAGGCGGTCGATGAGCACCTGAAGTTCGGCGGGGTTGATGCCACCGCTGGACCGGTTCGCCACACAATGTGCCTCCAGAAGTGTTGCAGTGCTTATCAGTACAGCAGATGAGGTGCCGAAAACATCGACGAATGCAGCCGCATCCGGCTCTGCGCCGATGATTGCGATTAACGCAGACGTATCAACTGCAACGGTCACAGAAGTCCCTCATCCCACATGTGATCAGTAAGCGCTTTGAGGTCAATGGGGTGTTCTGATTTCCGTCCGAGCGCCAAGATCTCGTCACGTGACGCTTTCAGCCGCCACTCCCCGTTCTGGAGCTTGCTCTCGGGGATCGTCACTTTGCGCAAGGCATCCCGCGCTTCCTGCTCCATCGAAACGCCGCGCGCGGCAGCGCGTTCGCGCAGCACCTGCTTCACTTCGTCATCAAGATTACGGATTGTGATAGTGCTCATAGCGTAGCTCCTCGCCGTTACATAAGCGACAAGCGGCGTGATTGCAATGACAGCACTGCTGTCATTGCAATCAGAGCAGCTTCCAGGCGATATACACCAGCGTCAGCGCGATCACCCACAGCGCCAGCCGGCCGGAGCGGGTGTGGCGCGCCTCGGCTTTGCCGATCGCGTCCGCCGTCCCCTCGTCGAAGCGCAGGCCGTTTTCGGCCATCAGGTCGATCTCACGCGACAGCCGCTCGGTACGGGCAGCGAGGTCCGGCGCCTGACGCGCCAGCGCCAGCAGCGCGCTGGCACCGTCGCGCGCATCGGCCAGCAGCGCGCGCGGGCCGAGATTGCGGGCAATCCAGCCGCTGACCACCGGCTCCGACGTCTTCCACATGTTGAAGGCCGGGTCGAGGGTGCGGGCGACGCCTTCGACAACGACCATGGTCTTCTGCAGCAGCACCAGTTCGGATCGCGTCGCCATGTCGAACAGGTCGGTCACCTCGAACAGCAGCGTCAACAGCTTGGCCATCGAGATGGTCTCGGCCGGCTGGCCGTGGATCGGTTCGCCGATCGCCCGGATCGCCTGGGCGAAAGCCGCAACATTGTGCTGGCGCGGCACGTAGCCGGCCTCGAAATGCACTTCGGCGACGCGCTGGTAATCGCGCGTAATGAAGCCGTAGAGGATTTCGGCGAGGAACCGGCGCTCCTTCCTGCCGAGCCGGCCGGCAATGCCGAGATCGACGGCGACGATGGTGCCGTCGGCTTCGATAAACAGGTTGCCCGGGTGCATGTCGGCGTGGAAGAAACCGTCACGCAGCGTATGGCGCAGAAACGACTGAACGAGGTTGGCGGCAATCGCCTTCAGGTCGTGGCCGGCGGCGGCTAGGCCGGCAATGTCGTTCATCTTGATGCCGTCGACCCATTCCATGGTCAGCACGTCACGACCGGTGCGCTCCCAGTCGACCGACGGCACACGGAAGCCGGGATCGTCCTTGGTATTCTCGCCAAGCTCCGAAAAAGCCGCCGCCTCCAGCCTCAGGTCCATTTCGATTTTGGTCGTCTGGGCCAGTGTCTCGGTCACCTCGACCGGCCGCAGCCGGCGCGACGACGGGATGTATTTTTCCTGCAGCCGGGCGGCGAGAAAATAGCTCTCGAGATCGCGAAAGAAGCGGCGGCGCACGCCCGGCCGGATGACCTTCACCGCCACCCGGGTAACGACGCCGTTCTGCAGGATTTCGGCGGTATGGACCTGGGCGATCGAGGCGGCGGCCACGGCCTCGCCAAAACTGACATAGAGCTCGTCGACCCTGCGTCCGAGCGAGGCCTCTATCGCGGCGACAGCCTCGGCCTTCGGAAACGTCTGCATCTTGTCCTGCAGCATGGCAAGATCAAGCGCGATATCGTTTCCGACGACATCCGGCCGTGTCGCCAGGAACTGGCCGAGCTTGACGTAAGACGGGCCGAGCCGCACGACCGCCTTGGCCAGCCTGTCGCCACGCTCATAGGCAAGCGCGTGACGGCGGGTGAACAGCCGGGCCATGCGCCAGCCGAATTTCGGCAAGCCGAAGAGCTCGTCACCGGGCAAAGCCGCGATGACACCCTCGCGGACCAGCACCCAGCCGGCCCGCACGAGCCTGAAACCAGCGCCGATGCTGCTCATGGCTGGCTTTGCCCCGCCGATTTCCTAGACCGGCGAAGAGCACATTGAGTACGAAGGATACGGGCCAGCTTCAAAGCTTCCAGCCCGAGTGGAGCGCGGCGATGCCGCCGGAGTAGTTGCGGAATGAGACGCGCTCGAAGCCCGCGCGCGAAATCATCGTCGCGAAATTCTGCTGATTGGGAAATTTGCGGATCGATTCGACCAGATAGGAATATGGCTCGCCATCGCCGGTCACCATCTTGCCGATCCGCGGGATGGCGTTGAACGACCATGCTTCGTAGACTTTGTCGAGCAGCGGCATCTCGACCTCGGAGAATTCAAGGCAGAGAAAGCGCCCGCCGGGCTTCAGCACGCGATAGGCTTCGGCGAGCGCCACATCGATGCGCGGCACGTTGCGGATGCCGAAAGCGATGGTGTAGGCGTCGAAAGTAGCGTCGGCAAAAGGCAGTTCCTCGGCATTGGCTTCGACGAAATCGGTATTTGCCGACAGGCCCTTTTTCTCGGCCCGGTCGCGGCCGACCGCGAGCATCGAGCCGTTGATGTCGAGAACCGTTGCATGAGCGTGCCTGCCGCTCGCCTCGACGATGCGGAAGGCGACATCGCCGGTGCCGCCGGCAACGTCGAGAACGCTCCAGCCCGGCCGCTTCGGTGGATTGAGCCAGGCGACCAAGGCGTCCTTCCACAACCGATGCAACCCCGCCGACATCAGGTCGTTCATCAGGTCGTAGCGGTTCGCCACCTTGTGGAAAACATCATTGACCAGGGACTGCTTGTCGCCTGGTCCTACCCGCTTGAAACCATAGGAGGTTTCCATGCCGCCCGCAGCAGTGGTTCTTTCAACCGACATCGTTTTGATCCGCCATAAAATCGGCGGGACCATAGCCGATCGATGGTGCGGGCGCTATTGTTTAAGGCGCGGTGTTCGGCCGCGCTTCGAAGCAGGTTCCGGAAAAGTGTCACACGGTTCCGACAGGAACTTGCGTCATAAGAAAAAAAGCCTGACGGGATAATTGAATGCCTTTGAAAGCAGAACTGCACTGCCACATCGAAGGGGCAGCGGCGCCTGAACTCGTCCTCCGCCAGGCTGAGAAATACGGCAAGGATGCCTCGCCCTACATCCAGGACGGCTCCTTCGTGTGGCACGACTTCACCTCTTTCCTCGCCGCCTACGACTTCTCGTCGGACCTGTTCCGCACCGAAGAAGACTATGCGCGGCTGGCCGATCACTACCTGACCAGCCTCGCCCGCGACGGCGCCATCTATTCCGAGGTTTTCACCTCGCCCGACCATGCAAGCAAGGCTGGGCTGTCGCCGAAGGCCTATACCGACGCGCTCGGCGAAGGCATGGCCCGCGCCAAGGCGAAGACCGGCATCGAAGGCCGCATGATCGTCACCGGCGTGCGCAATTTCGGTGTCGAATCGATCGAACGGGCGGCACGTTTCGCCGCCCGGTGTGGGCATCCGCTGGTCACCGGTTTCGGCGTCGCCGGCGACGAGCGGATAGGTGATCTGGAAGATTATGTCAGGGCCTTCGAGATCGCCCGCGAGGCCGGCCTCGGCATCACCGTGCATGCCGGCGAATTGATGGGCTGGGAGAGCGTCGAGGCGGCACTCGACCACATCCGCCCGTCTCGCATCGGCCATGGCGTGCGCGCCATCGAGAACCCCGATCTCGTGCGGCGCATCGCCGACGAAGGCGTCGTGCTCGAATGCTGCCCCGGCTCCAACATCGCGCTGAAAATCTTTGACAGTTTCGCCGACCATCCCTTTCCCGCCTTGAAGGCGGCGGGCTGCAAGGTGACGCTCAACTCAGATGACCCGCCCTATTTCTGGACCTCGCTGAAACGCGAATACGACATCGCCGCCGAGCATTTTGCGATGGACGACAAGGCGCTCACCGCCGTCACCAGGACGGCCATCGAGGCAGCCTTCGTCGACAGGAAGACCAGGGCGGCGCTGCTGGGCAGGCTCGGCGCCAAGGGCAGGTGAATGGTGAATGGCTCACCCGGCGCTTCGGTCCGTCAACTGCGGGCTTTGCCGCGCACCAAGGACTCGCAAACCAGTTCACTATTCACTATTCACCATTCACCATTCACTTGCGCAGTTGGAGAACACCATGAAGGGCGTCACCGTCGTCGACCATCCGCTTGTCCAGCACAAGCTGACCATCATGCGCAAGAAAGAGACTTCGACGGCCGGCTTCCGGCGGCTGCTGCGCGAGATCTCGCTGCTGCTCGGCTACGAGGTCACCCGCAACCTGGAACTGACGACGACGACGATCGAGACGCCGATCGAGACGATGGAGGCGCCGACGCTGGAGGGCAAGAAACTGGTTTTCGCCTCGGTGTTGCGCGCCGGCAACGGCTTGCTCGAAGGCCTGCTCGATCTGGTGCCGGCGGCGCGTGTCGCCCATATCGGCCTCTACCGCGACCATGAGACGCTGGAAGCGGTCGAGTATTTCTTCAAGGCGCCGGGCGACCTCGCCGACCGGCTGGTGATCGTCGTCGACCCGATGCTGGCGACCGCCAATTCGGCGATCGCGGCGATCGACAAGCTGAAAGGCCGCGGTGCCACCAACATCCGCTTCCTCTGCTTGTTGGCGGCACCAGAGGGCCTTGAGCGGTTCACCCACGCGCATCCCGATGTTCCCGTCTTCACCGCTTCCATCGACCGCCAGCTCAACGAGAAGGGCTACATCATGCCCGGCCTTGGCGATGCCGGCGACCGCATGTACGGCACCAAATAGATCCGTTTACCGACTGTTTACGCAAACGGCTGGTTTCCGCATTCGTTAAAGCGGCAAACACCATGTCGGACTAAGGATCGGCAACCACAAAGGCCGGTCCATGCTGCGCAAGCTTCTCATCCTTGGCGTGTTTGCCGGAACGTCGGCATCGCTGCCGATCGTATATCAGTCCAATTCACAGGTAATCGAGCGGCTGTTGAAATCCGCGATCGGGGCCAGGCCGGCCGACACCCAAACCGACCTGAATCTCGCCGCCGTTCGGGACAGGCCGGCGACGCCGCAGCCGCTCGGCCGCAAGGTCGTCGTCACCGCGGACGCGCGCGGGCATTTCATGTCGGTCTTCAAGTTGAACGGCCGACAGATCGACGGCATGATCGATACCGGCGCGACGCTCGTCGCCATCAACAGTTCGACCGCGCGCAGGATCGGCATCTCGCTCAATCCGACGGACTTCAGCCATCAGGTCAACACCGCCAACGGTGCGATCAAGGCCGCCGTGGTGACGATTGATCGGCTGCAGATCGGCAGGATCACCGTCGAGGGCGTCGAGGCCGTCGTGCTCGACGACAGGGCGCTGCACACCAACCTGATCGGCATGAGCTTTCTGCAGCGGCTCGAAAAATACCAGGTCGAAGACGGCACGCTGCTGCTGGTTCAGTAGGCAGTGATCCCGAACCGCAGGTCCACGCCAGCGAAAAGGGGACCGGTCGTCGGACAAGATCATGGTCCAAGAAAGATAGAGCCCATTCGATACCATCGGAATGGGCTCTATCCGCGCGGCAGGATCCGCCGGATGACGGTTTTCTCCGTGGCCGGTCTGGAAGGGCCGATCGTATAGGCCGAAAGCACGACGGCCGCGGCCGCTTCGGCATCCCCGGTATTTCGGGCATGGACTAGTGCCAGCGCTTCGCCGGCCCGCACTTCGGCGCCGACCGGCAACAGCCTGGTGATGCCGACGGCGTGATCGATCCTGTCGTCGGGCCGCGTCCGCCCGCCGCCAAGCCCGACCACGGCAAGCCCGATCTCGCGCGTCGCGATGCCGGAGACAAAGCCGTTCGCGCTCGCCTTGACCGCGAATTCCGTTGCCGCTTTCGGCAGATATTTTTCCGGATTGTCGACAAAGTCGGCGGGACCACCCAGTGCCGCCACCATGCGCGCGAAGATGGAAGCGGCGCGGCCGCCGGCCAGCGTCTCGGCGGCGCGGCGCAGGCCGTCCTGGTTGGACGACACCAGGCCTGCCGATTGCAGCATCTCGGCGGCCAGCGCCAGCGTCAAGTCCTCCAGCCGCCGGTCGCGAAAGCGGCCGGTGAGAAAATCGACGGCGTTGCGCATCTCGACCGCATTGCCGGCGGCGGAGGCCAGCGGCTCGTTCATGCCGGTGACCAGCGCCGATGCCTTCAGGCCGGCGCCATTGGCGACCTCGACCAGGCTGTTGGCCAGCGCGGTTGCGTCGCGCGATTTCTCCATGAAGGCGCCGTTGCCGACCTTGACGTCGAGCACCAGCGAACCAAGGCCGGCCGCCAGCTTCTTCGACAGGATCGAGGCGGTGATCAGCGGCACGGATTCGACCGTTCCCGTCACATCGCGGATCGCGTAGAGCCTGGCGTCGGCGGGTGCGAGGTCTGCGGTCTGGCCGATGATGGCGCAGCCGGTTTCAAGCACGGTCTTGCGGAAGCGCGCAACATCCGGCTGGCTGATATAGCCGGGGATGGCATCCATTTTGTCCAGCGTGCCGCCGGTATGGCCCAGACCCCTGCCGGAAATCATCGGCACATAGGCGCCGCAGGCAGCGACGATCGGCGCCAGCATCAAGGAGACATTGTCGCCGACGCCGCCCGTCGAATGCTTGTCGGTGACCGGGCCGGGCAGATCCGACCAGTCGAGCACATCGCCGGAATCGCGCATCGCCATAGTCAGCGCCACCGCCTCGTCGCGGCTCATGCCGTTGAAGAATACTGCCATGGCGAGGGCACCGACCTGTGCGTCGGTAACGGTGCCGGCGGCCAAGCCCTCGATGAAGAACGCGATCTCCTCAGCCGAGAGCTTCTGCCCGTCGCGCTTGCGGCGGATGATTTCCTGGGGAAGCATCAGGCGTCGACCCTGTGCTCCGGAAGCCCGTCCTGAAAAACACGCTGCAGGATGGTCGCCAGCCGCGCACCGCCGACCGGCGCCATGTCCTTGGTCTCCTGGTGCGACAGCTCGGCTCCGGTCATGCCAGCGGCAAGGTTGGTCACGACCGAACAGGCGGCGACGCGCAGCCCGAGGAAGCGCGCGAGAATGACCTCCGGCACCGTCGACATGCCGACCGCGTTGGCGCCCATGACGCGCGCCATGCGGATCTCGGCGGGCGTCTCGAAGCATGGGCCGGAGAACCACATATAGACGCCCTTGTGCAGCATGGTACCGGTCGCCTTCGCCGCCCGCTCGATGGCGGAGCGGAGATCGGCGTCATAGGCTTCGGTCAGGCCGACGAAACGGCGGTCGCTCGGTTCGCCGATCAGCGGGTTGGACCCCGAGAAATTGATGTGGTCGGTGATCAGCATTACCGAGCCCGGCCCCATCCCGGGATCGACCGAACCGGCGGCGTTGGTGAGGATCAGCCGGGAGATGCCGATGCCGGCGAGCACTTCCAACGCCGGCCGCATCGCCGCTGCGTTGCCGTGCTCGTAATAGTGTGCGCGGCCGGACAGCATCAGCACCGGCGTGCCGGCAAAGAGCCCCGCCACCACCTCGCCGGCATGGCCGCTGACACCGCTTCGGGGAAACCCCGGCAAGTCGGCGTAGGAGATGCGCACCGCATCCTCGACCTGGTCGACGAGCCCGCCAAGCCCTGACCCCAGCACCAAGGCCGTGGTCGGCGCCAGCCCATCCAGCCTTTCGACGAGGTGATCGAGCGCTTCCTTCATTTCAGCACATCGCCTTCAAACCCGTATGGCAACAACTCGCCCATGGTCACGGTCTCGACCACGCCGCTGTCATCGCAGAGATAGAACTTCGTTTCCGGCCGGCAGAATTCGGCCAGCCGCTGCCGGCAGCCGCCGCAGGGCGAGCATTTTGCCACGCGTTCGGCGATCACGGCGATTTCCGTGATCTTGCCGCCGCCGCCCATGACGTAGTGGCCGAGCGCGGTGGTTTCGGCGCACCAGCCCTCAGGATAGGACGCGATCTCGACATTGGCGCCGGTGAAGACACGCCCGTCCTCGGTGCGCAACGCCGCGCCGACCGGAAATTTCGAATAGGGCGCATAGGCCTTGGCCATGGCGGCTTTCGCCGCTTCGAACAGATCATGAGTCATGATAGATCAGCGTTCCTTGACATAAGGCACGCCGCCGGCGCGCGGCGGGATTGCCTTGCCGATGAAGCCGGCAAGCAGGATGACGGTCAGCACATAGGGCAGCGCCTGCATGAATTGCACCGGCACCTTGCCGATCAGCGGCAGCGGCGTGCCTTGCAGGCGGATCGACGCGGCGTCGAGGAAGCCGAACAGCAGGCAGGCGAACATGGCGTTGACCGGTTTCCATTTGGCGAAGATCAGCGCGGCCAGCGCGATGTAGCCCTTGCCGGCGGTCATGTCCTTCACGAAGCCGCCATTCTGCACCATCGACAGATAGGCGCCGGCAATGCCGGTGAGCACGCCGGTGCAAATCAGCGCCCGGTAGCGCAGCCAGGCGACCGAGATGCCGGCGGTGTCGACCGCAGCCGGGTTCTCGCCGACAGCGCGCAGGCGGAGCCCAAAGCGGGTGCGAAACAGCACCCACCAGGTGAACGGCACGGCCAGGAAGGCGAGATAGACCAGCACGGAGTGGCCGGAGATGAGTTCCGAATAGATCGGCCCGAGAATCGGAACGCCCCTGAGCGCATCCGCGCCCGGCCAGATGATTGCTTCGAAGCGCTCGCCGGCAGCCAGCGCCGGCGTGCGCCCGCCTTGCTGGAACCAGGCCTGGCCGAGCATGATCGTCGATCCGGCGGCAATGAAATTGATCGCGACGCCGGAAACGATCTGGTTGCCGCGATGGGTGATCGAGGCAAAGCCGTGGATCAGCGCGAAGGCAACCGAGATGAGGATGGCCATGCCGAGGCCGAGATAGGCCGAGTGGAAGACCGAGGCGGCGGCCGCACCGGCGAAGGCGCCGACAAGCATCTTGCCCTCGAGCCCGATGTCGAAGACGCCGGCCCGCTCCGAATAGAGGCCGGCGAGGCAGGCGAGCAGCAAGGGGACCGAAAGGCGGATGGTCGAGTCCAGGACCTGTACGATGGCGTTGAAGAAATCCATCTCAGGCGCCCTTCCCTTTGACCGCTTCCATGCCGACCGATTTCGGGCTGAGCGAGGCGAACAACGCCTGGACATAGGGCCGGAACATATGCTCGAGCGCGCCGGCGAACAGGATCACGAGGCCCTGGATGATGACGATCATGTCGCGGCTGATCGCCGGCATCTCGAAGGCGAGCTCGGCGCCGCCCTGGTAGAGCATGCCGAACAGGATCGCCGCCAGCACGATGCCGACCGGGTGCAGGCGACCCATCAGCGCCACCGCGATGCCGACGAAACCGGCGCCCGAAACGAATTCGAGCGCGACATTGTGCTGGTCGCCCATCGTCGGGTTGAGCGCCATCATGCCGGCCAACGCGCCCGAGATCATCATCGCAATGATGATGATGCGTATCTCCGAAATCCCGGCATAACGCGCCGCTTTCGGGCTGTGGCCATAGGTGCGCATCTCGTAGCCGAGCTTCGTGCGCCAGATCAGCACCCACACCAGAAAGGCCATGGCTAGCGCCAGCAGGGAACTGACGTTGAATGGCGCCGAACGGATTTTGGCGCCGAACAATTCGATGACCCAGTTGAGCTTCGGCAATTGCGCGCCTTCGAGGAAGGTGCGCGTCTGCGGCGCCATCGAGCCGGGCGGCTTCAGCATCCCCACCAGCGCATAGACCATGACGCTGGCGGCGATGAAGTTGAACATGATGGTGGTTATGACGATGTGCGAGCCGCGCTTGGCCTGCAGATAGGCCGGGATCAGCGCCCACAGCGCGCCCATCGCCGCGGCGGCGATAATGGCAATCGGGAAGGTCAGCCACCAGGGCAGCACGCTGTCGAAGGCCAGGCAAACGATGCCGATACCGAGACCGGCGATATAGCCCTGGCCCTCGCCACCGATGTTGAACAGGCCGCAATGCGCCGCAACCGCCACCGAAAGCCCGCTGAAGATGAAGGTGGTAGCATAGAAAAGTGTAAACGCGATGCCTTGGCCGCGACCGAAGGCGCCCTCGACCAGGATGACAGCCGCGCGCAACGGGTTCTCACCGACCAATATGACGACGAAGCCGGCAACGACGAAGGCGACGAACAGATTGATCAGCGGGATCAGCACGTAGTCGGCCCAGGCCGGGAGCTTGGCATAGGGAGTGCTCATTCCGCCGCCTCGCGCTGCTCGACGCCGGCCATCAGCAGGCCGAGCTCGCCCTCGGTCGCGTCGGGGCCGCGTTCGCCGACGATGCGGCCGGCAAACATCACCAGGATGCGGTCGGACAGCGAGCGGATCTCGTCGAGTTCGACCGAAACCACCAGCACCGCCTTGCCCTGGTCGCGCATGGCGATGAGGCGCTTGTGGATGAATTCGATGGCGCCGACATCGACGCCGCGCGTCGGCTGGCCGACGATCAACACGCCGGGATCTTGTTCCATTTCCCGCGCCAGCACGATCTTCTGCTGGTTGCCGCCGGAGAAATTGGCGGTCTTGAGGCGGCAGTCCGCCGGGCGGATGTCATATTTGACGATCTTGTCCCGGGCATCGTCACGGATGGCGTCGATGTCGAGAAACGGCCCCTTCAGATAGCGCTCATCGTCCTGGTAGCCGAGGATCGAATTCTCGTTCTCCTCGAAGGCCAGCACCAGCCCGACGTGATGGCGGTCCTCCGGCACATGAGCAAGGCCGCGCTCGCGCAGCTCGCCAGGGTCGGCGGCGCCGGTGAGGTCGATCGGCTTGCCGTCGAGCATGACCGAGCCCGAAACGGCATGCCTGATGCCGGAAATCGCCTCGAGCAATTCGGACTGCCCGTTGCCGGCGACGCCGGCAATGCCGACGATCTCGCCGGCATGGACGTCGAAGGAGACGTCGTCGACCATGGTGACGCCGCGGGAATCCTTGACCGTCAGGTTCTTGACCGCGAGCTTGACGCCGCCGGCCTTCGCCTCGCCCTTCTCGACGCGCAGCAGCACGCGCCGGCCGACCATCAGCTCCGCCAGTTCCTCGACCGTGGTCTTCCTAGTTTCGCGTGTCGCCACCATCGTGCCCTGGCGCATCACCGAGACGGTGTCGGTGATCGCCATGATCTCGCGCAGCTTGTGGGTGATCAGCACGATCGTCTTGCCCTGCTCCTTCAGCTGCCTGAGGATGCGGAACAGATGGTCGGCCTCGGCCGGCGTCAGCACGCCCGTTGGCTCGTCGAGGATCAGGATTTCGGCGCCGCGATAGAGCGCCTTGAGGATTTCGACGCGTTGTTGCAGGCCGACCGGCAACTCCTCGATGATGGCGTCGGGATCGACTTCGAGCCCGTATTCGCGCTCGAGCCGCTCCAGCTCGGAACGCGCCTTGGCGATGCTCTTCTTCAGCAGTGCATCGCTTTCGGCGCCGAGAATGACGTTTTCCAGGACCGAGAAATTGTCGACCAGCATGAAATGCTGATGGACCATGCCGATGCCGAGCGCGATCGCATCATTCGGTGTCTTGATCGATGCCGGCTGGCCGCCGACACGGATTTCGCCGGAATCGGCCTGGTAGAAACCATAGAGGATCGACATCAGCGTCGACTTGCCGGCGCCGTTCTCACCGACGATGCCATGGATGGTGCCCCGCATAATCTCCAGATTGATGTCGCGGTTGGCGCGCACGGCGCCAAAGCTCTTGTCGATGCCGATCAGCTCGATTGCGGCTTGCGCCATGCAGCCTGTTCCCACTGTTATTTTTTTACCGCTTGGTCAAACGCCTAGCATGACGCCCAGTCTATGCCAATTGGGTCTATGTCAATTGCCCGGAGCAGGGTTCACTCTCGACAAATCCCGCCATGCTTGTCAATTTCCAACGTGGCCGCAGCCTGCACAATCGCCTGATCGAGGATTTGAGATGACCATGCCCGCCCACATGCCCGACCACCGGCTGACGACGCTGGAAATCCGCGCCGCCGAGCAGGAGAAGACAATCGAGGAACTGTCAGGCCAGATCGCCGAGCAGTGGAAGGTGATCGAGCGCATGCAGCGCAAGCTCGACGCGCTGGCCGAGCGCTTCCTGGCGCTGGAGGAACAGGCCGCACCCGACGTGCCGGTGACCAAGCCGCCGCACTGGTGAGCGGCTGACAATGCAAAACCGCCGGGCTTTCACCCGGCGGCTCGTCAGTCTTCAATGTCGATCAATCAATACGGGCAGGCATTGTCCGACATGTAGTCGTGCACCTTGATGGTGCCGGCGATGATGTCGGCCTTGGCCTTTTCGACCGCTGCCTTCATCGCGTCGTCGACAAGCGCCTTGTTGTTGTCGTCCATGGCGTAGTCGACGCCGCCTTCCTTGAGGCCGAGATCGTTGACGCCGGCCGTGAACTTGCCGTTCTTGGCATCCATGAAGGTGTTGTAGACGGCAACGTCGACGCGCTTGACCATGGAGGTCAACACCTTGCCGGGTTGCAGGCCGTTCTGGTTGGAATCGACGCCGATGCCGAGCTTGCCGGCGTCGGCCGCTGCCTGCAGCACGCCGACACCGGTGCCGCCTGCCGCCGCGTAGATTACGTCGGCGCCCTGGTCGATCTGCGTCTTGGCGATCTCGCCGCCCTTGGCCGGATCGTTCCAGGCTGCCGGCGTATCGCCGGTCATGTTCTGGATGACGTCGGTGGCGCCGGCCGCCTTGGCGCCGCCTACATAGCCGCAGCCGAACCTGCGGATCAGCGGAATATCCATGCCGCCGACGAAGCCGACCTTCTTGGTCTTGGAAGCCATCGCCGCCATCACGCCGACGAGGTACGAGCCTTCCTGCTCCTTATAGACCAGGGAGCGGACATTGGGCTTGTCGACGACCATATCGATGATGGCGAATTTGGTGTCGGGGAACTCGGTGGCGATCTTGTCAAGCGCGTCGGCCCAGGAGAAGCCAGCCATGACGATCGGATTGCGGCCGTCCTCGGCGAAGCGGCGCAGCGCCTGCTCGCGCTGGGTGGCGTTGCTGACCTCGAATTCCACATAGGGGATGCCGGTCTCGGTCTTGAACTTTTCGGCGCCGTTGAAGGACGCTTCGTTGAACGACTTGTCGAACTTGCCGCCGAGATCATAGAGGATCGCGGGTTGAATGTCCGCGGCGAAGGCCGGGAGAACCATTGCAGCTGCGGCCATAAGGCCGAGAACGATACGTTTCATGTGATCCACACCCCTGTCGGTTATTTGTCCATTATGCACCGCATGCCGGCCCGGTTCTCCGGCAGGCATGCAGCGTCAGGCAGGAGTGTCTTCCTCCCGCTTCGGGTCAATCTGGCACGGCCCGAAACAAAATTCACGTGGAATTTTGACCCTTTGGAAAAGCATGGCGCCGCATCGCGGCGCCACAGCATATTCCTTGCGTCAGGGGCATAATCAGGCGGAGACGGCGGCCGGAATGGCGCAGGAGACGCCGGTTCCCCGCAGGCCGCAATAGCCGTAGGGGTTCTTCGCCAGATATTGCTGGTGGTCTTCCTCGGCGAAGTAGAATTCCGGCGCCGGTGCGATCTCGGTGGTGATCTTGCCGCGTCCGGCACCGCGCAGCGAAGCCTCGTAGGCATCGCGCGAGGCGAGCGCCGCCTGGTACTGCGCGTCGTTGAACGTATAGATCGCCGAGCGGTAGGTGGTGCCGACATCATTGCCCTGGCGCATGCCTTGCGTCGGGTCGTGACTTTCCCAGAACAGCTTCAAAAGCTCGGCATAGGACACGATCTTGGGATCGTAGACGACGAGCACGACTTCGGCATGGCCTGTGAGCCCGGTGCAGGTTTCCTGATAGGTCGGGTTGGGCGTGACGCCGCCGGCATAGCCGGCCGCCGTGACCCAGACGCCCTCGACCTGCCAGAACAGGCGCTCGGCGCCCCAGAAGCAACCCAGCCCGAACATCGCCGTTTCCAGCCCTTCGGGATAAGGACCCTTGAGCGGCCTGTTCGAGACGAAGTGCTTCGATGCAGTCGGGATCGGCCGGTCGCGGCCGGGCAGCGCCTCGGAGGGCTTCGGCAGGTTGAGCTTCTTGTTCAGCATGTCGCTGAGAAACATAGTGCGGTTTCCTTTTCTTCTTGGTTGAGCCTTCCCCGGCACGGGAACACCGGGTCAGGCTGGAAATGTCAGGTCGCGGCGAACCGCCCGCTGGGGCGCGGCCGCCTGTAGCCGATGGCGTAAAGAATGAACGCCAGCACCGCGAACACGGCGAAGCCGGGCTGGCTGAGCACCCAGGCGATGGCGCCATCCCACAGCAGCGGATTGACCTTGTCGCGGACGAAGCTTTCGAAGGCGCTGCGCGTATCCGGCGAGACCGCGAGCCAGCTGGAATTAAGCGGTGTCATCACCAGCGCCGAAGCCGCCACCGACCGTGTCGCATCGAGCACGGCCATGATGACCGAAACCGACAGCGCGACCATTGCAGCGAGACGAAAGATGAAGCGGAACATCCAGACCCTTCCTCCCCAGGAGATTATCAGAATGTCGTATCGGACTGTTAGATAGGATCTACTTGCTTCGCCTGCAATCGCGACACGCGAAGTTGAACCGGCGACCGCCGGTTCGCTGGAACCGGCGGCGCGCCGGACGGCGAGCACACCTCGGCCGCCCCTTTCGATAGGCTCCCTACGGGTGCTCCGGTAACATGGGGTGAGCATCCGTATCCGGCAAAGCGAATAGACTATCGTTATGTCTTGGCATTCGGCACCGGATCGACTAGATGAGCCCCGCGCCTGTTGCTTTGACGGCTCAGGTGTGGGGAAAGGGTATCCGCTGGTCGACGGCGCCCACGGCCGGAATTCCGGTCCGGAATCCCAAAGGAGATGCATCTCCCCAACCCGCGCGGCGAAACCGGCCGCGTCGAAAATGCTAAAGACGGAGAGGTGGCCGAGTGGTTGAAGGCGCACGCCTGGAAAGTGTGTTTACGGGAAACCGTAACGCGGGTTCGAATCCCGCTCTCTCCGCCAGATACCCACTTAAGCGTCTGTTATTGTTTCGCTTTGTGAGTTGCGGCCTTTCCGTTCCTAACGTCCGCAAACGATGAAGCTCGGCCACCATGCCGCCGCCCCTTTGTTGACTTTGCTTGGGAATCGGAGTGTCCGGAAAAAACCGCAGGGCAGCCCGCAGGATTCGCGTCTGCGGACCCCAATCCGCCCCGCCGGCGCCTACAGGCAATCTACCCCAACGCCCCCCAAGCGGCGCCGGCCACTTTCAGCCCCTTCGTTCGAAAGTTGGCTTCCAGTCGCGATTGCGCGCCCGCTGATGGCCTTCGTAGTCAGGAATGCATGCGAAGAAGGTCGGTCACGGCCGGCAGCCTTGCAATTTGAGCAGACAAAGAGCCCGACCAAGTCGTCATGCATCGAGCCGTGGTCATGGCCGAGCCTGTCAATCAGCGCCTGGATGTCAAGTTTCGTCGATTTGCAGCACATCGGGTGCGCACAATTGACTTAGATGGGTTCGCGGGCGGACAGAGTGTCGGCGAGGGTCTTTCGAGTCATGGCGATTCTCCGTTGAAGGGGCTCGCCGCAACGGGAGGATTATATTCCTTAATGCTGATCCCCTGCATTGTCTCGTGCGGAATGGGCTCTCCGGCATTAGACAGGGATATCCGGAGTTCGCCGTCTCGGGTGGTGGCTTCGACCTTAATGGGCATGCCCGCGGCACAAAGTTACCGGTTCGAATCCTGTCGGGTGCAGCATTGCCGCGGTTCGCTTGCCGACAACTATTCCTGCTGGAATTGACAGGGCCAATCTTCAGGCCTCGTCAAGCCAGAAGGCAACTCGGTCCGGGCGTCTCCGCAAGCCATGTTGAGCTGCCACTGGGACAGACCCACCGAATTGGAAAGGTCGAGGCCCTCGATACGGGTCAGAAAGAAAAAGGCGCGGTCAAAGTCTATCGGCGCGGTGAACCTCGCTCCTCGGAAGTCCGCCCGTGCGAGATTGGCAAACGAGAAGCGGCTGCCGCTGATATCGGCGTCATGGAACTGCGCACGCCCCAGTTCTGCCTTTGTGAAATCAACATTGGTCAGATTGGCGTCCTGGAAATTCGAGCGCTGCATTTCCGCGCTCGCAAACACAGCGCCCTGCGCGTCCATACGGCTGAAGTCGGTCCTGTAGCCCTCGATTCTGTCGAACCGGGCGCCTTTGGCGGTCGAGTCGGCCAGGGAAGCACGCACAAGCGTTGCCTTCTCAAGATTTGCCGCACGGAGATTGGTGTTCCTGAGGTCGGTCGAAGTGAAATCAACACCGAACAGGTTCGCCCCGCTCAGGTCCTGTCCGTCTAGGATGAGAAGCTTCTTGTCACACTCTTGCCAATTGACGCCAGGCGTCGCGGCGGCGTCGCAATTTTGAGCGGCAGCGGCGTTCTGCCAAGCAAACACAGTGCAAACCGCTAGAACCAAGCCGGATGTGCCGTAAGCTCTGGTTCGCCTCAAAGTCATTGTTGCTGGACCTCTGCTACTCGCCGACACTCACCCTTACCACATCTGCTGACACTCGAGCCACGGTGACCACATGGCTGTGCTCGCGGCGCAGTGGGTCAAGCCTGGCGTGAAGCTCCGCGTCAAACAGCTTCGCGGCGAATTCTAGGCGGCCAGCTTACATTAGCCAGAGTGAACAGAACGTGATTACGGGCCAGGCCTTCACACCTTCGCCTTGCACCAGCCCGCCCACCTAGCATGCCCCGCCATCGCGAACGGCCCAGCACGGGCGAAAGACAAGCTCCTTCCTGGCGCTGCGCCGCGTGCAGTCGGAACAAATGGGATCGACGCCGGTTAACAATCGAAGGGACCGCAAACGAAGCGGTATGATGATGATTGATATTTTTAGCTTCGAACTGGCCAATGCCAGGCTGCGCGTTAAACGGGCCGAGCGCTCGCTGAAGCGTGCGAATGAACTGTTGTTGAACGATGGCTGTGTCGCCGTCAATCTCGCGTTGTGCGACCGCATACGGTCTGAGCAAAAACGCGTGATTGAGGCCCGGGAACGCATGACGAAGATCGATCGGAAGAATTGACCCATGATGCTCGCGACCCTCCACCTTGAAACTGCGAGATACGGCGACGAATATCGCGTCGCAAGGCTCGCGCTGCTGAGGCAGCAAATGATACGGCACATCAAGCGCACAGACGCCTCGGCGCAGAAAGTCGAACAATCGCTGGCAAGATTGGCCGAAGCAAACACGCTCGGGGACCGGCTCGCGCAACAGTAGGTCCGCGCGCTCTACCGTCGTTTGACGATGACCCCGTCATGCTGCGTCGCCAACAACAAGGCTGCATCAACGTCGCACCTGCGCTCGCTGGGCGTCGCGCCCCAAAAGCACAAGGCAGTCGTTTCGGCGAAGATCCAAGAAGTGTCGATATTTTCACCTTCCTGGGGACGCAGGCACAACGCCAAAATGAAGGCCGCGATAAGCAGCATGGCAGGCAGAGGGGCGCGCGAAGGCTACTGAGCGGCTTTCATCTCCCCGCACTCTTGCCTCAGATCAGCCTACAACCAATCGGCCCGCGCTTCACCAGAAGCACGGGCATTGATAGGCTCGGCACTATCGCCGCCCCGTCTACCGCGGGACCGCTGGTATTCCCGAGACTGAGCGCTCTGTTTCGCCGGAGAAAACCACGAAGGCAAAGATCAGCACGGCGGCAGCGACAATCATTGAGCCGGTGGCGACGATCGGCTCGAGCGCCGGATTTCCCTGCAGCATCAGGTAAAGCGCCGGCAGCATCACGACCAGGCCGAGATTGTACACGCCGTAGTGGATCATCGCCGTCCTGCGGGCAGCCTTCGCCGGGTTCAGCGCATAATAGCCGCCGAATATTGCACTGGTGACCCATCCCAGCAGGTTGATGTGCGCGTGAGCCGGAAACGCGCCGTGATCGCCTGAAATTGCCATCTGCAGGCCAGCTGCAATTCCCAGAATAAGAAAGACGATGGCTGTCTTGAAAAAAAGCTCCGAAACCTTAGGCATATCATTCCCCCAAACCCGTTTTGCCGCCGCATCATGCCCTGGTTCCGGCGATCTTGCCAAGGGGACCGTCGGGCCTGCGGCACCATTTGTCGCCGGCTTGACGGCCCGTCGGCAGCCGGCCGCCGGGCCTGGCCGGTTGCGAGTCCAGCCGGCAAAAAATATGCGCTCACCCTAATTTAATTGCAATATCACCCGCCAGGCTTCCATGTCGTTCTCCCTAAGGAAGTCCTGCACAATCGTGGTGCCATACGCGCCAAAGGCCTGCCCGTCAGTGTTCCAGCAAGGCCTCGCCGAACTTCTCCCACAGCTGTGCGCAATCTGTAGCTCTGAGGCCGGGGGTTCCGAGTGGGCCATATCTGATGACGGCGGCGTGAACATCATAGCCAACGATGGGTGCATTGGCGACAAAGTGGATAGCCTCGCCCAATCGGCGAGAGCCCATTGGCGCATCGGTTTTGTTGGTGATGTCGAAGACACCACGAATGTCTGCTTCCTGGTTCCTGGCTGCCAACGCAGCCGCCATTGCCCTTTCGTGCATCATCGAATCTCTCCGATCGGTCTAAGTCTAAGAACCGCGGCTTGTGCCGGTCCGGCAACTGGCAACCGGCAAATCGAAGTGCCTTTTGCAGCATCTCGATTGGCTCTTGCTGCGAGCCACTCCGCCCGCTGCCGCGGCAAGCCGATAAGGCAACTGCCAGCGAAATCCGCAGGCACGTCCACGGTCGCATCAAACACGGCCCACGTGCCAGTCGGCTCCTGAACGGGCAAAAACCTCATAACAGCGCCTGCTAATATACTATGCCGACTGTGAGGACGAGACTTTTTCCTGCATCCACTAAACGAATGAGAGATGGTGTCGAAGTGCCGGGCGACGCTCGTCGAAAACAATCGTCTGCGACATCGCCAGGATCGGAGATGGGCCTGAGCCGGCCGCATTTTGGGAGTCGCCGCAAGGGACAAGCACAAGACGCAGCACACAAACGCGGCCAAATGTTTATCCAGAATCGCGATTTCGTTGCGGATAGATGGTCTCGCCGCGCTTCAGCATCGCCACGAACGCCGCGATCTTCTTCTTGCGCCCGGCTTCGGTCTTCATGTTGTGGATGCGGAAGGCGAGCGCGAAGCGGTTTTGCCCGCTGAGCTTTGCCAGCATCTCTTTCGCCCTGGGCTCGGCGTCTATTGCCGCCTGGAGGTCGTCGGGGATCTTCATCTCCTTGCCGCTCTTGTAGGCGCGCGCCCAGCGGCCGTCGGCCTTGGCCGCATCGACCTGCCTCAGCCCGTGCTCGGTCATCCGGCCCTCCTCGATCAGCCGGGCGACATTGTCGACATTGATCTGGCTCCAGGTGCTCTTCTTGCCGCGGGGGGTGTAGCGCTGCAGATAGCTTTTGCCGTCGAACGCCTTGCGCACCGCGTCGATCCAGCCCCAGCACAACGCCACGTCGATGGCTTGCTTCGGCGTGATCGACGGCAGCCCCGAATCGAGCTTATGGATCTTGATCCAGACTTCGTCCTCGCTGTCGTGATGCTCGCCAAGCCAGGCATGGAAGCTTTCGGCATCCCTGAACTCGCGCACATTGGCGGGGTCGACCTTCACGGGCGCCATCAGCTGGTCCGCCCATGACGCGAGCGCGTAACGACGCCAAACCGCTTGCCGGCCGCGCGCGCGCTCATCTCAGCTCCGAGTCCGCAATCCGCAGGCCTGGTGATTCTCGTTTCGGCGGCAGCATGACGTTATCGAATGTCTGCGTGAACATCGCCGCCGCAAAGAAAGCGTCTCTTCGGTGGCGTGGGTGTTGCCAGCCGAGCCGCTTGCCGGGCTCGATCTCGTAGACAATGACCGAGGACTGGGTAGTGCCCTGCCCGCCGCAAACCGCGAAAGCGCCGGCCATTTGACCGACGGATCGTCCTCTGCCCAAACCGGCGAACGTTCGAGCCTGTCGGATGCGAGACTGCTGTCATGGCTTCGTTCCTCTCAGCGAATTGCGAACACGAATCTAGATGATTTTTCTGGTCCGCGTCAGCAAAACTGGCTGCTGACCGTTCCCTCGCCCATTGCGCGTCGACGGCGCCTACCCGATCCGGCCGGCTGCAACCCTGGCTCCGGCAGCGCAAGGAGCTGGCCCACGAGCTGAACTACACCGGCGATATGAACGACACTGTAACGATGAATCTGTGGCTGCACGACGCACTGATGAAAAAGCTGGCCGAGAATGGCGGCAAGCTTCCGAGCGACCTAGCCGCCTAGAGTCACAAGACAAGCAATTCCAGGAAAACGTGTGAACGGTTTTCCGTCCGGAATTGCGTCAAACAAAAAAAGACAGACCGGCTCGGCGTTTCCGTGAAACGACGAACCGTCCTGGTCCTGCCCGCACCGTGGTTCTTGCTGCGCCAACTTCGGCCGCAACCGAGCAGACCACGATGCCAAGCGTCAGACCGCCAGGTAAATAAAATTGAGACCCGTCCCGACCGTCAGGATCGGTGTTTGGCGAGGTGGCATGCCACAAAAAGCGCTTGCCGCCTCGCACCCGGATTGCCTCACGCAAAGCGCCGATTTCGGTCGCTGCCCACGCGCTGGTAGGACCACCATTTTGCTGGCGAAACGCGACGTTCGGCGTATCATTCTCCCCGGAGAGAGTTCATGGTGGGAGGAAGCCAATGAACGTGGTGCAGAGGGTGACTGTCGCCGACTTGACGGCCCAAGAGCTTGTTTCATCTGCGCTTTCACGGTTCGGTGCCGGCGACACCATATCGACGAGGGCGATGCTGGACATCGTTCGCAGGACGGCCCCGGCCTGCGGCAACAGTGACGACGATCTGGTCGAGCTTATCGTCATGACGGCCGTTGGTAGGACCATGGGCGTCGTGTTCGACCATCGGTCCCAATAAAATAATCTGGAACGAACATCAGGCTGCGCCAGGAGCAGTGGCGGGCGGTTGGCAGCGCCAAAGAGGCCAGCCTGTTTGTGCATGAAGGCCGTCCTGGCACCAAGCCCTTGCTTTGAACAAAACCGCTGCTCATGCCGGGTCATGCCCGAAGGCGGTAATTGAGCGACACGCTCGAAGGAACTCGCTGAAATCTTGCCCGTTATGCTCTCGTCGAGATGAGGAGAGCTGCCATGGCCGACGACAAAACCAAGACCGACAGTCGCGACCGCTCACGAGTGGCGGGCGGCGAAGACTACGAGGTACGTCACTTCGCCGAGGAAGCGGGCATCACCCCGGATCAGGCACGCACGCTGATCAAGCGCCACGGCACCGACCGCAAGGTGCTGAACGAAATCGCCGAAAGCATAAGAGCGTCGTAATGGCTGACAAGAAAACCGCAATGGCCGACCGCAAGACGCGCGATGCGGATGAAAAGGAAGCGCTGCGCCTGGCCGAAACCACCGACGTTTCGCCGAAGCAGGCGAAGGATCTGATGCGCAAGCACGGCAAGGACAGCCAGAAGGTCGAGAAGGAAGCCAAGAACTTCAAGGCCGAGGGCTGAGCCGCCGAGTCGGTCGGACGGGCGGTACAGGGGTGTGGCTGCAATCCTGCAGCTTATCGGTTTTCTAACAAATTCGGCCTATCCCTTCCGCTATCGCGGCTCAGGGATGCCATATGCGCGGGATATCTGGTGAGGCGAAGCCGTCGATAGGCGATATACGGCATGTGAGGTTGGTATTTTGCCTGCTGGCGGCGGTCGTGATAGCGGCGGCGCTCCTCGCCTTTGCCACGTCCCTCCTGCAGGATCCTGATAGCTGGTGGCACATCAAGGTCGGCATGGATATGCTGGCAAGCCGCACATTCCCCACCGTCGACGTCTACTCCTACACTTTTGCCGGCCAGCCATGGATCGCTAAGGAATGGCTTAGTCAGCTTCTCCTTGCAATTGCCTTTGAAGCCGGCGGCTGGAACGGCGTGGTGCTGCTGGCGACTGCAGTAATCGCGCTCACGATCTTCTTGACGTCGTGGTATCTCAGCGCGTGGTTGAAGCCGACGCTGGCGATAGGACTGACGCTGGTTCTCGCGCTTTTGATCGGGCCAATCTATGTCGCCCGGCCGCACATCTTTACCTTGCCCATCATCGTCATCTGGACCGCCGGTCTTTTCCAGGCCGCACGCAACGAGAAAGCGCCGCCTTTGTGGCTGCTGACGCTGCTTTGCCTGTGGACCAATCTCCATGCCACCTTCACCTTCGGTTTCGTCATCGCCGCCTTCGCCGGCCTCGATCTCGTCATGCGCACGCGCTTGTCGAACCCCCGGCTGCTGGCCAAGTGGATCGCTTTCGGGCTGCTTTGCCCGCTGGTCAGCCTGTTCAATCCCTATGGCGTCAAGGCCATACTCGCCACGTTCACGGTGGCCTATGGCAATGAG
The DNA here is from genome assembly GCF_040319465.1 of Mesorhizobium sp. M0910. NCBI lineage: Bacteria > Pseudomonadati > Pseudomonadota > Alphaproteobacteria > Hyphomicrobiales > Phyllobacteriaceae > Mesorhizobium > Mesorhizobium sp. M0910. The sequence continues at coordinate 630,906 of NZ_JAMYNZ010000001.1, forward strand.
GCGGTGCCTTACATTGCGGAGTGGCAACCCTTCGACGCCTCGCGGCACACCCTCCAGGAGGTGGCCCTGCTGGTGGCGTTTTTCGGGCTGCTCGTGTCGAGATTGCGCATTGGCTGGGCCAAGGCGCTGTTCCTTGTCTTCACGCTGCACGCCTATCTCACCCACATACGGTTCATGTACTTGTTCTTTCTTCTTGTCCCGGTGGTCCTTGCCGTGGAGGTCGCGCAACAATATCCAGCGCTTTCAACCGAGAAATGGGCGGCGGAAAAGCGCGACGGACTTGAACAATTTTTCGCACGGCAATTTTCCAGGATTTGCGCTGGACTTGCCGTTTTGCTGGTTTTGGCGGCTGCCGCCTTCACGACCTATCCGGTCGCGCCGAGCCAGAAGACCTCGGCCAGGGACGCACTGGCCTTCGCCCAATCCCATAATCTGTCGGGCAATCTGCTGAACTCCTACGATTTCGGCGGTACGCTGATCTTCCATGGCATCAGGACGTTTATCGACGGCCGCGCGGATCAGCTCTTCCTGAATGGCTTTACGGAAACGGATGAGCAGACTGGGCACAGCCGGGGCAAGCCGATCCTGAAAGCCCAACTCGAGAAATATACGATAGGCTGGGCATTGTTGACTGCCGACGACAGCCGCATTCCGTTCTTCGACGAACTGGGCTGGAAGCGGGCCTATGCGGACGATTACGCGGTGATCTACACCCGCGCGGACTGAGCCCCGGCAGCTTCGCGCGCCGGTGTGCACATCCCTCCTGAGCTGTGGCCAGCGCCGAGGCGGCGAAATCCTTATGGGATTTTGATTTCTTTGCTCCGCGTCCCGTCTCGACCCTTTATGGCACTTTGATCCATATTCGCCGAAGCGATGTTTCCGGCCGCTGATATGATGCGGCGACCGATTTTGGTAGTTTGGTAAAGTAAACAATAAATACAACATAAGGAAAATGCGCGGTGGACATAGTTGTTGTCGCGATTGGAATCACGTTCTTTGCTCTATGCTTTGGCTACATCAAAGCCTGCGACAAGCTGTAAGTTTAGGGGATCGCAACATGCTTTTCGACTATATCCTCGGCGGCGCCGTGACCTTGTTTCTTCTCGCCTACCTGACATACGCCCTCGTTCGCCCGGAACGCTTCTGATCTCCGCTGGCAAGGAGCCAACCCATGACGATCAACGGATGGCTGCAGATCCTCGTCTATTGCGGGATCGTCGCTCTGCTGGCCAAGCCGCTCGGCGGCTACATGTATCGCGTTTTCAGCGGCGAGCGCATATTCCTGTCGTCAATTCTGGCCCCGCTCGAGCGCGGACTCTACCGCATATCAGGGACCAGCGAGCGCGAGGAGCAGCACTGGACCTCCTATGCGGCGGCCCTGCTGTTCTTTAACCTGGCCGGCTTCCTGGTGCTCTATGTGCTGCAACGGCTGCAAGGCGGCCTGCCCTACAATCCGGCCGGCATGACCGCCGTCGAACCTGGGCTGGCCTTCAACACCGCCGCCAGCTTCATGACCAACACCAACTGGCAGAACTACGGCGGCGAAAGCACGATGTCCTATCTCGTGCAGATGGCCGGCTTGACCGTGCAGAATTTTCTGTCGGCGGCGACCGGCATCGCCATTGCGGTCGCATTGATCCGCGGCTTTGCCAGGGCCTCAGGCAAATCGATCGGCAATTTCTGGGTCGATATGACCCGCTGCACGCTCTATCTGCTTTTGCCGTTCTGCATCGTCCTGACTCTGGTCTATGTCTATCTCGGCATGCCGCAGACGCTCGCTGCCTACGTCAACGCGACGACGCTCGAAGGTGCGCAGCAGACCATCGCAGTCGGGCCTGTCGCTTCGCAGATCGCTATCAAAATGCTTGGCACCAATGGCGGCGGCTTCTTCAACGCCAATGCAGCGCATCCCTTCGAAAATCCCGATGCAATTTCCAACCTGATCCAGATGGTGACGATCTTCGCCCTCGGCGCGGCGTTGACCAATGTCTTCGGCCGCATGGTAGGCAACCAGCGCCAGGGCTGGGCAATTCTGTCGGCTATGGGCGTGCTGTTCATCGCCGGCGTTGCCGTCTGCTACTGGGCGGAAGCCGCAGGCAATCCGCTGGTCCATGCGCTGGGCGTCGACGGCGGCAACATGGAGGGCAAGGAGAGCCGTTTCGGCATCGCTCTGTCGGCGCTGTTTGCCGTCATCACCACCGCCGCGTCCTGCGGCGCGGTCAACGCCATGCATGACAGCTTCACCGCACTCGGCGGCATGATCCCCATCATCAATATGCAGCTCGGCGAGGTCATTGTCGGCGGCGTCGGCGCGGGCTTCTACGGTATCCTGATGTTCATCGTCATTGCCGTTTTCGTCGCCGGGCTGATGGTCGGACGCACGCCCGAATATCTCGGCAAGAAGATCGAGGCCAAGGAGGTCAAGATGGCTATGCTGGCCGTGCTCTGCCTGCCGCTTGCAATGCTGATCTTCACCGCTATCGCGGTGGTGCTGCCGACCGGCGTTGCTTCCATCGCCAATGCCGGCCCGCACGGCTTCTCCGAGGTTCTCTATGCCTACACCTCGGCCGCGGCGAACAATGGCTCCGCCTTTGGCGGCCTCAGCGGCAACACGCCCTGGTACAACGTAACGCTCGGCATCGGCATGCTGATGGGCCGGTTCCTGGTCATTATTCCGGCGTTGGCGATTGCTGGCTCGCTAGTTGCGAAGAAGACCGTCCCTGCCTCCGCCGGCACCTTCCCGACGGACGGTCCGCTGTTCGTCGGCCTGCTGGCCGGTGTCATCCTGATCGTCGGCGGCCTGACCTTCTTCCCGGCCCTGGCGGTCGGACCGATCGTCGAGCACCTGGCGATGATTCACGGTCAGACATTCTGAAACGGCCATGCCCTGGTTCAAGATCATACCTCGGAAGGTCCGGCATCGCCCCGAGCCGGAGGGGGAGAAAACGCCCCCTCCTTTCCCGACGCTGTCCACATTCCTCGCTATTGCGGCAGCCTTGATCATGATCTGGCTGCTGGCTTACGGGCCGCCGCACCTTCGTTCGGCACACGATCGACCGGTCAACAAAATCGACACTGGAGCTACCAAATGAGCCCGTCGAAATCCGTGAGCATCATGGATACCCGCATTCTGTGGCCCGCTATCGGCGGTTCCTTCAGAAAACTGAACCCGCGCACCTTGATGCGAAACCCGGTGATGTTTGTCGTCGCCGTCGTCTCGGCGCTCACCACCGTGCTGTTCGTCAAGGATCTCGCTACCAGCGGCGGCGATCTTGGCTTCACGCTGCAGATCATCATTTGGCTGTGGTTCACCGTGCTCTTCGCCAATTTCGCCGAAGCGGTGGCCGAAGGTCGCGGCAAGGCGCAGGCAGACTCGCTGCGCCGGGCGCGAACCGAGACGCAGGCCAAGCTGTTGAACGATGGCGACCGCAGCAAGTTCAAACTGGTGCCCGGCACCAGCCTGAAGGTCGGCGACATCGTGCTTGTCGAAGCCGGCGACATCATCCCCTCGGACGGCGAGGTGGTCGAAGGCGTGGCGTCGGTCAACGAGGCGGCCATCACCGGCGAATCCGCACCGGTCATCCGCGAATCCGGCGGCGACCGTTCGGCGGTGACCGGCGGCACCCAGGTCTTGTCCGACTGGATCCGCGTGCGCATCACCGCGGCTGCCGGCCATACGTTCCTCGACCGCATGATCTCGTTGGTCGAGGGCGCCGAGCGCCAGAAGACACCCAACGAGATCGCGCTCAATATCCTGCTCGTCGGCATGACGCTGATCTTCGTGCTGGCCACGGCGACGATCCCGAGCTTCGCCTCGTATTCGGGCGGTTATATCTCGGTGACGGTGCTGGTCGCCCTGTTCGTTACCCTGATCCCGACCACAATTGGCGCCCTGCTGTCGGCGATCGGCATTGCCGGCATGGACCGCCTGGTGCGCTTCAACGTGCTGGCCATGTCGGGCCGCGCCGTCGAGGCGGCCGGCGATGTCGACACGCTGCTGCTCGACAAGACCGGAACCATCACGCTGGGCAACCGCCAGGCGACGGCATTCCGTCCGGTCAAGGGCGTCACCGAACAGGAACTGGCCGACGCGGCCCAGCTTGCCTCGCTTGCCGACGAAACGCCGGAAGGCCGCTCGATCGTCGTCCTGGCGAAGGAAAAATACGCCATCCGCGCCCGCGACATGGCAAGCCTGCACGCGACTTTCGTGCCCTTCACCGCGCAAACCCGCATGAGCGGCGTCGATCTGGAAGGCTCCTCGGTCCGCAAGGGCGCAGTCGATGCGGTACTTGCCCACGTCAACCTCTCGACGGTTGCCACAGGCCGTACGCGCAACGACACCGTCCGCGACCTTCAGGCGATCGCCGACGAGATTGCCAAATCGGGTGGCACTCCACTCGCGGTCGAGCGCGACGGGCGCCTCCTCGGCGTCGTCCATCTGAAGGACGTCGTCAAGGGCGGCATCGCAGAACGCTTTGCCGAATTGCGCCGCATGGGCATCCGCACGGTGATGATCACCGGCGATAATCCGATGACCGCGGCGGCGATCGCGGCGGAAGCCGGCGTCGACGACTTCCTTGCCCAAGCGACGCCCGAGGACAAGTTGAAGCTGATCCGCGACGAGCAGGCCAAAGGCAAACTTGTCGCGATGTGCGGCGATGGCACTAACGATGCGCCGGCCCTCGCGCAGGCCGATGTCGGCGTTGCCATGAACACCGGCACGGTCGCGGCGCGCGAGGCCGGCAACATGGTCGATCTCGACAGCGATCCGACCAAGCTGATCGAGATCGTCGAAATCGGCAAGGCGCTGCTGATGACGCGTGGCTCGCTGACCACCTTCTCCATCGCCAACGACGTAGCCAAGTATTTTGCCATCATCCCGGCAATATTCGCCGTCTTCTACATCGCCCCGGGCCAAACTACCGGGCCGCTGCAAGCGCTCAACGTCATGCATCTGGCGACGCCGCAGAGCGCTATCCTCTCGGCCATCATCTTCAACGCGCTGATCATCATCGCGCTGATCCCGCTGTCGCTGAGGGGTGTCAAATACCGCGCGGTCGGCGCCAGTGCGCTGCTCAGCCGCAATCTCATTGTCTATGGCCTCGGCGGCGTCGTCGTCCCCTTCGTCGGCATCAAGGTGATCGACATGGCCATCACCGCTCTCGGTCTCGCCTAAGGAACCACGTCGATGCTCAATCAAATCAGGCCCGCAATCGTCATGATCGTCTTCTTCACCATTCTGACGGGTTTGGTCTATCCGATCGGCATGACCGGCATTGCCCAGGCGCTGTTTTCGCGCCAGGCCAATGGCAGCCTGATCGAGAAGGACGGCAAGCTCGTCGGTTCCGAGCTGATCGGCCAGGCTTTCGAAAGCGACCGCTACTTCCATGGCCGTCTCTCGGCTGCCGGCGACGGCTACAATGCCGCCGCCTCGGGCGGCTCGAATCTCGGCCCGACCAATCCCAAGCTGATCGACCGCATCAAGGTTGACGCCGAAAGGCTGAGGACGGAAAACCCGAACCAGCCGGTACCGATAGATCTGGTCACCACGTCCGGCAGCGGCCTCGATCCGCATATCAGCCCCGACGCGGCCTATTTTCAGGTCGCCAGGGTGGCCAAGGCCAGGGGCGTCGATGAATCCAGGATCAAATCGCTTGTCGACAGCCATGTCGAGGATCGCGAATTGGGATTCATCGGCGAGCCGGTAGTCAATGTGCTGGCCCTCAACCTTGCGCTGGACGATGCGATGAAACGGTAAAGGAACCGGCGCCGGGATCGACACCGAAGCCGGCGCCGTTCATGATTGACCCTTATGCCAGACGACAGCCGCACCGCCGAAACCAGGCCCTCTCCCGACGCGCTGCTCGAGCATGCCGAGCGAGAGGAGCGCGGTCGCCTGAGGATATTTCTCGGCGCCGCCCCCGGTGTCGGCAAGACCTACGAGATGCTGATGTCGGGCCGCGCCAGGCTGGCCGACGGGGTCGACGTAGTAATCGGCATCGTCGAGACGCACGGCCGCAAAGAAACCCAGACGCTGGTCGAAGGCTACGAGGTCATTCCTCGCCTTGAGATCGATTACAAGGGGCGGATCCTTGAGGAGATGGATCTCGACGCCATCCTCGCCCGGCACCCGGCGCTGGTTCTGGTCGACGAACTCGCCCACACCAACGTCGCCGGCAGCCGTCACCCCAAGCGCTACCTCGACGTCCAGGAAATCCTGACGCACGGCATCGATGTCTATACGACCCTGAATATCCAGCACGTCGAGAGCCTGAACGATGTCGTGGCGCAGATCACCCGCGTCAGGGTGCGGGAAACTGTCCCCGACTCCATAATCGACCAGGCCGACGACATCGAGATCATCGACCTCACCCCCGACGATCTGATCAAGCGGCTTGAGGAAGGCAAGGTCTACATCCCCAGCACCGCCCAGCGCGCCATCGAGAACTATTTCTCGCCGGGCAATCTGACGGCGCTCCGGGAATTGGCGCTCCGCCGCACTGCCCAGCGGGTCGACGAGCAGTTGCTGACCCATATGCAGGCCCACGCGATACCCGGGCCCTGGGCGGCGGGGGAAAGGGTTCTCGTCTGCGTCGATGCGCGTCCGGGCGGGGCGGCCCGTGTACGTTATGCGCGGAGGTTGGCCGACCGGCTCCGCGCCCCTTGGACGGCGCTTCATGTCGATACCCCTCGTTCAGCTGCCATGCCCGAGGAGGACAAGGATCGGCTGGCGACGCAGCTGCGCCTTGCCGAGCAGCTCGGTGCCGAGGTGACGACCATTCCGGGTCAGAACGTCGCGCAAGACATCGTTCGGCATGCGACGGCGAACAACTTCACGCATATCGTGATCGGCAGGCCGACCCGATCGCGCTGGCGGGAATTGATCGAAGGCTCGCTCACTTACGATCTCATCCGCAATGCCGGCGACATCAGCGTCCATGTCATTTCGGGAAACGAACGCAACGCCGAGGCGACGTCGAGGACCGTCAAGGCGGCGGACGAGCAGTGGCAGTTCGAGATCTGGCCCTATCTCAGGGCCACGGCCTATGTTGTTGGCTCGCTCGCCTTCGCCGTCCTTCTCGACCAGTTTCTCGACGTCCGCAACCTGGCGGTCATCTTTCTCATTGGGGTCCTGACGTCGGCTGTGACCGGCGGTCTCTGGCCGGCTTTGTATGCCTGCCTCATCAGCGCCATTGCCTTCAACTATTTCTTCCTGGAACCACGCTACACGCTGACGATCGAGGATCCGGAGAGCATCGTTGCGCTGGCTGTCTTCCTAGTTGTTGCGGTCATTGCCAGCAATCTAACAGCGCGCGTGCAGCGTCAGGCGGTCGCTGCGCGCTCGCGGGCACGCGCCACTGAAGATATTTATCTCTTCTCAAAGAAGCTCGCCGGTGCTGGCACGCTCGACGACGTTCTCTGGGCGACTGCCTTCCAGATCGCCTCGATGCTGAAGCTGCGCGTGGTGCTGCTTCTGCCGGAGGACGGTACAATTGCGGTCAAAGCCGGCTACCCACCCGACGACACGCTGGCCGAGGCCGACATTGCAGCAGCCCGCTGGGCCTGGGAGCATAACCGCGCCGCGGGGCGCGGCGCCGACACGCTGCCCGGAGCAAAACGCCTCTATCTGCCCTTGCGAACCGGACGCACGGCGGTGGGCGTCGTCGGCCTCGACAACGATAAGCAAGGTCCGCTGCTGACACCCGAGCAGCAGCGTCTGCTCGATGCGCTCGCCGACCAGGCGGCGGTCGCCATCGAGCGCATCCAGCTCGTCGCCGACGTTGACCGGGCCAAGCTTGCGGCCGAGGCAGACCGTCTGCGCTCGGCCTTGCTCACCTCCATTTCCCACGATTTGAAAACGCCGCTTGCCGCCATCATGGGCGCGGCCGGAACACTCAGGGACTTCGAGGCCGCGCTTCCCGAGCAGGACCGGACGGAACTGCTGTCGACCGTGCTCGATGAGGCGGAGAGGCTTAACCGCTTTATTGCCAATCTGCTCGATATGACCAAGATCGAATCCGGCACGATGGAGCCGAACTACGCCTTTCACTATCTCGGCGACATTGTCGGCTCAGCTCTGCATCGGGCCCGCAAAATCGTCCGCCAGCATAAGACCGAGATCGACATCCCATCGGATCTGCCGATGTTGCGGGTCGACCCCGTTCTGTTCGAACAGGTGCTGTTCAACCTCCTTGATAATGCTGCAAAATACGCGCCGCCAGGTTCGACGATCCGCCTGCAGGCCTGGGCCGATAACGGCTTCATCATCCTGCAGATCATGGACGAGGGACCAGGCATTCCGCCAGCGGACCTGGAGCGCGTTTTCGACACTTTCTACCGTGTGCGCAAGGGTGACCAGGTGCGTGCCGGCACCGGGCTCGGCCTGTCGATTTGCCGCGGCTTCATCGAAGCGATGGGCGGGACGCTCTCGGCGGCAAACAGGTCCGACCGCTCGGGGGCGGTTTTCACGATCAAGATGCAGCTGGTGCCGGCGGAACTGCCCAATCTCGGCGAACCCGAGGCGGGCCATCAAAATATGGACGATCTGCCATGACGAGCCTGGACGTCAGGATATTGGTGGTCGACGACGAACCGCCGATCCGGAAACTGCTTCGCGTCGGGCTTGGCAGCCAAGGCTATGCGATCAGCGAGGCGCCGAACGCCAGGGCGGCGATTGAACTCATCGAGACGGAAAAGCCAGACCTTGTGCTGCTCGATCTCGGTCTGCCCGGCATGAGCGGGCATGAGCTGCTCCGCAAATGGCGGGATGATGGCCTGGACATTCCCGTGGTTATTCTTTCCAGCCGCACTGATGAGGCCGGCATCGTCTCGGCCCTCGAACTCGGCGCCGACGATTATGTAACCAAGCCATTCGGTATGAACGAGCTTGTCGCACGCATCCGCGTCGCGCTTCGCCACAAGTTCCAGCAGCAGGGTGAGAGACCGGTGTTCCAGACCGGCGACCTCTCCGTCGATCTGGTGAAGCGCATCGTCAAGGTCGAGGACAAGGAGATAAAGCTCTCGCCGAAGGAATACGACATCCTCCGCATCCTCGTACAGCATGCCGGTAAGGTTCTCACCCACCAATTCCTGCTGAAGCAGGTCTGGGGCGATTCCACCGACGTTCAATATCTCAGAGTCTACGTCCGGCAGATCAGGCAAAAGATCGAAAAAACGCCCGACCAGCCCCGCTATATCACCACCGAGACCGGCGTTGGATACCGGCTGCGCGAAGTCGATTGACGCGACGAGCATCCGAAGCCGAATGCCTCTTCCAATCCGCTTCAAACCAGCGGCGGCCATGGTGTCGCCGGACAAAAGCCCTATATTACGGAAAGATCGGTTTTGTGCGGGAATGAACGAATGCCACGGCTTCGTCTATTGACGTTTTTAGGGTCGGCAATGCTGACTGCGGCGATGCTGCCGGGCGTAAATCCTGCTGCATCGGCACAGGTCGTCAGTCCCGCCGACCGCAACGTGTTGATCCAGCAGGACCAGTTGCAGATGTTGGAGAACAGGCTGCGGCGCCAGCAATACCAGCAGCAGCAACAGCAGTACCGTGCCCAGGATCGCCAAATCCCAACCCCGCAACGGCAGGAGGTGCCGCAGATGAGACCAACTTGCCAGTTGCTGCCGTCGGGGAGCGGCTTTGTCAGCACCTGCCGCTAACGACGGCCCTTTCATTTATTTAGCCGACTTATATATTGTGGAAACCGCTCCGCTTGCGCCCCATTGAACGCGGCCGACTTTGCAACGCTGCCCTTGCCGTTTGGGCACCGCCTCGACTGGATTATCGAATGGCAGCCAGCAAGAAGAAGGTCGTACGCAAGGCAAGGAAGGGCGACCGGATTCGCCAGGTCGCGGCGATTCCGTTTCGGCTGAACGAGCATGGCGACGTCGAGGTGATGCTGGTCACATCGCGAACGACGAAGCGCTTCATCGTACCGAAGGGCTGGCCGATGAAGGGCAAGAGCAGCCGCAAGGCGGCCACCATCGAAGCACAGGAAGAAGCCGGCGTTCTCGGCAAGACACTGAAACAGCCGGCCGGCACCTATTGCTACTGGAAGCGGCTGGCGAACCGCTTCGTCCGTGTCGACGTCGTCGTCTATTTGCTGGAGGTAACCGAGGAACTTGCCGACTGGGAAGAATCCAAGAGGCGTCAGCGCGCGTGGCTGGCGCCGGCCGACGCGGCGGTGCTCATCGACGAGCCGGATCTCTCGACGCTGGTGAGGAACATCAGGATTCCCGAGCTGGAGTATAATTCCAAAAAACAGAATCCGGCTTTCGGAAAAGATCACGCTCAATAAAAGATCGAGGCTAGCCCGACTGGATCGGGATGGAATTGGCCCCAGCGCCTGCCGCCGTCACACTTGAACCGAAATCTCACTTGCCGCCGTCGCCCTCGGGCAAAGACCGCACCGGCGTGCCGGAATAGGCCCACAGCCATTCGCGCGGCAGCGGCCCCTTGTTGCGGTCGCTTTCCTGCGACTGTTCCCATGCATGGGCGAGGATGCCGACCGAGCGCGACAGCACGAAAAGGCCGCGCGTCAGCGGCGGCGGGAAGCCGAGCTCGCCGTAGATGACGGCCGTGGCGCCGTCGATGTTGAGCGGGATTTTTTTGCCCTTGCGCCGCGCCACCTCGGCCTCGATCGCCTCGGCAATGTCGGCGAAGCGCCCGCTGACGATGCCGCGCGCGGCAAAGTCGCGGGTTAACTCGATGAGGCGGGGCGCCCGCGGGTCGACCGGATGGAAACGATGGCCGAGCCCGGGCACATAGCCGTTTTCCCCGGCAAGGAAACGATCGAGCCGCGCCGACACGGCGTCCGCAAGCGGCATGCCGGCGTCCAGTTCGGCAGCGATGTCTCCGTAGAAGGAAAGCGCCTGTTCGCCGGCGCCGCCATGCACATCGCCAAGCACGTTGACGGCTGATGCCATGGCGCTGTTGATGCCGACGCCGCAGGTGATCGCCATACGGGCGATGGCGATCGACGGCGCCTGCGGCCCATGGTCGACGGCAGCACCCAGCGCGATGCCAAGCAGCGCCGCCTGCTCCTCGCCTGGCAGTTCGCCGCGCAGCATCAGCCAGATCATTGCCGGAAAGCTGACGCGGCCGATCAGATCCTGGATTTCATAGCCGCGCAGCCGGATGACGCCGGGGCGCATCTCGATGATGCCGGTCTGCCACCATTCCTCGCCGCGTGCGCGACCAGTCTTGTTTTGCGTTCCGCTCATGCCTTCGCTCTTTTCCTGGCACGCGGCGGCAGGCCGGCAAAAACCTCGCCCATATGCTCGCCGAGCGCCGGCGGCGGCCTGCTCGGCAAAGGTGCCTCGCCATCGACCATGAAGCCGCAGCGCACCACGGTCAGCGGCTGGTCCATCCCGGACACAGCCGGGAACCGCGCCGTCATGCCGCGCTCGATCACCTGTCGCTCCTGCAGTATCTGCGGGATTGTCAGCACCCGGCCTGCCGGCACGCCGGCGCGATTGAACGTCTCCTCCCAGGCGGCGGCCGAGCCGCTCGTCAAGGCATCCTCGATCAGCGCTTTCAATGCAATGCGGTTCTGCTTGCGCGTTTCTCGCTCGGCAAAGCGGACATCCGACGCCAACTCCGGCCGACCGATCAACCGGCACAGTGTGACGAACTGCTCCTGCTTGTTGGCTGCGATGTTGAGCAAGCCGTCGCCGGTGCGAAACGCGCCAGACGGTGCGGCCGTCATATTTTCATTGCCCATCGGCTGCGGCTCGACGTCCGCCGTCAGATAGTTCGACACCGGCCAGCCGAGCGCAGAAAGCGTGCATTCGAGCATCGAGACGTCGAGGAACGCGCCCTCGCCTGTCGTCTTCTGCTTGACCAGCGCGGCGGTAATGGCGAACGCCCCGACCAGCCCGCCAAGCGTATCGGCGACCGGATAGCCAACACGCAGCGGCGCGGTTTCCGGTGTACCGGTGATGCTCATAATCCCGGAAAGACCCTGGATGATCTGGTCGTAGGCTGGATTGTCGCGCATCGGCCCGGTCTGGCCGAAGCCCGATATCGCACAATAGACAAGGCTTGGCCGGACTTCTTTCAGCCTGGCATGGCCAAGCCCCAGCCGGCCCATTACGCCGGGACGGAAATTCTCGACCAGCGCGTCGGCCGAAGCGACCAGATCGAGGAAGCGTTCGCGGTCGGCGTGCTGCTTGAGATCGAGCGCCACCGAGCGTTTGCCGGCATTCTGCGCCAGGAACGAAGCGCCCATGCCCGCCCGGTTGAGCTCCGGAGAGGCGCCGAGCTGGCGCGCCAGATCGCCGCCTTGCGGCGTCTCAACCTTGATGACGTCGGCCCCGAGCAATGCCAGCTGGTAGGCGCAATAGGGGCCGGCCAACACATTGGTCAGGTCAAGGATGCGGATGCCGGAAAGCAGGTCTGTCATGACGTCACGAACAGCTCAGGCATCGCCCGGCACGTGCTCCGGTCCCCGCATGCGTCTGTGCTCGATGTAGGCCCAGATATGCGGTCCAACCAGCCCGATGAAGGCCAGCGTCAGCAACGTCAGCGACAGCGGATGCTTGTAGAACACCGTCCAATCGCCGTTCGAGATGGTCATCGCGCGGCGGAACTGCGTTTCGGCAAGCGGCCCGAGAATCATGCCGATGATAACCGGCGCGGTCGGAAAATCGAAACGCCGCATCAGGAAACCGGCGGCACCGAGCAGATAGAGGATGACGAGGTCGATCGGCGATTGCGAGATGCCGTAGGTGCCGACTGTTGCGAACACCAGGATGCCGGCATACAGCTGCGGCGCCGGGATCTTCAGCAATCGCACCCAAAGCCCGATTAGCGGCAGGTTAAGGACGACGAGGATGACGTTGGCGATGAACAGGCTGGCGATCAGCCCCCACACTAGGTCGGCCTGCGTCGTCAGCAGCAGCGGCCCCGGATTGATACCGTAGCTCTGGAATGCCGACAGCATGATTGCGGCCGTCGCCGAGGTCGGCAGGCCGAGCGTCAGCATCGGCACCAGCACGCCGGCCGCGGATGCATTGTTGGCTGCTTCCGGTCCGGCAACGCCCTCGATGGCACCGACGGTGCCGAACTCGTCCTTGTGTCTGGAGAGTTTCTTCTCGATGGCATAGGAGAGGAAGGTCGGGATTTCGGCACCGCCGGCCGGCATGGCGCCGATCGGGAAGCCGATCAGGGAGCCGCGCAGCCATGGCCTCCACGAGCGCGACCATTCGGCCGCGGTCATGTAGAGCGACCCTTTCAACGGCACGATGTCGTCCTTGCCGGCATAGCGGCGCGAGGCCATGTAAAGCGTCTCGCCAACGGCGAACAGGCCAACGGCGACGACGATGACGTCGACGCCATCCAGCAATTCGCTCATGCCGAAGGTGAAGCGCGGCTGCCCCGTCTGCAGGTCGACGCCTATCATGCCGACGACGAAGCCGGCGAACAGGCTGGTCAGGCCGCGTACCGACGACGAGCCGAGCACCGCCGAAACCGTGATGAAGGCCAGCACCATCAGCGAGAAATATTCGGCCGGGCCGAAGGCCAGCGCAAATTTGACGACGATCGGCGCCAGAAAGGCAACGCCGATCGTGCCCAGCGTGCCGGCGACGAAGGAACCGATCGCCGAGGTCGCCAGGGCCGCACCGCCACGGCCGGAGCGGGCCATCCTGTTGCCCTCGAGCGCGGTGACGATGGTGGCGCTTTCGCCAGGCGTGTTGAGCAGGATCGATGTCGTCGAGCCGCCATACATGGCGCCGTAATAGATACCGGCAAACAGGATGAAGGACGCCTCCGGCGCCACTTGATAGGTGATCGGCAACAGCAGCGCTATGGTCAGTGCCGGTCCGAGGCCGGGCAGCACGCCGATCGCAGTCCCAAGCGTGGTGCCGACCAGGCACCATATGAGATTGATCGGCGAGAAGGCGACCGAAAATCCGTGCGCGAGATGGCCGAGCGTTTCCATGGCGTCAGCCCCTCAGCATGGTGACGAGCGAATCGACGATCGCGTTCAGCTGGTTTTCGATGAAGCCGGCGCCGATATTGACGCCGAGCGCCCTGGCAAAGCCGAAATAGGCGGCAAGCGCCAGGATCAGCCCGAGCAGCACGTCACGCAGCGGGCGCCGGCTGCCGAAACCGTGGCAGATGAGAACGAACATGATGACAGATGCCGCGGTAAAGCCGAGCGGCTGGATCAGCACGAGGTTGGCGATCAGTCCGAGGGCGACGATGCCCATCGCCTTCCAGTCGGTCGGCGTCGCCTTTTCGTCCTCCGGCTGCCAGCCGCCCCGCAAGGCGGCAATGATGAGCAGCAGCGACAGGATCACCATGCCGGTCATGGTGATGTAGGGAAAGACGGTCGGACCGACCTTGGAATAGAGCGGCGACACCGGGATTGCCAGCGTCTGCCAGGCAACCGCACTCGCACAGGCGAGGAGCCCGACGCCGATCAGCAGTTCGGGCACTGCAAGGCGCGGCGGCGCCGGCTGGTCGCTGGTGCTCATCATCGTCCTCCCAATGTCGGTCCCTTGGGGCCGGTTCTCCTTGGACCGGTCTCACCCGGCCGATCTTGGCGTAGTTTCACCTCCGGCGCCGCGTATGTCCATGCGGCTAGCGAAAGTCGGCAAGGGTTGGCGCAGGCTGCCACCCCTTGCCGAGAGCATCACGCTAGACCGAGGTCCTTGAGGATCGTCCCGATGCGGGCCGTGTCTTCTGCGACGAATTTCGCATAATCGTCACCGGTAAGCAGGATCTGCGTCCAGTTGCGGTTCTTGCATTCGGTGGCCCAGGCGTCGCTCTTGGCCATGGTCTCGATCAGCTTGATCATTGCTGCCTTGTCGGCGTCCGAGACGCCGGGCGGTGCGAAGACGCCACGCCAGTTGAACAGCTCGACATCGATGCCTGCTTCCTTCATCGTCGGCGCATCGATCCCCTCCTGGCGTTTGTCCGCGGAGATGGCCAGCAGCCGCAGCGCACCCGCCTTGACCTGTTCGGCGAACTCGCCGTAGCCGGAGATGCCGGCCGCGACCTGGTTGCCGAGCAGCGCCGAAAGCGCCTCGCCGCCGCCGGCGAACGGCACATAGGAAAGATTGGTGGCCGGAACACCAACGGTCTTGGCGATGAGGCCGAACAATATATGGTCCGAGCCGCCGGCCGAACCGCCAGCAACCGGAACCTGCGTCGGGTCAGCCTTGAGAGCCGCGACAAAGTCCGCGGCCGTCTTGAACGGCGAGGCGGCCGGCACCACAAGCGCCTCGAACTCACCGGTGAGGCGGGCGATCGGCGTGACCTCGGTAAGGTTGTTGGCCGCCTTGTTGGCGATGATGGCGCCTACCATGACCATGCCGGCCACCATCAGCGCATTGCCCTTGCCCTTCCATTGGTTGACGAATTGCGGCAGGCCGACAGTACCGCCGGCGCCGCCGACATTGGTGATCTGCGACCCGGAAATCAGTTTTTCGCTGCGCAGCACCTGGTCCATGGCGCGCGCCGTCTGGTCCCAGCCGCCGCCCGGCGCCGCCGGCACGAAAATCTGCAGCTGCGGCGCGTCCTGCGCAAAGGCGGGGACAAAATGCGATGCCGTGAGTCCGGCAGCACCTGCTGCCGCGGTGCTCATCAAGAATCGGCGTCTGTTCAGCATGGGATTCCTCCAAATCGCGACACCTCCTCCGGTGCCTGCCAGAAACGTGGCCTGATTTCAGACCCGCTCGATAAAATTCATGCAGAGTTTGCGTCCTCCTGTCAAAGACAGAACACGCCGCATGCGGCACAATCGGACTGTGCGATCTTCAGGCAGGCGAACTTGACGCCGGACGACGTGGCAGGCAGACGCCAGACGGCGCCCGTCAGGGCTGCCGCTCCAGCAGGATGGTCGGCTTGCCTTGGTAGACGGTTCGAAGCACTTCGCCGTAACCACATTTTGCCGCGACGTTCAGCGATCCGGTGTTCTCCGGATCGATGATGCAGACGGTCTTCGCGGCGCCGAACGTCTCGTCGCCCCAGGCAAGCACCCGTGCGACGACTTCGCTGGCCAACCCGTGGCCATGCGCGCCCGAAACCAGAGCCCAGCCGGTCTCCGGAATGCCCTCGATCGACGGCGTCATGTCGCGTTTCAGATCGTGAAAGCCGGCCTCGCCGATGAAGCAGCCGGTCGCCTTATCCTCGATCGCCCAGAAGCCGTAGCCCAGAAGCGACCACAGGCCGGCGTGGCGTAGGAAGCGCATCCAGCTTTCCTCCCGCGTGCGCGGCTTCCCGCCGATAAAGCGGGTGACGACGGGATCGGCCCACATAGCGACATAGGCGTCGAAATCGTCAAGCCGGTGCGGCCGCAGGACCGTGCGCGAGGTCTCAAGCACTGGGGCGACAATTGTATGCGGACTGGCCATGGTCATGTCTCGTTTGTGTTGCCGGTGCCTAATGCAGGTCTTCCAAAAGGGGGACAGCGACACGCACGAGACGGGAAATCCAAATCCGTTGTGAAAAACAAGAGCCAAGGCTGTGTAGATCATCTTCCAGGCTGATGTGAATCCTGCCAGGCGGTGTTAGTTTTTCTCCGGTATTGGTTCAGGCGCGTTGGGTTCGGCGCTGCCGCCCGACAGAGGGAATACAGCATGGACACCACCGACCTTGTGCTTGCCATCTGCCATCATTTGCTGGTGTTTTCGTTGGCAGGCATCATCGGCGCCGAATTCGTCCTGATCCGCAGCGACTTGTCCGCCGCGACGCTGAAGCGGCTCGTCGGCATCGACCGCCACTACGGCATCATTGCCATGCTGATCATCGTCGTTGGCATCGGCCGCGTCGTCTATGGTCTGAAAGGCTGGGAATTCTACGTCTACAATTGGATGTTCTGGGCAAAGATGGCCGCTTTCGCCATTGTCGGCCTGTTGTCGATTATCCCGACCATCCGTTTCCTATCCTGGAACACGCAGGCGAGCATCAGTCCCGGCCACCAGGTTCCTGCGGCGGAGCTGGCGTCCGTTCGCACCTATGTCCGCACCGAGGCATCGATCTTCCTATTGATCCCGGTGTTCGCGGCGGCGATGGCGCGCGGCTACGGCTACTAGAATAGGTTGGAGGAAGGGCATCGCACGGCCCAACCTTGCCACTCATTTGCGCAGAGAAACGTGCGGTTTGCCGTTTGAGCGCGATTGTCATTTGTCGGGTTGCGCTAGTTATTGCTCTATCTACAGTCGGTTTAGAGGAACCCGCGCAGCGGTTGGCAATCATATCCTGGGAGGAAACACGATGCGAAAACTCATCGCCGCGTTGGCTGCCGCTGCGGCCGCCATGCTTTATCCGTCGGCCGCTGGCGCGCAGACCTACCCCGAACGCACCATCACCATTGTCGTGCCGTTTTCGGCCGGTGGCCCGACCGACACCGTCACGCGTCTTGTCGCGGAAGCTATGTCGAAAGACCTCGGCCAGCAGGTCACCGTCGAGAATGTCGGCGGCGCCGGCGGCACGCTCGGCGCCGGCCGCGTCGCAAATGCCGAGCCTGACGGCTACACGCTGCTCCTCCATCACATCGGCATGGCTACCAGTGCTACGCTCTATAGAAAGCTCGCCTACGACACACTGAACGGCTTCGAATATGTCGGCCTCGTCACCGAGGTGCCGATGACCATCGTCGGCCGCAAGGACCTCGAGCCGACCGATCTGAAGGGGCTGGTCGACTATGCCAAGGCCAACAAGGACAGCATCACCGTTGCCAATGCCGGGATCGGTGCCGCCTCGCATCTGTGCGGCATGCTGTTCATGAGCGCCATCGGCACGCCGCTGGTCACCGTACCCTACAAGGGCACTGGCCCGGCCATGACCGATCTTCTCGGCGGCCAGGTCGATATCATGTGCGACCAGACGACCAATACCACCAAGCAGATCCAGGGCGGCACTATCAAGGCCTATGCCGTAACCTCGCCACAACGCCTCGATGTGCTGCCGGACGTGCCGACGACGATAGAAGCCGGCCTTCCCCAGGTGCAGGTCGGCATCTGGCACGGAATCTATGCCCCCAAGGGCACACCGGCCGAGATCACCGAACGCCTTTCGAAATCGCTGCAGGTGGCGCTGAAGGACCAGAATGTCGTCGCCCGATTTGCCGAACTCGGCACCAAGCCGTCGCCGGAGGCCGATGCCACGCCGGCCGCGCTCAAAGCTAAGCTGGAAAGTGAGATCGCGCGCTGGAAGCCGATCATCGAAGCGGCCGGCCAGTACGCCGACTAAAGGTTCTAACGGGGCGCCATCAGCGCCCCGTTTTTTTACACCGGCATCGGCACGCCCATGAGGCGAGCCGGGAGGACGCAATGAAACCTTTCGCAATCGACAGGACCAACGGCATATGCGCCGCGCTGTTGGTCTTTATTGGCGCCTTTTTCGCGCTGCAGTCGCTGGGCCTCGAAATCGGCACCGCCTTTCGCATGGGGCCGGGCTATTTCCCGCTGGTGCTGGCGATCGTGCTGATCCTGCTTGGCGCCGCCATCCTTGTCCAAGCGGTGCGTTTCGAGAGCGAGCCGATCGGTTACATCGCGTGGCGCGGCATGCTGTTTATCCTGCCTGCTCCGATCTTCTTCGGCCTGACGGTGCGCGGCCTCGGCTTCATCCCGTCGATCTTCCTGACGGCGCTGATCGCATCGTTCGGTAGCGGCCGCATGAGGCCGCTGACCGCACTCGTGCTGTCGGCCGGCCTGACGCTGTTCGCATTCGTCGTTTTCAGCTACGCCCTCGGCCTGCCGTTCCGGCGTTTCGGCCCGTGGTTGCCCCTATCGTTGTGAGGAGATGAAATGGAACTCCTCAGCAACCTCGCACTCGGCTTTTCGACAGCCACATCTTTGGCAAACCTCGGCTTCTGCCTGATCGGCGTCCTTCTCGGCACGCTGATTGGCGTCCTGCCCGGCATCGGTGCCACCGCAACCATCGCCATGCTGTTGCCGATCACCTTCCAGATTGGCGACCCGGTTTCCTCTCTCATCATGCTCGCCGGTATCTATTACGGCGCGCAGTATGGCGGCTCGACCACCGCCATTCTCATCAACATGCCCGGCGAATCCTCGTCGGCCGTCACCGCAATCGACGGCTATCAGATGGCCAGGAACGGCCGCGCCGGAGCAGCCCTGGCGACCGCGGCGATAGGCTCGTTCTTTGCCGGCACGGTGTCGACCTTCCTCGTCGCCATCTTTGCCCCACCGCTGACGGCGATAGCGCTGAGATTCGGCGCGGCCGAGTATTTTTCGCTGATGATCGTCGGCCTGGTCTCGTCCGTCGCGCTCGCCCACGGCTCGGTCGTCAAGGCGCTGGCTATGGTCGTGCTCGGCCTGCTGCTGGGACTTGTCGGCACCGATATCTACACCGGTACGCCCCGCTTCACACTCGGTATCCGCGAATATGCCGACGGGCTGAATTTCGTCGCAGTGGCGGTCGGCGTCTTCGGCGTCGCCGAGATATTGCGCAACCTCGAAAACGAGCATGAGCGTTCCGTGCTGATCCGAAGTATCTCCGGCCTTATGCCGAGTAAAGAAGATTTTCGCCGCATGGCGGCTCCCATCGTGCGCGGAACGATCATCGGTTCGGCGCTCGGTATCCTGCCCGGAGGCGGCGCGATCCTTGCCGCCTTTGCGTCCTACACCGTCGAAAAGCGCGTCTCGAAAAACCCGGGGGAATTCGGCAAGGGCGCCATCGAAGGCGTCGCCGGACCGGAATCGGCCAACAATGCCGGCGCCCAAACCTCCTTCATCCCAATGCTGACGCTCGGTATTCCGGCCAACCCGGTGATGGCGCTGATGATCGGCGCGATGATCATCCAGGGCATCGTGCCCGGCCCCAATGTCGCCATCGAACAGCCCGCGCTGTTTTGGGGGATCATCACCTCGATGTGGATCGGCAATCTGATGTTGATTGTCTTGAACCTGCCGCTGATCGGGCTCTGGGTGAAACTCCTTACCATCCCCTACTACGTGCTCTTCCCGATCATCATGGCGTTCTGCTCGATCGGCGTTTACAGCGTCAACACCAATGTCTACGACCTCTATGCCGTCGCCTTCTTCGGCTTGCTTGGCTACCTCCTGACCAAGCTGCGCTGCGAACCTGCGCCGCTGCTGCTCGGCTTCGTGCTCGGCCCGCTGCTTGAGGAAAACCTGCGCCGCGCTATGATCCTCTCGCGCGGCGACCCAAGCACCTTCGTGATGCGGCCGATCAGCGCCAGCCTGCTCCTCATCGCGCTCGCCGTGCTCGTCATCGTCTTTCTCCCCGCGGTCAAGAAGAAGCGCGAAGAGGTGTTCGTCGAGGAGAGTTCCTGAACATGGATGTCGCCGCATAAAAGGAACTTTAGATTCAGCTAGCGGGCAGTGGTTGCCGCTGCTCGGTCCTGAGCTGCTTCCACTGGCCCGAGCGGCCCGATCTCGACCAGTGGTGCAGGCACGCTGGTCGTCTTTTCCTTGGCCTTGCAGATATCGGCGATGACGCAGGCCGGGCAATCCGGCTTGCGTGCCTTGCAGACATAGCGGCCGTGCAGGATCAGCCAATGATGCGCATGCCGGATATATTCATCCGGAATGATCTTCAGGAAACCTTGCTCTACCTGTTCCGGCGTCTTGCCCGGCGCCAGGCCGAGCCTGTTACCGATGCGGAAGATGTGCGTGTCGACTGCCATCGTGTGCTGGCCGAAGGCGACGTTGAGCACGACATTGGCGGTCTTGCGGCCGACACCCGGCAGCTCGACCAGTTGATCGCGATCCTCAGGCACCTCGCCGCCATGGTCACGGATCAGCGCCGCGGACAGCGCGATGACGTTCTTGGCCTTGTTGCGCCATAGCCCGATGGTGCGGATATGGTCGCCGAGCTTGGCCTCGCCCAGCGCCAGCATCTTTTGCGGCGTGTCGGCAATTTTGAACAGCGCCCGCGTCGCCTTGTTGACGCCGGCGTCCGTCGCCTGAGCCGAAAGCACCACCGCCACCA
This sequence comes from Mesorhizobium sp. M0910, assembly GCF_040319465.1. Taxonomy (NCBI): domain Bacteria; kingdom Pseudomonadati; phylum Pseudomonadota; class Alphaproteobacteria; order Hyphomicrobiales; family Phyllobacteriaceae; genus Mesorhizobium; species Mesorhizobium sp. M0910. The sequence goes on from NZ_JAMYNZ010000001.1 coordinate 651,844, forward strand.
GCAGCGTGAAGGGGTTGATATGTTCGAGTTCGCCTCTCGGCTCCGGCCGCTGAACGGAAAAACGGCGAAAAATCTCATGCACCTCGGCCGGGCTGTAAAGCACCCGCGATCTCGCCGGCCGCGTACGCGGCTTGGCGTTCGAGTCATCGCGGCGGCCGGGCAGCAGGTCTTTTTTGAGCGCGGAAGAGTTTTTGGGCTTGGGGCTTGTCATTGCCTTCCTATAATATTCCCCAATGAGCGACACAAACGCCTCATTTCAGGCCGACGAGCCATTCTTCCAGGCGCTGCTGACACCGCACCGGTCGCTGGGCAAGACCGGCTTTGCCATCCTGATGGGCGCACTGCTGTTCGGGTGGCTGGTGACCGGAGCGTTCTTTCTGTCGCGCGGCGCCTGGCCGGTGTTCGGCTTCTTCGGCCTCGACGTGATCGCCGTCTATATCGCCTTCCGTGCCAATTATCGCGCCGCCCGGGCTCGCGAGGAGGTGTCGGTGTCGCGCACCAGCCTCGATATCTGCAAGACTGCCCCGTCGGGCAAATCGGAATCACACCGCTTCAATCCGTTCTGGGCACGCTTTTCGATCGCCCGCCACGCCGAGATCGGCATCACCAGAATGGCGGTCGAGGCGCAAGGAAAAACCGTCTCGATCGGCGCCTTTCTCAACCCCGACGACCGCGAGAGTTTTGCCACCGCATTTTCGCGCGCTCTGGCGACCGCCAAGGCGCGCTGAGCCAGCGTTTCAGAACCGATAGCGCAACAGCCTGCCGATCTTGCGCAATGCTGGAATGCATTTCCAAAGGCGAACAAACAGTTTCGCGAGCCAGCGCATGCGAGCGGCATGTTCCGGCTTATAGGCAGGGATGTCCTCGATGAACCGCAGCTTCGGAACGGCTCGCTCCAATTCATGCGGGTTCTCAATGCTCCAATGGACCTCGGCGCCGGTGGCGCGGAAGGAGGAATTGAGGCGAATGATCTTCAGGCCCAGGCGACTATAGGCATCGAAAACCAGTTCGCCGCTCGAAAGATGTCCCACCAAACGAGAAAACAGTTGCTGCCCCTCCTCGGCGGCCAGGTAGGGAGTCAGGCCTTCCGCCACGACTATGGCCGGGCGATCCCGAGGTACTTCGTTCAGCCATCCAGGTTCGGTGAGCGACGAAGCGATCAGGTGGTAGCGATCCCGCACGGGATAGAGCCTGCGCCTGAGGTCGATGACTTCGGGATAGTCGACATCGAACCAGTCCACGCCGGCTGGCGGGTCGATACGGAATATGCGCGTGTCGAGCCCACACCCCAGATGCAGCACGATGGCGTCAGGATTTCGGGCGAGAAAGTCCTGAACGCAGACGTCCAGCGTCTTTGCCCTGATTGCTAGACCGATGCCGAGATTGTTGTCGACCTTGAGCCGCGAGAAATCATAATCGATGTTGCGCATCGCCTCGTCGGCAAAGTAGTCCCGGAGCAGCGAATTGGGCAGCCGGCTCTCCAGCGCCTTGCCGTACAGTGTCAAAAGCAAAGTCTCCTTTGCCCCGGTCAGGTTTACTTTTTCACCAGCCACGACCGTCCTCCCCATTCAAAGCCAGCTCTATCTGGGTACATGCTGCGGGAAAGCAAGTTTCGGGTGGTGATCGGCGCCGCGAAGGACGATATTCGCACTCAAGGAGATACTGCCATGAACGCCCAAATGCCTCTCAAAACGACAGCAATCCTTCAGAAAGACATCACGCCTGAAGGCGGTGACTACGAAATCGTCCGTCGTGCCATCGAAAAGATCAGCCTCGACTATCGCGACCAGCCTTCGCTGGAAGTGCTGGCCGAGGAGGTCGGCGAGACGCCGACCGGGCTGCAGAAGCTGTTCACCCGCTGGGCCGGCCTATCGCCCAAGGCTTTTCTGCAGGCCGTTACCCTCGATCATGCGCGCAAGCTGCTCGATGCCGGCATGCCGCTGCTTGAAACCTCGTTCGAGCTCGGCATGTCCGGCCCAGGCCGGCTGCACGATCTGTTCGTCACCCACGAAGCGATGTCGCCGGGCGATTACAAGACCCGCGGCGCAGGGCTCACCATCCGCTACGGCTATCATATCTCGCCTTTCGGCATCGCCCTGATCATGGTGACGGACCGCGGCCTTGCCGGCCTCGCCTTCAACGACCCCGGCGGCGAGCGTGCGACCTTTGCCGACATGTCCAGCCGCTGGCCGAACGCTAGCTATGTCGAGGACATGGCTGCAACGGCGCCCTATGCCGCGCGTATTTTCGATCCGACGCTGTGGCGCGCCGACCAGCCGCTCCGCGTCGTCATGATCGGCACCGACTTCCAGGTCCGCGTCTGGGAAGCCTTGCTGTGTATTCCGATGGGCCAGGCCTGCACCTATTCCTCGATCGCCGCGCGCATCGGCGCACCGAGCGCCAGCCGGGCTGTCGGTGCCGCGGTCGGTGCCAATCCGATGTCCTTTGTCGTGCCGTGCCACCGGGCTCTCGGCAAGTCCGGTGCGCTCACCGGCTACCATTGGGGCCTGACCCGCAAACGCGCCATCCTCGGCTGGGAGGCGGGACAGGTCTCTTCGTAAATAGCCAAAGAATGGAACGATAGGAGCGATGTCAGGACCGCTAGGGTGACAAGCAGCGATCTTACGGAGTAGCTTCCCGCATGCGTTAGCGGGAGGCACTTCTTGATCGTCGTCATCGGCTCCATCAATCTCGACCTCATCGCCAGTGTCGACCGCTTGCCCGGTCCCGGCGAGACGGTGCGCGGCTCCGGTTTCGCTACTGCCCCCGGCGGCAAGGGCGCCAACCAGGCGCTGGCCGCCTCCCGCGCCGGGGCCAAGGTGCGCATGGTCGGCGCAGTCGGCAAGGACAGCTTCGCCGGCGAGGCTCTGGCGCTGCTGCGCGAGGGCAAGATCGACCTGTCCGGCGTCGGCGAGACCTTTGCCTCGACCGGTACCGCGTTGATCATGGTCGGCGCCGACGGCGAGAACGTGATCGCCGTTGTGCCGGGCGCCAACGATTCGGTCGTGCCGGGTGACCTTTCCAAGGCTTTCCTGAAAAACGGCGATGTCGTGCTGTTGCAGTTGGAAGTCCCGCTGCAAACGGTCGAGACGGCGCTTGGCGCGGCAAGGACGGCCGGCGCGGTCACCGTGCTCAACACCGCCCCTTTCCATAGCGACGCCGCCGGCTTCCTCGGCAAGGCCGACTATCTCGTCGCCAACGAAACCGAGTTCGACCTCTATGGCGAGGCGCTGTCGTTGAGTGGCCGCGACCGCCCGGCGCGGATGCGCGACTATGCCTCGAGAACCGGCCGCACCATCGTCGTCACGCTTGGCCCGGACGGCGTTCTGGCAGCAACGCCGGACGATCTTCTGATGGTTCCGGCGCTGAAGATCACCCCGCTCGACACGGTCGGCGCCGGCGACACGTTCTGCGGCTATTTTGCAGCCGGGCTGGCAGCCGGCCTGCCGCTCGACCAGGCGCTTGCCCGCGCTGCCGCAGCCGGTTCGCTGGCCTGCCTGAAAGCCGGTGCACAGCCGGCCATCCCGCTGGCCAGGGACGTCGATGCCGCCTTGCAGAAATCCGCAGGCTAAAGCGGGATGACAGCCGCGCGCCCGACAACGAAGCATGCGGTGCCGCCCGCCGGCGACATCTGCCGCCTGTCCGCCGTGGAACTGGCCAACAGGATCAGGCGCCGGCAACTTTCGGTACGCGAAGTGGTCGCGGCATTCCTCGACAGGATCGAGGCGGTGAACCCGCTGGTCAACGCTATCGTTTCATTGCGCGAACATGCCGACATCCTGCGCGTGGCAGACAGCGCTGACGCCCATCTGGCGCGAGGAGGAGATACCGGATCGCTGTTCGGCCTGCCGATCGCGATTAAGGATCTTGCGCTGACAAAAGGCCTGAGAACCACCTTCGGCTCGCCGATCTTCGCCGATTTCGTGCCTGAGGAAGACGACTTCTTCGTCGAGCGCGTCCGCAAGGCCGGCGCCATCATCATAGGCAAGACCAACGTTCCCGAATTCGGGCTCGGCTCCAACACCTACAACACCGTGTTCGGCCAGACGCTCAACGCATTCGACCCGACGCTGACCGCCGGCGGCTCGAGCGGCGGCGCGGCGGTCGCGCTGGCGCTCGACATGGTTCCCGTTGCCGATGGCAGCGATTTTGGCGGCTCGTTGCGCAATCCCGCTGCCTACAACAATGTCTATGGGTTCCGCCCGTCGCAGGGATTGGTGCCGGCTGGCCCTGACCTTGATGTGTTTCATGCGCAAATGGGCGTCGAAGGGCCGATGGGGCGTAACGTGCGCGACATGGCGCTGCTGCTCGACGTGCAGGCCGGCTATCATCCTCGCGCGCCGCTGTCGCATGATAAGCCAGGCTCGTTTCTCCAAGGGGTGGAAACGCCGGCGGCCGGCGGGCGTATCGCCTGGCTCGGCGATCTCGACGGTCATCTGCCGGTTGAAGCAGGCATTCTACAGCTTTGCGAGGCAGCACTCGGCCGGTTCGCGGATGTGTCCTTCGAGGCCGAGCCGCTGATGCCGGAATTCGACTTCGAAGCGCTGTGGCAGGCCTTTGTAACGCTTCGGCAGGCGAGCAGCGGTTGTGCGCTCAAGGTGCACTACGATGATCCCTTGAAACGCAGTCTGCTGAAGCCGGAGGCCGTGTGGGAGGTGGAACATGCGCTTCGCCTCACCGCGCCGCAAATCCATGCGGCAACTGTGAGGCGCTCGTCCTGGCATCGAATGCTGCTGTCGCTCTTCGAGCGTTTCGACCTGATTGCGCTGCCAGCCGCACAGGTCTTTCCCTTCGACGTCGCCACCCTCTGGCCAAGGGAAGTGGCCGGGCGTGCCATGGACAGCTATCACCGCTGGATGCAGGTCTCAGCGCTCGCCACGCTGGGCGGCTGCCCGGCGATCAATGTGCCGGCGGGCTTCGACTCCAGGGGCAGGCCAATGGGCATGCAATTGATCGGGGGGCCGCGCGGTGACCCCTCCGTGCTGAGGGCGGCTGCCGCCTATGAGGCAACGCTGCCATGGCAGGCCGGCGCCTGCTGAAATCAGCTCCGCATTGTCGGCGCTTCGCCGACTTGCACGCAACTCATCGCCATGCATTGATCGCGACAGCACGCCGCACGAGCGGCATTCTGCGGAGGGAAAAATGTCGCTGGAACTCTACGCCACCTACGTCGTCGCCTGCATCGTCATCGTCCTGGTGCCTGGACCGACGGTCACGCTGATCATCGCCAACAGCATACGCCATGGCTCCCGCGCCGGCCTCGCCAACGTCGCCGGCACCCAGGCCGGGCTAGCCATCATGATCGCCATCGTCGGCATCGGATTGACTTCGCTGATCGCCGGCATGGGCCACTGGTTCGAATTGGTCAGGCTGATCGGCGCTGCCTACCTGATCTGGATGGGCGTGCAGATGTTCCGCTCGAAAGGCAAGCTGAACGCCGACGGATCGGCAAAAAGACCGCGCGGCGGCTTCTTTTTGCAGGGCCTGCTGGTGGCGATCAGCAATCCGAAGACGCTGGTGTTCTTCGGCGCCTTCTTTCCGCAGTTCATTGCGCCTGAAGGCAATTATGCGTTACAGATCGGCGTCATGGGTCTCACCGCGATGATCTTCGCCGCCGTCTCGGATTCGACCTACGCGCTGGCCGCCGGCCGCGCCGGGCGCCTGCTGTCGGCCGGCCGCGTCAAGCTGCTGTCGCGGATCAGCGGCAGCTTCCTGGTCGGCGGCGGCCTGTGGCTGGCATTTTCCAAGGCGAAGTAACGGCACCTTTCCCTTCTCGCGTTGTGGAGAAGGTGGCCGAGCGAAGCTCGGTTGGATGAGGGGTGTTCCAGCTTGGCAACGACTGCACTCCGCCCAACCCATCAAGGGGGAATGAAAGACGGCGCTAAAGCCGCCCCAGCCTTTCCAGCAACAGCGCGAAAAACGCATCGTGGTCGATGTCACGCATCACCATGGCGTTCTTCGGCCGCTTGGTCACTCCCCACCAGTCGATCACCGTCATGCCCATGGTGAGCTCCGAGGCGGTTTCCACGCTGACATTGCAGTTGCGGCCCTTGAACAGCTTCGGCTTCAACAGATAGGCGATGACGCAAGGATCGTGCAGCGGGCCGCCGTCGGTGCCGTATTTTTCCTCGTCGAACCGTTCGAAGAATTCCAGCATGTCCGCGGTGGCCGTGCCGACCCGGGTGCCGAGCTTGCGGAAGGCCTTCGTGCGCTTGGCGGTGGTCAGCGCCTTGTGGGTGACGTCGAGCGGCATCATTACGATCGGAATGCCGGATTTGAACACGACGTCGGCGGCATGCGGGTCGACATAGATGTTGAACTCGGCGGTCGGCGTGACGTTGCCGCCCTCGAAGAAGCCGCCGCCCATCAGCACGATCTCCTTGATGCGCGGCCCGATCTTGGGCTCGCGGATCAGCGCCAGCGCAACATTGGTGAGCGGTCCGAGCGCGCACAGCGTGATCGTGCCGCTCTCCTCCCTCATCAGCGTCTCGACGATGAAATCGACCGCATACTCGTCCTGCAGCTTCATCTTTGGTTCGGGCAGTTGCGGTCCATTGAGGCCGGTCTTGCCATGCACTTCCTCGGCGGTGACGAGTTCGCGCGCCAGTGGCCGGATGGCACCTGCATAGACCTGGACGTCCGTCCGGCCGGCCAGTTCGCAGATCTTGCGGGCGTTTTTTTCGGTAAGTTTCAGCGGCACGTTGCCGGCCACCGCGGTGATGCCGACGATCTCCAGCTCGGCGCTGCCCAGCGCCAGCAATATGGCAACGGCATCGTCCTGGCCGGGGTCAGTGTCGATGATGATCCTGCGGGATTGGGGCATTTCAATTCCTTGTTTTGGCAAGTCTTTTTGGGCGGGACGTGTGACGGCTTGAAGTCTGCCGGGCGGCGGACCATATCAAGACCATCGGGAAAAATGCCATCCGGGTTTTTCCACTTTATGTCGCTCTTGAGAGGACACTGTAACATGAGCCGAATGACGCCTTTTTCCAGCCCGCTTCTCCTCGGTTTCGATTCCATGGAAAAGACGCTGGAGCGCTTGGCAAAGTCCGGTGACAGCTATCCTCCCTACAACATCGAGCGCCTCAGCGGTGCCGACGGCAAAACCGAAAGGCTGCGTATCACGCTCGCCGTCGCCGGTTTCGCGGAAAGCGATCTCGATGTCACAACGGAGGAGAACCAGTTGGTCGTGCGCGGCCGTCAGAACGACGACACCGAGCGCGAATTTCTCCACCGCGGCATCGCTGCGCGCCAGTTCCAGCGCTGTTTCGTGCTGGCCGACGGCATGCGGGTGATTGCGGCGGAATTGAAGAACGGCCTTCTGTCGATCGATCTCGATCGGCCGGAGTCCGAACGGCTGGTACGAAAAATAAACATATCGGTGAAAGACTGATTTTTGCCGATAGCTCTCATGCGGGATGGCCTTGAGCGGCGTCTCGCGGCAAGGAGGCTTGAAATGACCAGAACTAACGAAAATATCATCATGACCAGCGGCGAATTCGCCCATCTCGGCGAAGGTTCGGTCGCCTATCTCAGGAAAGTGTCGAGCGACGATCTGCGCGGCCGTTTCCCGGGCCTCGGCGAAATCGCGCCCGGGCTGGAACTGTGGGCCCTGTTTGCCGCCAATGGCCAGCCGATCCTGCTTTCGGACGCTCGCGATCGGGCACTGGCTGGCGCGCTGGAAAACGATCTGACCCCGGTCGCTATCCACTAACGTCGTTATCCACTGACAACGGCGCCATCAACTGACAAATATGGCGCGGCGATCTGGTTGGAGACGGACAGGGCCGCACACGGCGGCCCTTCAAGGGATTTAATCAAAACCTCAGGCGGCGTGCGAGGCCTGCGTGTCCGACAGCAGCGCGTGGATGGCTACGGCGTCGCGCGTGCCTCTGATCTTGGCAACCGTGTCGGCATCGCGCAGCACCCGCGCGATGCGCGACAGCGCCTTGAGATGGTCGGCGCCGGCACCTTCGGGAGCCAAAAGCAGAAACACCAGGTCGACCGGCTGATCATCGAGGGCCTCGAAGTCCACCGGTGTCTCCAGCCGGGCAAAGACACCGGCGATCCGCTTCACCCCAGCCAGCTTGCCGTGCGGAATAGCGATGCCGTTGCCGACGCCGGTCGAGCCGAGGCGCTCGCGTTGCAGGATGGTGTCGAACACCTCTCGCTCCGGAATGCCGGAAATCGCCGCCGCCCGTTCGGACAGCAATTGCAGCAGCTGCTTTTTGGAGTTCGCCTTCAACGCCGGCATGATTGCCGGAACGCTGACGAGATCGCTCAGATCCATGCTTGAAATCCCTTGTTCGCCTGCCGTCGCCAGTCCCCACGCTCGCGTGCGGCTGGTTTTTACCCCTGCGCGACCTTGGCCGTGGACGGGTCGATCCAGCCGATATTCCCGTCCGGCCGGCGATAGACGATATTGAGATGGTCGTTTCCGGCATTGCGGAAGACCAGGACCGGGCTGTCCTTGGTGTCGAGTTCGATCACCGCTGACGCCACCGACATGGTCCGCAGCGTCATGGTCGATTCGGCGACGATGGCCGGCGCGAAATTCTCCGGTATGTCCTCCTCGTCGTCGGTAAGCGGCGCCATCACCGTATAGGCGACGTCGGTGAGCTCGCCGTTGCTATTGCCTGAATTGTGCGACTTCAGCCGGCGTTTGTAGCGCCTGAGTCGTGTTTCCAGACGGTCTGCCGCGGTATCGAAGGCAAGCGTTGGATCCTGGGCATCGCCGGTCGCCTGCAGCGAAGCACCGGAGTCCAGCCGGATCATGCAATCGGCCGTGTAGCGCGACCCCGATTTGACGACTACGATTTGCCCTGAAAAGCCCCGATCGAAATATTTCCCGATCACTTCCCCGACACGGTCGTTGATGCGCGTACGGAACGCATCGCCGATATCCATGTGTTTTCCCGATATGCGCAGTGTCATCTGAAAACTGACCTTCCTTGCTCAGGCTTCAAACTGTCCCGAGTTTATACTCGTGGTCCGCGCGCACAAGCTTTTGCGGCGTCACTTGCGCCGATTTTAGATCCGAACTTTCCGGTTGATCACAAGCCGCCTTCTTGGCCGTCCCGTGGCCTACGTCGTGACGGACCATCTCTCGTGCGGGCATCGGCGAACTCAAATCCACTCGCTAGCCCGTCTCATGCGGGCGGGCTTCTAGCCACTTCGTTGCCGCTTGTCAATGAACTGCGAAAGCTGTGGAAATTCCGTCGGAGCTCAACGGCCGGCGCTGGCCAAAGCGCGTTTTTCGCGCCGCCGCTGCACCGAAGAGGGTATGTTCATGCCTTCCCGGTATTTGGCCACCGTGCGTCTGGCAATGTCGACGCCGCTTTCCCGCAGCATGTCGACGATGGCATCGTCGGAAAGCACATCGACGGCTTTCTCCTCGTCGATCAGCTGCTTTATGCGGTCGCGCACCGCTTCCGACGAATGCGCATCGCCGCCACCTGACGAAGCGATCGAGGCGGTGAAGAAATAGCGCAGCTCGAACACACCGCGCGGCGTCAGCATGTATTTGTTTGCCGTGACCCGGCTGACCGTTGATTCGTGCATGCCGATGGCGTCCGCCACCGTACGCAGGTTGAGCGGCTTCAGGTGCCGCACGCCGTGGACGAGAAAAGCGTCCTGCTGGCGCACGATCTCAGAGGCCACCTTGAGAATGGTCTTCGCCCGCTGGTCGAGGCTGCGCGTGAGCCAGTTGGCGTTCTGCAGGCATTCGGCGAGGAAATCCTTTTCCGCCTGGTTTTTCGCATGTGGCGTGACCTGGGCGAAATAGATGTGATCGACCAGCACGCGCGGCAGCGTCTCGGCATTGAGCTCGACCGTCCAGCTGCCGTCATTGGCTGCGCGCACCTCGACGTCGGCCACGACTGCGTCGCTGGCACCGCACGAAAATGCCATTCCTGGCCGCGGGTCGAGCGCCCGGATCTCGGCCAGCATGTCGAGCAGATCCTCCTCGTCGACGCCGCAAATCCGCTTCAGCGTCTGGAAATCGCGCCGTGCCAGGAGTTCGAGATTGGCGATCAGCGCCTTCATCGCCGGATCGAGCCGGTCGCGCACGGCAAGCTGCAGCAACAGGCATTCGGCGAGGTCGCGGGCGAAGATGCCGGCGGGCTCGAATGTCTGGCAGACCGCCAGGACCCTTGCCACCGCCGTGGCGTTCGTGCCGAGGCGGGCCGCGATCTCGGCCATGTCGGCACGCATGTAGCCGGCCTCGTCGAGGCCGTCGGCAAGCTCGCTGGCGATCAGGCGGGCCGCCGGATCGGCAAAGGCGAGCGCTACCTGCTCGCCGACATGGTCGCGCAGCGTGATGGCAGCCGCCGCCATGTCCGCGACGTCAAAGCCGTCGGAGGAAGAGGTGGAACCGTTGCCGGACGCCGATTTCCATTGCGCCGTCAGGTCGGGCCCCAGCCGCTCGCTCGTACCAGGATCATCGGGAAACAGGTTTTCCAGCGATGTATCGAGCTTTTCCGAGATCGCCTCGGCGCTCCACGCCGTCTCCGCTTCGAACCAGTCGCCGTCGGCAGCTGGTTCTGGTGCAGCGTCGCCCTTCTGCGCCTGGTCGCTGGCGGCGTCCTCCTGCGGTTCGGCACGTTCCAGCAGTGGATTGCGTTCGATCTCGTCGTCGATGAAGCGTTCCAGCTCGAGATGGGTGAACTGCAGCAGGCGGATTGACTGCATCAGCTGCGGCGTCATCACCAGCGACTGCGACTGTCGTAGCTGTAGTTTTGCCGCCAACGCCATGGTTCGGTTTCAAACGCTCCGTCTACACACCCGCACTGCTGGAAGGAATTTTCCAGGCCAGCATAGAAACTGGCCCGGCTTTTGCTTGTCAAGGCGAGGAGCGGTAAAACTCGCCTGCCGACACGTTTTCAGGCAGAAAATTGAAGAAAAAGCTGCTGGACTACGCCGGAAATCCCGCTCGAACCGGAATTTCGCACTTAGAGCGTAAATCCCTCGCCGAGATAAAGCCGCCGCACATCGGCATTTGCGACTATCTCGTCGGCCCGGCCATGGGTCAGCACCTGACCGGCATGGATGATGTAGGCGCGGTCGATCAGGCCAAGTGTCTCGCGGACATTGTGGTCGGTGATCAGCACGCCGATGCCACGTGCCGTCAGGTGGCGCACGAGCTGCTGGATGTCGGCGACGGCGATCGGATCGATGCCGGCGAACGGTTCGTCGAGCAGCATGTAGGCAGGGCGGGTTGCCAAGGCGCGGGCAATTTCGAGGCGTCGCCGCTCACCACCGGAGAGCGACAGCGACGGAGCCTTGCGCAGATGGCTGATGTGGAATTCCTCGAGCAATTCGTCGAGCAGCCGCTCACGCTCCTTGCGGCTCTTTTCGACCACTTCGAGCACGGCCCGGATGTTTTGCTCGACATTCAGGCCGCGAAAAATCGACGCTTCCTGCGGCAGGTAGCCGATGCCGAGACGGGCGCGGCGATACATCGGCATCGACGTGACGTCGAAACCGTCGATTTCGATGGTGCCTTCATCGACCGGCACTAGGCCGGTCACCATGTAGAAACAGGTCGTCTTGCCGGCGCCGTTGGGGCCGAGCAGCCCAACCGCCTCGCCGGCGCGCACGCCCAGCGTCACGCCGCTGACGACTTTGCGGCCCTTGTAGCTTTTGGTCAGCCCTTTGGCGATCAAGGTTCCCTTGAACTTTGCCGCTTCGACGGTGACCCTGGCCGGTGCCGCAAGTTTGCTGGCGGCGCGCCCTGGAAGACGCGCCAGCAGCGACGATATGCCGGTCATCAGGGTTTCGCTGCTCCAGACTTCGCCGGTGGCGTGATCGACATCATGACGCGGCCGCCACAAGCGTCGACCTGGGCAAGGCCGCTCTTCATCTGCACGGTAAGCTTGCAGCCGACAAGCACGTTGTCGCCTTGCGAGAGCACGACTTTGCTGCCCGAAAGCACCAGCACTTCGGTCTTCATGTCGAAGGTGCCGCGGTCGCCGGTGGCAACCTGATCGTCCGATTTGATGTAGACCTTATCGTCGACCTCGAGATGGTCGATGTTGGCGGATCCGGTCATTGCCGCGGCACCCGCGGGCTGGGCGCCTTTGGCGGCGCCTGCATCCCTGACGTAATAGACCGTCATTTTGCCGGCCTTGAGCACGGTTGGACCCTGGACGACGTTGACGTTGCCGGTGAAGACGGCGACGCTTTCCGCCTGGCGCACCTCGAGCTTGTCGCTTTCGATCTGGATAGGCTTGTCGCCCGACAGCCTGAGGCCGGACATTTGGCTGGTGGCACCGGATTGCGCCAGCGACGGCGCTGTCCCGAAGGTCAGCCCCAAGGGCAACCCAAGCGTTAAGGCCGAGATCGCGGCGAGGCGCCGTGCCGAACTACTGAACCGCATTGGTCTCTCCGCTCTTTGCCTCTGCCGCCTTCAAACTGGCGGGATCGATGTCGACGCGCACCTTGTTCTCGAAAATCAGGACCTTGCCATTGTCCTGGACCGACATCGAATCCGCCCTGATCCGCGACCCGCCGCGGCTGACATCGACAGGTTCGCTTGTCTTCATAGTGCCTTCGGCCATGTCGAGATAGACTGATTTAAATTTTGCCACCACGCCATCCGTGGTCGACACGGTCACGTCGCTGGTCAGGCTGAACGTGTTGCCGTCGCGATCGTAGGTGCCGTGCGCAGCACCGATGGCGGCGGTGTTGTCGGCTGCAATCGGCAGCTTGGCCTTGATACCTTCCAGATCGATGATGCCCTGTTTGCTGACATCCTGTATGGCGCGGAGCGCTGTCATCGAATAGGGCAGGTTCTGCTTGGTGAAGCCGTTGAGCTTGGGATTGGCCATCACCAGCTTGCCATCGGCAAAGGCGCCGCCGTCGGCCTGCACCTCGATTGCAGCGGGTGCCATGAGATAGGAATAGACCGGAAACGCGACCGCGATCACGGCGGCGACCAGCGGTACGGCCAGCTTCAGGATCCGGACCCGGCGCGAATGACGCTGCGCAATGTCAAACGCGTCGACCCGCGCCCGGCCTGCGGCCTTGGGAGCCAACTCCGTCTCGGTGTTGGTCGGTTCGATTGGTCCCGCTAACATGACTGCTTCTTCTAAACCCCTGCCCGCCAGGCCGCCCTATAGGTGGGATGCCGGCGCCCTCAAGCAAGCACAAGCCGAGGAAAACCGCAAAAATGTGACAGCCGCCCCTGTACAACGAAAATGGCCCCAGCGCAGCCTGTACCTCATACCAGATATGGGCGCACAGTGTTAGAGCTTGTGGAACGTAACAGGTTGAGGCTTGCCGCGAATGCCTAAGGCCTTTGGCGCAAGGCCGTCAGGAAACGGTAGCCGGGCGCGAATGGTTGCTTTAAAAGCATCTGCTCCCACCGACTACGAGGCTGACCATGGCATTGAGAGCCGACGACCTGATCGACCGCCGCCGCTTGCGCCGCAAGCTGACATTCTGGCGTATCGCGGCGATTATCGTCGCCGCAGCCGGGCTGATCGCCTTTTCGGCGTGGATCTATGGTGACGACTTCACCAGCGCGGCTGTCGACCACATCGCCAAGGTCAAGATCGAAGGTACCATCACCGAAGACGAAGAACTGATCAAGCGGCTGGAGGCCATCCGTCAGTCGCCGCGCGTCAAGGCTGTGATCCTGTCGATCGATTCACCCGGCGGCACCACCGTCGGTGGCGAGTCGATCTATGAGGCAGTGCGCAAGCTCGCCGCCGACAAGCCAGTGGTGGCCGAGGTCGGCACGCTCGCGGCTTCGGCGGGCTACATGATCGCCACTGCGGCCGACCATATTGTCGCACGCAAATCCTCGATCGTCGGCTCGATCGGCGTGCTGATCCAGTACCCGGACGTCAGCGGCCTCATGGACAAGCTCGGCGTCAAGCTGGAGGAGGTGAAATCCTCGCCCTTGAAGGCCTCGCCTTCTCCCTTCAAGCCGACCAATGACGATGAGCGGGCCATGGTCCGCAAGCTCATCCTCGACAGCTACGACTGGTTCGTCGGCATCGTCGCCGAGCGCCGCAATATGACCAAGCCAGAGGCGCTGGCGCTCGCAGACGGGTCGATCTTCACCGGCCGGCAGGCGGTCGCCAACAGATTGATCGACGCGGTCGGCGGTGAAGCCGAAGCGATCGACTGGCTTGCAGGCAAGGGTGTCGATGCCAAGCTCAAGGTAGTGGAATGGAAGGATACGGAAAAACGCGGCGGTTTCCTGTTCTCCAAGGCGATGGCGCAGACCGTCGGCGCTGCGCTTGGCCTGCCCGGCCATGGCGGCGACGTCCTTCACGAAATTGGAGCGGACCGCTTGTTTCTTGACGGTCTCGTTTCCGTCTGGCACCCTTGAGGAACCGCTTGGGACGAGTGAAAAACCAAATAAAATCATTCTGATAATTTCGGCGGCACTGCTTTCACGGGGAGCCTTTTCATGATCAAATCCGAACTTGTTCAGATCATCGCCACGCGTAATCCGCATCTTTTCCTGCGCGACGTCGAAAACATTGTCAGCGCTATCTTCGATGAAATCACCGACGCGCTTGCCGAGGGCAACCGGGTCGAGTTGCGCGGCTTCGGCGCGTTTTCGGTGAAAAACCGCCCTGCCCGCACCGGCCGCAACCCGCGCACCGGCGAATCCGTGGAGGTTGAGGAGAAATGGGTACCGTTCTTCAAGACCGGCAAGGAATTGCGTGAAAGGCTGAACGGAGGCAAATAGGCGCGGCACGCGCCACCGCTCCTGCCTTTTCTTCCGAACGGAAAAACATGTTCAATCGCTTCATTCTCATCGTGGTTTTCGTGCCGCTGGCCGTCATCCTGATTGCGCTGGCCGTCGCGAACCGCGAACCGGTAGCCTTCACACTCGATCCGTTCAATCCCGGCAATCCGGCGCTGACGCTGACCGTGCCGCTCTTCATTTTCCTGTTCCTGGCGCTGGCTATCGGCATGATCGTCGGCAGCCTGGCGACCTGGATCAAGCAGGGCCGCTACCGCAAGCTGGCGCGCCAGCGCGGCGCCGAGGCCGAGAACCTGCGCCAGGCGGTCAGCCGCGCGCCCACCGCGTCGCAGAGCCCAGTCTTGCCGAAGCCGACGAACTGAGCCGCGGCTCGGGCCTGAGGCACAACCGGCCTAGTCCTCCACGGAGCCTTTCATGCTGACCATTTCCGCCGCCGAGGTCGACCGCGCGCTGACCTTTTCCGGGCTGGTCGAGACGTTACGCACCGCCTTTCGCGATGGCGCCGTGCAGCCGGTCAGGCACCATCACACTGTCGAGCGGCCCGATGGCGCCGCCTCGACGCTGCTTTTGATGCCGGCCTGGACCGACTTCAACGCAGCCGGCACCTCGGCCGATGGCCATATCGGCGTCAAGATCGTCACCGTGTCGCCTGACAACAATGCTGTCGGCAAGCCCGCGGTGATGGGGCTTTACCTCTTGCTCGACGGCGCCACAGGCGAGCCTCAGGCCTTGATCGATGGCCAGAGGCTGACACAGTGGCGCACGGCCTGTGCCTCGGCGCTGGCTGCCTCCTATCTGGCCCGCGAGGATGCATCGCGGCTGCTGGTGGTCGGCGCCGGCGCGCTGTCGCCATTCCTTGCAAAGGCTCATTCGGCGGTGCGTCCGATCAAGAACATCCGCATCTGGAACCGCACGTCGTCGAATGCCGAAAAGGTCGCGGCAAAATTGCGTGCCGAGGGTTTTGCGGCCGAAGCAGCAGGCGATCTCGACGCCGAACTCGGAAAGGCCGATATCGTATCGTCGGCGACCATCACCACCATGCCACTGATCAAGGGCGCACTCTTGAAGTCCGGCACCCATGTCGATCTGGTCGGCGGCTTCACGCCGGCGATGCGCGAAAGCGACGACGACGCGATTGCACGCGCCCGCGTCTATGTCGACACCCGCGCCGGCGCCACCAAGGAAGCCGGCGATATCGTCCAGCCGCTGGCCTCCGGCGTTCTGAAGCCGGAAGCCATTGTCGCCGACCTCTATGAACTGGCGCGCGGCCAGAAAAAAGGCCGGCAGAACGACGACGAGATCACGCTGTTCAAGTCGGTCGGCGCAGCCCTCGAGGACCTCGCCGCCGGCATTGCCGTGTATCGGGCAAGCGAAAGGGGAGTAGGGGAGTAGGAACCGCACTGATCGTGCGGCGCCGCGCCAGCTATGTTTCCTGTCACGTACTCCCCTACTGCCCTACTGCCCTACTCCCTTTGCCAATAAACCCGCAGCCGGTGGCTGTCGGGATCAAGCGCGACGAAGGTGCGGCCGAAATCCATGTCGGTCGGCGTCTGCAGAATTTTCAGCCCGCGGCCGGCCCACTCGGCATGGGTGGCGTCGACGGCACCCGGCGTGTCCAGCGCAAAGACGATCTCGGCGCCGCCGCCCGCTGCCGCGGCAGCCGGCTCCACGGTGTGACGCGACCAGAGGCCGAGCTTGAAGCCGTTGTCGAGCACGAACAGCACGAAGGTCGGCGAGGTCTCGACCGGTTGCCGCCCAAGCAGCGCGCTATAGAAGGCGCCGCTTTGCTCAGGCTTGTCGACATAGAGGATGACGAAATTGGGCGGTGTCATGAATTGCTCTCCAGATGGTTTCGACTGGAGGAGCATAGCGTATGCCACTGCCAGATTCTGGCAGCAGTCTCAACTGAGCAGCAGCCTTAGCTTGGCGTGTCGAGCGTCGCCCGCCATTCTTTGAGCAGCACCTGACGGCGGCGCGGATAGCGCATCTCGGTGGCGTTGAGGCCGGATATCCGATCGGCGCGAAAGTGCCTGAAATCCTGGCGCATCTCGCACCAGGCCGCGACGACGCGCACCTTGTCGAAGAAGCCGAGTGCGAACGGCCAGACGGTGCGCTCGGAGGCAGCGCCGCCGGCGTCGCGATAGACAAAGCTCAGCTTGCGCTCCTCGCGGATGGCCTGCCGCACCACGCCGAGATCGATGCCTTCTGTGACCTCGGTGCGCGACCCGACCAGCAGCGTCGAGGCATCGAGTTCCTCGCGCAAATCGTCCGGCAGCACCGCCGCGATCTTGGCCAGCGCGTCGGTGGCGGCGTTCGCAAGCCGCCAGTCCGGCTGCTTGGCCACCCAGCGCGAACCGAGAACGATCGCCTCGATCTCCTCATCGGTGAACATCAAGGGCGGCAGCATGAAACCTGGCCTGAGCACGTAACCCAGCCCCGCCTCACCCTCAATCGGCGCACCCTGCCCCTGCAGCGTGGCGATATCGCGATAGAGCGTGCGGATCGACACACCCATTTCGTCCGCGAGGCTGCGGCCGCTGACCGGCCGGCGATGCCGGCGCAGGATCTGGATCAGGTCGAGCAGGCGTTCGGCGCGGGACATGGATCGCAACCCGGTTTGATGGATGCCCAATTTGAATGGACGATAGTGCGCCTGCCCTTTCGACGGCAAGCAAGACGATCGCCGACCGGAACGTCTGCGCCCTGACGCCGTTGTCTGGCCATTATGGATATACGCGGTTTTCTGTTGTTCTGGTCGGTTTTGACCGCCATCGTCGCGGCGCTCAGCCTTGGGCCGTCTTTCGCCCATGTGCTGGAATCGGTGCCGCGGCTGACCAGATGGCGGCCTTCGCTCTGGCGTGAAACCACTGTCTTTAACGCTCAGTTCCAATTCTTCGCGATTATCGGCGCACCGCTGGACCTGGCGGCAATCGTCTGTCCGGGCCTCCTCGCCTGGATGCTGCGCAGCGATCGTCCGGCATTCTGGTGGGTCTTGGCCGCCACCGTGCTCTACCTGCTAGCGCTTGGGGCGTGGTTTGCGCTGGTCAAACCGGCAAACGATGTCCTGGCCACTTGGGTACCTGGACCGATCCCAGGCAATTTCGAAACCATCCGGAGCCGCTGGGAAACCGGCCATATGGTCGTCACCGGCTTCAAGGCCGTTGGTTTCATAGCGCTCGCAATCGGCCTGCTGTCGATCAGGCGCGGCTGATCCGGCTGCGCACGTCGGCAGCCCTTTTGTTGCGCCGGTCAATGTGCTGTGGCAGAAGCGGCCAAGCCGCCGTCCGGAGATGCGCCTTCTTGAAACCTTTTCGCGACAGACGCCGCGACAGCCGACCGCCCGCAAAAGGCGGGGCGGAGCATGTCCGGCGGCGCGACGCCAGCCCAACCGCCGGTCCGGAGCCTAAACCGCAAGACCGGTCCGAGCCAAAAGCCGCGCCGCGCATGCTCTCGCGCCGCGATGGCGCGCTGCCCGCCGAACATCTGCCGCTGATCCTCGAAGTCGGCCCCAATCAGGACTACGCGCTGCTAGACAGTGGTGCCGGAGAAAAACTCGAGCAATACGGCCCCTACCGCATCGTTCGGCCGGAGGGCCAGGCGATCTGGCAAAAGGCATTGGCGGCCAGGGACTGGGAACGCGCCGACGCCATCTTCACCGGCGATACCGACGAGGAAGGCATCGGCCGCTGGCGCTTCCCCAAGACGCCGCTCGGCGAGACCTGGCCGATGAAGCATGACGGCATCGACTATCTCGGCCGCTTCACTTCGTTTCGCCATGTCGGCGTCTTTCCCGAGCAGGCCTCGCACTGGGACCACATGGCCGGACTGATCGCGGCGGCAAAACGGCCGGTGAAGGTGCTGAACCTGTTCGGTTACACCGGCCTTGCCTCCCTGGTGGCGGCGCATGCCGGCGCCGAGGTCACCCATGTCGATGCTTCCAAGAAGGCGATCGGCTGGGCACGCGAAAACCAGGAGATGGCGGGCCTATCGAAAAAGCCGATCCGCTGGATCGTCGACGATGCCGTGAAATTCGCCGAACGCGAGGAGCGCCGCGGCAGCCGCTACGACATCATCCTGTTCGACCCGCCCGCCTATGGCCGCGGACCGAAAGGCGAGGTCTGGCAGTTGTTCGAGGACCTGCCGGCGCTGACCGATATCTGCCGCGCGATCCTGACGCCGAAGCCGCTCGCCGTGGTACTGACCGCCTATTCGATCCGCGCCTCTTTTTTCGCGATCCATGCCCTGATGCGCGACACCTTCGCCGGCATGGGCGGCACGGTCGAGTCGGGCGAATTGATCATCCGCGAGAAATCTGCCGGTCGGGCGCTTTCGACCTCGCTGTTCTCGCGCTGGGTGGCCTGAATGAGTGCGTACGAACGGCACGCAGGCGCGCCAGGGCAGGTGAAGGAAGTCACCAGCCTCGCCAACCCGCTGATCAAGGACATCAAGGCGCTCGCGCTGAAGAAATTCCGTGACCAGCAGAATGCCTTCATGGCCGAAGGCCTGAAGCTGGTCATCGACGCGCTCGATCTCGGCTGGTCGATCAGGACATTGGTCTTCGCCAAGGCCGGACGTGGCAACGCGGCAGTCGAAAAGGTCGCGGCGCGCACGGTCGCCGCCGGCGGCACGGTACTTGAAGTCTCGGAAAAGGTGCTGGTCGCCATCACCCGCCGTGACAATCCGCAAATGGTCGTCGGCGTGTTCTCGCAGAAATTGCTGTCGCTGAAGGACATCCGCGTCGAGGACAGCGATGTCTGGGTAGCACTCGACCGCGTTCGCGACCCCGGCAATCTCGGCACCGTCATCCGCACGGTCGACGCTGTCGGCGCCAGGGGCGTCATCCTGGTCGGCGAGACCACCGATCCCTTTTCGGTCGAGACGGTGCGCGCCACAATGGGCTCGATCTTCGCCGTGCCCGTCGCCAAGGCGTCGCCCGAGGCTTTTCTCGCCTGGCGAACGAGCTTTCCCGGCCTCGTCGCCGGCACTCATCTGAAGGGTGCGGTCGACTACCGCTCGGTCGATTTTTCAAAAGGCCCGGTGCTTTTGGTGATGGGCAACGAGCAGCAAGGCCTGCCTGACGAGCTTGCCGCAAGCTGCGACAAGCTGCTGCGGATACCGCAGGCCGGCCGCGCCGATTCGCTCAACCTTGCGGTGGCCACCGGCGTCATGCTGTTCGAGATCCGGCGCGACGCGCTGAAGCTCGGCCCGGAGGACGCCAGATCGTGACATCTCAAACCGTGAAACTGCAAACCATGAAGTCCTGGAGGCCGTACGCTCTTCTGGTCGTCGCCGCGATAGCGCTCGACCAGTGGCTGAAATACCTGGTCGAAACCGGCCTCGCCTTTCAGGAACGGCTCGACCTGCTGCCGTTCCTGGCGCTGTACCGCACCTACAACACCGGCATCGCGTTCTCGCTGTTTTCGTCCTTCGGCGACACCGGCCTGGTGGTCGTCGCGGTTCTGGTGGTCGCTTTCGTGCTCTATCTTGCGGCCCGCACGCCGCCCGGCCACCTGCTTGCCCGCATCGGCTTCGCACTGATCGTTGGCGGCGCGCTCGGCAACCTGATCGATCGCGCAATCTACGGCCATGTCATCGACTATGTCCTGTTCCATACGCCGGTCTGGTCCTTCGCCGTCTTCAACCTCGCCGACGCCTTCATTTCCGTTGGTGCCGTGCTGGTCGTCTTCGATGAGCTCATTGGTTGGCGGCGCGGAATGTCGAGCGATTGACCTCACTCGCCTGGCGCCGCACATTCTGATCTGCAAGCCCGAGGAGAAAACATGCCCGAAACCTTCAAAGCCATCCTCGTTTCGCGCGACGCCGAGAAAAACCAGTCGGTCGCGGTGACCGAGCTTACAGAGGCAGACCTGATGGAGGGCGACGTCACCGTCGCGGTCGAGGCGACGACGGTGAACTACAAGGACGGCCTTGCAATTACCGGCAAGGCGCCGGTAATCCGCCGCTGGCCGCTGGTGCCGGGCATCGATTTCGCCGGCACAGTCATCTCGTCCTCCAATCCTGACTGGCGCAAGGGTGACAAGGTCATATTGAACGGCTGGGGCGTCGGCGAGACGCATTTCGGCGCCTTTGCCGGGCGCGCCCGTGTCAAAGGCGACTGGCTGGTGCCGCTGCCGGACGGAATGAGCCCGCACGATGCGATGGCGATCGGCACCGCCGGCTACACCGCCATGCTTTGCGTCATCGCGCTGGAGCGCCACGGCATCGTGCCCGATCGTGGTCCGGTGGTGGTGACCGGCGCTGCCGGTGGCGTCGGCTCGGTCGCGATCTCGATCCTGTCCAGCCTCGGCTATCACGTCATTGCCTCGACCGGCCGCGCTGCCGAAAGCCCCTATCTGATCGACCTCGGCGCCGCGGAAGTGATTTCACGCGACGAGCTTGCGCAGCCGGCAAAACCGCTCGCCAAGGAACGCTGGGCCGGCGGCGTCGATGCCGTCGGCAGCCACACGCTGGCCAACGTTCTGTCGATGACCTCCTATGGCGGCGCCGTCGCCGCTTGCGGCCTCGCCGGCGGCATGGACCTGCCGGCCAGCGTCGCCCCCTTCATCCTTCGCGGTGTCTCGCTGCTCGGCATCGATTCGGTGATGGCGCCCAAGGCGGTCCGCCTCGAGGCCTGGCGCCGCATCGGCACCGATCTCGATCACGCAAAGCTTGCCAGTCTGTCGACGAGCATCGGCTTCGACGGCATCATCGGCGCCGCGCATGACATCGTCGAGGGCAAGATCCGCGGCCGTGTGGTGGTGGACATGTGAGCCTCTTGGGGAAAAAGAGCGCGACCGCTAAAATTCGAACGATCAATCACAACCTTCGATAAGCTCTGTCTGGCAGGAGTTCCGTATGATTGCGGAACCCGGCATCAGAGCGGCGGAACCAGCCGAACGGGCCGACGGGACGGCCCCCGATACGCCAGCACGGCAGCTTGTCGCCGCGCCACCGCTGGCGCCGGAATTGCCCGACGCCAACCGCGAAGGCCTGTCCTTCCTGACGCTGGTCGCCATCGTCGTGCTGGCGGGCCTGTCGCATTTGACCGGAGCGCCGATCTTCATCACCATCGGCCTTTTGGCGACAGCCATGGCCGGGCTCGCCATGCATCTGCGCAACAGGCGCACCGAGCGCCGCGCAGTGGCCCTGCTCGATGCCACCACCGCCCGCAGCCGCGCCGAAATCGAGACGCTGGCCGACCGCATGTGGGAGATGCAGGAGAGCGAGGAGCGCTTTCGCGGTCTGATCGATGCACTCGGCGATCTCGTCGTCCACCGCGACCGCGACGGCCACATTGTCTACGCCAACAAGGTTTTCGCCGACCTTGTCGAAACCGACCAGCGCGAGCTTGCCGGCAAGGCCCTGGCCGAACTAGGCATCGATGTCGGCATCGTCCCCGACGCCGCCTTTTCCGACCATGAATGCCTGAGTTCCACCGACGTCGCCATTCGCACGCCGGACGGTCCACGCTGGTTCTCTTGGATCGAGCTGTCGGTGCGCGACAAGGACAGCGGCGCCGTTTCGCATCGCGCCATCGCCCGCGACATCACCGCCCGCAAGCGCGCCGAATCCTCGCTGATCACCGCCCGCGAGCGGGCCGAATATGCGAGCCAGGCCAAATCGCGTTTCCTCGCTACCGTCAGCCACGAGATCCGCACGCCGATGAACGGCATCATGGGCATGGCCCGGCTTCTCGCCGACACCAGCCTTTCGCCCGAGCAGCGGACCTATGTCGGCGCCATCTCGACCTCGGCCAGCGCGCTGCTGGCGCTAATCGAGGACCTGCTCGACTACTCCAAGATCGAGGCCGGCCGCTTCGATCCCGAACCGCAGCCGATGTCGGTGCGTGAGATCGCCGACAATGTCGTCGAGCTTTTGGCGGCGCGGGCTTTTGCCAAGGATATCGGCCTCGGCTGTCATGTCGAACCCGACGTGCCGCAGCTGATCACCGCCGACCCCGGCAGGGTCAGGCAGGTGCTGCTCAACCTCATCGGCAACGCCGTCAAGTTCACCGACAGCGGCGGCGTCCTGGCAAGCATCGCCCGCGTCCGCACCGAAATCACCGACCGCATCCGCTTCACCATCACCGACACCGGCCCCGGTCTGTGCGAGGAGGACATGGAGCGTATCTTCGAGGACTTTGAACAGGCTGACGGCACCTCGACCCGTGCGCATGGCGGTGCCGGCCTCGGTCTTGCCATTTCCAAGCGCCTGGTGACCGCCATGGGCGGCACCATCTCTGTGTCGAGCCGCCTTGGCCAGGGATCTGAATTCGTCTTCGAGATTCCCGCTATTTCCGCCGTCGAGGCGCCGCAGATCCGCGAGAACCCGCTGTCGGGCCGGCATGCGGTGATCGTGTCGAAGAACCCGGTCGAGGCCGAAGCCATCGCCCGCACCATTCGCGCCAATGGCGGCACGGTCGATCTGGCCACCGCCGCCGCCCAGGCCACCGCTTTCGCCGAGGGCTGTGACGTGCTGCTGATCGATGCTGCCATGGAGCAAAGCGACGGCAGGCTGCTCAGGCGCCTGCGCCAGAGCGGATTTGCCGAGTGCGAGGCAGTGACGCTGATCGCGCCGACCGACCGCGGCATGCTTGGCGAATTCCGTGCCAATGGTTACGCCACCTTCCTGGCGAGGCCGGTGCGCGGCGAGACACTGCTGCGCGTGCTTTTGACCAGCCACGCGCCGGTCATCGCCGAGCCGCAACTGCAAAGGCGCGGCGCGCAGGCGGGGCATGCCATTGGCGCCCGCCAGCAGGGCCTGTCGGTGCTGATCGCCGAGGACAACGACATCAATGCCATGCTGGCCCGCGCCACGCTGCTGAAGGCCGGGCATCGCGTGAAAGTGGTCGGCAACGGCAAGGCCGCGGTCGAGGCGGTCATCAGCACCGGCCACAAGCACCGCTACGACGTGGTGCTGATGGACTTGCACATGCCTGTCATGGACGGCCTGGACGCCATCGCCGCCATCCGCCGCCATGAGGAGGAGACCGCGGTGCCGCCGGTGCCGATCATGGTGCTGTCGGCCGACAGCCAGGAAAAGACCCGCCACGCCGTGCTCGCTCACGGTGCCAGCGGCTTCGTCACCAAGCCGCTCGACCCCGATGCCCTGGTTCATGCCGTCGAGGGGCAAGTGGCCGCCTGAGGCACAACATAGACGGTTGATAGATTACCCAGCCGACGAAGTATTGCCCGCAGAGCCGTATCACGGTACTGTCACAATCCTGTTGCACCTACACCGTATCCCCGTGCCAAGAGGGATGGCTCGAAGGAGAATCACTCGTGCATACAGTCATGCCGGAATGTGATGCTCGGCCGAACGCCAGCGGGCCTTTGCTCGTCGGCCGGAACGCCGATGCCGTCATAAAAGGCGCATCGCTCGGCCGCATCGGCAATCTCGAAGTGCGGCTCGCCCGCAACGAGGCCGAGATCGCTGCCGCGCAGGAAGTGCGCTACCGGGTGTTCTACGACGAGCTTGGTGCCAGGAAGGACCTGTTCCAGATGCAGGACCGCCGCGATGCCGATCGCTTCGATCCCCTCTGCGATCATCTGCTTGTGTTCGATACTTCGCTTTCCGGCCCCGAGCATCGCCGCATCGTCGGCACCTACCGCCTGCTGCGGCAGGAGATTGCCGCAGCGGCCGGCGGCTTCTATTCCGAAGGCGAATTCGAGCTGACCAAGCTGATCGCGCGGCATCCCGGCCAGCGGTTCCTCGAGCTCGGCCGCTCCTGCGTTCTGCCGGAATACCGCTCGAAGCGCACCATCGAGGCGCTGTGGCAAGGCATCTGGGCCTATATCAACCATTACGGCATCGGCGTGATGACCGGCTGCGCGTCGTTCCACGGCACCGTGCCGGCGGCACATGCCGAGGCGTTGACCTATCTTGCCCACCACTGCCGGACGAATTCATCCTGGGACGTGCGCGCCGTCGCCGGGCGCTATTGTTCCATGGACCTGATGCCGATCGAGGCCGTCAACACCAAGGCGGCGATCGCCGCGATGCCGCCGCTGGTCAAGGGCTATCTGCGCGTCGGCGCGCGCATCGGCGACGGCTGCGTCATCGACCGTGAATTCTCGACCGTCGACGTGTTCGTGGTGATGCCGGTCAAGGAGATCGGTGCCCGCTACGTCAATTATTATGGCGGAGAAGCGCAGCGGTTTGCGGCCTGAGTAGGGGAGAGAAGGCAACGGCCGGAGTAGGCAAGTGCTCTGCTCTATTTTACCCGACGTAGCGGTATTCCCTACTCCCGTACTGCCTATTCCCCTACTCTCCTAACTTACGCATCCTTCTCAGCTTGCTCATTCACCGGCCCCGGCTCCACCGGCGCTTCGCTCGCCACATGCTTGGGGCCGCCCTTGGCGACGCCGACCATGGCCGGCCGCAGCACACGCTCGCCGATCGAATAGCCGGGCTGCACGACCTGCACGACTGTGTTGGCCGGTACGTCGGGATTGGGCACCTCGAACATCGCCTGGTGGAAATTCGGATCGAATTTCTCGCCCTCGGGCTCAAGCTTCTTCACGCCGTGACGTTCAAGCGCCGACAGCATGGCGCGCTCGGTGATCTCGACGCCGTCGATCAGCGCCTTGAAACCGGCATCGTCCGAAGCCTTGGCCTCCTCCGGGATGGCATCCAGAGCGCGGCGCAGATTGTCTGACACCGAAAGCATGTCGCGGGCAAAGTTGGCAACCGCATAGGCGCGCGCATCGTGCACGTCGCGGGCGGTGCGGCGGCGCAAATTCTCCATGTCGGCCGCGACGCGCAGCGCGCGATCCTTCAGCTCTTCGTTTTCCTTCAGAAGCCGCACAAGCGCTTCATAGTCGCTGTCGACGCCGCCTTCCCTTGGCTCCGCGGCAGCCTCGGTCTTCTCGGCTTCATCGGGCGCGCGTTCGTCTTTTGCCTGGTCGCTCATCGCCGTTTCCCGTCATTTTCGAATGGTGTGGATTTGCGCCCGATATCGAGGTTTGGCGGCCAAAAATCAAGGGGCAAGCGATACTGCAGCCGCTGGCCACGGCTTGAGGGCGAACAGCGGAGACTTTTCGATTTTAATTCAAACTTTACCGTATCCGACGGCTTTGCTTGCCAGGCTACTACAATGCGGGAACCATTCCTCCTGTGGAAGAGTTTCGAAGCCGACACAGGATTTTGGAAGATGTCCCGCAGCAATGGCGAAAAGCACGACGCGCTCGCCGTCGATATCCGGCGCCAGCTCGGCAATGAGACCACCAAGCGCTTCCTGCGCACCCTGCCGGCATTCCGCACGGAGACGGATATTCCCGACCGCCTGAAGAAATTGCTCGATCGCCTGGACGGGATCGAAACCAACATGGTCGCAGGCGTGCGCCGTCGGTAGGCGCCGTTGCCGGCGACGCGCCCGGCGACTGTGGCCGGGATTCGTCGCATCGCGCGACATTTACCCGCAGTAACTTTGCGTGATCTTCATCTTGCGGCAGCGCCCTGCTCCGCCTATGTTTCATGATGAACATGATTTCCCCCGAAGCTGTGGCAAACAGCAAGCGCGCCTGGTTGAAAATCCTGTCGCGCTATAAAAAGCCCGACAGGCGTCGCAGCGCCGTCGAACTCGCCATCACCCTCATTCCCTTCGCCACGCTGTGGGCACTGTCTTCGGCCGCCTATGCCTATGGCCACTGGTGGGGTCTGGTCCTCATCCTTCCGGCAGCCGGCTTTCTGGTGCGGATCTTCATGATCCAGCACGATTGTGGCCACGGTTCCTTTTTTGCCAATCGCTATGCCGACGACTGGATCGGCCGTGTGCTTGGCGTGCTGACGCTGACGCCCTACGATTGCTGGCGCCGCGCCCACGCAACCCATCACGCCAGCGCAGGCAATCTCGACGAGCGCGGCACCGGCGACATCAAGACACTGACCGTCGCTGAATATCGGCAACTGTCGTGGCGGGGCCGGCTCGCCTATCGCCTCTATCGCCATCCGCTGGTGATGTTCGGCCTTGGCCCGATATGGATTTTCATGTTCGAGCAGAGACTGCCCCTGGGCATGATGCGGGGCGGTTTCACCCCCTGGGTGTCGTCGATGTCGACCAACCTCGCCATTGCGGTCATCGCCGCGCTGCTCATCTGGTTCGTTGGCCCCGGCGCGTTTCTGGTCGTGCATCTGCCGATCGTCATCCTCGCCGGATCGGCCGGCATCTGGCTGTTCTATGTCCAGCACCAGTTCGAGGAGACGGAGTGGACAAAGGACTCCGAGTGGGAATTCCAGCACGCTGCCCTGCACGGTTCGTCCTATTACGACCTGCCGCCGGTGCTGAACTGGATCACCGGCAATATCGGCGTCCACCACGTGCACCATCTCTCGGCCAAGGTGCCGTGCTACCGGCTTCCGGAAGTGCTGAGGGATTATCCGGAGCTGCGTGAGATCGGCCGCGTCACGCTCCTCGACAGCCTGCGCTGCGTCAAGCTGGCGCTGTGGGACGAGACCCGCAGCAAGCTGGTATCGTTCCGCGAAGCGCGGATCCCCGTGTAGGCGCACCACCGCACCTAAAGCGCGTCGCGCTCGACCAACCTCACGCGAAGCGCTTTAGGTTCTTGTTTATGCATGCCGTTATCGCAAAACCGCTGAACACACTTTTGCGCGACATGCGTTAGGGGTGCGGCGGGCTCCAAGTTCCGAGCTTAAGCCGCCTGGCGGTGGTCGCGCATCAGGATCTCGCCTTGGCGGATCTCTGTGCCCAGCACTTTCAGGCATTCGCGCATGAACGCGGCAAGGCCCGGCCAGCCCTTGGCCGACACCAGATTGCCATCGACATGGGCGCCGGTCGGCGCAACATCGATATAGATGCCACCGGCCAGCGTGACTTCCGGCTCGCAATATTGCAGTGCCGCGACTTCGCGGCCGCGCACGACGCCGTCGACTGCGATCAGGATCTGCACGCCGTGGCAGATGGTGAAGATCGGCTTTCCCGTCTCATGGAAATGCCGCACCAGCGCCTGCACGCGTTTGTCGATGCGGATATATTCCGGCCCGCGCCCGCCCGCCGCGTAGACGACATCGTAGTCGGCGGGATTGACCTCGGAAAACGTCTTGTTGAGGATGTAGTCGTGGCCGAGCTTTTCCGTATAGGTCTGGTGGCCCTCGAAGTCGTGCAGCGAGGTCTTCAGGATATCACCGGCCTTCTTGTCGGGGCAAACGACATGGACGGTGTGGCCGACCGCATGCATGGCCTGTTCAAAGACGAAAATCTCGTACTCCTCGCTGAACTCGCCAACGAGCATCAATATCTTCTTGCCAGCCATACCCGGTTCCTCCCTTGTGGCCACATTTATTCGGATCGCGAAATAATGGGCCTATCCTAAGGCGGAGAGGCGCAAAATAAAAGGCTGAATCGGGAATGTGGTCCGACCAGACAGGCTTCTGGCCCTCTGGAGCAGATCAGCCGGGGCGCACCCGCCGCCAGGAATATTTCGGGCCTTTGGGCTCCGGCTTCACCGCCGGCTGATAGAACAGCGGCAGTCCGCCTGTGCGGCCTTGCTCGAGCCGCTTCAGCAGCACCGGGTGCGAGATCTCGAATTCGTCGAAGCCGAGGCGCAGCATATGCGGCAGCTGGTCGATAAGCACCTGCCCGGTGGCGCGCATGGCGCCGGTGAAGTGGTAACGGCTGCGCAGCAATTCGCCCTTGGAGAACGAGCGGCCGTCATTGAACGCCGGAAAGGCCAGCGCCACCAACGACAGCTGGTCGAGCAGGCCGGCGATCTTGTCGAGCTGGTCGCCGGGCTGCAGCAGCACGCCGATGCGTTCCTTCGCCGACCGCCGCACCTCCGGATCGAGGCCGAGAAACGCCTGCAACGGCAGGATGAAACGGCCATTGCCGACCAGCGCCTCGGCGCTTTCGGCATGAACCCACTCGTCCTCGCGGAACCCATCCGGTGTCCACAGCCGCGTGCCGTTTTCGGCTATCAAGTCGCTCATCAAGAAAATTCCCAAGTCCAAAGAGTCTAAAGTGCGAAGCACCTCAGGGTGCGTTGAGATTCAGGTCAGGCCGAGCCGGAGCCGAAGGCGGGCGCGAAGCGACCAAACTGCGTTGCTTCCGAAAACCGAGCGGAGCGTACTCTTTGGTACGCGAGCACCGGAAGCGCAGGAAGCCGCCATTTGCAGGCCGGCTGAATATCAATATGCCCTAAAGTGAGGCGTCAGTCAGCGACCTTTCCAAACCCGACAAGTGGATGCCGCATTCGGTCTTGGCGTGCCCGGCCCAGCGGCCGCTGCGCGCGTCGTCGCCCGGTTGCACCGGCTGCGTGCATGGGAAGCAGCCGATCGACAGATAGCCATAGGCGACCAGCGGGTTTTCACGCAGCGCATGCGCGCGCATGTGGCCGGCCTGGTCCGATGTCGTCCAGTGCGCCAGCGGATTTATGCGGATGCGCGAGCCGACCGCCTCGAACACCGGGAGCGCTGCCCGGGTCGCCGCCTGGAAGCGCTTGCGGCCGGTGAACCAGGCGCGGAACGGCTCGACGCCGCGCGCCAGCGGCTCGACCTTGCGCACGTCGCAGCAGGCGTCGGTGTCGGTCTCGTTCAGATTGCCGGTCGGGTCGATCCTTGCCAGCGCCGCATCGTCGGGCCTGATCACCCGGATATCGGTCAGCCCGAAATCGGCGGCCAGCGCGTCACGATAGCCGAGCGTCTCCTCGAAATGCTTGCCGGTGTCGAGAAAGATCACCGGCAGCGTGCGGTCGATCTCGGCGATCATGTGCAGCAGCACCGCCGAATCCGCGCCGAAGGACGAGACGGCGGCGATTTCGCCGTGAAAGAATTCCCGGGTCGACCGCTCGATGATCTCCAGCGGCTTCAGATGGCCGTAGAGCGCGTCGAGACCCGCCGCTTGGGCGGCGATGCCGGCCTCGACGTCGACGATACGGTCAAGCGGCCTTGGCTTCGCCAGCATAGAGCGCCTCCTTGAACGGCGCGGGACCGACACGGCGGTAGGCGTCGATGAATCTTTCGTTTCTGTCCAGCCGAAGCCCGAGATAGGTCTCGACGATCTGCTCGATGGCATCGGTGATCTCTTCCGAACTGAAGCCGCGGCCGATGATCTCGCCGACCGAGGTGTTCTCGTCGGCCGAGCCGCCGAGCGTCACCTGGTAGAGCTCGCCGCCTTTCTTCTCGACCCCGAGGATGCCGATATGGCCGACATGGTGATGGCCGCATGCATTGATGCAGCCGGAAATCTTCAACTTCAATTCGCCGATCTCGCGCTGGCGCTCCAGTGAGGCGAAGCGCCGCGAGATTTCCTGCGCCACGGGAATCGAGCGCGCCGTCGCCAGCGCGCAATAATCGAGGCCGGGGCAGGAGATGATGTCGCTGATCAGGTTCGAATTGGCCGTCGCCAGCCCGATATCGACAAGCGCGTCATAGACCGCTTTGAGGTCGGCCCGCGCGACATGCGGCAGGATCAGGTTCTGCTCGTGGCTGACGCGCAGCTCGTCGAATGAATATTTTTCGGCAATGTCGGCGACCGCTTCCATCTGGCTGTCGGAGGCATCGCCTGGCGTCTCGCCGATGCCCTTGAGCGAGATGGTCACCGCGGCGTAGTCGGGATGGCGATGGGTGACCACATTCTGGTCCAGCCATTCGGAAAAGCTCTTGGAGTCGAGGCGGGCAAGCCTGACCGCCTCGTCGCCTTCCGGCCGGTCGACAAGCGGAGGCGGCGCGAAATAGGCATCGATGGCGCGGATGTCTTCTTCCGGCAGCCTGAGCTCGGCGTCCTTCAGCTCCTGCCATTCGGCCTCGACCTGGCGGGTGATCTCCTCGACGCCGGTCTCATGGACCAGGATCTTGATGCGCGCCTTGAACTTGTTGTCACGACGGCCGAAGAGGTTGTAAACGCGCAGGATCGCCGTGCAGTAGGACAACAGATCCGCTTCGGGCAGGAAATCGCGGATCTTCTTGGCGACCATCGGCGTGCGGCCCTGGCCGCCGCCGACATAGACGGCGAAACCAAGCTCGCCGGCGGCGTTCTTCTTCAGGTGCAGGCCGATGTCATGCGTCTGGATGGCGGCGCGGTCGCGCTCGGCGCCGGTCACCGCGATCTTGAATTTTCGCGGCAGGAACGAAAACTCGGGATGCACCGACGACCATTGCCGCAGGATTTCGGCATAGGGGCGCGGATCGGCAACCTCGTCGGCGGCTGCGCCGGCGAAGTGGTCGGCAGTGACGTTGCGAATGCAGTTGCCGCTGGTCTGGATGGCGTGCATCTCGACGCTTGCCAGATCGGCCAGGATCGCCGGGATGTCCGACAGCGCCGGCCAGTTGAACTGGATGTTCTGGCGCGTCGTGAAATGCCCATAACCCTTGTCGTATTTGCGGGCGATGTGGCCGAGCATGCGCAGCTGCTTGCTGTTCAGCGTGCCGTAGGGCACCGCGATGCGCAGCATATAGGCATGCAGCTGCAGATAGACGCCGTTCATCAGCCGCAGCGGCCGGAACTGGTCTTCGGTGATCTCGCCGGCGAGGCGCCGCGCGACCTGGTCGCTGAACTCGGCGACGCGGGCCTTGACGAAATCGTGGTCGAACTCATCGTAACGGTACATATTCAGGTCTTTCCGGGCGCGTCCGCCCGTTATTTTCTTCGTTCGAGCGTGATCGGGATCATGCTTGTGTCATCTATGCCGCGCGTGCGGCTTGCAGACGGGCCTGCTTGCCCAGATCGTTGCGGGTGGTCGGGCCGGCGGCACGGATCTTTTCGCGCAACCGGACCGCTTCGACCGTGCCGTTGGCCACGGTCACGTCGATCAGGTTGACGTCGACCACTTCGTTGGCGGCGGAGGCCTTGGCGCCGATCGCCTCCAGCCGGTCCTCGGCCGCCTTGTCATGGGCGATGTCGGCATGGTCGATGGTCTCAGCCCAGCCGCCATTGGTGTACCAGACGGCTATGCCGTCGGCGAGGCGGTTCGCGGTCAGGACTTTCATTGGCTCACTCCTTGCGCGGCAGACCGGAGCACGCTTTCCTGCCTGTGTGCCGCCAGCGGCTCGGAGCGTTCGAAATTGGCGCCGGCGACCGCGTCGCCGATGATGGTCATCACCGGGCCGCTAAGGTCGGCGCGCGCCTCCAGCGACGGCAGGTCGGCGAGTGTGCCGTGGAAACGGCGGCGGTTGGCAAGGCTGGCATTCTCGACCACGGCGACGGCCGTATCCGGCGACAGGCCGGCTTCGATCAGCCGGCCGGCGACCTCGGCGGCGACCGAGCGGCCCATATAGACGGCGACCGTCGCGCCGGAAATGGCGAGCTTTGCCCAGTCGGGCAGCGAATTTCCCTTGAGGTCATGGCCGGTGGTGAACACCATCGACGACGACACGCCGCGCAGCGTCAGCGGCAGTTCTAAATCGGCGGCGGCGGCGAAGGCTGCGGTGACGCCCGGAACCACTTCGTAGGCGACGCCGGCATCGCGAAGTGCTGCCATCTCCTCGCCGGCCCGGCCGAACACCAGCGGGTCGCCGGACTTCAGCCGCACGACGCGCTTGCCGGCGTGGCCAAGCTCGACCAGCAGCGCATTGATCTCGGCCTGGCTCTTGGAATGGCAGCCCTTGCGCTTGCCGACCGGCAGGCGCTCGGCATCGCGGCGGCCCATGGCGACGATCGCCTCCGGCACCAGCGCGTCATGGACGATCACGTCGGCTTCCATCAGCAGGCGATGGGCGCGCAGCGTCAAAAGGTCCTCGGCGCCTGGACCAGCGCCTACAAGCGCGATATGGCCCGATGCCGGTTCTTTCGAAAGCAGCAGGCCGACGGCCGCATCATGCGCCTGCGAAAGCTCGCCGGCCTCGACAGCGCGGGCTGGCGCGCCGCCAAAGAAATCGCTCCAGAAGCGGCGGCGGGCATTGCCCTTCGGCAGCAGTCTTTCGGCGGTGTCGCGAAACGATGCGGCGAGCGCTGCGAGCGGACCGAGCGAGGGCGACAGCATGCGGTCGATGCGGCTGCGCAGCATCTGCGCCAGCACCGGGCCGGCACCTTCCGTGCCGATGGCAATGGCGACCGGCGCGCGGTTGACCAGTGCCGGCGTGAAGAAATCGCATAGCTCCGGCCGGTCGACGGCATTGACCGGAATGCCCAGCCGGCGCGCGTCCCCGGCAACGCGGCGATCGAGCGCCTCGTCGCCGCTGGCGGCAAACACCATCACCGCACCATTGAGATGTGCTGCATCATAGGCGTCGGCGATGTGGGCGGCCCCCGTCTCGGCGATAAAGGCCAGCAGCTCCGGGCTTGTTTCATCGCTGACGATGCGCAGCACAGCGCTCGACTGCGCGAGCAGCCGCGCCTTGGCCAGCGCTTCCTCTGCGCCGCCGACGATGGCTATGGCTTCGCCCTTGACCCGCATGAAGACGGGAAAGGCATTGAGCTTGGGCGTGGCTTGCGGCATGACGAGCGGAATCCTGGAACCGTTTGTCAGTTCTACGCGGGGGCGCGAAAAACCAGAAGGCACCCACTCGCGCATCGCTTCGTAGCAGGCAATCTCTTTTCTGCAAGCATGAAGGCCAAGAGAAAAATATTCCACATTCAAATGCGGAGCAGATTGAAGCTGCTGTTGCAGCCCTTGATCCGCTACCTTTTTAGCGGCCGGAGGAGTAACCACAAAACAGATTTTTCTAAATTCTATCAATTTAGTAGATTAAGCCGCCGGATGCTGACCGAGCGATCGACGGCAGCCCCGCACTCTCGCCGACCCCTGTCGGAGCATCGGGTCCGAGTGCCGGAACATTCCCGCCTCGGCACGCGTTTGCTCTATGGACCCAGGCCCGGTCACACCCCTGCGGCAAAGGCCCGGCGATGGGCTCGAAAAATCAAAAAAGGAGCGCCCCATGAGCAACGTCAGACTGAAACGCGGACTGTGGATCGTGGTGGCAGATGGCGAAAAGGCGCTGTTTCTCGAGAACCGTGGAGACGTCCAATATCCCGACCTTCAGGTCGTGCACGAGATGGAGCAGGAAAATCCGGCAACCCGAGAACAGGGCACGGACCGCCCCGGCCGCTACAGCGACGGCCCTTCCGTCCACCGCAGTGCGGTCGAGGACACCGACTGGCACCGTCTCGGCAAGGAGCGTTTTGCCGAAGAGATTGCCGACAGGCTCTACAAGCTCGCGCATCGCGGCAGCTTCAAGGAGATCGTGCTGATCGCGCCGCCGCCGGTGCTGGGCGACATGCGCAGGAAACTGCACAAGGAGGTCACCGACAAGATAACGGCCGAAATTCCAAAGACGCTGACCAACCACAGCATACCCGATATCGAGAGCCTGCTGCAGGCGACCTGATCGGGCATCGGCGGTGTCAACCGCCGCCAGACTTGAACACGCCGCCCGCGATGCTGACAAATCGCGATGCTGACAAATTCTGCCGGCTCGCTCGCCTGGAAAGCGTTCTACACGTGCTGGCCGCCGTTGATGTGGATTTCCGAGCCGGTCACGTAGGACGCCTGCTGCGAGCACAGGAAGAAGATGATATCGGCGACTTCCGCCGTGGTGCCCAGCCGCCTCAGCGGGATAGTCTCGACGATTTTTTCCGTGCCCGGCGACAGGATCGCGGTGTCGATCTCGCCCGGCGCAATGGCGTTGACGCGGATGCCGTGCGGGCCGAAATCATGCGCCATTTCGCGCGTCAGCGAGCCGAGTGCCGCCTTCGACGTCGCATAAGCGGTACCGGCGAAAGGGTGCACGCGGGTGCCGGCGATCGAGGTGACGTTGACGATCGAGCCCTTGGCCGATGCCAGTTCCTTGAACAATCCCCGCGCCAGCATGATCGGGGCGAAGAAATTCACCTGGAAGACGTCGCGCCAGACATGCATCGGCGTGTCGATCGAGTTCATGCGGCTGTTGCCGTCCTTGAGCTTGGGCGAGATGCCGGCATTGTTGACCAGCGCATGCAGCTGGCCGCCATGCGCCTCGAGCCGGTGGCGGATTTCCGAGATGGCGATGCCGACATCCTCCTGGTCGGCGAGATCGACCTTGATGTGGTCTTCCGGTCCGGCCGGCCACGGGCAGTCCTCGGCAAAGGCCTGGCGCGAGCAAGTGATGACGCGCCAGCCTTCGCGTGAAAAGCGCTTGACCGTAGCGTGGCCGATGCCACGGCTGGCGCCGGTCAGCACAATGGTCTTTCTGGTGTCGGTCTCTGCCATTCGCGGTCTCCAAACGGGAGATGTAGCGGAACGCGGCAGCGGTGGCGAGGGGGCCTGTTGTTCAGCCGCCTGTCAGGATGTCCAGGATCGACGTCTGCCGCTTCTTGACCGGGCCGCCGACATTGCCGGGCGGCACCGGGTGCTTGATCGATCCGGTGGTGCCGTCGACGCCCGGCATGGCCAGGCCGCCGGCATCGACCGTCTCGGCAGGACGCACGGGACGCGAAGCCGACTGGGTAGCTGCCGCAGGCGGCGCCGATTGGCCGACGGAAGCGACCGGCGCCGGCGGCGCCGTATCGGACGGTATCTCGTCCGGGACGATGGTGTCGGGCGGCGTCGACTTCCAGGTTCCGGGCAGCGGCCGCACCGGCACGCCCTCATGCGCGGCGACCATGAACTCGTGCCAGGCCTGCGCCGGCAGTGCGCCGCCGGTGACCTTCTTCATCGCGCTGCCGTCATCATTGCCGAACCAGACGCCGGTGGTCAGATTGGCTGTATAGCCGATGAACCAGGCGTCGCGCGAGTTCTGGCTGGTGCCGGTCTTGCCGGCCGCCGGCCAGGCGAACGCCGCCTTCCTGGCCGTGCCGATCTCGACCGTGCCAGTCATCATCGAGTTCATCATACCGACGACATCGGGCTTGACGACCCGCGGCGCACCGCCGCCATTGTTTTCGTAGAGCACCTTGCCGTCGCTCGTCGTGACCCGGCGGATGAAATGGATGTCCGGCTTATAACCGCCATTGGCGAAGGGAACATAGGCCGAGGTCAGTTCCAGCGGCGTCACTTCCGAGGTGCCGAGCGCGATCGATGTGTTGGCCGTCAGCTCGGACTGGATGCCCATGCGGTGCGCCGCCTCGACCACCGCATTCGGCCCGACTTCCATGGTCAGCTGCGCGGCCACCGAGTTCAGCGATTTTGCCAGCGCCGTCGCCAGCGTCACCTTGCCGAAATACTTGCCGCCGTAATTGTCGGGCGTCCAGTTGCCGATCTTGATCGGCGCGTCGTTGCGCACGCTGTCGGGCGTACGGCCGGATTCCAGCGCCGCCATATAGACGAACGGCTTGAACGCCGAGCCCGGCTGCCGGCGCGCTTCCGAGGCGCGGTCGAACTGGCTGGTCGAATAGTCGTAACCGCCGACCATCGCGCGCACCGCGCCGGAATTGTCGATCGACACCAGCGCGCCCTGGCTGACGTTGAGCTTCTTGCCGCTCTGGTCGATCAGCCGGCGGATCGATTGCTCGGCGAGCTTCTGCAGCGTCAGGTCGACGGTCGTGTCGACGACGATGTCGCGGCGCACGTCGCCGATCAGGTCGGGCAGTTCTTCCATGATCGTATCGGCGACGTAGTTTTCCGAGCCGGTCCAGTAGGACGGCGCGCGTGTCGCCGGCGCGCTCATCGCCGTGGTCTGTTCCTTGGCGCTGATCTTGCCCTCGTCGCGCATCGCGGCGAGCACCAGCTGCGAACGCTGTTCGGCCGCCTTCGGGTCGCGCGCCGGCGACAGCCGCGACGGCGCCTTGAGCAGGCCGGCGAGAAGGGCGGCCTCCGACAGCGTGACGTCACGCGCGCTCTTGCCGAAATAGCGGCGCGAGGCCGCTTCGACACCATAGGCGCCGGAGCCGAAATAAACCCGGTTGAGGTACATTTCGAGGATCTGGTCCTTCGTATGCTTGTGCTCCAGCCACAGCGCCAAGAGCACTTCCTGCACCTTGCGTTCCAGCGTGCGGTCCGGCGTCAGGAACAGGTTCTTGGCCAGTTGCTGGGTCAGCGTCGAGCCGCCCTGCGAAAAATGCCCGCCGAGCACATTGGTCACCATGGCCCGGGAAAGGCCGATCGGGTCGATGCCGAAATGCGAATAGAAGCGGCGGTCTTCGATGGCGATGACGGCTTCGGGAATGTAGGGCGACATTTCGTGCAGGCCGACGGCCTCGCCGCCGCTCATGCCGCGATTGCCAAGCAACTGGCCGTCGACCGAGACGATCTTGATGTTGGGGGCGCGGTCGGGAATGGCCCAGGTGGTGGCCGCCGGCATTTTCGCGCCGTAATAGACGACGATGCCGGCAGTGGCGATACCGCCCCAGATGGCCATCACGAAGCACCAGTAGAACAGCCGGGCAAGCACGCCGAACATGCCGCGCCGGCTTTTGCCGCGCCCGCCACGAGACGGCTTGGCCTTGGTCGATTTGCGCTTTGCAGCGGCTTTACGGTTGCTCGGCACGACGCGGTCCTCCTCGCTCACCGAAAAACCGGCCGAGGATCTCGCCCCCGGCGATGCCTCGAAGCTGGGCTCGATGCGGTTGTCTTTCCGGTTCGCCATGCGCTGTGCTGTCTTCCCCGATGCTTATGGCGTTGGGGTTGAAGACTAGATGCGGCGATTTAAGGGCGGGTTAAGTCGGGAAAAATCAAGCGATTGATAATCATGGTTGCCGGGCAGCTGTTACCGCCCGTTACCGCTCTGTTCACGCCGCCTAATTCTTGCGTCAGCGAAACGATCGGCCTCCAAGATGGCGCGGTCATATTTCTCGGTCGTGCTGATAGCCGACAACCTTGCGGGTATCGTCCAGGCTGGCGTCACCGAACCCAGCGTTTTTGCAAGACGCGGTCACCGTGGTTTACTGGTCAACCTTGTTTGCGTCTTCGACGTCGGCATTTTTTACGACAGAACGCCACGCGCCCTTCGCCAACGCTTCCATTAGGTCAAGGTTGTTCGGGCCGATTTGCCGCACCGCGGCATAGGCCGGATTGTTGCTTTTCTTCTCATGGACGATGCGGATCGTTTTTTTAAACGAAGCGCAAGTAGCTTTGATGTTCTCCACGACACCCAATGCGAAGCCACATTTATCGTTCGGTTTAATGTTCACGCATTTCCGAAGCGTATGAACTGTCGCGACCACACTGGCAGCTCTGTCGTTCCCATGGAACTCGAGCCAGCTGGCAGAAAGATACTCCTCGTTCGGTCGCAATTCGAACGCTTGAGGCAAAGGAACCGTTTCTCCGGTCAAAAGATCAACCGTTAGGCGACTTTTGGAGACCTTACGAACGACCGTATGAACATCCGGTATCTTGTTGGAGGTCATACAGCGAGCCAGCGCTCAGGACGGAACGGGCCGAGTGACTCCGATATCCTTGAAGCTTTGGTTTTCACGTTCGCTGACTCTAAGTCCCCGTCGACTGAGGCCGAGAGGATAAACTGCACTTTGTCGTCGGCATCGCAAATTATGGTCAGACGATCTTCGCCTAAGTACCATGCTGCTACCAGTGATCCTGCGCTGGAGATGCCTATCCCTGGCAGACGAGTAGGTTGCAATTCCAAGATCACCTTCATGAAGGTCTTGAATGCCGGCATCTCTGTGACTTTATCGTCGGTATCCCAACTGTCTGGTTCATAAAGGTCATCGAGAAGAGCGAATATTCGATGGCGCCATCCATCAGCTAGGTGCATCGACACCTGGTTGGTGTAGATCTTAAAAGATGACAGGGCGTCAAAGAGCTTCAAATCAGTATCAGTCTGTGAAAGGACGGTATTTGGCAGCGGCCTTTGAATACGTTGAGAGCGAGCTGGCTCTTTGAACGCTTGGTCAACACGCTCCGCATTTCCGCCATATTGATTTAGCTGTAGCATCTTAGTTATTCATTTCATGAACAATTCACGAGCGGCGTCCGTAATCGAAGACTCGAACATGCCGCGCTCCTCGACTTTCATCTTCTCGATCATTTCCCATAATTCATCGTCGCCCTTGGGGATAGCTGTACTTATTACGTCTAAGTCTAGCAAGAATGATGTAGTGTGCACCAGTGGCGGCTCAACCGTTGCCGATGTCACCTTAAGGGCGAAGGGGAAATGATCGGAAGTCGGGTATTCAACCCTTAGCATGTAAGCCTCGGACGCTCTAGCGCTTGACATGGGATCACTTGGAATGAATTTCAAAAACAACGCTGCTTGGGGGGTTGGATAGGTGCGGTGCGGGACGTCCAACCTGTTGATGTAGCGAATTCCGACCTGCTTTGCGCTAGGAATGCCGCGATCCCTTCGCAAGTGCGACATGTCCCGTTTGATCCGGTCAATGAACGCAGGCCACCCTGGGTAAGGTGGAACTACTGAGAAAACAATGCTGTTGCGTCGGACAATCGCGAAATGATTTCGATCTTCGCTTGAGAGTTTCCGGCCCTGCTTTGAGTGCTGCAAACTACTTTTGCGGGCCGTTACGTCAACGGTGGTCTCAAAGACCTCTTCCGTCTCGTCAAATTTGTAGAAGCGTTTAATTCGTTCGGTCGCCCGCTCAACGATCTCGAAAGGTATAGGCGATTGGAATACGAATTCGACGATCGCTTCTATGATCGGTGGTCGCCTGTATATAACCATTGTCCCCGCCGGAGTCTCATAGTGGCTATGAGAACAGAAATTCCTTTATGAAAGATTCCGCCTAAGGTCCAACGAAAAGGGATGATCCAAGTCCCGATTTTACGGAGGCCGATCCGTCCTCCTCGTCCCTTTGGCTTCTCTCCGGTCTTGGCCTCTCTGAGCTGCCGGATGCGCTCTTCATCGCTGCGGCGCGGCCGACCTAGTCCGACTTGGGGTCGACCGGACCCAAAGGCAGTAAGCGGTAAGCGCGCCTAACTTCGAACTGAGACACTACCGGAATTTTCCGGCACTAAGCGGTAGGGTATGGACAGCGCCAAAGCCGGAAATGAAAAACCCGCCTCGGCTGGCGGGTCGTTGGAGCCAAATGAGCACCATAATGAAATTAGTACCATAGCTGCCGGCACAAAGCAAGAACAAAATGCGCGTTGCCTTAGAATAATCACTTCAGTTCGACCGTTGCGACAACCTCAGTCGTCCGCGTCCGGGTCGTCGGAGGCCGGCCGCCAGCTGATTGGCTCGATCTTCCTTTGCGTATGGCCGTCCGTATAGGCCCACCAGCCGGCATCGCTTTCGTCCCAGTCGCCGCCGGCCGCCTTCAGCCGGTCGAGCGAACGGTACTGGGCGATGCTCTCGTTCATCACGCCGTCGCTGTCCTGCCAGTAGACGGTGACCTTGGAACCGTCCTTTGGTGCCGTCTCGATTGGTTTTCGCGCAGCCATGTCAATTCCTCCCGGTGAAGCGAACGGAGGGCCGGGACAAGCGCCCTCGGTTGCTGGCCGATGGCCTTTATGAGAATTCGCTCCGGCGAGACATATGGCGTGGTTTTCGAGAACCGGAGCGCAGCGGACATTTGGGTCCGTGAGCACCGGAAGCGGAGAAAACTGCGCCAGATGGCCGCCGGAGTAGAATTATCATGAAGGCCATTAGCTGTGGGCGAAGATGTCCTCCTCATCCCAGCCCATCAGGTCGAGTTTCGCACGCGTCGGCAGGAAGCGGAAGCAGGCATCGGCCTCCCTGGTCCGGTTGTCGCGCGCCAGACGCGCGCTCAGTACGTCGCGCAGCCGGTGCAAATAGAGCACGTCGGAGGCGGCATATTCGAGCTGCTCAGGCGACAGCGTCTCGGCTGCCCAGTCGGATGATTGCTGCGCCTTCGACAGGCCGACCCCGAGAAGCTCGAAGCAGATGTCCTTCAACCCGTGCCGGTCGGTGTAGGTGCGCGTCAGCCGCGACGCGATCTTGGTGCAGAACACCGGCTCCGGCATGACGCCGAAGGCGTTGTAGAGCACGGCGAGATCAAAGCGGCCGTAATGAAAAAGCTTGGTGATGCTGCGGTTCTTGAGCAGGCTGACGAGGTTCGGCGCCTTCTTCTGGCCGGGCGCAATTTGGATGACGTCGGCCGACCCGTCGCCCGGCGAGATCTGCACGACGCAGAGCCGGTCGCGATGCGGGTTCAGCCCTAGCGTCTCGGTATCGATGGCGACCGCCCCGACATCGTAATGCAGCAGGCCGGGCAGATCGTTTTTGTGGAAACGTATGTCGCTCATCGTCTTCTCCGGTCGCGGCCCCGTGCAGCGATGCGCGACGGACCGTGCCCGTCCTTGCCGCGATCCGGCGAAAAATCAACAAAAACTTGAGTCTGGCGCAATTTCAGCGTGTCAGCGCCTCGAGAATGCGCGCCCAGGAGCGCTGGCCCTTGTGGAAGGAGCTCATCTCGTACTTCTCGTTCGGCGAGTGGATGCGGTCGTCGTCGAGGCCGAAACCGACCAGCAGCGATTCCATGCCGAGATAGGTCTGGAAATCGCCGACCACTGGGATCGACCCGCCGCCGCCGGTTATTACCGCCGGCTTCGGCCATTCGTCGGACAGCGCCTGCTTGGCCTTGGCCAGGAAGGGCGAGTCGTAGGAAAGCTGGATTGCCGGCGAGCCGCCATGCGGATGAAATTCGACCGAGCAGTCCGCTGGCACGCGCTGCCTGGCAAATGCCTGGAAGGCCGCGCGGATTTTTTCCGGATCCTGTTTGTGGACCAGGCGGAAGGAGACTTTTGCCGAGGCTTGCGCGGCGATCACCGTCTTGAAGCCCTTGCCGGTATAGCCGCCGATAATGCCGTTGAACTCGGCCGTCGGGCGCGCCCAGGTGAGCTCGAGCACCGAGCGGCCCTTTTCGCCGGACGGGATCGACAGGCCGATCGGGCCGAGGAAGGTCTCGGCCGTCTCGCCGAGCGACAGCCACGATTGCAATATCTGCGACGGCGTTTCCTCGACGCCGTCATAAAAACCTGGAATGGTGACGTGACCATCGGCATCGTGGATGTCGGCCAGGATCTTTGCCAGGATGCGGATCGGATTGGCGGCCGCACCGCCATAGAGCCCGGAATGCAGGTCGCGGTCGGCGGCAGTCACCGTGATCTCCTCGCCGACCAGCCCGCGCAGCGAGACGCAGATCGACGGCGTATCGCGGTCCCACATGCCGGTGTCGCAGACCAGCGCGAAATCGGCCTTGAGCTCATCCGCATTCGCCTCGAGAAACGGCTTCAGCGACGGCGATCCGGACTCCTCCTCGCCCTCGAACAGTATTGTGATTCGGCACGGCAATCCGCCATGCACCTGCTTCCACGCGCGGCAGGCCTCGACGAAGGTCATCAGTTGGCCCTTGTCGTCGGCCGCGCCGCGGCCGGTGATCACCTTGTGGCCGGGCTCGATCTCCTTGACCGCCGGCGCGAACGGGTCGCTTTCCCACAGCTCGATCGGATCGACCGGCTGGACGTCGTAATGGCCGTAAAACAGCAGATGCGGCGCGCCCGCCGGCCCATCGTGATGCGCGACCACCATCGGATGCCCCGGCGTGTCGCGCAAGCTGGCGTCGAAGCCGATCAGCTTGAGCTCGGCGACCAGCCATTCGGCGGCCTTGCGGCAGTCGGCGGCGTAGTCCGGATCGGTGGAGATCGACTTGATGGCGAGCAGGCCGAACAGGCGTTCCAGGCTCTGGTCGAAGTTCTTGTCTAGGCGGTCGAGAACAGGGGAAACTGCGGACATCTGGCGGGCCTTTCGATTCTGGCGGCAAATCTAGAGCCCATGCGGCGAAACGGAAAGCCCGCGGCCGTTGGGCCACAGCTTGCTTCCAACGGCAAAAAAATGCCGCCGTGGTGGAGGGGAACCACGGCGGCCTTTACTCGAAACGATGCGGCAGCCCGGAGAGGGGGGATAGGCTGCCGCAAGTGTCCGGGATAGGCGGGGGACGGGCCTTGCTCCGGACTTCGGCGAAAACTGCCGATGCGTT
Source organism: Mesorhizobium sp. M0910 (assembly GCF_040319465.1). Taxonomy (NCBI): domain Bacteria; kingdom Pseudomonadati; phylum Pseudomonadota; class Alphaproteobacteria; order Hyphomicrobiales; family Phyllobacteriaceae; genus Mesorhizobium; species Mesorhizobium sp. M0910. The sequence goes on from NZ_JAMYNZ010000001.1 coordinate 694,341, forward strand.
TTATCTGTGTCTGCGAACGTGGCGATTCAAGGGCACAAAAATTACACTTTTGTAACATAGGCGTGAGCGAACAAAGCTGCCGCCAAGCCGGCAGGGCCAGCCAAGCTCGCACGCCATTTGTCAGGGTGTTGCCGGAACCCTTGGCGCAAGCCGCCTTTGGCATGGACCGCGGCGCTGCGCCGCGCTATCCCTCGTGCCATGAAAAAAGGCGATCATCTCTTCCTTGTCGACGGCTCCGGCTACATCTTCCGTGCCTATCACGCGCTGCCGCCGCTGTCCCGCAAGTCCGACGGGCTGCCGACCAGTGCCGTGCTCGGCTTCTGCAACATGGTCTGGAAGCTGACGCAGGACGCCCGCAACACCGATGTCGGCATCGTGCCGACGCATTTCGCCGTGATTTTCGACTATTCGTCGAAGACCTTCCGCAACGATCTCTACCCCGAATACAAGGCCAACCGCTCGGCGCCGCCGGAAGATTTGATCCCGCAATTCGGCCTGATCCGCCAGGCGACCAGGGCCTTCAACCTGCCTTGCCTTGAGACGGAAGGCTACGAGGCCGACGATTTGATCGCCACCTATTGCCGGCTTGCCTGCGAAGCCGGCGCCGACACCACCATCATCTCCTCCGACAAGGACCTGATGCAGCTGGTCGGCCCGACGGTTGCCATGTACGACCCGATGAAGGACCGCCAGATAGGCGTTTCCGAGGTGATCGAGAAATGGGGCGTGCCGCCGGAGAAGATGATCGACCTGCAGGCGCTGACCGGCGATTCGGTCGACAATGTGCCGGGCGTACCCGGCATCGGGCCAAAGACGGCGGCGCAATTGCTCGAACAGTTCGGCGACCTCGACACGCTGCTCGCCCGCGCCGGCGAGATCAAGCAGGACAAGCGGCGCGAATCGATCATCGCCAATGCCGACAAGGCGCGGATTTCGCGTGACCTGGTGAGGCTGAAGAACGACGTGCCGGTGACCGAAGGGCTTGACGAGTTCGTGTTGCATGCGCCGGACGGCCCCAGACTGATCGGCTTTCTCAAGACCATGGAATTCTCGACGCTGACCCGCCGCGTGGCCGAAGCGACCGGAACCGACGCGGGCGATGTTCCAGCCACCCCCGTCACTATAGAGCGTGCCGATACCGCGCACGGCCCCGATATGGGTTTTGGCCTGCCCGCGGCCGCCGAGAGCGCACCGCCGCCGGACGAAGCGGCGCTCGAGGCTCCGGCTGCAGCCAAGCAAGGCGACACCCCATCCCTGCTTTCGGCGCTTCGCCTGGAGGCTGCGACCACCCGCAAGATCGACACCAGCGCCTACGCCTGCATCCGCGACGCCGCGACGCTGAAGGTCTGGATCGCCGAGGCGATGGAGAGAGGCATCGTCGCCTTCGACGTTAAGGCCTCCTCGCCCGATCCGATGCGGGCCGAACTGATCGGCCTTGCCATGGCCGTCGCGCCTGGCCATGCTGCCTATGTGCCGCTTGCCCATAAAAACGGCAATGGCGACCTGCTCGGCGGCGGCGCGGTCGAAAACCAGATCCCGGTCCGCGACGCGCTGGCGTTGCTCAAGCCGCTGCTCGAGGACAAATCCGTCCTCAAGATCGTGCACGACATGAAATACCGCCTTGTCGTGATGAGCCGTCACGGCATCGAGATCGGCCCTTATGACGACACCATGCTGATCTCCTACGTGCTCGAGGCCGGCACCCACGGTGGCCACGGCCTGGAGGCGCTGGCCGATAAATGGCTCGGCCACGCGACCATTCCGCTGAAGGAATTGGCCGGTTCGGGAAGAAGCTTCGTCGGCCTCGATCAGGCCGACCTCGGCAAGGCGACGGCTTACGGCGCCGAGCACGCCGACGTCGCGCTCAGGCTCTGGCAGGTGCTGAAGCCACGGATTGCCGCCAAGGGCCTGGTCTCGGTCTATGAACGGCTGGAACGGCCGCTGGTGCCGGTCTTGGCGCGGATGGAACAGCGCGGCATTTCGGTCGACCGGCAGATCCTGTCGCGGCTCTCCGGCGAACTGGCACAGGGTGCCGCACGGCTCGAGGACGAAATCTACCAGCTGGTCGGCGAACGCATCAACATCGGCTCGCCAAAACAGCTCGGCGACATCCTGTTCGGCAGGATGGGCCTGCCCGGCGGTTCCAAAACCAAGACCGGCCAGTGGTCGACCTCGGCGCAGCTTCTCGAAGACCTCGCCGCCGAAGGCCATGAATTGCCGCGCAAGATCGTCGACTGGCGCCAGCTGACCAAGCTGAAATCGACCTATACCGACGCGCTGCCCGGCTTCATCCATCCCGACACCAAGCGCGTCCACACCTCCTACGCGCTTGCCGCGACGACGACCGGGCGGCTGTCGTCCTCGGATCCCAATCTGCAGAACATTCCGGTGCGCACCGTCGAGGGCCGAAAGATCAGGACGGCCTTCATTGCCGACAAGGGCAACAAGCTGGTTTCCGCCGACTACAGCCAGATCGAGCTGCGCGTGCTCGCCCACGTCGCCGAAATCCCGCAGCTCAAGCAGGCCTTCGCCGACGGCGCCGACATCCACGCGATCACCGCGTCTGAAATGTTCAACGTGCCGGTCGAAGGCATGCCTTCGGAAGTGCGCCGCCGTGCCAAGGCGATCAATTTCGGCATCATCTACGGCATTTCCGCTTTTGGCCTCGCCAACCAGCTGTCGATCGCGCGCGAGGAAGCCGGCGACTACATCAAGAAATATTTCGAGCGTTTCCCCGGCATCCGCGACTATATCGATGCGACCAAGGCCTATGCCCGCGAGCACGGCTATGTCGAAACCATTTTCGGCCGCCGCATCCACTATCCGGAAATCAGATCGTCAAATCCTTCGGTCCGTGCCTTCAACGAGCGCGCCTCGATCAACGCCCGCCTGCAGGGCACCGCCGCCGACATCATCCGCCGCGCCATGATCCGCATGGACGATGCCCTGGAAAAAGCCAAGCTTTCCGCCCGCATGCTGCTGCAGGTGCATGACGAGCTGGTCTTCGAGACCGTCGAAGCCGAGGTCGAGGCGACGATCCCGGTCGTCTGCCACGTCATGGAGAACGCCGCCATGCCGGCGGTGTCGATGTCGGTGCCGCTGCACGTCGACGCCCGCGCCGCCGACAACTGGGAAGAGGCGCATTAGCGTGCGGACGTCCGCGGCCGACCAATTGTAATCTGTAGCGATCTTTCGCGCCCCCTCTGTCCTGCCGACATCAAAAGGTCGCCACCGCTATGTTGCGGCCTAACCGGCCTTCAAGCCGCTTCAGCCAAACACTTCGCACAAGTCCCACGAAACTCGATCACCGCCTTCTTGGCGGCGAAGCCGGTCGAGCGCACCCATTCGTCGAGCCGGTGGCCGACATCGTGGTCGGAGAACTCGGTCACCTGGCCGCAGCTGTCGCAGATGGCAAACGCCGTCATCGAATGGCTGTGGTCGTGCGGCTCGGCACAGGCGACGAAGGAATTGAGGCTTTCGAGCCTGTGCACGAAGCCGGACTTCACCAGCGTGTCGAGCGCCCGATAGACCTGCAGCGGCGCGCGAAAACCGCGCTCGCGCAATTGGTCGAGCAACGTATAGGCGCTGAGCGGCCCGCTGGCGGCCTCGAGTTTCTCGAGAACGCAAAGCTGGTTCTTCGTCAGTACATCCCTTGCCGCCATGATCCCGTTCCAAGCCGCTTCCGTGCCGATCGCTGCCATTAGGCATGCAATCCGGCCTCTTCCACTGAGATAGCGACGAACTGCCTTTTTTGCTACTGTTTGTATTCGCAGCCGATGGTCGGCTGGCCGGCGACGCCCATATTCAAAATACTGACATCCTCGGCCAGGCTGGCCGTGCTTGAAGATTCGATCGGGCTTGGGGAAGCAATCATGATCAAGGTGACGCGGCGGACGCTGCTTGCCGGCACGTCCGCGCTGGCCGCTGCCGGCCTGGTGCCGTTTCGGGCATTCGCAGCGGCGCGCACCTACCATGCGCTGCTTGTTGCCTGCACCGATTATCCGAACCTGCCGAAGAAGAACTGGCTGATCGGACCGAAGAACGATGCCGGCCTGGTGCGCGATTACCTCCTGAAGTACACGCCCGCGCCGGTGAAGTTTTCAGCCGAAAACGTCGCGCTGCTCGCCAAGGATGTCGAAGGCGCCAACGGACCGCCGACACATGCGGCGATCAAGGCAGCACTCGCCGACCTTGCCGCCAGGGTCCAGCGTGACGATTTCGTCTACCTGCATTTGTCCGGTCACGGCGCGCAGCAGCCGGCGGCGAACAAGGGCGACGAGACGGACGGCCTCGACGAGATTTTCTTGCCGTCCGACATCGACAAATGGGTCAACCGCGAAACGGGCGTGCCCAATGCGCTGGTCGACAACGAGATCGGCACCGCGCTCGACGCTATCCGCGACAAGGGCGCCTTTATCTGGGCCGTATTCGACTGCTGCCATTCCGGCACTGCGACGCGCGCCGCCGAGGTCGACGACGAGCTGGAACGCAAGGTCGAGTTCGCCGATCTGGTCGGCGGCGACGACGCTGCCAGGGCGGCTGCGGTGAAAGCCTATGACGAGATTGCGTCGGCCGCGCCGCGCGGCTTTGACGAGGACGGGCAGCGCAAGCCGGCCTTCAAGCTGACGCCGACCGGCGCCGAGCCGACCACCAAAGGCAAATTGGTCGCCTTCTACGCGGCGCAGACGGTGGAGACGACGCCCGAGATGCCGCTGCCCAAGGGCACGGCCGATGCGCCTCGATTCGGGCTGTTCACCTTCACCATCCTGTCGAAACTGGCCGAGAATCCCAACATCACCTACCGCCAGCTCGGCCAGGCCGTGCTGCAGCAATATTCGGCGGACGGCCGCACCCGGCCGACGCCGCTGTTCGAAGGGGAACTCGACGCCCGCGTCTTCGGCACCGACAAGACAGACGCGGTCATGCAATGGCCGATCGTCATCGAGAACGACAAAGCCACGATCGGCGCCGGACTGCTGCATCGCCTCACCCCAGGCAGCAGGCTCGCAATATTGCCCTCGGCGCTGTCGCCGCTGTCGAACGCGCTTGGCTATCTCCAGGTGCAGTCGGCGAAAAACCTGGAAAGCCGGGTCAAGCCGGTCGAGTTCGGCGGCAAGCCGGCGATCAAGCTGGCCGACATCCCCGCCAATGCCTATGCCCGGCTCGCCGAGCTCGCCGTCGACTACAAGCTCGTGATTGCGCGGCCGGCGGCGACCAAAGGCCTCGAGAAAGAGGCCGCGCTGGCGAACTCGGTTCTCGACGATCTGGCGGCCAGGGAGAACTCAGGGTTCCACATCGCGCTGGTCGAGCCGGGCAAGAGCGCAGATCTGCGTCTCGCCGTGCTGCGCGAGAACGCCATTGCCGGCGCCGCCGAAGATGCCACCGACGCGCCGGCGCTGTGGTTCCTGCCGGCTTCGGGCGACATGACGCTCAAGGAGGGCAGCAAGCCGCCGATGATCGTCATTCATCCGGACGACCGCGAAAAGTTGGTCGATGCAGCGGCCAAGAACCTGACGAAAATCTTCCGCGCCATCGGCCTGTCGAGGCTGGCCGCCGCTTCCGATTATCGGCCGGAAGAGGTCAGCGTCGAGTTCCGGATCAAGCGTTTTGATAGCGACACGCTGCAGCCGATCGAACCGTCGACGGTGCCGCGTGTTTCGCCCGACGATCAGGTCCACGTGCTGGCCAGGAACGGTTCGACCGATCTGGTCGACATCAACGTGCTCTATGTCGGCTCCGACTATTCCATCCAGCATTTTCTTGCCGAGCGCCTGACCGAAGGCGCCGTGCTCGAGGAAGGCCTGTTCAAATTCACCGACACCAGCTTCGGCATGGAGCGGATGATCGCCGTCTTGACCGAAGCACCGCCGCAGAGCGAGAAGCAGGATCTGAGTTTCCTGGCGCAAGAGGGCGTTGTCTCTGTAACGCGCGGACTTGGACAACCAAACTTCTCCGATATGCTGGCCGATATCGGCAGGGCGCCGGCGACGCGTTCGGCCATGCGGCTCACCGACGACAAGGGGTCGAAGGGCGCCGTGATGATCTTCCCGATGGAGACGGTGCCGCGCGCCTGAGGCGGGGTCAGGTGCCCGGCCGGGCCTCTTGCCTAATCGGCTGATAATGAACATTCTTCGACCGCTGCTGTCGGCGGCCGAACGGAACGGATGAGGGCGTTCGTGAACAGGATCGTATTTTCGTGGCGCGCAACAACCGCCGGTCTTGTCGCCGGGCTGCTGCTGGCCGCCAATGCTTCGGCGGACGAGGCTTGCGGCCTTTGCGCTAAGGAGGTCGTCATCAATTCCGAACTGGCGAGCTGCTTTCTCGACCAGTACGACCAGATCGCCAAAACCGGCAACGCCGCCGTCATCGTCGATCTCAGCAGCTGCACCTCACGCGGCGTGGTCGAACCATTGCCGTCGCCGGGCAAGGCGCAGGTGGCGCCTGACGTGCAGTTCATCGTTTCGCGGGCGCAGCTGGATTGCCTGAAGAAGAAGCTGGAGACGCCGGGCATCGTGCTCGACCCGTCCGCCACCATAGACCTGGACAGCTGCGGATGACGAAAGCGGGGGGCAACGCAACGCAGCAGGCAGTGACGGCGCCGGTGCCGCAAAAGAAGCCGGTGTCGCTGCCGGAAACCGTCGAAGGCCTGCCGTGGGTGAGCAATCACGAGGTCAAGAAGGAGGCGAACCCATTCACCGATCGCGACTGGCGCATGCTCGTCTATGCCTGGTCCGGATTGCTGGTGCGCCTGGCGATCATCTTCACCCTGATCTTTTCGGTCTACCAGTTCCTGGCGAACCAGGAGCAGAAGCGCGTCGAGCAAACGATGTCGCTGGTCGAGCTCTGGGAAAGCAAGGATTACCAGCAGGCGCAACGGGCCCTCAAGCAACGCCTGGCGGCGCTCAACGCCAAATACGGCAATCTGCTCAGTGCCAATCCGACGCCGACCGAGGAACAGGTGTTCAGACAACGCATCGGCATCGAAGCGATGAGCGCAACCGGCGGCGACATGCCGCTTGCCGAGTTCAGCGACAATTTCGACCGCATCGTCTATTTCCTCAACCGCCTTTCCTCCTGCGTCGAAGGCGGGCTGTGCTCGCGTGAGGTCGCCGACTCCTATTTCCGCGACTATGCCGCTTCCTTCTGGAGCTATTTTGCCGGCTATATCGACAAGGAGCGCAAGGCCGGTTCACCGACTTTCGCCCAGCCGATCGAGAACTATGTCCGCCAGGCGCCACCCTCGGCCCAGTCCAGATAATCCCGAAAAATGCGAAGCCGGCGACGGAAATGCTCCGCCGCCGGCTAGTTCTCCGCGATGATCGCGGCGGGAACTCTGCAGGCCTATTTGTACAGGCTGTTGATCCACTGGACGTTGATGGCGTTCAGACGCACGGCGGTGTTGGCATCCGGGCTCTCGGCCACGTTCACGCCGGTGATGACGCGCTGCTTTGAGCCATTGTCATAAGCGTAGACCGAGCTGCCGCTCGATCCCGGATAAGTGTCGCAGTCGTACTGGAAATACTCGGTGGCGATGTGTTCGGCGAGCACTTCGCAGGTCGCCTTCCACATCGTGCCCATCGGCTTGTCGCCGGGATAGCCGACGATGTTGGCGGTGAAGTCGCCGAGATCCACATAATCGGCATAGCCCAGCCAGCCGAGGTTGGTGCCGACATCCTGCTTCAAGGTGACGATGCCGAGATCCCATGGCACGACCGAGCCGTAAAAGCCCTGATAATTGTCGATGAAGCCCTGGACGATATAGGCGCTTTCATAGGTGAAGGCGCCGAACGGTGCGTCGTCGGCAGTCTTGCCGTTGAGAGCCGGCACGAACAGGATATCGTCCAGCCAGGCCTTGTCTTCGTGGCTGTAGAGGCAGTGCGCCGCGGTGAGCACCGTGCGCGGGCCGATCAGCGTCGCCGAGCAGCTGCCATAGCTGCCGCTCTTCGATTTGCCTTCGAGGTAGCCGATCGCGGTGAACGGGTAGGTTTTGGTATTCTTGATCTGCTCCCGGTCGTCCGTCCCGAACACCTGGCGGCCGGCCTCTTCGCCTCCGCTCAGCCCGGAATTCTGGGACTTCTGTCCCTCGGCGGGCGCGTTCATTTCCTTGATGACAAGGTCCTTCAGCGTCTCGTTCGGATCGATCTTGATGTCCTTGCCATCGGCGGAGCGGCCGACGATGCCATAGGATTTGACGGCCGTTGCTTCGTCGGTGAGCGGCGCGGCGCGGTTGGCCTCGTCCTCGGTCAGTTTCGGCGGGGCGATCGGTTTCGCCCGGCCAGGCTTGTAATCGCCCGATGTCACGTCACGCATGCTTTCGCCGTTGCCGGCGTTGGCGGAACCTGGCTCGGCAGCCAAGGCAGGAACCGCCCACATTGCGGTGGAAAGCAACGCGGACGCAATAATGCACTGTGTCAGTTTTGTCATGGTGAGACTCTCCCAAAAGTCAGCAAGGACTGGATCAAGATATAGAAATATTGTCGAGATCGTGGTGGCGCCGAAAAATGAATTTGGTTGCCGGCGCCTTTACCGGGCCATTATTCAGTGCAGCCAGTTTAGGTCCCCGCCAAAAATGCCCGCAACGGTATACTGCCTAAAATAATCCAACATTGGCAACGACAAATTGCTTCCACATAGCCCGTGGGGGATTATAGATTTGGGCGGGTTTGGCTCGACACCACGATTTAGCAAAAGTGGTACTCGGTTTTTTGACGGATCACGCTCCACATCGGCGCATGATCGGCTCACCGGCCGGTTCCCCTTTCAGTGGATCACGCGTCGAGGCTGATCTGTCGGAACATCGTCTCAGGGGGTTCGAGGTGAAGATCATCCATAGGTTCAGACCGATTGCTGCAGCCTCGCTGCTTGCCATCGCGGCGGCCTTGCCGGTCGTCAATTCCGTTCATGCCACGGACGCGGCCGCCCGGCCGGAGGCGGCGATCTCGCCGATGAAACGCGTGGCCGAGGCCAGGGCAAAAGCCAAGGCGGAGAACCCCGACGGCACCGATCGCGTCTACGGCGGCAAAGAGGCCGAGAAGGGCGCCTATCCGTTCCAGGTGGCGTTGCTGACCACCGGCAAACTGGACGAAAGTCCGGCCTCGCAGGCGAATGCGCAGTTCTGCGGCGGCAGCCTGATCGCGCCGCAATGGGTGCTGACGGCGGCGCACTGCCTCAACGACGACGGCGAGCCGATTTCGCCTGATGTGGTCACCGTGCTCACCGGCGCCACCGATCTCAGCGAGGGCAAGCGCTACAAGGCGGTAGAGATCATCGTCAACGAGGGCTACAGCGAGCAGACGCTGGACAACGATCTCGGCCTGATCCGGCTGGCCGAGCCGGCCGATGCCCCGACCATCAAGATTGCCCGTGAGCCGACCCCCGACGCCGGCAAGACCACGGTCACCGGCGGGGCAAGATGCAGGACGGAACATTTCCCACCGCGCTGATGGTTGCCGACTTGGACCTCCAGCCGAACGCAACCTGCAACAACGGCATCAGGGCGATTTATGCGCGTGATTTGAAGGCTGCGCTCGGCGAGCTCGCCCGCCGCATGCGTTACTCGGAAAGGGGCATCGAGGCGGCCGCCAATGCAATTGCTGCTGATATGGCCGATCCGCTGACCGGCAACATGATCTGCGCCGGCACCGTCAGCGGCGAGCGCGACGCCTGCAATGGCGACAGCGGCGGACCGCTGTTCATGACCGGCGCCGATGGTCCGGTGCAGGTTGGCGTCGTCAGCTGGGGCGAAGGTCCGGCCGACGGCAGCACCGCCTGCGGCCACAAGAACGCCTACGGCATCTACACGCGGCTGGCGAATTACACCGGCTGGATCGAGGAGAAGATGAAGACGGCAGCGCCTGCGCCGGCAGCGCCCAAGGCGGCCCTCGGCACGGCTCAGAAACCGGCCACGCCATAGTAAGAATCGCCTGCCGAAACAATGGACGGCGGGAGCAATCCCGCCGTTTCGACATTTTCCGGCTAGCTAATTTTAGCTCGATGCCTTGGGTCACGGAAGCGGGACCGGCGCCGCCGTGCGCATGAACAAAATGAAATCAGCTTCCTGGGCCGTCGACAACCTTCACCTGTTCTGCTTTTATTTGCGCGGGTGGAGGATTCTGAAAATGTTCAAAGCATTCTTTCTGTCAGCGGCAGCTGTGGTCAGTAGTATTCAGCCGGTATTTGCATGGCAGGCGAGCACGGAGGGTCCCGACGTGTTTGGCGTAACCAAAGTAATTGCAACCGAAGGCGGACCACACGATTCCTTAGTCGTGCAATGTGACAGTAAGGAAACTCTATTTGTTGCGTACGTCCTTCGCAAAAAGGAATTCGAGGATGTGCCCGAAGCGCCGGCCACCCTTTATATTCAAGGAAGCGGCGGAACTCCTCTGAAGCTCGAAGCGACGATGCGGACATGGAATGACAATTAGCGTCGTTGCGGTTGGACGGTCGCCGGAATTGATGGCTGCTATCCAGGAGATCAAAAACTCAAAGGCGAAAGTCAACGTCGGCTATGAGATTGGCGGCAACCAAGATTCCGCGTCGTTCAGCTCGCGCGGCTCGACTACGGCGATGCAGCGGGTGATAGACGGGTGCAGGCTTTCAGATATACCGTTGCCGCCGGCGTGAATGGTTCTTCATGGCCACCGCCGCGTATCCTTCCGAGTGCCCATGCCCCGACAGCATGTGGAATGCCAGATCGGTGCATGCCATTGCCGCCGGGCGTGGCACTCCGCGCTTTCCCGCTGCCACATTGGGCTGTCCGCGTCGATCTGATCGCAACGAACGTGTGGCAGCCCGCTTCCGATGCCCATGGCGGTTGACGACCTCGAGCGAAAGCGCGAAGCTTTGGCGGGGGTAATGCAATGAGTGCCGGTAATCTCGTCGCGTGGGGTATAGCGTCGCTGCTTCTGCTGGTCGGCACCGGGCAAGCGGCGCAGCCCGATCTAATCGCTTCAGGCACCGGTTTTTTCGTCAACAATGAGGGTTGGCTTGTCACCAACGCCCATGTCCTGAAAGAGTGCGCCAGCGTAACTGTTGTTGGCCGCGGCGACACATCGGAATGGAAGAGCGACGAGTTGAACGATCTCGCCGTAATCCACAGCCCTGGGACTGCGCCGGCAATAATCTCTATTCGCAGCACCCCGGCACGCTTGGGCGAGGATGTGGCTGCGCTCGGCTACCCTCTTGCACCTGTACTTTCCAGCTCGGTGAAGATCACGACTGGCAATGTGAACTCGCTCCTCGGCATTGGCGACGATACTCGGTATCTTCAGATCTCGACTCCGATCCAGCCAGGAAATTCTGGAGGGCCGCTCGTTGATCAAAGCGGCAGCCTCATAGGCATTACTGCAGCGACGCTTAGGGAGGGCGCGACTGGAGACGTCAGCGTCGCTCCTCAGAACGTAAACTTTGCAGTTCGAGCCAGCTTGCTCGCACTGTTTTTGCAAAGTCGCAGCGTCGAATTTCAGGCTGACGATGCGGTAGGCCCGATTCTGTCAACAGCCGATCTTGCTGACAAGATCGCGCCGGCGACGGCTCAGATCCTTTGCCACGGCTCAGCGCCTGTATTTGTGACCGCCGTTCAGCCCACTGTGCCGACCGACAAGGACCCCGAAACAATCCCGGGCACGTCGGGAAGTGCTATCGAAAAGGCGAAGGCGTTCGCCTACAGGTACCATGCTGCGTGGTCCTCGGACAATGCTACAGCTTTTGTCTACATGAACTCGGCATACTCAGGCCAAGTGATTTATTACGGCAAGATGCAGTCGGCCGTAGACGTAATTAAAGAAAAACGCAGGTTCGCTGATCGGTGGCCGGTCCGCAGATATTCTATCCGAGACGGTTCCCTCACCGCTCAGTGCGTCGGGTCAATCTGTACAATAAACGGCATTGTAGACTGGCAAGTACAGAGCGAAAAGAGACAGAAAACAGCCGCCGGCATTGCAGATTTTTTCATGTCCGTCGATGTCGACCAAGGCGTGGTTCTGCGTGAATCTGGTAGTGTCATTCGTCCCGTACGTGCGGACGTCAAGGGTTTGCTTGCACGATGGTACAGAGAGAATGACCGCTGTAGGGGCGGCTCGGGCGACGATCCGGACAGCCTGGATGCCTGCGACCGACGTACCGCCGTGGACGGTGAATTGGCCAAGGCAGGATGGTGCTACGGCCATAAAGGCGAATACGGCTATCAAATGAAATGGCACGTTTGCGATGCCGCGTCCCTCCGGTGAAATCGGAGCGGATCTAAGCCGTCGCCCTTCGTTCGGCGACCAAGCGGCCCTCGAGCACGTCGAAGCCGGCATTGACATCCGGCATCAGCGGAAGGGTACAACGACGTTCGCTCCACGAGGATAGAGGCGACGCGTGCTCGGAGCCTGGCGCTGATCCGCGGGTCGCAGCAGTTGCGCCGTCACCCTTCACCCGCCAGAGAGCATCGAATGGCTCTGCTGATGGATTGCGTAAGGCGTGCCGAACTATCGCAATGAGGCGCGTCGCAAGTTGCCATCTAGGCACGACGCGCGGCAGACTTTAGATCGGGACTAGAACCAGCGATCGCGGCGCTGGTCTGTGGCGGCCAAGGCGAGGCCCAGTAGCGCCCCTACGGCCGCTCCGAGTATGAAGGCGGACGATACTGTCCCAGGATTCTCCTGGACCACCCCGGACACCGTCTGCGCCCTGTTGCGCAGGGCTTGTGCCGTCCGCGAGGCGCGCTCAGCAGCGTTGCCATACCAATCGCCGGCGTCCTCGATCGCCTCTTCCGCGCGTTCCGCCAAGGTTCGGTTGATCTTGTTGATCTCGCGCCTCAGCTGCGCGATCTGCTTCTCCAGGGCTTCCTGAGCTTCACGTTGAGTCATCTTCGGTGCTGCGGATTCGTTCGGTTCGTCGGCCATTGTAATCTCCTTTGCTCAGGCTCGGCTCAACGGCCGGCCCACTGTGCAGGTTCCTCCGCAAAACGCGTATGTCCGGTGTTTGTTCGGTGAGAAACCGGCTTTTGTCCGGCATGTCTGCGAATTCGGCATCAACATCGGATCGTTCCGGCGCTCGCCGCGTTGGTGAAAACGCCACAAGGGAGGATCCGCCATGGACGACGATCGGCATGAAAAAATTCGGCAGCGAGCCTATGAAATCTGGGTGCGCGAGGGCCGCCCGGATGGCGCGCATGAACGTCATTGGCAGCAGGCGAAGCAAGAGCTTGGCCTCGACGACGCGGACGTTCCGGCGGGAACGATCGCCAGCTCCGACGTTCTGACGGTCGAGGCACTGGCGATGCGCACCGGGATAACCGGTGATCAGGCGCAAGAACTGATCGACAGGCTTGGCAACGACAGGGCGACGCTGGAGGAAGCCGCGCGGAACCTCAAGGCAGCCGAAAGTTAGAGCGTGTTTGAGAAGGGGATTCCCAGCGCTGCTTATCAAGCACGCTCTTAGCAGCGCTCGACACCCTTTGCCGCCAGCATGTCGTCAACGGCTGCCGACATCAGAAATTCCGACAGCTGCTCGGCAGCTTCTGCGTTCGTTGAACCGGCACTGATGCCAATGGCGAAGTCGACGTAACTTTGGAGTTCTGCCGGAAACCGACCGACAAGCACGACCTCGGGAGCGGCCGCGAGAATCGAAGTCACGGGAACGACCCCCAACTCGGCTTCCCCACGGCCCACGGCTTGCGCTGTCTGCCCTCCTGGTATGGCCACCAGCTTGGGCTTCACCTCATCCGCTATCCCCAAACGTTCCAGCAAGCCGGAGAAGTAGCCACCGCTGGTTCCTTCACCGGCGTAGGCGATCGATCTGGCGCTCTTCAACGCCTGTTCGAATGCTTCCACGGACGCGATATCGAGCGGTCGACTGCCTGCCTTGGCTGCCACCCCCATTGCTATCCGGCCAAAACGCCACCTGGCTCCCCGCCTTGACCTTTCCCGAGGCAGTCAGATCCTGAACCAGGTCCGGATTGGTGATGACGAGGTCAAAAGCTTCCCCAGCTTCAATCTGCTTCTTTACGGTCGGATTGAGCTCCCACCTGACCGCAACCGTGAATCCTGTGGCCGTTTCGAACTGGGGTATGAGGGCTAGGATGGCGGGGCGGACCGCAATAGCGCCAAAAAGCCGGGTTTCCTGATTCATCGCCTAACCCCGAATCGGTCTAAACGACTTCCTTACAATGCGCATTTAGCCTTCATTCCACGGCTGCCCGGCCATTCTATGCTCAGCGTCGCGGAAGCCGTCGCTGTTTGGCGACCGGATGCGGTCGTCGCCTACTTCCTCGGCGGCCCCTTGCGCTCGGCCGATGCCGCCCAGAGGTTGATCTCCGACTCGCGGGCAAAGGTGTCGATCTCGGCGAGCTCGGCATCGCTGAAGTCGAGCGCCTTCAGCGCCCCGACACAATCCTCGACCTGTTCCGGCCGGCTGGCGCCGATCAGCGCCGATGTGACCCTGCCCCTGCGCAGCACCCAGGCCAGCGCCATCTGCGCCAGCGTCTGGCCGCGGCGACGGGCGATGACGTTCAGCGCCTCGATATTGGCGATCGATTTGTCGTTGATGAATGCCGGGCGCAGCGACTTGCCCTGGCTGGCGCGGCTGCCATCGGGGATGCCGCCGAGATATTTGTCGGTCAGCATGCCTTGCGCCAGCGGCGAGAACACGATCGAGCCGACGCCAAGTCCCTCCAGCGTATCGAGCAGGCCATCGTCCTCGACCCAGCGGTTGAGCATCGAATAGCTCGGCTGATGGATCACGCAAGGCGTGCCGAGCTGCTTCAAAATGTCGGCGGCCTCGCGGGTGCGCTGCGAAGTATAGGAGGAAATGCCGGCATAGAGTGCCTTGCCCGAGCGCACCGCGTGATCGAGTGCGCCCATCGTCTCTTCCAGCGGGGTGTCGGGGTCGAAGCGGTGCGAGTAGAAGATGTCGACATAGTCGAGCCCCATCCGCTTCAGGCTCTGGTCGAGGCTGGCCAGCACATATTTGCGGCCGCCCCATTCGCCATAAGGCCCTGCCCACATTTCGTAGCCGGCCTTGGTCGAGATGATCAGCTCGTCGCGATAACCGGCAAAGTCCGTCCGCAAGATCTCGCCGAACGCCCGCTCCGCCGAGCCGGGCGGCGGGCCGTAATTGTTGGCGAGATCGAAATGCGTGATGCCCAGATCGAAGGCCCTGCGCATGATCGCCTGCTTGGTCCTATGCGGCGTGTCGTCGCCGAAATTGTGCCACAGCCCAAGCGAGATCGCCGGCAGCTTCAGGCCGGACCGCCCGCAGCGATTGTAGACCATCTTTTCGTAGCGGTTTTCCGCGGGAACATAGGGCATGGAAAATCCTCATATCGAAACGAGCCCGACGGCTGCCGCCGCGATGACGGGCAAGTCGAGTCCGGCCCACCCTTAGCCTCTCCCCGCGCAAACGGGGAGAGGCTTTTTGCGGTGCTTGGGAGGTGCGCCGCCTACTTGGTTTTCTTCTTCGCCAGCAGCTCCTTCGCCGCCTTGACGCCGAGTGCCGCGGGCCGCTCGCAGCTGGTCTGCATGGCGACGAACTTTCCCGTCTCGCCCGAGCGCAACAGGCCGGTCATGACGTCGACGGCATGCAGCGCCAGCTCCATCGAGCAGCGGTGCGGCCGGCCTTCCCTGATCGCGATCGCCATGTCGGCAAGGCCGGCGGTGCGGTAGTTGGCCATCATGCCTTGCGAATGCATCTCGTTGGGCACGCCGAACGGATGCGGCCATTTCGGCAGCTTCTTCACCGGCTTGGCGGCTTCGGTGTAGCGCACCTCGCCGCCGAAGAAGTTCGGATCCGGCACGAACACCGTGCCCGCCTCGCCATAGAGCTCCATCGGAGCGTGGCCGTGGCTCCAGACATCCCAGCTGGTGTTGAGCGTCACAACGGCGCCGTTCTCGAATTCCAGCACGCCATGGATCGTCGTTGGCGTGGAGACCGGTATCTTTTCGCCGGCGCGCGGCTTCGAGCTGATGATGCGTTCCGTCATCGGGATCGAAGCGAAGGCAGCGACCCGCTTCACCGGCCCGATCAGCTGGATCAGGTTGGTGATGTAATAGGGTCCGATATCGAGCACCGGCCCGGCGCCCGGCTGGAAGAAGAAGTCCGGATTGGGGTGCCAATGCTCCATGCCATGGCTCATCACATGACAGGTGCCGCTGGTGACCTTGCCGAGCCTGCCGGTGTCGATCAGGTCGCGGACAAGCTGGTGCGCGCCGCCAAGGAAGGTGTCGGGGGCAGAGCCGATGCGCAGCCCCTTGTTTTCCGCCCGTTTCTTCAGGTCGAGCCCTTCCTTGACCGACAGCACGAAGGGCTTCTCCGAATAGACGTGCTTGCCGGCGTCGAGGATCTGCTTCGACACCTCGTAATGCACCGCCGGAATGGTCAGGTTGACGATGATGTCGATATCGTCGGCCTTGAGCAGCCCCTCAACGGTCTCGGCGCGCAGCTTGAACTCCTTTGCCCGCGCTTTCGCCGCTTCCATGTTGATGTCGGCGCAGGCGCGCATCTCGATGCTGCGAAACAGCGGCGCCAGCGAGAAATACGCCTTGGAGATGTTGCCGCAGCCAATGACGCCGATCCCAAGTTTTGTTGCCATGCTGATGTGCTCCTAATAGGTCTTGGCGGCTGCGATGGAGCGGCGGGCGAAGCGCTCGATGTCGTTGGGATTGTCTTGTTCCATGACGTAGTATTTCGCAGCGCTTTTGGCGCGCAGCGCCTTGATCAGGCCGGGCCAGTCGATGGTGCCGTGGCCGACGTCGGACCAGCCGTCCTCGTCGAGGCCCTCGCCCGGCTTGGCCAAGTCCTTGACGTGGACGGCTACGATGCGCTTGCCGTGCTTCTCGATCCAGGGCAGCGGATCGACGCCGCCCCGCACCACCCAGGCGACATCCATCTCCCAGCCGATGTCGGGCGCGGAGGACAGGATATGGTCCTGCGGCACCGAGCCGTCGGCGAGCGCCTTGAATTCGAAATCATGATTGTGCCAGGCAAAACCATAGCCGGCTTTCCTCGCCGTCTCGCCGACCTTGGCCAGGCGTTCGCCGAAGCCGCGCCAGCCGGCCGCGTCGGCCGGCCTGAACTCGGCGTTCAGGAAGGGGCAGATGAGCAGCGTGATGCCGAGCGCATCGGCCGTCCTGCGCACGCCGTCGAAATCCTTCTCGAGCGCGTCGATCGAGAAATGCCCGGTCGGCATGGCAAGGCCGTTCTTGTCGAGCTCGGCACGGAACGCCTTGGGATCGTCATAGACGCCACCGAACCCTTCGACTTGGCTGTAACCAAGCTCGCCCAGCATTTTGAGCACGCCCTCCCAGGGCTGGAAATTACGCGCGCTGTAAAGTTGGAATGACCAGTTCATCGTCTCTGTCCGTTTCTTGGGGATGGTTAGTCTTGGGGGGAATGAAAAAAGTCTTGGGAGGCTAAAATCAGGCTCTAGAGGCGGTTACCTGTGGCGGCGTCGAACAGCGAGGCCCGCATCGGGTCGAAACCGATGCCGACCGCCTCCGCGTTGTTTGGCGTACGCTCGGCTGTCACCCGTACCGTGAAATTCTGGCCGGCCAGCTTCAGCCAGACCAGCGTGTCGGAACCCATGGGCTCGACGACCTCGACATTTGCCGTGGCTGCGAACGGCCATCCCGTGCCACTGTTGAACGCCACGTGCTCGGGGCGGATGCCGAACACGGCCGGCCCCGGCACCGGGTCCTTCTCGAAAGCATAGGTGGCAAGCGGGATCCGCACATCCTCGACGACGAAGTGCCAGTCGCCATCCGCCTGCTCCAGCCTGCCGTCGAGGAAGTTCATTGCCGGCGAGCCGAGGAAGCCAGCGACAAACCGGTTGACCGGCCGGTTATAGATGGTCTGCGGTGCATCGAGCTGCTGGATGACGCCGCCCTTCATCACCGCGATGCGGTCGGCCAGCGTCATCGCCTCGATCTGGTCGTGGGTGACGTAGATCATGGTGTTCTCGAGCTTGCGATGCAGCAGCTTGATCTCGACGCGCAATTCCGCGCGCAGCTTGGCGTCGAGGTTGGAGAGCGGCTCGTCGAACAGGAAGACGTCGACGTCGCGCACAAGTGCGCGCCCGATCGCCACACGCTGGCGCTGGCCGCCGGACAGGGCCGCCGGCTTGCGATGCAAGAGCGGTTCGATCTGCAGGATTTCGGCGGCCCGGGCGATGCGCTTGGCAATCTCGTCCTTGGCGAGGCCGGCAACGCGCAGCCCAAACGACAGGTTCTTCTCCACCGTCATCTGCGGATAGAGCGCGTAGGACTGGAACACCATGCCGATGCCGCGATCCTTGGGCTCTTCCCAGGTGACGTTCTTGCCCTTGATGAAGATGCGGCCTTCGGAAACGTCGAGCAGCCCGGCAATGCAGTTGAGCAAGGTCGACTTGCCGCAACCGGACGGGCCGAGCAGCACGATGAACTCGCCTTCCGCGACATCGAGATTGAGCGTCTGCAGCACCGATATCGCGCCGAAATTCAGCGACAGGTTCTGGATCGAGACGCTGGTGCCGTTTGCCCCCTTGCTGCCGTTTACCTCAACGCTGCCGTTTGCATTCATCGCCATCATCCTTTCACCGCGCCGGCGGCGATGCCGCGTACAAACAATTTTCCGGACAGGAAATAGACGATCAGCGGCACCAGGCCGGTCAGGATGGTGGCTGCCATGTTGACGTTGTATTCCTTCACGCCTTGCACCGAGTTGACGATGTTGTTGAGCTGCACCGTCATCGGATAGGTGTCGGGACGGGTGTAGACGACGCCGAACAGGAAGTCGTTCCAGATGCCGGTCACCTGCAGGATGATGGCGACGACGAAGATCGGCAGCGACATCGGCAGCATGATGCGGAAATAGATGCCCCAGAAGCCGGCGCCATCGACGCGCGCCGCCCGGAACAGCTCCTCCGGCATGGAAGAGAAGTAGTTGCGGAACAAAAGTGTGAGGATCGGCATGCCGAAGATGGAATGGACGATCACCAGGCCGCTGAGGCTGCCGTAGAGGCCGATCTCGCGCAGGATGATAACGATCGGATAGATCATCACCTGGTAGGGGATGAAGGCGCCGACGATCAGGATGATGAAGAAGGTGTCGGCCCCTTTGAAGCGCCAGTTGGCAAGCGCATAACCGTTCACCGAGGCGATCGCGATCGACAGGATCACCGACGGAATGGTGATGCGCACCGAATTCCAGAAACCACGCGAGAGCCCGTCGCAATTGAGCCCGGTGCAGGCGCTCGACCAGGCCTTGACCCAAGGCTCGAAGGTGATCTCCATCGGCGGCGAGAAGATGTTGCCGAGGCGTATCTCGGGCATGCCTTTGAGCGATGTCACCACCATCACGTAGAGCGGCAAAAGATAGTAGAGCGCCACCACGATGAGCGTGCCGTAGAGAAAGATGTTGCGGCGCGAGAACACGTGCCGCGGCTTCGGTCCGCTCGGCCCGTACGCTTCGAGCGTGCCGGGGCCGGCCGGCAAGGAAACGGTATGGTCAGACACGCTTCTTGCCTCCGAACTCGAGATAGGCCCACGGCACGATGACGATGATCACCGACAGCAGCATCATGGTCGAGGCGGCGAACCCTTGGCCGAGGTTCTGGGCGAAGAACATGTAATCATAGACATATTTGGCCGGGACTTCGGAAGCGATGCCGGGCCCGCCGCTGGTCTGGGCGACGACAAGATCGTAGACGCGAACGATGTTGGAAGCGACGATGACGAGCGTGGTGATGAAGACCGGCCGCATCATCGGTATGATGATGAACAGATAGGTCTTCCAGGTTGGTATCCCATCCACCCGCGCGGCCTTCCAGATATCCTCGTCGATGCCGCGCAGACCGGCTAGCATCAGACACATTATGAGCCCGGTGCCTTGCCAGAGAGCGGCGATCAATATGCCGTAGATGACGATGCTGGAATCATAGAGCGGATTGAAGCTGAAGCTCGTCCAGCCGAGGCTGCGCACCACTGCCTGGACACCGAATTCAGGGTTGAGCAGCCACTGCCAGACGAGACCGGTGACGATGAAGGAGAGGGCGAAGGGATAGAGGAAAATGGTCCGGAACGTGTCCTCGAACCGAATCTTCTGGTCGAGCAGGGCAGCAAGCAGGAAGCCGATGACCAGCGAGAACACCAGCGACAGCACGCCGTAGATCAGCAGGTTCTCGATCGAGATCAGCCAGCGCGGCACCGACCACAGCCGGT
Source organism: Mesorhizobium sp. M0910 (assembly GCF_040319465.1). Taxonomy (NCBI): domain Bacteria; kingdom Pseudomonadati; phylum Pseudomonadota; class Alphaproteobacteria; order Hyphomicrobiales; family Phyllobacteriaceae; genus Mesorhizobium; species Mesorhizobium sp. M0910. The sequence goes on from NZ_JAMYNZ010000001.1 coordinate 714,518, forward strand.
AATACTGGTCGAGACCGACGAAGTGCAGCCGCGGCAGCAGCTTGGAATTGGTGAAGGAATACAACACCGTCCAGAGGGTGCCGCCGACAAAGATCACCAGCGCGGTGAAAATCATTGGGATCGAAGCGATTTTCGCATTGAGGTTGCGAAAGAGTTGGCTAGGGCGTTCGCTCTTGCTCATCTGCACAGCCGGGCTGGATCGGGTAAGGGCCGGAGGGTCAAGAGGCCTTGACCCGAGCTCCCGACCCTGCGCTCGCAGGGGCGGGAGTGAGGGCAGTTGGTCGATCGTCAATCGGCTGAACCGACGATGGCGGCGAAGCGCTTCTGCGCATCTTCCACGGTCATGTCCTGCTTGGCGAAGAACTCGGAGAAAAGATCCTCCTTCTGCTTCTGCGTATCCTGCGAAAGCAGTTGGTCCGTCCAAGGTATGACGTTGCCTTTGGCGAGGATTTCGAGCCCCTTCTTCATGCAGTCGTTCGCCGCCTTGAGGTCGACGTCGCCGCGCACCGGCAGCGAACCTTTCTTGAGATTGAAGGCGACCTGCGTCTTGGGATCGAGCAGCGTGTGGGCCAGCACTTCCTGCGCCTTCGATTTTTCGGGGTCCTTCAGCAGCGGGAAGTAGAAAGCGTCGCCGCCGGTGGCGATGACCTCGTTGAGACCGAGGCCCGGAAGGCAAGTATAGTCCTTGCCGGCGGTCTGGCCGGCAACCTGGAACTCGCCCTGCGCCCAGTCACCCATGATCTGGCCGCCGGCCTTGCCGGTGATGACCAGATTGGTGGCCTGGTTCCAGTCCTGCACATTGGTGTTCTTCGCCATCTTGCGGGCGTCGTCCGCCGCCTTGAAGACCTTGGCGACTTCGGGCCCGGCGGCGAATTCGGCGTCCTTGTCCTTGTAGACCTTGAGGAAGGCGTCGGTGCCGCCGACCGCCGCAAGCAGCACGTCGAAAGCGCCGGAGGCCTGCCAGGGCTGGCCGCCGACCGCGAGCGGCTGGATGCCTGCTTTTTCAAGCGCGGGCGCCGCAGCGACATATTCATTCCAGTTCTTCGGCACCGGCACGCCGGCCTTTTTGAAGGCCGCATTCGACAGCCACAGCCACTGCCAGGAGTGGATATTGACCGGCACGCAATAGATCTTGCCGTCGAGGGTACAGCCGTCGAGCAGGCTCTTCGGCTGCACGATTTCCGTCCACTTTTCCTTGGTGGCGAGATCGGTGAGGTCGCGCATCAGCCCGGCCTGCACCAATTCTTCCGCCTGCCGGCCGTGATTGAACTGGGTCGCGCCCATCGGGTCGCCGCCGGTGATGCGGCTGATCATGATCGGCCGCGCCGTGCCGCCGGAGCCGGCGATAGCGCCATCCACCCAATGATTGCCCGTCGCGTCGAAAGCCTTGGCGAGTTCGGCAACCGCCGCCGCTTCACCGCCCGAAGTCCACCAATGGGTGACTTCCAGATCCGTCGCGGCCGCCGGGCCGGCGAACTGCAACGCGGCCGTCGCTGCCAGCGCAGCAGTCATGAGTTGGTATCGCATTTCGTTCCTCCCAGAATCTGAAACGTTACAGATTTTGGATACGGCAATTGCTTCAGACGCGCAACCCCTCCGGCAAAGGCGCCCTCAAATTTTTTCGAAACACGAACAAAATCACTCGGCTCGCCAGCCTACCGCAGCGCAACAAGAGAAGGTTGCATCGCAAAAGTATATGCTGCGGCGCCCAAAAAGAGAAAAAGCCCGTTCCGGGCGCTCTTTCTGGGCCGATCGAAGTACCGCTCATTTTGCGCCTGTCACCAGTGATAAGGCGACGGCAGTGACAATCTGTAACGTTTCAGTATATAGCGGTCTCATTCGGTGAAGGCCCGCCGATTGCCGGCCTGCCCGGCAACTGCTATGCGCCTGACGGGGCGGGATGAATGAACAGGCATCAAAAAGAGAAGGCCGACGAAGCGTCGGGCCGGGGCCGGCCGACACTGAAGACGCTCGCCTTCATGACCGGGCTGGGCGTCACCACCGTGTCGCGCGCGTTGAAGGACGCGCCCGAGATCGGCGCCGAGACCAAGCGGCGCGTCCAGCTTGTCGCCAAGCAGATCGGTTATCGGCCCAACCGCGCCGGCGTGCGCCTGCGGACCGGCAAGACCAATGTCATCAGCCTGGTGCTCAACACCGAGCACGAGATCATGAGCTTTGTCTCGGATATCATCTACGGCGTTTCGGAAGTCATCGCCGATACGCCCTATCATTTGATCGTGACGCCCTATTCGCGCTCGCAGGATCCGTTGGACCCGATCCGTTATCTCGTGGAAACCGGTTCAGCCGACGGCGTCATCATTTCGCGCACGCAGCCGAACGATCCGAGGGCCCGCTATATGCTGGAGCGTGGCATTCCCTTTGCCACGCATGGCCGCACCGATATGGGGCTGATCCACCCCTATCATGATTTCGACAATTACGCTTTCGCGGCCGAGGCAGTGCGCCATCTGGCCGGCATCGGCCGCCGCCGGCTGGCTCTGCTGGCGCCGCCCGTCGAGCTGACTTACCACGGCCACACGCTCGCCGGCTTTGCCGACGCGCTGAGCGAGGTCGGCGCCAGCGAAATCCCGTTCAACACCGTTTCAATCGATCATTCGATCGAGCAGATCAGAATGCGGACCGCGCAGCTGATGCGCCGTGAAAACCGCCCGGATGGTTTCATCAGCAGCGCCGCCGCCGCGACGCTCGCCATCGTCGCCGGCATCGAAGACGCCGGCCTCAAGCTTGGCCGCGATGTCGATGTGGTGTCCAAACAATCGTCGGAGCTTCTGCACCTGTTTCGCAGCGAATTGCTGGTCGTCAACGAGAACTTCCGACTGGCCGGCGCCGAACTCGCCCGCTCGGTGCTGGGCTGGATCGGCGGCGCCGCACCCGGCACCCTGCAAAGCCTGAGCGAGCCGGGCGAAGTCCAGGCCTATCGCCGCCCGGCGTGAGCGGGATACGTTCAAATTGAACTGGGCTCCATCTATTTGTCTTAGCTTCTGCGACGCCAAGTGATTCCACTTGAATGCAAAATGCGCGCTGCTGACTGGCAGCCTTGGGGCCGGTAGCGGAAGGACCGCTCAGGGGCGGCGACTTTCCATTAGCGGACTGCCCGCTGTTAGTATTCGCGGCATGAAAAAGCGAACACCGAACCCATGAGGCAGTGTCCAGGGTTGGCCTCAAACGGACCCCGTTGTTGGGCCTGAGGCCGGAGTCGGCGACATTCAGCCAGCTTTTTTATGCGTCGCAGAAGCACCACTAGCACGAGACCCGTTCCTTCATTGTTCGCGCCAGGCTAGACTCTACTCCAATTTGGATTGCGCTCGTTGGGTGTGGCCCTCGCATTTCAGGCTCGGACGAGTGCTGACGATTTGATTAGAGGCAGATTTGACTAAATCGGCAAAGAACAAACAGGCTCCTCAGCAGGGAGCGCTGGAGAAAAAGCAGGCAACATCCACCGAACTGACCGGTGGCGCTGGCTTCACCTACGAAGACAAGGTGGTCGCCTATTATTTGGCGGCTCTTCTCCGCGGTGAGAAGGCGATGCTTCAGCACGGCAGTGTAAGCAGCGTTGCAGTCCAGCAGGCGGGCCACGGCCAGCCGATGGATGACCTTATTGTCGAGTTTCGAGATACTGACGGCCCAAGAAGCCTGGGTCTTCAAGTGAAGTCAACGATCACGGTGAGCGGGGCCGCTACCAACAAGGATTTCCGCGACGTCCTCAACCGGGCGCGAGAGACCCGGCAGACTCCAAATTTTCACGCCGATCGCGACGTTTGCGGTTACGTCGTTGAGAATGTAGCTGAGGCAGGACATCGGTCGCTCAACCGCCTCATCCGTTGGGCCGTAAGTAGCCCCACCCCTGCGGATTTTGATCGGCGCTTTGCGGAAGATGGCGCAGCCGCAGCCGCCGAACGTGCTCTTCGGGACGAACTGGCCCCGCTAGTCAGGGCGAGCAGCGCCGAGGACGAATGGAATTTCTACCGACAGTTTGTTGCCGCTCGACTTAACGGCCTCGACGAGACCGGCATCGTTTGGGCGGAGATCACAAACCGTCTTCAAGAGCTTGTTGCGAGCAACGAGGATGGGCAGGAGGTTCTGCTTTTTGATCGCCTCTGCCGCATTGTTCGCGATGGCGCCGGCACAGCCCGTAAATGGACCCGCGCTACCCTGCTCGCGCAACTTCGCGGGGTCGTCCGGCTCAAGGTTTCGCCGAGCTTCCGCGACGACGTCGACACCCTTGTTCAGTTCTCCACTGATGGTCTCAACGAAATTGCCGAGACCATCGACGGATTCGAGGTTGACCGGGCTGCTCTTCAACAAGACGTATGTGAGCGCCTTGGCGTCAGCCGTGTCGTGAACATCAGCGGCCTCCCGGGGTGCGGCAAATCTGTCATGCTCAAACGGGTAGCCACAGAGGCCGGGCAGCGCGGGCCGATCCTATTCCTGAAGTCGGACCGGCTGACCGGGAAGAGCTGGGTGGAGTTTGCGGCAGCGCTGGGCCTCAGACATCGAAAGCTTGATGACCTCCTCGCAGAGATCAGCGCAACCGGCACGGCTACGCTCTACATTGATGGAATTGATCGCATCAACCCCGACCAAAAGCGGATCATTCTCGACATACTTAATGTGATCGAATCTAACCCTGGCCTCAGCAACTGGCGGGTTCTGGCCACATCACGCGACCAAGGTCTTGAAACATATCGCGCTTGGTTTCCAGCAAGCTTCTATAGCGGCACTCAGATTGGTGACTTTCAGGTCGAGCCGTTCAACGACGACGAAGCTGAGGCCCTGGCGAAGGAAAAACCTGGTCTTCGTCACCTTTTGATGGGCACGCCGTCAGTGAAGGCGATTGCGCGGCGTCCGTTCTTCGCTGCGGTGCTTGCCCGCAACTTTAGCGATGGGACGACCGAACCCCAGACAGAGGTCGATCTCATCAACGCTTGGTGGGCCCGAGCAGGACACGATGCCCCGGTGGAGGTCGTGCCGCAGCGGCAACGCGCGCTGCTCGATATCGCGGAAAAAGGAGTCGCCAACCTTGGGAAGAACGTCACGGCCCGCTCGCTGGCACCACCCACGTTCGAGCACATCGCGGCGATGAAGAGCGACCTGCTTGTGCGTGGAAACAATGGCGACGCCTCATATTCGTTTACGCACGACATATTCTTTGAGTGGACGTTCTTCCGCCTTCTCATCGACCTTGGCGACACGTGGATCGAAGGGCTGGCGAAGGCTGGCGAGCCCCCGCTACTCGGCCGCGTTGTCGGCCTTTTGGCCCAGCATTCTATCGCCGAGCCGGGCAAGTGGTCGGCCAGCTACGCCGCCCTCGATGGATCGACGCTTCGGCCCCAATGGCGTCGGGAATGGCTAACCGCACCACCGTTTACAAGCGCATTCGTCAATAGACAGAAGGAATTCGCTGAACTTGTGACGGCCAACGACTATGCGTTGCTCGAAAAGCTCTTGGTCTGGTTCCAAGCCCAACACACAATTCCGAGCCCGATTGTCCTTGCCCAAGCCTCGCCGGGTCAATCAGGGCTCGATCAGGTGGGTCTTGCCGAGCTCCTGAGTTGGCCCTCTGACTTCACAAGCTGGGGGCGTTTTCTTGACTGGCTCCTGCCGCTCGCAGCTAAACTACCCGTCAGGCTCCTCCCCAGGGTTGTCGAAGTATTCTCCGTTTGGCAGAACGCCCTTTCGGATTTCCGTACGGCGCGGTCGAAAGCGATCGTCGCCACCTGCGCCGACTGGCTGATCGAATTTGAGAAAGCTGCTTATTCGGACAGACTGGTATTCGAGCGCGGCCCGTGGGACGAGCTTGGCCGCGACGCGCAAAAGCAGTTTGCCACGGCGCTGCGGATCGTCGTCCTTCGGGCCGCGCGCGCGTTTCCTGAATACGCCAATGCGCTTTTCGACCGGGCGTTGACCAACGAGCGAATGCGCGGCGAGGAGTATTCGGATTTTATGGCGCTTGCCTGGATGATGGCAGAGGTGTCGCCCGAACGATTGGCGGCCGTCACCAAGGCAGAGCTGCAGCAGGAGCTGCCGCAGGATCACATTGACCGCGAGAAGCGCGAACAGCGGGAAAGGGTCGAGCGGATAAAACGAATCCGGAACAAGCCGGAAAGCGAGCGCACTGACAATGAAAGGCAGGCGTTAGAACATCCGTACTTCCATATCCCGCACAGCTATGATGGCTATGGTCGTGAGGAAATCGGGATCGACCGACATCACAACTTCTACTATCCGGTCTCAGCGGCGCATGAGCCCTTCGCCAGCCTCTTCGCCAAGAAGCCGGAAGTTGCACTCGAACTGGTTCGGGATCTCTCCAACCACGCAACGACCGGCTGGCGACAGATCGCAAACATCACCCGTCATCAACATGGTACCCCGATTCCGGTGACAATTGTCTTTCCATGGGGCGAGCAGCAGTTTTGGGGCGATTGGACCGCTTATAATTGGCAGCTTGGCCAGCTCGGTGCGCAGCCGCTTGAATGCGCCTTTCTGGCCATGAGCTATTGGGCCTTCCATCAAATCGAAAGCGGCCGACCCGTTGACGAGATGATCCAGCTAATCGTGCAGGGCAACGAGGCGATCGCCGCCCTGGGCCTAGCGCTTCGCTTGGCGTTGGAGACGCTTCATATATCCGAAGTCACTCTTGCTCTAGTGGCATGCCAACGTCTTTGGCCTTTCGATACTGCGCGTGTGCGCCAAGAACCGACGCGAAACATCGACCTGTTTGGACTGGGACTGATTAATCAGCTAACCGGCGACAAGAAGGTCGCCCAGGACTACCTGGATAAGCGGCTGAGCCGGTTCCGCGACGTGAAGCAGCTCGCCATGCAGTTCGCGGTGAATGGCGACGATGCGCTCACCGAACGGTTTAGGCAGGCATTGGCCGATTTTTTGACTGATCTCCCCTACGAGCTGGAGGAGCAGCGCTCAAATCCGGCAGCGAAGGCGGCTCTCACCAAGCAGGCGGAAGAATATGCGGAGCTTGCCATCGTCGAAAATTATCAAGGATATCGCACGCCAGATGAACAGATCATAGTTGCCTATCATGCCCCGCTTTCCCCCGAGACTATTCAGCGCGGCGAGGCAGCGGGCGTGTATTTGCAGCAAAATAGCATCCTGGCGTGGGCGATGAAATCATTGCGCGCTTTCGCGCTCGCTCCCGACAAGACGTTGGCCGATGCGGTCGCGCTTGCTCGCCCGCTGGACCACCCGACGCTCTTTGCGGAGCGCTTGGATGTCGAAGCCCATACGGCCCAAAGCGTGGTCGCGGCCGTCGCTGCATGTGTCATCTGTTTCGGCGACGCCGCGTCCGACGACTACAAATGGGCGATGAATGTACTGGCGCGGATCGAGGGGATGAAGGAGCCTGCGGGATTTTTCTACGGCTCGAAAATCGCTTGGCATCCTGTGCTGCAATTGATCTTCGCATTGCTTCACCTGCGGCGCACCAATCCGTCTGATCTCGAGCCTGCGCGACGATTGGTCTGGATGGTGGCTCACCCGCACGAGGAGGCTGCAGACTTCACCTTGACAGCGCTACTTGCCGACCCCGATGCCCATGTGTCGTGGGTCGCGGCTCAACTTGCGCTGGAAAGGGCGCGCTTCTACCGACCGGCGATAAGTCAGGACGGCGAGCGGGACAGCCGTGCGGCAAAAAAGGCAGTGAAAACGGTGATTGATCGAGCCCTCAGGGGACTCAAGTCAAAGAAGTTTGAACCTTTTGCTCCGTTGCCGCCCGCTTGGGTACAGTTGGCGTCAGCTTCGGACGACGACGATGATGCTGACAATGACGGCAGATGGACCGAACCTGATCCGCTGTTTGATCCGCAACGGGCCAAGAAACACCTCGAGAATTTTCCGATCGAGAAGTGGTGTGCTTCAGATGAGATAAAGCCGCTCGTGCTTGCGTTGATTCGAAGCCTCGTCAACTGGACGGTGCTGCGCATGAACCCGCCGGGAAGCACGGGAAGGCGGCGCGACCGTACCACCGATCTGCTTGGCTGGAACGATGCGCTGGGCGATGTATTGGTGCGTGCAGCACCATTCTTCGATCTTGCCCTCGTGAAGGAGCTTCTTGCGCCCTTCTTGCAGAACCACGATGACGACGAACTTGATGTTATCGCCGCATTCACTGACAGGTTGGTCACGCGCCACGTTCTGGACGCTGCAACGATACCCGCCGGTACTTTTGAGTTGCTGCGGCTCTGCGTCGATCACGTAATCGCCGACAGCACGTTTCGGCCGGGCGGATACCGTGCAGGAGAAGTCTCCGGTCACGATATGCAGAAGCTCATCGAGGCCCTCCTAATGGTCAATGTCGAACGGGCTACCGGAGCCGCCCGCTTCGTAAATGGCGATTGGTCCGAGATCGGTCTGCTCATGCCGACGGTCACTAGCTTGGTGATGGCCACGGGATGGTCAACCTTCGTCATGTCGAAGTTTCTGCTACTATGTCAGCGCGCCGGGACCGCGTACCCGCTCGACCATTTCATCGAACAGGTCAGCGCGGCACTCGCAAAATTGGACAACGCAAAGGGGAACTGGGTGGGGACCAGCCTTCCGGCGCGAACGGCAGCGGCGGTGCAACGGCTCGCCGACGCCAATTTCCCACTGCGGCCCGATCAGGCTCAGGGGCTGCTGCGGATTCTCGACGCGTTGATCGACCTTGGCGATCGGAGAAGCGCTGGACTTGAACAAACCGAGGCATTCAAGGGAGTGCAGGCCCGATCCTCGGATCCGATAACAATTGGCTAGTCGCCTCTCGTTTCTCCACGTGGTAAGAAATACCCAGCATTCTCGAAGTTTTGAGCAGCAGCCAATGTGGCGACGAGCTGGCAACTCCATGCCTTTGGCTCCTAGATGCCGCTTCAGCGGTGCGTTTGGATGTCCGCTTATGGGGAGGCTATAGGGACATACTTAACGGCCGCCATGAGGCGCAGTCCCGACGTCCAGATGGCGAACCGCCGGACCGGCCCGAGAAACGGCACGCTTGAGATCACCCGCGCGCGGCTCTACTAGTCCGAAAACCTCACGCTCACGCCGCGCTGCCGAAAATAGGCCTGCATCAACTTGCGCCCCGAGCGGTTGTTCTGCGCCAACTTGGTCGGATCGAACACCGCCTGTTTTATCCCTTCTCGTGTCAGCGCCGCTTTAAGGGTCGCGATATGTGCGTCGATGTCGGCATTGTCCGCCCGGAGCGATGCATAGATACTTTCGGTCGCCTGGGCCACGGTCGGTTCGCTCACAGGTGTCGTCCTTTGGTTGGTTGAGCGGCGGCTTACCACAGATTCGCGGCTCCGCCGATACCGATGAGGCCGTCAATCGTCTCTACCGGCATAGCAGGTTCCTGGCGCGAACCGACACCCAGTTGGTGGCTGGAGATATCTGCCTTCTGACAACCGCAAAATTGGACTCTAGGTCCAAGTCGCGGCGCTAGCCGCCCGCTCCGCTCCCCCATGGGCCATGGAAAGCGCCCTGCCCGTCGATGCGCTCGAAGCCGTGCGCGCCGAAGAAATCGCGCTGCGCCTGGATCAGGTTCGAGGTGCCGCGGCCCTGCCGGTAGCTGTCGAAATAGGCAAGCGCCGATGACAGGGCCGGCACCGGCGAGCCGGCTTCGGCCGCCCTTGCCACGACACGGCGAAGCGACGGATGTGCCTCCTGCATCAACGAGACGAAAGCCGGCGCCATCAACAGGTTGGTGGCCGCGCCGCCGGCGCCGAAGGCCTCCGCCATCGTATCCAGCAATTGCGAGCGGATGATGCAGCCGGCCCGCCAGATCTTGGCGATTACCGGCATCGGCAGGTTCCAGTTGAATTCCTTCGACGCGCCGCTCATCACCGCGAAGCCTTGCGCGTAGGCGGCGATCTTGCCGGCAAACAGCGCCAGTTCGAGATCGCCGAGCAGGGCGTCCCTGTCGCCGGAAATCTTGCTCACGCCGCCGCCATAGACCTTTTCGGCGGCAAGCCGCTCGTCCTTGATCGACGACAGTACGCGTGCCGCCACCGCCGCCTCGATCGCGGTGGCCGGGATGCCGAGCTGCTGCGCCTCGATCACCGACCATTTGCCGGTGCCCTTCTGGCCGGCGCGGTCGAGGATGATGTCGACCACCGGCTTGCCGGTCTTGGGATCGTCGGCGGCAAGCACCTTGGCGGTGATCTCGATCAGGTACGAGTTGAGCCGGCCCGTGTTCCACTGGGAAAACACCTCAGCGATCTCCTTCGGCCCCATGCCGAGCCCGTCGCGCAATATGCCGTAGATCTCGGCGATCATCTGCATGTCGGCATACTCGATGCCGTTGTGGATGGTCTTGACGAAGTGCCCGGCGCCGTCGGTGCCGAGCCACGCCGCGCAAGGCTCGCCCTTGAACTTGGCCGAGATGGCGGTCAGCACCTTTTCGACGCGCTTCCAGGACTCTTCGGTGCCGCCGACCATGATCGAGGGACCGTGGCGTGCGCCCTCCTCGCCGCCTGACACGCCCATGCCGATGAAGGTCAGGCCTGAATCGGTAAGCTCGGAGAAGCGCCGCATCGTATCGCGGAAATTGGCATTGCCGGCATCGATGACGATGTCGTTGGCCGACAGCACGCCGCGCAATGCCGCGATCTGCTCGTCGACCGGTTTGCCGGCCAGCACCATGATGATGATCGGCCGCGGCGGCCGGATCGCGGCGGCCAGTTCCTCGAGGCTATAGCAGGGCACAACCCTATCCCTGAGCGCGCCGGCATTTTCGACAAAGGCATCGGTGCGCGCCGCGGTACGATTGAAGACGGCGATGCGGTGCCCCTTCTCGGCGATATTGAGCGCCAGGTTGGAACCCATCGTGCCAAGGCCGATCAGGCCTATTTCGGCTTTTTCCATCGTTTCTTCCCTGCTTTCGGATCTTGTTGGTTTGAGCCCGCGATTGGGTTGGACGCCCATTCTTGATGGCGATGATTGACGGGGGTTCGCGGCCGCGTCAACCGCCTCGCCGAATTGTCTTGCGTGGACCAGCGCTCTCGTCACGGCCTTATGTCGATCGGCGCCTCTATCTTCACCATCTCGAAATCCGAGACCAGGATATCGAGCCGCGCCGTCCACCGGCCGGCGACCGGAATGACGAGATCGTCGACGCGCCAGGTGCCGTCGCCGGGCTTCGTCGCCGGGCGCTTGATGGGCTCGATGCCGGAATCGGGCTTTGACAGCACCAGCGTCACCTGCTTGGCGTCGAGCGGGCCGAAATCGCCGGTCATGACGAAGATCGAAGCGGCAACAGGCCCGGCGTGGCCGGGCGCAATGCTGAGGTCGGCCATCGCTTGCAGCGTGTGGATATGCACCGATGCCGGCTGTGCGGCGGCGATAGCCAGCGCGCGCGGCGGTGGCGTGAAGCGCCAGCCGGAGGCAACGCCGAAGATCGCCACCACGATCAGCACCTCGATGGCGATCGAGCGGGCCAGCCGCCTCTGGACCTCGGTATTTCCTGCCTCGGCCGGGGCCGTGAGCTTAAAGCGGTTGACGGCGGCAAGCGTGAACAGAAAGACGAGCAGCACCAGCTTGATCAGCAGCAGCCGGCCATAAGCGGTGTGGACCAGCGCCGGCAGCGTCTGCACCTGGATAGCGGCGAGCACGATGCCGGCTGCCGCAAGCACGGCCACGACGAACAGGATCGCTCGCGAAAACCGGCGCAGCAACGGCCCGGCTTTGGCCGGCTGCCGTTTCAAGGCAAGACCGAGCGGCGCCAGCGCCCCGGCCCAGACGGCGATGGCTGCGCCGTGCAGGAACACCATCGGCCTGGTCAGCCATTGCGGCTCGGCAGCACCGGCATGCCCGCTGGCGGCAAGTGCTGCGCCAACGCCAACCAGCCCGGCCAAGGCGAGCGGCTTTGCGCCGGCGGGCGGCACGACCAGCGATAACAGGCCAAGGCCGAGCGCCATCAGCGCGATCAGCACCGTCCAGCCGAAGCTGGTGCCGAGCCCGGTCTGCCAAATGATCGGCTGCGCCAGCCGGGCCAGCGGTGCGCCAAGCGCATCCAGGCCCTGGAAACCAAGCGACAGCGGTGCGGCGGCCAGGCCGCACAGGATCGCAGCGACGATCATGTTCTGGCCTGATCGGCCGCCTTGCGCCAGCCAGGCCTGCGCAAAGGCACCGCCGACCCCGAAAAACAGGCCGACATACAGAAAAACCTTGCCGATCCAGATCGCCGTTCGAAGCCCCCGGTCAACGGCATCGGAGGCGGCCGGCGCGGCACTCGGTGTGCCGACCGAGAACAGCACCGAGCCGCCGACCGGATGCCCGTCGGCGGAGATTACCCGCCAGCTCAGCACATGCGTGCCGGATGTCAGCGCCTGCGGATTGTCGATCTCGACGGCCTGGCCGCTGAGCCGGAAAGAGCTCAGCGGGATCGACGTGCCGTCGGGCCGCACCAGCGTCAGCACCAGCGGCGAAACCGGCTCGCTGAAGGTCAGCGACATCTGCGACGGGCTCTGCGCCAGCACCGCACCGTCAGCCGGCTCGGCCTTGATCAGCGCTGCATGGGCGAAGGCGGGATCAGGCATGGCGATTACGGCGAGCAGCACGATGGCGGCCAGCAGGCCAGCCACAAGCCGGCCAGAACAGTTGCCGGCCATGCAAGCTTGCCGCAGGAAGGATGGCGCGCTCATATCACCGCCAAGAGCAGCGGCGCGCCCATCCGCCAAAGCGCGCCGCCGGAGCTCACTTCTTCGGCAGCAGCTTGAGGCCGGGCGCCGGAAATTCCAGCGCATCCTCAGCCTGCCCGGCCGCCGGAATCTCGATCCAGCGATCGGCAACGCCGTCACATTCCTGTACCACCGGAAAATGCAGCATCTGGCCTGCCGGCAGGTCGGATGCCAGTGTCGCGCGAAAGACGAATTCGTCGTAGAATTCGTCCGGCAGGCTGCCGGCGCTCCAGTCGATCTCCTTGACGCCGCTGGTCACTGCCTGGCCGTAGAGCTGGTAGGACTTCTCGTATTTGCCGTTCTTGACCTGCAGCGTCCAACCCGGCTTCGGCATCGGTTTGACCGAGAGCACCCCTTCCGGGATCTGCACGCGCACGGCGGTCGTCGCCTTGCCCTCGCAGCCATGCGGCACCCGAAGAACCGCCTTGTAGGTCGAGCCCACCGCCGCCTCCGGCGTTTCGAGCGTGATGTGGGCAAAGGCCGCGCCGGTCCCGAGGATAAGAAGCACGCAGCCGGGCAAAAGAGATTTCTTCATGATGGTACCTCTCGAAGCGGCCAAGTCAGTGGTCGTCCTGCGGCGCCGCGCTGCCGATGCCTTGCACGGCGAATTCAATCTGCACGGGCCCGGCTTTTTCGAAGGTCAGTGTTGCGGAAAACATTTCGCCCTCCTTGGGCTGCCGCTTCAAATCCATGAACATCAAATGATAGCCGTTAGGCGCCAATGCGACCTTGCCGCCAGCCGGGATTTCGAGGCCGCCTGTGACCGGCCGCATGGTCATGACGCCATTGCTGACGCCCATCTCGTGCAGTTCGGCCTTGGCCGAAATGTCGGAGGTGATCGACAGCAGGCGATCCGGCGCACTGCCGGTGTTGGTGATCGTGAAGTAGCCGCCGGCTACCTTGGCGCCGGCTGGCGTGGCGCGCGACCAGGGGTGCCCGATCTCGAGATCGCCAAGCTTGAACTCGTGTGCCAACACCGTCTGGGCGCTGGCGAACAGGAGGGCAAGAACGCAAAGGGCGATGCCGAGACGCTGCTCGAAACGACCCAGTGCGAAGCGCCTGCGGCTGGATGCGGCGGCGCGAAAAGAGTGAGACATGATTGCTCCGTGGACTTTAAGGGACCGCGCCGACGGCCGGTCGCGAACGATGTCGATAAACGCGCCGGCAAAGGGTTGCGCGGCGCGAACCAGAACGGATCAGGCCGTCGCCGGTGGTGCGCGCGGATTGGACGGAGTGCGGGCGCGGGCGAAATCGCGATGCCGGAAGGCCGGCAGGAAAAAGGCGATGGTTTCGACGGAGAGGCTGCGAGCCAGGCTCCCGGCGGCATCGGGCGGCGCGTAGACCGCCGAAACGAGGTTGCAGCCAAGCATGCAGCAAGCCGGCATGTGCTGATGATGCGGATCGCCGGCGGGGAGTTGCGCCGCACCGTCATGGGTGCAGATCGTGTTGCCGAAAGCATCGAATTGCGAGGCGTTCGGCTCGCCGCCTGAAGCAAACGCGCCGAACATCGACTGGAGCACGAAAAGCCACGCCGCGGCGAACGCGACCGGCATGCTCCATCGTCTCCGGCGTATGGTCAAGAACCAGCCTCTTCACGCAGCAACGTCAGTTCTCTAGCACGGAGCCGGCGGCCGGAAAATCGCCAAAACGTTGCTGCGGCAACGCAACACAATCACGCGCGTTGCGGCTGCCTGCCCTCGGGAATGGACGTCAGCAGCGTGTGGCGGGCCGATTTCAGGTGCTTGCGGCAGGCGGCGTCGACCTTGGCGAGATCGCGCGATTTGAGCGCGGCGATATAGGCGAGATGCTCCTGGACCGCGACTTCGTTGCGCTCGCGCTCCTGCGCCTTGTTCCACTGGTAGTGGTAGTGGAAGATCATGGCGATGACGTCGTAGAAATCGACAATGAAGCGGTTGTGCGACGCCCGGTGGATAAGCCGGTGAAAGCGCTCGTCGAGCTCGGAGAATTCGTTGAACCGCACGGCGATCTCGCGCGCCAGCAGGCGATGCTCGTCCTCCAGGCGGTCGAGGTCGGCCCACACCGGGCTGTCCTCGGGCAGAGCGGCAAAGGCTGCGGCCGAGCGCAGTTCGAACATTTCGCGGATCTCGGTCAACTCCAGCGCGAAGGCGCGGGTAAAGCCTTTCAGCACCCAGTGGCTGTTGCGGCGCTTCTCGATCAGGCCAAAGCGCGAGAAGCGGATCAGGAATTCGCGCACGCTGGTGGTGCCGACGCCGATCTCTCGCGCCAGCTCGAGCTCGTTGATCTGCATTCCGGCTTCGGCACCGCTGGCAAGCAGCCGCCGCATGAAGGAACGCTCGATGATCTCGGCCAGCGTGTCGGTTTCTTCCTCGGGGAAGAAATCATCCGGCCGCGGCTCGCGCAGAACCGTCTTGCTGCGCTTGTTCCAGTCTATCAGCCCGGTCTCTTCCATGCGCGCAAGGATAGTGCGGACCGTCGTGCGGCTGACGCCGAGCAGCGTACCCAGCTCCGGCTCCGAAGGCAGGCTCCTGGTTTCGTCGAGCAGCCTCAGACCGCGATTATAAGCGTCCTTGTAAACGTTGTTGCTCTTCGACATCCCCTGCCCCGTGGCGCATTGGCGATTGCGGCCGGATTGAAGCGTTTCGCGCGCATGAAATCGGAATCGCTTCGCAAAATACCATGCGCAACGCTAGTCTTGGTTGTAGAGCCTACTTCTCGCATCCAAAAGACGCGTCGCGCTCTGGCGAAAAAACAATTGACGCAAAAATGTTTTTTCACGATAAAAGACATTATATGTTAAGAGCCGCGTGTCAATCCGCTCGCGCACCCAGGAACACACCCAGGAAGCTCCCGTGAACGCCGCAAACAGCATTCTTCTGTCTCCCGCCGACAATGTCGCGGTCGCCAATGGCCGCATCGAGATCGGCACCGTGCTGCCGGGCGGCGCCGTCGCCGCCGCGCTGATCGAGCCGGGCCACAAAGTGGCGATCAAGCCGATTGCGGCTGGCGAAGCCGTGGTCAAATACGCCCAGGCGATCGGCCGCGCCACGCAGGACATCGCGCCCGGCGAGCATGTCCATTCGCACAATCTGGTCTTCGAAAGCGGGCGTTTGCCGGTGGTGCCGCCGAGCGAGGCAGTGCATGCGACCGAGGCCGACCGCGCCCGCACCTTCATGGGCTACCGCCGCGCCGACGGCCGCGCCGGCACGCGCAACTTCGTCGGCATTCTGGCCAGCGTCAATTGCTCGGCAACCGTCTGCCACGCCATCGCTGACGCGGCGAACCGCACGCTTCTGCCGCAATATCCCGGCATCGACGGCTTCGTCCCGATCGTCCACGGCCAGGGCTGCGGCATGAGCGCCACCGGCGACGGCATGATGGTGCTGCATCGCACGCTGGCCGGCTATGCCCGTCATCCGAATTTCGGCGGCGTGCTGATGGTCGGGCTCGGCTGCGAGGTCAACCAGCTCACCCTCTATGGCCAGAAGGGCGTTGCCGCGGGAAAACGTCATTTCAACATCCAGGAAGCCGGCGGCTCGCGCAAATCGGTCGAGAAGGCGCTGGTCGTGCTGGCCGAGATCGCCGAAGAGGTCGGCAAGCTTCAGCGCGAGCCGATCCCGGTCAGCGAGATCGTCGTCGGCCTGCAATGCGGCGGCTCCGACGGTATGTCCGGCATCACCGCCAATCCGGCGCTGGGTGCCGCCGTCGACATCCTGGCCGGCGTCGGCGGCATCGGCATCCTCTCCGAAACGACGGAGATCTACGGCGCCGAGCACCTGCTCGCCTATCGCGCCGCAACCCCTGAGATCGCCGCCAAGCTCGACGGTTATGTGAAATGGTGGGAAGACCACGTCGCCAAGCATGGCGCATCCATCGACAACAATCCCTCACCGGGCAACAAGCGCGGCGGCCTGACCACCATCCTGGAAAAGTCGCTCGGCGCGGTCGCCAAGGGCGGCCAGACGCCGCTCAACGGCGTCTTCGGCTATGCCGAGAAGGTCACCGGGCACGGGCTGGTGTTCATGGACACGCCCGGCTACGACCCGGTCTCGGCCACCGGCCAGGTGGCGGGCGGCGCCAACGTCATCGTCTTCACTACCGGCCGCGGCTCCTGCTTCGGCTGCCGGCCGACGCCGTCGATCAAGGTCGCCAGCAACTCGACCATGTATCACACGATGGAAGAGGACATGGACGTGAATTGCGGCGTCATCGCCTCGGGCGAAAAGACCATCGCCGGCATGGGCCGCGAGATCTTCGAACTGATCGTCGAGACGGCTTCGGGCCGCAAGACCAAGAGCGAAGAGTTCGGCTACGGTGACAACGAGTTCGTGCCTTGGCATCTCGGAGCGACGCTCTAAGCCGGACATGCACAATAGTCGCGAACACCGGACGTGATCGCCAGGCGTCACAGTTCCAACGCTCCCGAAAAAGAATGAACATTCCATATTGACTGGATGATGGAATTAATATTCCATGCGACATATTGGAGGAGATTGGCAGCGGAGTTCCGAGGGAGCAAGCTTTCCCGCCCAGCCATTCGAGCGGCCATCAAACATCGCTTGCGCCGACCGAGGTGATGCATTATCAAAATGCGGTAAATGTTTTTTATTGATAAAGTTCCGTTTGGGCCGCGCCATCCGAATGGAGCTTCCGTAACATTCACCGGGCGACTTAGGGAGGACTCCTAATGAAATTCGTGACCAGCATTCTCAATCGCCGCGCCGTCGTGGCACTTGCAGCCGCCTCGATGCTTGCCGGCGTGATGCATTCGGCGCCGGCATCCGCGGCCGACGTGACCATCCCGATCATCGTCAAGGACACCACGTCCTTCTACTGGCAGATCGTTCTGGCCGGCGCCCGCAAGGCCGGCAAGGATCTCGGCGTCAACGTGCCGGAGCTCGGCGCCCAGGCCGAGACCGACGTCAACGGCCAGATCTCGATCCTCGAAAATGCCGTCGCCGGTAACCCGGCCGCCGTCGTCATCGCGCCGACCGAAGCCAAGGCGCTCGGCAAGCCGATCGACGAGGCCGCCACCAAGGTCAAGATCATCGGTATCGACTCCGGCGCCGACTCCAAGGCCTTCACCTCGTTCCTGACCACCGACAACATCCAGGGCGGCCGCGTTGCCGCTGACGGCCTTGCCGCAGCCATCGGCGAAGCCAATGGCGGCAAGGTCGAGGGCGACGTCGCCCTGATCACCGCGCTTCCGGGCGCCGGCTCGCTCGAACAGCGCGCCCAGGGTTTTAAGGAACAGCTCGCTGCCAAATATCCGGGCCTCAAGCTGGTCGCCGACAAATACGCCGACGGCCAGGCCACCACCGGCCTCAACATCGCCACCGACCTGATCACCGCCAACCCCAACCTCAAGGGCATCTTCGCCTCCAACCTGATCATGGCGCAGGGCGTCGGTCAGGCGATCGCCGAGAACAGTCTTGCCGGCAAGGTCGGGCTGGTCGGTTTCGACAGCGACGAGAAGCTGATCAAGTTCCTCAACGACGGCGTCATTTCGGCTCTCGTCGTTCAGGATCCGTACCGGATGGGCTATGACGGCATCAAAACGGCGCTCGCCGCCTCGAAGGGCGAGAAGGTCGAGGCCAATGTCGATACCGGCGCCAATTTGGTCACCAAGGCCAACATGAAGGATCCGAAGATCGACGCGCTGCTCAACCCGAAGCTCGACTGAGCATAGCCGCAAGTGAACTGTTTCCGGGGCCTTTTCGCCCCGGAAACATCCCACTCGTGCCAATCGCGAGGCCAATCTTTGGGGGCCAATCTGGGAGGATTGTCATGATGTCGACGGCGCAGGAACTCCATCCGGCCCCAACGCTGGAACCGGGCAGGACCATCCTCGAACTCCGCGGGCTGGAAAAGCGCTATCCCGGCACCCATGCGCTGAAGCCGGTCGATCTCGCCTTCAAGGCCGGCGAGATCCACGCCATCGTCGGCGAGAACGGCGCCGGCAAATCCACCCTGATCAAGCTTCTGACCGGCGTCATGCCGCGCACCTCCGGCGACGTCATCTGGGAGGGCAAGCCTGCCGCATTGGCAACGCCGCATGAGGCGATGGCGCTCGGCATCAATGCCGTGCATCAGGAAGTCGTCCTGTGCCGCCATCTCACCGTCGCCGCCAACATGTTCCTCGGCGAGGAGGATTCCCGCTTCGGCATCCTCCAGCAGCGGGCGATGGTCAGGCAGGCGCAGAAGATCATCGACGATCTCGGCTTCGACCTGCCGGCGCATGTCATGCTGGGTGACCTGACCATCGGCCAGCAGCAGCTGATCGCCGCCGCCCGCGCCACGGTGCGCGGCACCAAATTCCTGATCTTCGACGAACCGACCGCCTACCTCACCCGCAAGGAGGCCGACCAGCTGTTCACGCTGATCCGTCGGCTGAAGGGCGAAGGCGTCACCATCATCTACATCAGCCATCGCATGGAAGAAGTGTTCGAGCTCGCCGACCGCGTCTCGGTGCTGCGCGACGGCACGCTGGTTGGCACCAGGAACATTGCCGAGACCAATGACGCCGAGCTGGTCAAGATGATGATCAACCGCTCGATCGAGCAGGTCTACCACAAGGAGCATTTCACGTTCGGCGCGACCATCGTCGAAGCCAGGAACCTGTCGGGCAAGGGCTTCGAAAATGTCTCGATGTCCGTCCGCGCCGGCGAGATCGTCGGTCTCTATGGCCTGATCGGCGCCGGGCGCAGCGAGTTCGTCACCACGCTCTATGGCCGCCACCGCAAATCGGCCGGGCAGATCCTCTGGGAGGGCAAGGAGGTCAAGGTCAATTCCGAACATGACGCGATCAGGCTCGGCATGGCGCTGGCCCCCGAAAGCCGCCGCGACCAGGGCCTCTGCCTCAACCTGCCGGTCGGGCTCAACCTCAATCTGCCGATCTACAAGCGCATCTCGAGCAATCTGCTGATCTCGCGCGCGCAGGAAAAGGCGCAAGCCGATCGCCAGATCGCTGACCTGCGCATCAAGACGCCGACACGCAGCGCCCTGGCCTCCAGCCTGTCCGGCGGCAACCAGCAGAAGATCGTCATCGGCAAATGGCTCGCCCACGGCGCCAAGCTGTTCATCTTCGACGAGCCTACCGTTGGCGTCGATGTCGGCACCAAGGCCGAGATCTACCGCCTGTTCGGCGCGCTGCTATCCAAAGGAGCCGGCATCATCCTGATCTCGTCCTACCTGCCCGAGGTCTATGAACTCGCCGACACGCTGCATGTGTTCCGGCGCGGCAAACTGGTGGCTACGCACGGGTTTCGGACCGCTGATCACGAGGAGATCCTCACCCAGGCGCTGGCCGAGAAACAAGAAAGACCGGGAGGGAAGATATGAGCACCGAGGCGATCGCTGCCGAAAGGCCGAAACGCAACTACAACGCCCTGTTCGGGCTGACACTGCTGGCGCTGCTGGTTCTTTTGTGGGTCATCCTGTCGGTGGCGACGCCGAGCTTCGCCTCGGCCAACAACATCTCGAACCTGTTACGGCAAGGGTCGATGATCGCCATCCTGGCGGTCGGCCAGACCTTCGTCATCATCACGGGCGGCATCGACCTTTCCGTCGGCGCCGTGGTCGGCTTCGCCACAGTCATCGTCGCGATGCTGATCAACGCCGGCACACCGGTGTTCCTGGCCATCCTGATTACCTTGCTGGTCGGCGTCGCCATCGGCATGTTCCACGGCTTCGGCATCGTCAAGATGGGCCTCCCACCCTTCATCATCACCCTGGCGACGCTGACCTCGCTGCGCGGCATCGGTCTGTTGATGACCAACGGCAACTCGATCTCGATCAACAACGATGCCTTCCAGACGTTCTCGCGCAGTTCCTTCGTCGGCGTCCCCAATCTGTTCTGGATGGTGATCCTGGTCGGCATCCCGGCCTACATCTTCCTGCACCACAGCCGCTGGGGCCGCTATCTGTTCTCGGTCGGCTCCAACGCCGAGGCGTCGCGCCTGTCAGGCGTCAACGTCCAGCGCACCATCTACATGGCCTACACGCTGTCGGGGCTGTGTGCGGCATTCGTCGGCGTGCTTCTCGCCTCGCGCATCGGCATCGGCAATCCGACACAGGCCGAGGGCTGGGAATTGCAGGCGATCGCCTCCTCGGTGATCGGCGGCACCTCGCTGTTCGGCGCTGTCGGCTCAGTGCACGGGCCGCTGCTCGGCGCCTTCATCCTTGCCACCATCAACAACGGCGCCAATCTGCTCAACGTCAACGCCTTCTGGCAGCGCATCATCACCGGTGTGCTGATCATCGTCATCGTCTATTTCGACGGGCTGCGCCGCCGCGGCAAATAGACCGCCTCCCCACAACCGCCGGCCTCGCGACAGCAGAGCCGGCGGTGCCATGAACCGACTGGATTGAAGCATGAAAGCCGTCGTCTGCCGCTCGCCCGGCGAACTTGTCCTCGAAGATCGCCCGGCGCCTGGCGCGCCGCCCGCCGGCTGGGCGCTGGTCGCCGTCAGCCATGTCGGCATCTGCGGCACCGACTATCACATCTTCGAAGGCAAGCACCCGTTCCTCGCCTATCCCCGCACTATGGGCCACGAAGTTTCCGGCACCGTGATCGAGGTTGGTGAGGGCGTCGATCTGGCAATCGGCGAACCGGTGGTCGTCAATCCCTATCTCGCCTGCGGCAAATGCATCGCCTGCCGGCACGGCAAGCCGAATTGCTGCGTCAAGATCGAGGTGCTCGGCGTCCACCGCGACGGCGCCATGTGCGAGCAAATCCTGGTGCCGGCGCAAAATCTTTATCCGGCAAACGGCCTGTCGCTGGCCGATGCTGCTGCCGTGGAATTCCTGGCGATCGGCGCCCATGCCGTGCGGCGCTCGCTGGCTGATCCAGGTGCGCGCACGCTGGTCATTGGCGCTGGCCCGATCGGGCTC
Source organism: Mesorhizobium sp. M0910 (assembly GCF_040319465.1). Classification (NCBI taxonomy): domain Bacteria; kingdom Pseudomonadati; phylum Pseudomonadota; class Alphaproteobacteria; order Hyphomicrobiales; family Phyllobacteriaceae; genus Mesorhizobium; species Mesorhizobium sp. M0910. The sequence goes on from NZ_JAMYNZ010000001.1 coordinate 736,075, forward strand.
GGCACGGCGCTGTTCGCCCGCATCGCCGGGCTCGACGTGACGCTGCTCGACATGAGTGCGGGGAGGCTGAGTTTCGCCGAAAGCGAACTCGGCTTCGCGACCCTCGACGGCTCGCAGGGCGCTGCTGCGGACCTGGTGCGGCAAGCAACCGACGGCGACGGTTTTGACATGGTTTTCGATGCCACCGGCAACACCCAGTCGGTGCAGTCGGCCTTCGCCCATGTCGCGCATGGCGGGGCGCTGGTGCTGGTCAGCGTCGTCAAGGACGACATCGCCTTTTCCGATCCCGAATTCCACAAGCGCGAGATGATGCTGATCGGCAGCCGCAACGCGCTGCGTGCCGATTTCGACCATGTCGCCGCCTCGATCCGCAACGGCGCGGTGCCGTTGGCTAAGCTCGTCACGCACCGCACGACGCTTGGCGAAACGCCGCATGACCTCGCCCGCTGGGCGCATGAGAAGTCCGGCCTGATCAAGGCTGTCATTCAGGTCGGATGATGCCGGGGCTGGCGCATCTCAGAGCGCCGACAGTTTGAGCTCGATCCGCTCGGCCGGGAAGCGCGACTCCGAAAACTGGATCGGCTGACCGTCGGGCGTGACGTTGACGGCGACCGTCACCAGCACGATGGCGCCGGGCTGCAGGTCGAGGTCCGCAAGGTCGGCGGCATCGGCATGGCGCGCCGACAGCACCGTCGATTGCCGGAGATAGTCGCTGACGCCGAAGCGTGCCAGCGATGCGGTGATCGAACCCGTTTCCGCCATGGCAGCATCGATCCCGGCAAAGCGCCTGGCATCGAACCAGCCGGCAGCGCGGGACACCGGCATTCCATCGGCTTCGCCGCGCGTTTCCAGGCGTATCACGTCGACCCCCTTTGCAAGGCCTAAGCTCTCTGCGACACGACGGTTGGCAGGCTCGACCGATGACGCAAGCAAGGTGATATGCCGCTCGGACGCCTGTCCTTGCAATCCCTCCGAAAAGCGGGTGCGGGCGCCGATCGGATATGACAGCCGCCTGCGCGACAGCACGAAGGTGCCCCGCCCCTGCTCTGCCCTGAGCACACCCTCCTGCACCAGCGCTGCAATGGCGCTGCGGACGGTGTGGCGGTTGACGCCATAGCGCTCGGCAAGTGCCACCTCCGGCGGCAACGCCGCATTTTCGGGAAAATCGCCGACGGCAATCGAATGCAGGATCCGATCGGCGATCTGCCGCCACAGCGCGACACCGCTGCGCCGCTCGATGCTGTTGGCTTGTCCGATCATTTTCTGCCCCAACCTTTGCGCCCCCTCTTCTCGCCCTTGTCATGCACCCGTCATAGACACGCATTAGATAATAGATATAATTTGTATAATTGTCTATATCAATAGACAAATTTCAATGCAAGGGAGTGTTAACCATGCGAGGACAGGAAGCGCGCGATCAGGCTGGGCGCAAGGCCGTTATGGCAACGCTGGCGCAATCGACCAGCGACGATATCGTCCGTCTGTGGAACGAAGCCGGCCTGCCTTCTGAGGCGGAACTCCTGCGCGGCCCCGAAACCGGCCTGGTCACCGTGCGTGGCCGCATCGGTGGCGGCGGCGCGCCGTTCAACGTTGGCGAGGCGACGGTCACCCGCGCCACCGTCCGGCTCGCCTCCGGACAGGTCGGCCACTGCTATGCGCTCGGCCGCGACAAGCAGAAGGCAAGGCTGGCGGCAATCGCCGACGCGCTCTGGCAGGACCCGGCTCACCGCAACGAGGTCGAGGCCAGGCTCGTCGCGCCCTTGCGGACGGCACTGGCCAAGGCCCGTGACCAGCGCCGCGCCGAGACGGCGGCGACCAAGGTCGATTTCTTCACCATGGTACGCGGAGAAGACTGATGGACATCGTAACCCAAGCGATCGAAGGCGGCTTTGCCGATCCGGTGTTCGACGCCCAGACGGTCTTCCGGGCAGTGATGGACGCGATGGCGCGGCCGGGCACACTGCAGCCCCTGCCGGTCTTTACCCATCCACCGACGCCGCTGTCAGCCACCGCGGGCGCCATTGCGCTGGCGCTGTGCGATAACGACACGCCGCTCTGGCTCGACCCCGCCTTGCAGGCTTCGGCGACGGTGAAATCCTGGCTTGGCTTCCATACCGGCGCGCCGCTCGCCAACACCCCGGCCGACGCGCATTTCGCGCTGATCGCCACGCCGGCCGAGATGATGGCGCTCGACGGGTTTTCGCAAGGCACCCAGGATTATCCCGATCGCTCCACGACGCTGATCCTCGAGGTCAGCGATCTTGTCTCCGGCGCTCCGCTGCTGCTCGAAGGCCCGGGCATCGAGAAGACGGCGACGATCGCGCCGGCGCAAATGCCGCGTCATTTCGTCGAGCAATGGAAGCAGAACAACCAGCGCTTTCCGCGTGGCGTCGATATCATCCTCGCCACGTCCGACGCGATTGCCTGCCTGCCGCGCACGACGCGCATCAAGACGATGGAGGCGTAGGATGTATGTCGCGGTAAAGGGTGGCGAAGCGGCCATTCGCAACGCCCACAAACTGCTCGCCGACCGCCGGCGCGGCGATCGTTCGGTGCCCGCACTTCGCCTCGACCAGATCGTCGAGCAACTGGCGCTCGGCGTCGACCGGGTAATGAGTGAAGGTTCGCTCTACGACAGGGAATTGGCGGCACTCGCCATCGTCCAGGCGCGCGGCGACATGATCGAGGCGATCTTCCTCATTCGCGCCTATCGCACCACGCTGCCGCGCTTCGGCTACACCAAGGCGGTCGACACAGGCACGATGCTGGTCGAGCGGCGGGTGTCGGCGACCTACAAGGACCTGCCCGGCGGCCAGTTGCTCGGCCCGACTTTCGACTACACCCACCGGCTGCTCGATCCCGAGCTTGCCGCAGGCGGCGAAGTCGCCGAGCCGGAGCAGCGTGCCGGCGAGGCGGAAGCCATGCCGCGCGTGTCGGCGATCCTCGCCCGCGAGGGCCTGATCGAATCCGACGGCGACATGCCTGAAGATCATGTCCCCGGCGACATCACCCGCGAGCCGCTCGAATTCCCGATGGCGCGCGACATCCGCCTGCAGGCGTTGTCGCGCGGCGATGAGGGGTTTTTATTGGCGCTCGGCTATTCCACCCAGCGCGGCTATGCGCGCAACCATCCCTTCGTCGGCGAGGTCCGTATCGGTAAGGTCGAACTGGAACTGGACGTGCCGGAACTGCCCTTTGCCGTGCCGCTCGGCAGCATCCGCGTCACCGAATGCCAGATCGTCAATCAGTTCAAGGGCTCGGCCAAGGCGCCGCCGCAATTCACCCGCGGCTACGGCCTCGTCTTCGGCCAGAGCGAGCGCAAGGCGATGGCCATGGCGCTATGCGACCGCGCGCTGCGTGCCTCGGAGTTGGGTGAGGATGTCGTCGCCGCCGCCCAGGACGAGGAGTTCGTCATCTCGCATTCCGACAATGTCCAGGCGACCGGCTTCGTCGAGCATCTGAAGCTGCCGCACTATGTCGATTTCCAGGCCGAGCTCGACCTCGTGCGCCGCATGCGCGCCGAGCACGACGCCCGCGAAAACGCCGGCAAGGCCGAAGAGAAGAGAGAGGCCGCGGAATGACCGCACAACCAACCGACATCGCCACCTACAACTTCGCCTATCTCGACGAGCAGACCAAGCGGATGATCCGCCGGGCGATCCTCAAGGGTATCGCCATCCCTGGCTACCAGGTGCCGTTTGCCTCGCGCGAAATGCCGATGCCCTATGGCTGGGGCACCGGCGGTGTGCAGGTCACCGCTTCGATCATTGGCCCGGATGATGTGCTCAAGGTCATCGACCAGGGCGCCGACGACACCACCAATGCCGTCTCGATCCGCGCCTTCTTCAAGAAGGTCGCCAATGTCGCCGTCACCACCGAGACGGCCAAGGCGACCATCATCCAGACTCGCCACCGCATCCCCGAGCATCCGCTGAGCGCGGGTCAGGTGCTGGTCTATCAGGTGCCGATCCCCGAACCGCTGCGCTTCCTCGAGCCACGCGAGACCGAGACGCGCAAAATGCATGCGCTGGAGGAATACGGCCTGATGCATGTAAAACTCTACGAGGACATCGCCAAACATGGCCGCATCGCCACCACCTATGCCTATCCGGTCAAGGTCGAGGGCCGCTATGTGATGGACCCGTCGCCGACGCCGAAATTCGACAACCCGAAAATGCACCGTTCGCCGGCTTTGCAATTGTTCGGCGCCGGCCGCGAAAAGCGCATCTATGCACTGCCGCCCTTCACCGATGTGGTCAGCCTCGACTTCGAGGACCATCCGTTCGAGGTGCAGACCTTCGACCAGCCCTGCGCACTGTGCGCGGCCGAGAACGTCTATCTCGACGAAGTTATCCTCGACGACCATGGCGGCCACATGTTCGTCTGCTCCGACACCGATCATTGCGAGAAGCGGCGGGCCGAAGGCCATCGCGGCCATCTTGCGCCCGAAATCCCTCTTGCCCTGGAAAAAACGGAGCCGGCGCAATGACGGACGAACCGCTGCTGCGCGTCTCTGCGCTGTCCAAATTCTACGGCTCGCGCGTCGGCTGCGAGAACGTCACCTTCGATCTGTGGCCGGGCGAAGTGCTGGCTGTCGTCGGCGAATCCGGTTCCGGCAAGACGACTTTGCTCAACTGCCTGTCGACAAGGCTACTGCCCAGCTCCGGCACCGCCAGCTACCGCATGCGCGATGGCCAATTCCGCGAGCTCTACCGCATGAGCGAGGCCGAGCGCCGCTTTTTGATGCGCACCGACTGGGGCTTTGTCCACCAGAACCCCGCCGATGGTCTGCGCATGACGGTGTCGGCCGGCGCCAATGTCGGCGAGCGGCTGATGGCGGTCGGCGACCGCCACTACGGAAAAATCCGAGCCACGGCGGTCGACTGGCTGTCGCGCGTCGAGATCGACGAAGACCGCATCGACGACGAGCCGCGCGCCTTTTCCGGCGGCATGCGCCAGCGCCTGCAGATCGCCCGCAACCTCGTTACCGGCCCACGGCTGGTGTTCATGGACGAGCCGACCGGTGGTCTCGACGTGTCGGTGCAGGCACGTCTGCTCGATCTGCTGCGCGGGCTGGTCACCGATCTCGGCCTGGCGGCGATCGTCGTCACCCACGATCTCGCGGTGGCGCGGCTGTTGTCGCAGCGCATGATGGTGATGAAGGACGGCCGCGTCGTCGAAAGCGACCTCACCGACCGCGTCCTCGACGATCCGCGCGCGCCCTACACCCAGCTTCTCGTTTCTTCCATTCTGCAGGTGTGACTATGGCAACCCCCCTCGTCGTCTCCGATGTCGCCAAGAGCTTCACCATGCATCTGCGCGACGGCATCAAATTGCCGGTGGTTGCCGGCGTCTCGTTCGCGATCAGGGCCGGCGAATGCGCCGTGCTCGGCGGCCCGTCCGGGGCCGGCAAGAGCTCGATCCTGAAAATGCTCTACGGCAATTATGCCGCCGACGAAGGCCAGATCATCGTCCAGCACGAGGGCGGGCTGATCGATCTCGCCGCGGCCAGCCCGCGCACCGTGCTTGCCGTCCGCCGGCTTACCATCGGCTATGTCAGCCAGTTCCTGCGCACCGTGCCGCGTGTCTCGGCGCTCGATGTCGTCGCCGAGCCGCTGGTCGAGCGCGGCGAGGAGCGTGAGGTCGCGCGCGGCAAGGCACGTGCCTTGCTGGCGCAGCTGAACCTGCCGGAAAAACTCTGGGCGCTGCCGCCGGCGACGTTCTCCGGCGGCGAACAGCAGCGCGTCAACATCGCGCGCGGCTTCATCACCGAGCATCCGATCCTGCTGCTAGACGAGCCGACCGCCTCGCTCGACGCAAGGAACCGCGACGTCGTGATTTCCCTGATCGCCGCCAAGAAGGCGGCGGGCGTCGCTTTGCTCGGCATCTTCCATGATCACGACGTGCGTGAGGCGGTCGCCGACCGCGTCATCGACGTGACCGCCTTCGCCGCCGGAAAAATCGCCGCATGACCAGGAAACTGTCGGAGGCACCGCTGATCCACGAGACGGCGCAAGTCGAGAACTCGACGCTTGGCCGCTGGACGGAGATCGCCGAGCGCTGCCGGGTTTCCGAAAGCACGCTCGGCGACTATTCCTACATGATGCAGGACTGCGGCGTCTGGTGCGTGACGATCGGCAAATTCGCCAACATCGCCGCCAGCGTGCGCATCAATGCCACCAACCACCCGACCTGGCGGCCGACGCTGCACCATTTCACCTATCGCGCTTCGGACTATTGGGACGACGCCGAGCACGAAAGCGAATTCTTCGCCCAGCGCCGCGCCAAGCGCGTCACCATCGGCCACGACACCTGGCTCGGCCACGGCTCGACTATCCTGCCCGGCGTCACCGTCGGCGACGGCGCGGCGGTCGGCGCCGGCGCGGTGGTGTCGAAGGACGTCGCGCCCTACACCATCGTCGCCGGCGTACCGGCCAAGCCGATCCGCGAACGCTTCGACCGCCGCACCGCGGAGCGCTACCAGGCGCTCGCCTGGTGGGACTGGGACCACGCTCGGCTGCGCGCCGCGCTCGAAGACTTTCGGGAACTGTCGGCGGAGGCTTTCCTGGAGAAGTATGGCGGCTAAGGGTCGTGAAATGGTGAAGGGGGCAGCGGACAGGTTTCGAGGCTCAGGAAAGCCTTTCTTGTCACCATTCACCATTCGAGCCTCTCGTGCTGGATTGGCCGCGCCGCTCCAGGCTGTGGGCAGTAACAAAACTGACATCGTTCCGACACCGCAGGTTCATGCGGCTGCGCTAGCGAGGGTCAACAGACCTTCAATTGCGATTGGACTGGAGCCTGCACCATGTCAGCTACGCTCGAAATCCGCGGCGTCACCCGCCGGTTCGGCAAGAACACCGCCGTCAGCAATGTCGACATCGCGATCCCGCACGGTCAGATGGTCGGCATCATCGGCCGTTCCGGCGCCGGCAAATCGACGCTTCTGCGCATGATCAACCGCCTCATCGATCCCAGCCAGGGATCCATCCTGTTCGACGGCGTCGAAGTCTCCGGGTTGCGCGGCTCGCCGCTCCGGCGATGGCAGCGCGACTGCGCCATGATCTTCCAGCAGTTCAATCTGGTGCCGCGCCTGGACGTGCTGACCAATGTGCTGCTCGGCCGGCTCAACCACCGCTCGACGCTGTCCAACCTGTTCGGCATGTTCTCGCGCAGTGAATGCGCCGAGGCTGTTGCCGCCCTTGAGCGTCTCGACATCGCCCGCACCGTACTGCAGCCCGCCGGCACGCTTTCCGGCGGCCAGCAGCAGCGCGTTGCTATTGCGCGTGCCATGATGCAGCAGCCGAAGGTGCTGTTGGCGGACGAGCCGATCGCCTCGCTCGATCCGCTCAACGCCAAGGTGGTGATGGATTCGCTGCAGGACATCAATTTGCGCGAAGGCATCACCGTCATCACAAATCTGCATACGCTTGATACGGCCCGCAACTATTGCAACCGTATCATCGGCATGGCCGCCGGCAAGGTTGTCTTCGACGGCCCGCCCGAAGACCTCAACCGGGAGGCCGTGCGCATGGTCTACGGCGCCGACAGCAATGGCGGCGAAATCTCCGAGGCCATCACCTCGACCAGCGTCGCCATCAAACAGAAAATCGCTGCATCCGCCGGACCGCTCGAGCCCGTATTCCCTGGCTACTGAGAACGGCCTGATCGCCCGCCCGCGTCAAAGGCACTCGTCAAAAGTTCGAACGCTCCGGCGCGAAGCCGGAACCAACAGGAGAGAGATAATGTTCAGGAAGATGGTTTTTGGCGCGGTTTCATTGCTCGCCATCGCAACAAGTGCCGCTCACGCCCAGGATATCGAGGAATTCCGCATCGGCATCCTTGGTGGTGAAAATGAAGCGGACCGGCTGCGCAACTTTCAGTGCCTCGCCGATCACCTGAAGTCCGAATTCGGCTTCGAGAAGGTCTCGCTGTTCCCGGCCGCCGACTATGACGGGGTGATCCAGGGCCTGCTCGGCGGCACCCTCGATTTCGCCGAGCTTGGCGCGTCAGGCTATGCCAGCGTCTACCTCAAGGATCCAAACGCCGTGACCCCGATCCTCACCACCCAGCAGACCGACGGCGCGACCGGCTATTATTCGATCGGCCTGGCGCTGAAGTCGTCCGGCATCACCGACATCAAGTCGGCAAAGGGCAAGAAGCTCGGCTATGCCGACCCGGATTCGACCTCCGGTTATCTGATCCCGCTGACCCAAATCCCGAAGGACACCGGCGCCTCGAACGAAACCTTCTTCGCCTCGACCCAGTTCAATGGCGGCCACGAGAACAACCTCCTCGCCGTTCGCGACGGCAAGGTCGATGTTGCGGTTGACGACTCCTCGGGCATTGGCGACTTCAAGAACGGCTACACCTCCGGCACCTTCCACAAGGAAGTCGCCAAGGGCGCCGTCGACCCCAACGATTTCGTCGAAGTCTGGCGCTCCGGCTTGATCCCGAACGGCCCGCTGGTCGTGCGCACCGCACTCGGCGGCGATATGAGCGCCAAGCTCGCCAACTTCTTCACCAGCCTGCCGGCCAAGGACAAGCCTTGCTTCGAGGCCATCGAAGGCGGCGATTTCACCGGCTACGTTCCGGTGAAGCCCGACTTCTACAGCGTCATCGTCGAAGCCCGCAAAGCCGCGATCGGCGGCTGAATGCAGTTGCAAAGGGCGGCCTTACCAGCGCCGCCCTTTTTGCATGTCCGATCATGACCATCTCAGCCACGATCCGTTCAGATGCGACCCGGCGGACAGCCGATTCCTGGCGACGGCAGACGTCCTTGCGCCGGTTCTACACGGCGCTCGGCATCGGTTTGCTGCTTATCGCGATGTGCACAGCCATGTGGTTTGCCGACGAGGCCAATGCCGGACATTTCTTCGATCGGCTGCCGCACATACTGGATTTCCTTAGCTGGCTTGTTCCCAAAGACTGGAACGACGTCTGGCGGGCGCTGTTCGACATCGCATCGCCGCACGACAAGGGCAGCCAGGAGTTCAACTTCCCGCTTGGCCGCGTCTATCTCTGGGGCGGTTTTTACCTACCCGAATATTTCGAGCTGATGCTCACCACGCTCAACGTGGCGCTGGTTTCCACTTTCATCGGCTTCGTCTTTGCGGTGCCGTTCTCGTTCATCGCCGCGCGCAATTTGACACCCAGTCCGGTGCTCAGGCTCGTCGTCAAGCGCTTCATGGAACTGCTTCGCGCCTTCCCCGAGATCGTCATTGCCGGCCTGTTCGCAGCCATCCTCTCGACTGGCCCGGTCGCGGCCATCATCGCCATCGGCCTGCATTCGATCGGCGCCCTCGGTAAGCTCTTCTACGAGATCAACGAAAACATCGACATGCGCGCCGAAGAAGGCCTGCGCGCGGTCGGCGCCAACTGGTTCGAGCGCGTGCGCTTCGCCGGCCTGCCGCAGGTGCTGCCCAATTTCATGTCCTATGCGCTGCTGAGGATCGAGATCAATGTCCGTATCTCGACCATCATCGGCGCGGTCGGTGGAGGCGGCATCGGCGAGGAGCTGAAGCTCTCCATCTCACGCGGCTTTGGCGCCAAGACGCTGGCACTGGTGCTGCTGTTGTTTACCACCATCTTCCTCGTCGACCAGTTCTCCGCCTGGCTTCGTCGCAAGCTCGTTGGCGAGCAGGCCTTCATGATGGGCGCCTGACCATGATCCCAAAAAGTGGATTCCGGTTTTTGGAAAAGATCTTGGCAAATCAACAAGAAGACTGCCCATGACCGCGATGACCGCCGATGAGATGCAGGCGATAGAGGAGCGCTTTCCCCAAGTGTTCCGACGGCCCTTGTACAAACGCTTCGGCCCGCTGGTGCTGTTCGCCGGCATCCTGCTGTACCTCGTCTATGCCTTGTGGTTCTTCAGCCTGCCGCAAGTGCTGAGGGAATCGCACTGGGAGCGCCTGCCGCTCTTCCTCACGCAATGGATCAGCTACGATCTGCAGCCGGAATTCCGTCTCGATCAGCCTCAGATCACCCCCAAATACCCGCGTTTTTCTGCACTTGGCGAAGACCCGCATCCGGACTGGGTCATCGCCAATGCCAACGGCTCCTACACCGTTCTGATCGAAGGCCGAGCCAAATCCGTCACCTTCGACAAGGCCGAGGCAACGCTTGTCGCCAATGGCCAGGCGGTGCCGGTGTCGTTGACCAGCGGCAAGCCGGTGATAACCGGCCCGGTGCCGGACTGGATCACCGCGCATGACGATGAAATCGTCGCCCGGATGGGCTTTGCCGGCGAGGTTCGCATAACCGTCGATCGCGTCAAGGTCCGCAAGCGCTTCCTCGGCTGGGCGAATTTCGTCTTCGACACACGCTCGCCCTTCTTCGGCAAGTCGCCCGGCGAGGTGGTCTCGTTGCTGATGTCCGGACCCCAGCTCAAGCCGGGCACATCGAACATTGCGCTGGCCGCGGACAATATCTGGAACAACGCCCAATGGCAGCATGGCGACGTCTGGACGAAGCTGTTCCAGACCATCGTCATGGCGTTTCTCGGCACCTTGCTCGGCGGCATCGTCGCCTTCCCGCTCGCCTTTTTCGCCGCCCGCAACATCACCCCGAGCGGCCTCCTCAGCCAGGTGCTCAAGCGGTTCTTCGATTTCATGCGTTCGGTCGACATGCTGATCTGGGCGCTGTTCTTCACCCGCGCCTTCGGCCCGGGCCCGCTGGCCGGCAGCGCCGCGATTTTCTTCACCGAGATCGGCACGCTCGGCAAAGTCTATTCGGAAGGCCTCGAGAACATCGACGACAAGCCCCGCGAGGGCATCCAGTCGACCGGCGCCAACGGCTTGCTGGTGCAGCGCTATGGCGTGCTGCCGGAAGTGATCCCGGTCTTCATCAGCCAGACGCTCTACCAGTGGGAATCCAACACCAGGGGCGCGACGATCATCGGCGCCGTCGGTGCCGGTGGCATCGGCCTGAAGCTTTGGGAAGCGATGCGCACCAACTCCAACTGGGCCAATGTCTTCTACATGGTGCTCTTGGTCCTGCTCGTCGTTTTCATCTTCGACAACATTTCCAATTTCCTGCGCCGCCGGCTGAGCAGGACGATCCACGACTACAACAGGATACAGGCCGAGCAGGGGTGACGGGTGCATCGGGCTGGCCGATCGTTATGCAACTTTCCTCCACCCGTCCTTAATATGCCTGTAGCCGTCGCGGTAGACAGCTTCCGGGCCTTCGGAAAAGTCGCGCCACACCTTGGTGGCCGCGGCCAAGTCCTTCAGCGAACGCCCGAACGCCTCGATCGTCAGCCAATCGTCGTAGCCGCTCTTGCGGATGGCGGAGAAAGTCTCCTTCCAGGGAATATGGCCACGGCCCGGCACCCCGCGATCGTTCTCCGAAATGTGGATATGGACGATGTTGTTGCGGTTGCGCGCATAGGCGCCAATCGGGTCGGCTTCTTCGATGTTGGCATGGAAGGTGTCGTACATCGCCTTGATGTGCGGCCGGTCGATCGCGTCGATATGCTCCGATAAATCGTCCATCGTGTTGAGCAGGTAGCATTCGAAGCGGTTGAGCGCCTCCAACCCGATGGTGACGCTCTTGTTGCCGGCATAGTCGCCAATGGCGCGTTGCGAAGCGATCGAACGTTTTCTCTCGGCCGCTGTCGGCCCGCTGCCGGAGAAGGCCCCGAGTGTCGAATGGAGCGGGCCGCTCAACGTGTTCGCGCCAAGCGCCTGAGCGCAGTCGATCGCCGATTTCATGTAGTCGATACCGGCTTTGCGCGTCGAGGCATCCGGCGAGATCAGGTTCATCGCCGGATCGCCCATCGCCGAGACGGCGGTGCGTTGCAGCCCGATACGGTCGAGCAGTTCGCCGAGTTTCCTGTAGTTGTCCGGCGTGCCGGAGAAGACCGGTATTTCGACGCCGTCGAAGCCGGTCGCCTTGATGTCCCTCAGCAACGGCTCGTGTTTTTTCGAGACACTGGTCGTCCACAACAACATGCACATGCCGATTTTCATCGACGCCCCCTCCCTTCATTCGCCCGATCGCCGGAGGGGTGGTGAGATTCAGGTCAGGCCGATCCGAAAGTGGTGGGTTCCAAGAGCCGGAGCGGAACGTACTTTGGTACATGAGCACCGGAAGCGCACGAAACTGGCATTTGCCAGACCGGTCTCACCTGACTATCACCACCACCCTTCAGAGCTTCGTCCATGCCCCATTCTTCTTCGACGACTTCACGCAGGCCTCGATGAAGGCCATGCCCTCGACGCCGTCCTGCACTGTCGGGAAGACGACATCCTTAGCCGGCTTCCCGCCCTTTTGGCGCGCTGCACGAATCGCCCGCGCGGCTTCCTGATAGATGTTGGCGAAACCTTCGAGATAGCCTTCCGGATGCCCTGGCGGAACGCGGCTGACGCGCCCGGCGACGGGGAGCGCGCCGGCGCCATTACGGGTAATCAACTGCTTCGGCTGGCCGAACGGCGTGTACCAGAGATAGTTCGGGTCGGCCTGCACCCATTCGAGGCCGCCCTTCGAGCCGTAGATGCGCAATTTCAACCCGTTCTCGTGGCCGGGCGCCACCTGGCTTGCCCAGATCATTCCCTTGGCCGGGTGCGACCCGCCGACCGGCTTGAAGCGCAGCAGCACATTGATGTTGTCGTCGAGCAGCCTCCCCGGCACGAAGGCATCGAGATCGGCCGACAACGAATCGAGCTCCAGCCCGGAGACGAAACGGGCAAGGTTGTAGGCATGCGTGCCGATATCGCCCAGTGCACCGCCGGCACCCGCCTGCTTCGGGTCAGAGCGCCACGCAGCCTGCTTCTGGCCGGTGGCGGCCAGGTCTTCGGTCAGCCAGTCCTGCGGATATTCCGACTGCACGATGCGGATATCGCCGAGCTGTCCCTTGGCCACCATCTCGCGTGCCTGCCGCACCATCGGATAGGCGGTGTAGTTATGCGTCAGCACGAACACCTTGCCAGTCTTTTCGACCAGCGCCGCCAGCCTCTTTGCCTCGGCTAGCGTCGTCGCTAGTGGCTTGTCGCAGATGACGTGGATGCCGGCCTCGAGAAAAGCTTTGGCGGCCGGCACGTGCACATTGTTCGGCGTGACGATGGCCACCACCTCGATGCCATCCGGCCGCTTGGCCTCCGCCTTGGCCATCTCGGCATAGGAGCCGTAGCTGCGTGCCGGATCGAGCCCAAGCTCGGCCGCCGAGGCCTTGGCGCGCTCCGGATTCGACGAGAGGGCGCCAGCAACCAGCACGAACTCGTTATCCATGCGTGCCGCGATGCGGTGCACCGCGCCGATAAAGGCGCCTTGTCCGCCGCCAACCATGCCGTAGCGGATCGGACCGCCTCCCGTTTCCGTCTTCGATGCGCCAACCACGATTTTCTCCCTCGTCATTGAAATACCCCTCCCCTTGAGGGGAAGGTGGCCCGCAGGGCCGGGTGGGGTCGGTTCATGCCGAGCCCTACGCCCAGCGACCCCACCCCGATCCGCTGCGCGGATCGACCCTCCCCTCGAGGGGGAGGGAATATCTGTGCTAGATCCCCATCATGCCGCGCAGCACCTTTTTATCGGTCGTGCCGCCGGCGAAGTCGTCGAATGCTTTTTCCGTCACCCTGATGATGTGGTGCTGGATGAAGGGAGCGCCTTCGGCCGCACCATCCTCCGGGTGCTTGAGGCAGCATTCCCATTCCAGCACCGCCCATGAATCGTAATTGTATTGGGTGAGCTTGGAGAAGATGCCGCCGAAATCCACCTGCCCGTCACCGAGCGAGCGGAAACGCCCGGCACGGTTGGTCCAGCTCTGGTAACCGGAATAGACGCCTTGCCGCCCGGTTGGATTGAACTCGGCATCCTTGACGTGGAACGCCTTGATCCGCTCGTGGTAGATGTCGATAAATTCGAGATAATCGAGCTGTTGCAGCAGGAAGTGCGACGGGTCATAGTTGATGTTGCAGCGCTTGTGGCCGCCGACCGAATCGAGGAACATCTCGAATGTCGCGCCGTCGAACACGTCCTCGCCTGGATGAATTTCGTAGCCGACATCGACCCCGTTTTCGTCATAAACGTCGAGGATCGGCGTCCAGCGTTTGCCAAGTTCGGCAAATGCCTCCTCGATCAATCCCGCCGGCCGCTGCGGCCAGGGGTAGAGGTATGGGAAGGCCAACGCTCCGCAAAACGACACCGACGCCTTGAGCCCGAGATTCTTCGACGCCTTGGCGGCGAACTTCATCTGTTCGACCGCCCATTGTTGCCTGGCTTTTGGATTGTTGTGCACCGCAGCCGGCGCGAAGCCGTCGAACTGCGCGTCATAGGCGGGATGCACCGCCACCAATTGCCCCTGCAGATGCGTCGACAGTTCGGTGATCTCGACGCCGGCATCGGCGCAGATGCCCTTCACCTCGTCGCAATAGGCCTTGGAGGAGGCTGCCTTCTCGAGATCGAACAATCGGGCGTCCCATGTCGGGATCTGCACGCCCTTGTAGCCCAGACCGGCCGCCCATTTGGTGATCGAGGCCAGCGAATTGAACGGCGCGGCGTCACCCGCAAACTGCGCCAGGAACAGACCAGGTCCCTTCATCGTCGTCGGCATCGGCATCTCCTAATGTTTCACGACCAAGCATAGCGCCGATTGAAAACAGGGCCAGCGTCTTTGGTCTCTTTGCACAGCGCGCTCAGCGCCGCTATTCTGGTATTACCAAATGCCGAAATCTGGTCAAGCCATTTGACGCGCTGCCGCAGTCCTGCAACCATGCCGAGTTAAGCCACATGTTTAAGTATAATCAATAGCATAGACACGAGCCAACGCTTGATGGCAGCACTTCTTGCCGTCCAGATGAAATTACTGTAGACCTCCCATCAAGCCCAATTGGTCGAACCAGTTTGCAAAAAAATGCTGGGACGCCTTGGGGAGGAATCATGCGGCGGCTTCGGCAGAGTGCGCCGCAGGCAAACTGGTACAGGCGATTCTGGGAAGGATAGACCATGCATCTTTCGACGCACAATTGGATGCGGGCGGAGCCGCTGGAAACGACGCTCAAGCGCATCAAGAAATTCGGCTATGAGTCGATCGAGATTTCCGGCGAACCCGAACAGTACAAGCCCAAGGAGACGCGCGCACTGTTGAACGAGTACGGCATTCGCTGCTGGGGAGCGGTGACGCTGATGCTGGGCGAGCGCAATCTCGCCGCCAAGGACCAGGGCCAACGCGAGCGGTCGGTGCAGTACGTCAAGGACGTGCTGACCATGGTCAGCGAGCTCGACGGCGAGATTATCACGCTGGTTCCCGCCACCGTCGGCAAGGTCGTGCCGGACGGCACCGAGGAAGAGGAATGGAAATGGGTGGTCGACGCCACCCGGGAATGCTTCACCCACGCCAAGAAAGTCGGCGTCAAGATCGCGGTTGAGCCGCTCAACCGCTTCGAGACTTATCTGTTCAACCGCGGCGCCCAGGCACTGGCGCTGGCCGATGCGGTCAGCCCCGAATGCGGCGTCTGCCTCGACGCCTACCACATCCACATGGAAGAATTTAACGTCTACGACGCGATCCGGCAGGTCGGCAAGCGCCTGTACGATTTCCATGTCGCCGACAACAACCGCTTCGCCGCCGGCCTCGGGCAGATCGACTGGCCGAAGATCGTCGGCACGCTGAAGGAGATCGGCTATGACGGCGCGCTGACCAATGAATTCGTCGCTCCGGTCGACCGCACGCCGGCTGCTCCCTATCCCGACATGGTCGAACGCAACCCCGTCGACATCTCGCCGGAGCAGTTGAAGTTCATTCAGGACCACGGCTCCAGCGTGCTCACGGAGAAATTCTACACCGACCAGATGCGCATCAACGCGGAAACGCTGCTGCCGCTGATCAAGTAGCCGAGCCGTTTGGAAAGAGCCCTTCCGCCTCACCGCGGCCGGGCCGAGGATGAACATGCGCATCAAAACGGTCCAAGCCTGGTGGGTCCGCATACCGATCGAAGTCGCGAAGCAGCACCGCAGCGACTTCGGTCAGGTGGCGACGTTCGACGCCGCCATCCTGCGCATCGAGACCGACGACGGGCTGGTCGGCTGGGGCGAGGGCAAGAATGCCGCCGGCAGCGCCGGCAGCTACGGCGCCCTTGTCCATTTGCTGAACTACGAGGTCGGCCCGCAGCTGGTCGGCCGCGACCCGGCTGACATCGGCGTCATCTGGGAGATGCTCTATAATGGCACGCGCCACGACAGCGCCGCTCGCGCCGGCCACGCCATGCCGCAATTGGCGCGACGCGGCATGAGCATCGCCGCTATCAGCGCCGTCGACATCGCATTGTGGGACATTCTTGGCAAATCGCTCGGCGTTCCGGTCTGGCGGCTGCTCGGCGGCCGCAAGCTGGACCGCATGCCGGCCTATGCTTCCGGCGGCTGGGCTACTGCGGAAGCCATCGGCGACCAGCTGCAGTCCTACATCACCAAGGGCGGTTTCAAGGCGCTGAAGATGCGCGTCGGCGCCATGGACGGCGCCCCACATATCTCGGCCGCTCGCGTCCGTGCCGCCAGACAGGCGCTCGGTCCCGATATAGACCTGATGGTCGACGCGCACGGCACCTACACGGTGGCCGAAGCCAAGCGCTTTATCCATCTCGCCGGCGACCTCGATCTCGCCTGGTTCGAGGAGCCGGTGATCGCCGACGACAAGCCCGGCATGGCCGAGGTGCGCGCCTGCGGTTCGATCCCGATCGCCACCGGCGAAAGTGAGGCGACGCGCTATGCCTTCCGCGACCTCGCCGTGCTCAAATCCGCCGATATATTCCAGCCGGATCCGGCCTTTTGCGGTGGCATCAGCGAGGCGATGAAGATCGGCACCATCGCCAGCGCCTTCAATCTGCGCTTTGCGCCGCATCTTTGGGCCGGCGCGCCCTGCTTCTTTGCCGGGTTGCATGTCTGCGCTGCTTCACCGGCGAGCTTCACCGTCGAATATTCGCTCGGCGCCAACCCGATGATCCACGATCTGATCGAAGAGACTGTCGAAGCAAAGGACGGTATGGTAGCGATCCCTGATAGACCCGGGCTGGGATTCACCATTTCGGAGCGGTTCCTGGAGGCGCACGCGCAACACGGCTGACATGAAAGAAAAGAACCTTCTCGCGGAACTCGCCGCCTATCTGTTCTCCCATTCGGACAAGGAGACGGGCCGCACGCCGTCGGAGCGCGAACTGGCAGAGCATTTCAGCGTCAGCCGCGGCCAGATCCGCGAGGCGCTGGCCATTCTCGAGGCCATGCGCATCGTCGAGCGACGGGCGAAATCCGGCATCTACATCGATACGAAGCAGGCGAGCGTCGAGGCGATGGCGCTGTTCGCCCGCGCCGGCCTGCCGCTCGATCCCGTCCAGATCTACGAGACGGTCGAGTTGCGCAAGATCCACGAGATCAAGGCCGCCGAACTTGCCTGTTCACGCGCCACCGAGGAGAATTTCGAGCGGCTGCGCGAGATCCTGAAGGCCTCCGAGGATCGCATCGCCGCCGGTGAAGGGCTTGCCCGGGAAGACCGCGAGTTCCACCTCGAGATCGTGCGGGCGACCAAGAACAGCGTCTTCCACAATATCTGCAGCGTCTACTACATGATGGGTGAGCTGCGCCTGCCGATCTATTTCAACGATCCCGAACGCAGCGTGCGCTCCCATGCCGAGCATATCCAGATCTACGAGGCGCTGCTGCGCCGCGACGGCAATCTCGCCCAGGCGCTGATGAGCGCCCACCTGCAAGGCGCGGAAAGCTACTGGAAGGGGCTGATCGAGGGGCGTGGGGCGGAACCGGAAAGCCCTGCGCTCGAAAAGGCCTGAAATGCCCAAGATCCTGTCAACACACAGACTGCACCCTCGTGCCGCTTCCATGCTGACCGGGGCCGGCGAACTCGTCGTTGCTTCCGCCCTCGATGCGGCCACGCTGGCCGCCGAGGCGAGGAACGCCGATGTCATCATCGTTCGCGCTCCCTTGCCTGCGGCGCTTTTCGAAGGCGCGAAGAAGCTCAGGGCCGCGATCCGCCACGGCGCCGGGCTGGACATGGTACCGATGGAAGCGGCCAATGCGGCCGGCGTGCTGGTGGCGAACGTGCCGGGGGTGAACGCGCGATCTGTCGCCGAATATGTGATGTTCGCGGCGCTGGCGCTACTTAGGCGCTTCCGTGTGTTGGACCGCGACTTGCGTGCGAAGGGCTGGCTGGCGGGCCGCGAACACACGGTGGTGGCCAGCGAGCTAGCGGGCAAGACGATCGGCATTGTCGGCCTCGGCGCGATCGGTCAGGCGGTTGGCCACATCGCCGCCCATGGGTTCGATCTGAATGTGGTGGCGACGACGCGCAGCATGCGGCCGGCGCCGGACAGGGTCGGCTTCCTGTCGATCGATGCACTCATCGAGCAGAGCGACATCATCGTTCTGTGCTGCCCGCTGACGCCCGAAACACGGGGGCTGATCAGCCGCGAGCGCATTGAGCGGATGAAGCCGGATGCGCTGCTGATCAATGTTTCGCGCGGGCCGGTGATCGATGACAACGCGCTGATCGAGGCCTTGCAGAAGGGCCGCATCGGCGGCGCTGCGCTCGATGTTTTTGCTACACAACCGCTACCGCCCAACCATCCTTATTTCGGCTTCGACAACGTCATCGTCACCCCGCACATGGCTGGGATTACCGAGCAGTCGATGATGCGCATGGGCGTCGGCGCGGCTGGCGAAGCCTTGCTGGTGCTGGCCAACAGATTGCCGGTCAATCTGCGCAACGCCGAAGTGGTCGAGCACTACCGGCGGCGGTTCCCTGCCGATTTCTGAAAGCGCCCCAATTTTCCCGAATTCGCCGGCGATGGTGCCGGCATGGCAAGCGTCACAAAATTCCTGCTGACCGCCGGCTTCTGCGTGGCGACGGCGCAAGCCTTCGCCAACGGACAGGGTAGCTACGTGTTCTGCGACAACGGCATACGCTGCGTGGCGGCACCCTGTCCATCGAACAGCGCACTCGACCTCGCAGCTGGGAAGCTCATCAAAGGCGTTTCAATCGACATCGATCGCCTGCCGCAGCAAGACAAGGCGCTCGATCTTTCAGACAAGCTCTATGCCGGCAAGGTCGTTGTTGTCGGCTCGATCGAGAACCGCACCCGGACCTTCAACGGCAAGCGGTACACCCTGCCTTGGCTGGTAGCCACCAGCATCGAACGCGCCGCCAAGGACAGCGAACGCGGCCACTGCTCGTCGCGCTGACACGCGCTATCCGATCAATTTGCAAGCAGCCCCTCCACGCCCGCTGCGATGCGCAGCAGGTGGTGGTCATGGCCATTGCGCGCCACCAGCATCAGCCCGGCCGGACGCGTCATTCCCGGCATCGGCAGCGAGATGGCTGATAGATCGAACTGGTTGGCGACCTGCGTGTTGCGCAGCAGAAGGCCTTCCGTCCTGTTGCACAGAGCCTCGTCGCTGGTCATCGACACGATCGTCGGCGCCGTCACCGGTGTGGTCGGCAGGGCCAGCACGTCGACCGACGCCAGCCGGTCATCCATCGCGGCGGCCAGCGCCGTGCGGCGGCGCATTGCCCTGATATAGACCGTGGCCGGAATGGCGGCGGCGCGCGACAATGGCCCGCTTACCCGCGGGTCGACCGGCCTCGTCGCTCCCGTCGCCAGCCAGTCGGCATGGATCTCCGCCCCTTCCATCGCCGCGATCGACGCGCGTTGGGTTGCCACGCGCAGATCGGCAAGCAGGTCGTCGATCGACAGCTCCACAAGCCGTGCGCCGCTAAGCTCTATCTTGCGCAGACACCGGTCGAACGTCGTCGCGACCTCTTCCTGCGTATCATCGAACAGCACGCCGCGCGCAATACCGATGCGCAGGCCGTCCAGCGGCAGCGGCAACAGTGCCGCCAGGTTTTCGCCCGACATCACTGCATCGGCCGCCGCACATTCGGCGACGGTGCGGGCCAGCGGACCGATCGAGTCCAGCGTGGCTGACAGCGGAAACGCACCCGCAAGCGGCACGCGCCGCGCAGTCGGCTTGAAACCGACGACGCCATTCAGCGATGCCGGAATGCGCACCGAACCACCGGTATCGGAACCGATGGAGATTTCGCTGGTGCCTTCGCCCACCGAAACGCCGGCGCCTGAGGAGGAGCCGCCCGGAATACGGCTGGCATCGCTAGCATTGCCGGGCGTGCCATAATGTGGATTGACGCCGATTGCAGTAAAGGCGAACTCGGTCATGTTGGTCTTGCCGAGGATGATTGCACCGGCCTGGCGCAACTGTTGCACGACAATGGCATCCCGCAGCGCCGGCGCTGCGTTGGCGAGCAGCAGAGAGCCGGCCGTGGTCGGCTCGCCGGCGACATCGAACAGATCCTTGATCGAGACGATCGCCCCATCGAGCGGCCCGAGCGTGACGCCGGCTTTTCGCCGCGCATCGGTAGCGTCCGCTGCCGCCCGTGCGGCTTCCGGGTAGAGCTTTACGAAAACCCTCTCATCGTCGACGCGAACGGCAAGACGCGAAAGAATTGCTTCGAGGCTATCACGGGCTGATTGCATTTTCGGTGTCGGACTCCGCACGCTTGGAACGTCTTAAGATAGCAGCCCCAACTGCCGCAGGAGACATAGCCCGGCACGGTCGGATTTGCACCTGTCGAACCGAAGGAGGAAGGCCCGATGCTCTACCAAGGCAGCTGCCACTGCGGCAAGGTCGCGTTCGAGGTCGAAGGCGAGCTGACCGGAGCCGTACGGTGCAATTGCTCGATCTGCTCGCGCAAGGGTGCACTGCTATGGGCAGTGCCGCATGAAAGCGTGCGGGTGCTTGCCTGGGGCGATGATCTCGGCCGCTACAGCTTCGGCAACCATGTCATCGCGCACCGCTTCTGCCGCAGCTGCGGCATTCACCCCTTCGCCGAGGATGTCGGCGAAGGGAGCGGGCGAAGTGCCTATATCAATATTCATTGTATCGAGGCGTTGGACGTCGCCGCCGTGCCGGTCTTCGACTTCGACGGCCGTTCCGTTTAGGCCTTGGGATCGTCGATCGGCTTGGGGCCAAGGAAGAACGCCGCCAGTGCCGCAAGCAATGTCGCCGCCGCGCAATAGGCGAAGGCGCTGGCAACGCCGGTATTGTCGACCAGCAGGCCGCCGAACACGGCGCCCAACGCGATGGCGACCTGGAACGTCATAACCATGAGCCCGCCGGCGCTTTCCGCCTGATCGGGGGCGGCTCGCACCAGCCAGGTCTGCAGCCCGACTGGGACGGCACCGAAGGCAAAGCCCCAGCTGGCCACTGCTATTGCAGCCACGACGGGTGAGCCTCCGACCACCAGCAGCAGGAGCGCTGAAGACGCGATCAGCAGAGGCGCCAGAGTGACGGCTGCCTTGAGGCTGCGCTCGGCAATGAAGCCGCCGGCAAAATTGCCGAAGAAACCACCAATGCCGTAGGCGAGCAGCACAAGCGAGATCGTCTCGATGTCCAGTGCGGGCACCTTCTCGAGAAACGGGCGGACATAGGTGAAGCCGGCAAAGTGTCCCGAGGCGACCAGCAACACCACCAGCAGCGCTACTCTGATCATCGGCCGCTTCATCACCTCCAGCAGCGTGCGAAAACCTGCTGTACCTGCCGGCGGCAGTCGCGGGATGGTAGCCACCTGTACCAGAAGCGCCAGCGCGCCGACCACGGCGGCGATCATGAAGGCCGTCCGCCATCCCCAGATGTCGCCGACATAGGCGCCGACCGGAGCAGCGCAGACCGTCGCCACCGAAACGCCGGTGAGGATGATCGACATGGCGCGCGGCATCAGCCGCATTGGGACAAGCCGCATCGCCATGGCCGCCGACATCGACCAGAATCCGCCGAGACTGATCCCGAGCATGATGCGGGCGATCAGAAGAATAGGAAGCGACGACGCAAACGCGGCCACCAGGTTTGACAGCACAAGCAGCACGGTCAGCGCCAACATGACCAGCCTGCGGTCCAGCCGCTTGGTGACAATAGCCATGGTCGGTGCCGCTATCGCGCCAATGACGGCCGTTGCCGTTACCGCCTGCCCGGCGGCGCCTTCGGTGATGCCGAGATCCTGCGCAAGCGGCGTCAGCAGGCTGGCCGGCAGAAATTCTGCGGTCACCAGGCCGAAGACTCCGAGCGCCAAGGAGACCACCGCCCCCCATGCGGGGTCGGATCGTTCGCCAGTTTCAGATGGGTCGAGAACGGCGTCCATGACGCCTGTCGCGGGTTCGGTCATGAGGGATCTCCGGTCTGTTGCAGCGCAGCATTTGACTGCAATGCAACATAAGGAGTGACTAGCTGGAGTTTCCATGCTAGAAACACCATTATGTTTGACCGTTCGTCCAAAATCCCCGTAACCGGCGATCCACTGACGGACATATTGCGCGGATTGCGCCTCGAAGGCGTCGATTACGGCCGTTGCGAGATGAAGGAGCCTTGGGGCATCCATTTTCCGGCTCAGGCGGCGGCACGGTTTCATTTCATCGGCCGTAAAGGCTGCTGGTTGCTGCAGCCGTCCGGCGAATGGGTCGAGCTCAAGGCGGGCGACGCTGCCTTGTTGCCGCGCGGCTCAGCTCACACGCTGGCGAGCGAGCCGGGTATCGAGGCGGCGCCGATCCACGGCTATGAGGTCGAGGAGATCTGCAAGAATGTCTATTGCATGTCGAATGACGGCGTGCCCGGCTGCCGTCCGGGGACCTTGCTGTTTTTCGGCAGCATGTATTTCAATCTCGATGGCTTGCACCCCTTGCTCGGCATGATGCCGGACGTGATGCGCGCACATGAGTTGGAAGCCTATGAACCAGGTATTCCACATTTGCTGGAAGCGATGGCCCGCGAGGTGTCGATGGAGCGCGTCGGCTCCGGCGGCATCCTGGCGCGGCTGGCCGATGTGCTTGCCGCGACCGTCATCCGCTCATGGGTCGAGCGCGGCTGCGGCGACTCTTCCGGATGGATCGCGGCGGTCAGGGATCGCGAGATCGGCCGGGTGCTGGCCGCGATCCACCTGGAACCGAACCGTGACTGGACGGTGGAGGCTCTGGCGAAGATGATGGGTGCCTCGCGATCGGGTTTCGCCGATCGCTTCGCCACCATTGTCGGCGAAACACCGGCAAAGTACGTCACGCAGGTGCGGATGCACCAGGCGCGGCAATGGCTGGTCCGCGACCGGCTCAAGATTTCCGTCGTGGCGGCGCGCCTCGGCTACGAATCCGACGCCTCCTTCAGCCGCGCCTTCAAACGGGTCATCGGATCGCCGCCCAGCCATTTCCGGGCCGAGGAACAGGCGGAGATCCGCTAATGCATGTCGCGCAAAAGTGTGCAGCGGTTTTGCGATAACGACGTGCATCAAAACAAGAATCTAAAGCGCGTCGCATGAGGCCGGTCGAACGCGACGCGCTTTAGGCCGGCTAAACGTTGGCCGGCTTATTGCTCGGTGATACAGGCCGAGCCGGCACTGCTCTTGCAATATTTGCCGGAGGCCCCGCACCTGCCATCCGAGACTTCGACGACGGTGCCGCTCAACAACAGTTTGCAGTCGCTGGTGGACAGATTGACCGTGCCGTTGAGGCCCTTGATCTTCTTGGCGTCGACCTTCGCACCGGCGACGATTTTCTTGGCTGCCTGCGCCTCGCCCAGATGCGCCGCCAACAATCCCATACCGGCGACAAGCAGGATCGTCGCAAAAGTGCGGAACAGATTTCCCATAGCCAACCCTCCATTTCGGGCCTCCAAAATTGGGCTTGCAAAGCCCGTTTGGGACCAAAGGATCAGCCTATTCGACAAATCGGAGCATCCGCATCCCCCGCACGGGGGATGACGGGAAGACTCGAGCATTTCGCACCAAATGGAGTCACGTAGCGTCGCACAAATGCGGCTAAAACACATAGATAGAGCGGGATACACGGTTCGTGTTGAACGCATCCCGCTCCAGCTGCAGTAAAGAGGCTTGTACTTAGCCGGCGTGACGCAGGCTTATTCCGCTGCCCTTGTCGAACAGCACCACCTTGTCCGGATTCCAGGCAAAGCGCACCGGCTGCTCTATCTGGACGTCGGTCCTGGCCGGCACGGTGGCGCGCAGCATGGCGTCGCCGACCCGCAGCGTCAGGATCTTCTCGACGCCATGGTTCTCGACATCGTGGACCCGCGCCTCGACCGGCGCGCCGGTCTCGAGATAGACGTCTTCGGGACGAATACCGAAGACGAGCGGGCGACCGTCGGTCGCCGCGCCCGTCTTGGCACCCCCCGAAGTCTTGGCACCCCCCGCAAACGGCAATTCGAAATTGAGCGGCGCCATCACCGCACGTCCGTTGACGAGCTTGCCGTCGATGAGGTTCATCGGCGGTGAGCCGACGAAGCTTGCCACGTAGGTGTCGCGCGGATTGTTGTAGATCTCGTACGGCGTGCCGGTCTGGACGATGCGGCCATGGTTGAGCACGCCGACCTTGTCACCCATCGACATCGCCTCGATCTGATCGTGCGTCACGAACAGGAAGGTGGCGCCAAGCTGCATCTGCAGGTTCTTCAATTCGGTGCGCAGCGCCTCGCGCAATTTGGCGTCGAGCGCCGACAACGGCTCGTCCATCAGGAATACCCGCGGCTTGCGCACGATGGCGCGGCCGATCGAGACGCGCTGCATCTCGCCGCCTGAAAGCCTATCGGTCTTGCGGTCGAGCAGATGCTCGATGCGCAGCGTCCTGGCCGCGCGGTCGACACGATCCTTGATCTCGGCATCGGGCAGCCGGCGGATCTTCGGCTTCAGCGGAAATTCGAGGTTCTGGCGCACCGTATAGCGCGGATAGAGCGAATATTGCTGCAGCACCAGCGCCACGTCGCGCTCGGCCGCGCCCCAGTCGGCGACATCGACGCCATCGATGAAGACCTGGCCTTCGCTCGGTTTTTCCAGGCCGGCAATCATGCGCAGCGTCGTCGTCTTGCCGGCGCCGGTCTCGCCAAGCAGGACGAAGAACTCGCCATCGGCGATGTCGAGATCGAGCCCGGTCAAGGCGGTGTGGTTACCGAACTTCTTTGAGATGTTCTTGAGCTGGATGTGGGCCATCAGAGTCTCACTCCCAGCGATTTGCCGCTCGCCGTGTCGAAGAAATGCGCCTGGCTGGGATCTATTCTGACGAAGACCCTTTCGCCGGGGCCGCTGATGAAGCCGCTCTTGGTGCGCGCACGCAGCATCTTGGAGCCGACCTTGAGGTCGACGATGTCGAAGGACCCGAGCGGCTCGACGATCTGCGTCTCCACCGGCAGGAACCCCTCGGCGGTTTCGCGGCGGACGAGGACGCCTTCCGGCCGTATGCCGAGCGCGAGTTGGCTGCCGGCATGGCCATTGAGCTTCGACAGCAAGGCGCGCGGGAATTCGAAGCCAGCGGCCGCATCGCCGACCGTGACCGAGGCCGATGAGGGTTTCTCGGTCACCGAAGCGTCGGCGACGTTCATCACCGGGCTGCCGACAAATTGCGCGACGAAAAGATTCGCCGGATGCGAATAGACCTCGTCCGGCGAGCCGACCTGCTGCAGTACACCTTCATGCATGATGACGATGCGGTCGGCGAGGCTCATCGCCTCGATCTGGTCGTGGGTGACATAGATGCTGGTCGAACCCTGCTTGATGTGCAGCCGCTTGATCTCGGCCCGCATCTCCTCGCGCAGCTTGGCATCGAGCGCGCCGATCGGCTCGTCCATCAGCATCGCCTTCGGCCGCCGCACCAAGGCCCGGCCGATCGCCACGCGCTGCATGTCGCCGCCGGACAGCGCCGACGGTTTCTTGGCGAGGAGATCGCTGATCTGCAGCGTCTTGGCGACCGAGCGCACCTCGCTGTCGATCTCGGCCTTGCTCTTGCGCGTCGCTCTCAGTGGAAAGGCGATGTTCTCGTAAACGCTCATATGCGGATAGAGCGAAAACGATTGGAAGACCATGGCGATGTCGCGGTCGGCGGCCTTGAGGTGCTGGACCGGCTTGCCGTCGATGAGGATGTCGCCGCCGTCGATCGTCTCCAGCCCGGCAATCGCCCTGAGCGTCGTCGTCTTGCCGCAGCCCGACTGGCCGAGCAGCACGATGAACTCGTTGTCGTCGATCTTCAGGTTGAGGTCCTTGATGACCTGGACGGCGCCGAAATATTTCTGGACGCCGCGAAGCTCGATTTGGGTCAATGCTGTGCCCCCGGATTTGCCCCTTGCCCGGTGCCGGCCTTCTCCTCCGGCGCGATCTTGGAGGTGATGTTGAAGCCGATCAGACCGATCAGGATGATGGTCACGCCATAGCTGTGCAGCAGCATGTTCCACGGCTGGCAGAGCGCGATGATACCGAGCACCATCAGCACCTGGCTGCCCGGTTCGAGATATTTCTGGTTGATGTCGCGAAAGCTCATTTGCGGATCGCTCCGAAGGACATGCCGCGCAACAGGTGGTTGCGGAGCAGGAAGGTGAAGATCGCGACCGGCAGCAGGAACAGGAAGGTTCCGGCGGCGATCACCGTCCAGTCCGGCAGGCCGGAACCGACCTGGCTGGGAATGAAGGGCGGTGCCGTCTGGGCGCGGCGGCTGGTCATGATCAGCGCGAAGGCATACTCGTTCCACGCCGTGATGAAGCAGAACACGGCGGTGGCGGCGATGCCGGTGGCGGCCTCGGGCAGCACGATCTTGAAGAAGGCCTCCATGCGCGTGTAGCCGTCGACGAGCGCCGCCTCTTCATACTCCTTCGGGATTTCGTCCATGAAGCCCTTCATCAGCCAGACCGAGAAGGACAGGTTGAAGGCGGTGTAAAGAATGATCAGGCCGACATGGGAATCGTTGAGCCCTACCGCCCGGTACATCAGGAACATTGGGATGGCGACGACCACCGGCGGCAGCATGCGCGTCGACAGGATGAAGAAGAGCAGATCCGCCTCTCCCTTCACCTTGAAGCGCGAGAAGCCATAGGCGGTGAAGGTGCCCATGCCGACGGCCAGGACGGTCGAGGTTATGGCGACGATCAGCGAATTCATGAAACGGCTCGGATAGCCCGACCACTGCACCTGGCCCTTGCCGTCGCGCACGATCTTTTCGCCGCCATTGAAGACGACGCGCTCCCACCACGGCGCAGCCGCGTACTCCTCCGGCGACGGCGGGCTGCGCAGCTGCGAACGCTTGGTGAACAACTTGACGAAGGGCGATATCTCCGGCTGGAAAACCACCGTCGGCGGAATGGTGGTGGCGAGATTGCGCGGCTTGAAAGCCGTCGAGGCGATCCAGTAGATCGGCGCCAGGAAGATGATCGTCACCAGCAGGACAGCGACGATGGCGACCCGGTTGAAGGTGATTTCGGAAGAAGTGCGGACTGCGGCCATCTCAGCGCTCCTTCACCTTGTTGAGATATTTGACATAGATGTTGGTGATCGCCAGCACCATGATCAGCACGATGTAGGCGAGCGCGCAGGAACGCCCGGTCTGCCATTCCTGGAACGCCATCTTATAGAGCCGGATCGAGATCAGCTCGGCCGTCGGCTGGCTGGTCAGGATGTAGGCGAGGTCGAAGGTCTTGAACGCCTCCATGGTGCGGAAGATGACCGCGATCATCAGGATCGGCGCAACCAGCGGCAGCGTTATGCGGAAGAAGGTGTAGAACGGCCCGGCCCTGTCGATCGCGGCTGCCTCGTAGAGATGCTTGGGCACAGCCGACAGGCCGGCCAGCGACAACAGCATGACAAAGGGCGACCACATCCAGATGTCGGTCAGCGCGACCGCATAGAGCGCCATTTTCGGATTCGACAGCCATTCGAAGGTGCCGAGGCCGAGCGCATAATTGATGATGCCGAAGGACGGATCGTAGAGCAGCTTCCAGAACAGGCCGACGACGGCCATCGACAGCATCATCGGCAACAACAGGAGCGTCGTCAGCAGGCCCTTGAGCGGAATGTCGCGATTGAGCAGCATGGCCACGCCGAAGCCGACGAGCAGCTGGCCGGCGACCGAGATGATGACGTATTTTGCGGTGATGGCGAAGTTGGACCAGACATAGGGATCGCTGAGCAGGTCGCGATAGTTTTGCAGCCCGACGAAATTCGCCGCCGCGCTGGTCGAGGCGCGGAAATCGGTGAACGAATAGCCCAGCGAATAGATCAGCGGGAAGATGTTGAAGACGATCAGAAACAGGATCGTCGGGATGATGAAGAGATTGCGGATCGAAATGTCGCTTAGACCGCGAGCGGCGGCCCGCGAGGACCTGTCCAGCGTGGTGATCATCGTGGTCGCCAAGACCCTGCTCCCGGTTCAAGAATCAGAAAAAGAAACGGAGGAGGCACGAACGCCCCCTCCGTGAAACTTCATGCTTATTGGCCGCGGCCGTATTTCTTGAAGGTCGCGTTCCAGTCGGCTGCCAGTGCGTCCAGCGTCTCCTTGGCGGTGCCTTCGCCGCCGATCATGTAAGGATAGATGCGCTGGTTGAGCTGCTGCAGCAGTTCCGCATATTCCGGAACCGCCCAGAAGTCCTTGACCTTGAACATGGTCTCGTAGAACGCCTTGTTGTAGGGCGTGGCGTTCTGGAATTCGGGCGACTTGAGCACGGCGGCACTGCAGGTGTAGCCGCCAAGCGCTGCCCATTTCTTCTGGGTCTCGTCCTTGATGAACCATTCCAGGAACTTCGTCGCCTCTTCCTGCTTCTGCGAGTAGGAAACGATGGAGATGCCCTGACCGCCGAGTGCGGCGAACTGGTCGCCGCCAGGTCCGGCTGGATTGGCGAAGAAGCCGGTGTTCTTGGCGTTCGGGTTCGACGCCTCGTTGATCAACGAGGGGAAGAACGCGAAGTAGTTCATGCTCATCGCGGCCAGGTTTTCAGTGATCGCCTGGTTGTCCTCGACGAAGAACGACTTGGCCCAGCCCGGAGGCGTGAACTTGTAGAGTTCCTTGTAGGCGTCGAGCGCCGCGATCGCCTTGTCGGAGTTGATGAAGCCATCGACCTTGTAGGTCTTATAGTCACCCAGCTCGCCGCCAAAGGAGAACAGCGCGTTTTCGAAGCCCATCGCCATCGCGTCATAAGAATTGTCGGTGTAGATGGCGATGCCGTATTTTTTCTGGTCCGGCCGGTAGAAGAATTCGGCGATGTCGCGTAGCGCCTTGAAATCCTTCGGCACGTCGAGATCGTAGCCATACTTGGCCTTGAAGGCTTCTTTTTCCTTGGGGTCTTCGAACCAGTCCTTGCGATAGGACCAGCCGACGGCGTCGCCTTCGAGCGGAATGGCCCAGTACTTGCTGCTGCCGCCCGGATATTCGGCATAGTATTTCACCGTGGCCGGTGCCATCACTTCACCGACCTTGTGCTTGTTGAAGAAGTCGGTCAGGTCGACATAGTGGCCACCGGTCGAGCCAGCACCAAGCCATTGCGAGTCGCCGACGACCATATCGTAGGCGTCGCCATGGGCGTTGAACTCGGTGAAGGCCTTGGTCTGGAAGTCGGGCCACGGTGTGGTTTCCACCGTGATCTTGACGCCGGTTTCCTTCTCGTACTCGTTGCCGAGTTCCTGCAGGTAATTGGCCGGATCCCATTCCGCCCAGAAGATTGTAAGTTCCTTTTCCTGCGCGTAGACGGACGTTCCGCAGGCGAGCACTAGGCCGATACCAGCAAGCAAGCTGGTCATTGTCTTGCGCATAATGATTTCCTCCCTTGTGCGCATTCTACCGTTCATGAGAACCGGCATCGAGGCCGGCCCTGGTAGTCCTCCCGTGACGGCACCGTTTCGGTCTGTGAGCCTCCTCGCTCGACCGAAACGGATCTCAGCCTTCACCTTTGATCCGCTTTATTTGTCCTGATCTGGTATTACCAATTTAAGAGGAACGTCAAGCCCTTTCTTGGACGGTGACGGACACGCAGACAAGCTGGCTTCTGCGATATCTGCCTGTTTTCGCTGAATTTTCCTACTCCATGATACATGAATGCCTTACTTGGGCCGCTGCATCGCCAGTAGCATGAATAGCCAAGTTGAAAATCTGGTCGAACCAGATTGGCGTCATCTCACGGCGGTCGTCGGCGCGATCCCATCTCCTTCAATCATCGACTCGGTCATAGCCGCGCGCACAAGAGCCCCGGCCGCCCATTGCGCAACCGACATCATACTGCGGCTATCCAAGCCCCATATATCCTTCAATACGATCAGCATCTCAACACCGAAGATCAGCGACAGCGCCTGCGCAAGCCGCTTGAATTCGCGCTGCGGCAACTGGCCCTTGAGTGGCGCGATCGCATCCTTCAAAAGCTCGATGCGATGGCCGCGCGTGAAGGCCGGTTCGCCGCCCAGCGTGCCTGCCTGTCGCTGTGCCCACTGGTCGAGCGACAGTTTCAGCGCCGCCTTGAACGTCGCTTCGAAGGCCTCGATGCGCGGCATGGCGGTGTCGAACAGCTCGGCGACCCGGCGCTCCGGATCGGCAGAGATCGATTGCCAGGTAAGGATCGGCCCGAGCCCTTCGTCGACCACCGCCTGCACCAGCGCCGCCTGGCTCGGAAAATACCGATAAGCGGTGGCGCGCGAGACTTCCGCTGCTTCCGCCACCTCGCTGACGGAGGGCGTGGCGCCCGCCTGCATCAGCTTTGTCGCCGTCTCCAGCATCAGCCGCTTGGTGCGCGCGCGGGCCCCGCGCTCAGCCCGCGGGCTGGCGCCTTGGCCGGCGTCGTCGTTCACTGTCGCTT
Source organism: Mesorhizobium sp. M0910 (assembly GCF_040319465.1). Taxonomy (NCBI): domain Bacteria; kingdom Pseudomonadati; phylum Pseudomonadota; class Alphaproteobacteria; order Hyphomicrobiales; family Phyllobacteriaceae; genus Mesorhizobium; species Mesorhizobium sp. M0910. Next base: position 766,681 of record NZ_JAMYNZ010000001.1, read on the forward strand.
GTTGACGTGAGACATCCATGTTAATACGATACGCGCGTCTCAAAAAATTGCAATGGCCCTTCGCCCATCGAACGGCCAGGCAAAGGGGCGGCAGCGCCGAACACGCCCAAGACCGGGGAAACGCGATGAAGCGCATCTATGTGGTGGGCACCGCCGACACCAAGGGCGAGGAACTCGCATTTCTGTCCGATGCGGTCGCCGCTACCGGCGCTTCGATTGCCCGTGTCGACATCGGAACACGCGGCGCGACCGTGCCGGTCGACATTTCGGCAGACGAGGTCGCCAGCCACCATTCCGAGGGTCGCAACGCCGTGCTCGGCGTCGACGATCGCGGCACCGCGGTGGCGGCAATGGCTGCCGCCTTTGCCCGGTTTGTTCAATCGCGCAGCGACATTGCCGGGATTATCGGCATTGGCGGCGGTGGCGGCACCTCGATCATCACCGCAGGAATGCGCACGCTGCCGCTCGGCCTGCCCAAGATCATGGTTTCGACGTTGGCCTCCGGTGACACCACGCCTTACGTCGACGTCTCCGACATCGTCATGATGCCGTCGGTGACCGACATGGCCGGCCTCAACCGACTTTCCCGTGTCGTGCTGCACAATGCCGCCCAGGCGATATCAGGCATGGCGGCAAAGCCGGCGCCGCCGGCCGACGGCAGACCCTCGATAGGCCTGACCATGTTCGGCGTCACCACGCCATGCGTGACCGCGATCGCCGATGAGCTTCGTTCGACCTATGACTGCATGGTCTTTCATGCCACCGGAACCGGCGGCCGCACCATGGAAAAAATGGCCGACAGCGGCCTGTTGTCCGGCGTCATCGACATCACAACGACCGAAGTCTGCGACTTGCTGCTTGGCGGCGTGCTGCCGGCGACCGAAGATCGCTTTGTCGCCATCGCCCGCACCAGGCTGCCTTATATCGGCTCGGTCGGCGCGCTCGACATGGTCAATTTCTGGGCGCCGCCGACAATTCCGGAACGCTATCGCGGCCGGCTGTTTTATGAGCACAATCCAAACGTCACGCTGATGCGCACCACTGCCGACGAAAGCAGGACGATCGGCGAATGGATCGGGACAAGGCTGAGCCTCTGCCAGGGTCCGGTTCGTTTCCTCATTCCGGAGAAAGGCGTGTCGGCGCTCGACATCGAAGGCGGCGCCTTCTTCGACCCTGAAGCCGATGCCGCTTTGTTCGAGGCGATCGAGCGTACCATCAAACCCGCCAAAACGCGGCGCGTGCTGCGCCTGCCGCTGCACATCAACGATCCGGAATTCGCCTGGGCCGCCACAACGGCCTTCCTCGACATCGCCAGACAGTGAGACACCAAGACATGGCCGCCATACCGCGCAAGAAAATCCTGGAGAAATTCCGCATGATGATTGCGGATGGCGTGCCGATCGTCGGCGGCGGTGCCGGCACCGGCCTGTCGGCCAAGGCCGAGGAAGCCGGCGGCATCGACCTGATCATCATCTACAATTCCGGCCGCTACCGCATGGCCGGGCGCGGCTCGGCCGCCGGCCTGCTCGCCTATGGCAACGCCAACGAGATCGTCAAGGAGATGGCCTACGAAGTGCTGCCGGTGGTGAAGAAGACGCCGGTGCTGGCCGGCGTCAACGGCACTGATCCCTTCGTCATCATGCCGCTGCTTTTGGCCGAGTTGAAGACGATGGGCTTTTCCGGCGTCCAGAATTTTCCGACCATCGGCCTGTTCGACGGCCAGATGCGGCGGAGTTTTGAAGAAACCGGCATGGGCTTCGGGCTCGAGATCGACATGATCGCCGAGGCTCACAGACTCGACCTGTTGACCACGCCCTATGTCTTCAACCCAGACGAGGCGCGCGCCATGACAACAGCCGGCGCCGACATCGTCGTCGCCCATATGGGGGTGACCACCGGCGGCTCGATCGGCGCGACGTCGGCTAAATCGCTGGACGACTGTGTCAGCGAGATCGACGCCATCGCCAAAGCGGCACGCTCAGTGCGCGAGGATATAATCCTGCTTTGCCATGGCGGGCCGATCTCGATGCCGGACGACGCCAGATATATTCTCGAGCGCTGCAAGGGCCTGCACGGGTTCTATGGCGCCAGTTCGATGGAGCGGCTGCCGGCGGAAGCCTCGATCGCCAGGCAGACGGCGGATTTCAAGGCCGTCACGTTCGGCGCTGCGTAGAGACCAGCAAAAGAAGGTGGGACGATGACCGACAACAGCAAGGTGTTCGTATATCCAAAAGACGTCAGCGCCTTCGGCTTCGACTGGGGCAGGCTGTCGCTGACGGTCGCTCCCGAAGTGAACGGCGCAAAGCGATTTTCCGGTGGTGTCGTCGACCTCCCGTCGGGCAAGGGCCATACGCGTCATAACCATCCGGGTGCGGAGGAGATCATCTTCGTCATCTCAGGCGATGGCGAGCAGATGGTCGAGGACGAGAAAGGCAACCCGGTCGTCGAGAAAGTCGGCCCCGGCTGCACCATCTATGTGCCGGAAAGCCGCTTCCACTCGACGCTCAATACCGGCGATGGGCCGATGCAGCTTTTCGTCGTCTATTCGCCGGCCGGGCCGGAACTGGCGTTGCGGGAGTTGCCGGATTTCAGGTTGATCCCGCCGGGCGGGGATAGAAGCGCCTAACCCCCGCCCGCGTTCCAGCCCCGGCCCCGATCGCCGAACATCACGTACCCTGTGTCGGTGACCGCCACCGTGTCCTCCAGCTTGATGAAGCCGCGCGTCGGGTGGAGCATGGTCGTCTCGACCGAAAGCACCATGTTCTTCTCCAGCGGCTTTGCGGCATAGGTGCCTTCATAGGTCACCGGATGGTTGGTCATCAGGAACGGCGCTTCATGCGTGATCAGCCCCATGCCATGCGCGAAGAAATCGGTATAGGGCGCAACCTTCGACTTCTTCAGCACGCCTTCGGCATGAGAAATCATGTCACCGCCCAGCGTGCCCGCCTTGACCTTGGAGAAGGCCGCCTGCTGCACTGTCTCGATCTCGGCCAGCAGATCCTCGAGTTCGGCGTCAGGCTCGCCCAGCACGCCCATGCGGCAAAGGTCGCCGATATAGCCGTGGTAGTTGCCGCCGGAATCGATCGACATCACCTCGCCCCGTTTCCAGGCCTGCGGCGAGGCGGCGCGGTTGTGGCTGGAGCCTAGCGTCAACAGGCAATATTCGAAATGCGCGCCGCGATTGGTCTCCTCGCGCCTGAGCTGTTCGATGATCTCGCTCTTGGTCGTGCCTTCGCGTGCCCAGCCGATGGTCGCCAGCATGGAATCGGTGATCAGCTCGGAGGCGATGCGCAGCTTCTCCAACTCGGCCTCGGTTTTGATTGCGCGCATGCGCTCCAGCATATCAGTCGCATCGATCAGCTTGGCATCCGGCAGCGCGTTGCGGATCAGCATATAGGCGTCGGACGGCAGGAAGGCGGGCTCGATGCCGACGCGGGCATTGCCCTTGCCGATCTTTCGCAAATGCTCGACCGCCAGGTTGGCGGCATCGAGCGTGCCCCAGCAGGCGGCATGCAGTGTCGGCGTCCAGAATGGATGGTTCTGGTGCTCGCCGCCTTCCATGCGGTTGGCGATATAGGCGGCATGCTCCGGCCCACCTTTCTCATAGACGACGACAGGCAGATAACGGCTGTGGCCGATCGCATCCATGGCGGCGAAGAAGATGAACTTGTAGCCGCCAAGCAGATACTGCGTGTTGTGCTTGGAGGTGGCGAGCAGCACGTCGATGCCGGCCTCCTCCATCAGCCCGTCCACCCGAGCCTGGTCGAACGGCACGCCGCCGACGGCATTCTTGCCTGGGGCAATGTTCATGTCTCTCTCCCTGAAATCCCTTGGCCGGCCGCTCGCCGGCACCGGCTTTCCGGCTCTGACCCTCGGCTATGCTTAATCTGCATCATTTTGCCCGATCTGGTCCAGCCAGAACGGGCGAACCAGCCCCAAAGCTGGTCCACCTGCTGCACTTTACTCCAGTCTGGGTCCTGCCAGAACCGCGCATCGAACCGTTTCCGTACAACTGGTCCAACGGACGGAAATTTCAAAGCCACGTGAGGATGCGCCAATTCCGTCTTTGGCGAAACCCCGTACAAGGCCCATAATCAGCCGTGCAGGATGCTTACGAGCGTCCGAGGGGTACGGCGGACCCGGCCGGGTCCGCGGAGAGGACGGAGTTCGATCATGCCAGAGTTCACCATTTCCAGACGTACGATGCTTGCGGGTTCGGCATTGCTGCTGGCCTCCACCGCGATGCCGACGATCGGGTCGGCGCAGACGCCGAAAAAGGGCGGACGACTGGTTGTCGCCGCTGATTCCGAGCCGCGCAATCTCAATCCGGCGATCGTCGCCTCGAACGGCGTCTTCTTCATTTCGAGCAAGATCGTAGAAACCTTGGCTGAGGCCTCCTTTGAGGGCAAGGACGGGCTCGATCCGCGCCTGGCACTCAGCTGGGAAGGTGCCACCGACGGCCTGTCGGTGACGTTCAAGCTGCGCGAGGGCGTCAAATGGCATGACGGTAAACCCTTCACCTCCGGCGATGTCGCGTTCTCGGCGCTGCATATCTGGAAGCCGTTGCAGAATCTCGGCCGCACCGTGTTCAAGGATCTGGAGGCGGTCGACACGCCGGACGAAGCCACCGCCGTGTTCAAATTCGCCAAGCCGACACCGTTCCAGCTGATCCGCAACGCCTTGCCGGCGCTGAGCAGCGTGGTGCCCAAGCACATCTACGAGACCGGAAAGATCGAGGACAACCCGGCCAACAACGCCCCGGTCGGCACCGGACCGTTCAAATTCGCCGAATACAAACCCGGCGAATATTACCGGCTGGAGAAGAATACGGATTATTGGGGCAAGGACGAGCCCTATCTCGACGAGATCATCTATCAGGTGCTGCCGGACCGCACAGCAGCGGCCAGCGCGCTCGAGGCCGAAGAGATCCAGCTCGCCGCCTTCTCCGCCGTGCCCCTCGCCGATCTCGACCGCATATCCAAAGTGCCCGGCCTCAAGGTGATCACCAAGGGTTATGAAGGGCTGACCTACCAGCTCGTCGTCGAGATCAACCATCGCCGCAAGGAGCTGGCCGACCTGAAAGTGCGCCAGGCGATCGCTCACGCCATCGACAAGGATTTCGTCGTCAAGACGGTGTTTCTCGGCTATGCCGCCACCGCCACTGGCCCGGTGCCGAAAAACGACCCGCAATTCTACACCGCCGACGTGCCGACGTACGCCTTCGACCTCGTCAAGGCCAACACCTTGCTGGACGAGGCCGGCTACAGCCGAGGCGATGACGGCAAGCGCTTTTCACTGAAACTGCTGCCGGCGCCCTATTTCAACGAGACCAAGCAGTTCGGCGACTATCTGCGCCAGGCGCTCGCCGCCATCGGCATCGACGCTCATCTGGTCAACAACGACTCGGCCGCGCATATCAAGGCTGTTTACACCGACCACGCCTTCGACCTTGCGGTCGGGCCGCCGGTGTTCCGCGGCGATCCTGCGATCTCGACCACCATCCTGGTGCAGAGCGGCATTCCAGACGGCGTGCCCTTCTCCAACCAAGGCGGCTATAAGAACGCCGAACTCGATGCCCTGATCGCCAAGGCATCGGAGACGCTCGACACCGCCGCCCGCACCGAACTCTACAAGGAGTTCCAGAGAAAAGTTGCCGCCGACCTGCCACTGATCAACGTCGCCGAATGGAGTTTCATCAGCGTCGCACGTGATACGGTCAAGAACATCGCCAACAATCCGCGCTGGGCGGTATCGAACTGGGCGGACACTTGGCTGGAGGGGTAAGGAAGTCTCTCCAGACTTGCGCGCCGCTTGTGTGCTCAGCTTCAACGATGAGAGCTTTTTCGCGCCCCCCTCTGTCCTGCCGGACATCTCCCCCACAAGGAGGGAGATTGGCAGCTTTGGCGTTGCCGGCCGTCTTGCAACGCTGGAGATTGGCGAAAGCGACAATGACAGCTGATCTCCCCCCTGTTTGGACCGGGGACATCGCGAACAGGTGTGCGAGGACATCGCGAACAGTTTGGCGCGCTTTGCGCTGGGGGGTTCGGGATGCCATTCGAGGACACGAGCGC